>LNET01000056.1 GCA_001464055.1 Burkholderiales bacterium Ga0077543
GCCGGCGCCTAGCCACGACAGAAACAGAAATGGGAGGGGAGTGGACCATGGTGTCCTCGCGTCAAAGTCTGGGAATTCCGATGCCGCATGCGCAGCACGGAAGAGACAGGACCTGGCGAGGACTCGCGTGTCAGCGCACGCGGCGAGCCTCCGCCAGCTAGGCGAGAACGAATCGAGGGGGGCGGTCGGGGCCGTCGGCGGCGAACGCGTCGACGCTCGGCACCACGATGGAGAACACCGCGGGCATGAAGACCGGTGCCGGCACAGCCAGCACCGTGTTCAGCATCGCGCTGAGCGAGCAGCAAGAAGCGCAGGCGCTGCACTTGTGCTTGCTGATATCCCCCACCTTGGCAGAAGCTGCTGCGACGGCTGGGGTGACCGACTCTTCGTCCGCCAGGGCCGCAGTTTGGTGATGCTCATGCCCTTGCGCACCGACGCCGTCTTGATGTGCGTGACCAGCCGCTGCGGCGGGCTGCATCTGAGTGGCTGCCCCGCCGCCATGGTGATTGGGTCCGCAAAACGCCATGGTCGCGGCAGCAGGACCTTGCGCGGGTACTGCCAGCACCAACAACCAAATCAACAGCGCTCGGATCAACGAACTCATCCTTACATCTTAGCGCAGTGCGCGCGCCCCGCGCCGACAACGGCTGTGTGGTCGCCGTGACGCGGGTACCGTCAGCACGGCGAGCGTGCTGTGTCCGTGCTGCGCTTCATCCGGCCGTCCCGGAGCGTGGGCTTCGTGATATCGCAGGTCGCCGATCTGCTAGTCTTGCAGTGCCATAAACGTCGGCTAGCGTTTGTGCGGAGGCTACACGGATGTCGGGGCAGCAGCCTGAGGAAGGCTGCGGCGATACGCAGCCGCAAAGTCGTGATGGGTGACGGGACGTGGCGCTGCACGCGCTGGGCTGCCGCGAGGTGGCCAAGCACCGCATTTTCACTTGGATGCACGTGAGCGTACTGCCCGGCCACGTGCTCATTGCCTTCGCTCGTTGCGACGACACGACCTTTGGCATTCTGCAGAGGCGTCTTCACGTCCTGTGGTGGCTCCGCCTTGGAACTGCCCTTGACGATCGTCCCTGGTACACGCCAACGACATCGTTCGATACCTATCCGTTCCCGTACGGCCTGACCCCGGCGGCAACGGCCAGCAAACAAGTCCAGCCCACTACCAAGGGAGCGCTCATACCTGCGGGATTGGCGCCTGGGGCAGTCGCCAACGCTACCGCCGTCGCTGACGCGGCAAAGCGGCTGTACGACTTGCGAGAGCCGTGGCTCAATCTGCCGGAGTGGACCGAGTGGACGCCGGACATCGTTCCGTTGGGCAGGACCATTTCGCTATACGCGCAGAGGGCTACGGCGCGGCCAGAGACCAAAGACGAAGCCGCGAAGCGAACGCTGACCAAGCTGTATAACGACCTGCCGCCATGGCTGCAGTCGGCCCATCAGCAGTTGGACAAGGCCGTCGCGGAAGCCTACGGATGGACTGACTACACGCCTGCAATGACCGCCATCGAGGTCCGAACAAGGCTTCTCAAGCTCAATCTGTCTCGTGTAGGCGTGCCTGCCTAGCTTTGCTGACGATGCACATCCTCGTCGCGCCCTGGAAGTCAGGCCTCACGAGTCCATCGTTTGGGTATACCTGACCTCGGGCGCAGCTACCATGAGCGGTGGTTGATCGACGCGCAGACTGACGACGCCAACTACAGGGGGAAGATTGGGCAAGCCGTACTCCGATGAACTTGATGCCTTCGCCGACACCTACCAATGGGTTGCGAAGCAGGATGTCGCTCGCCTAGGCCACTTCCTGAACCGGTGGAGCGGCGACTACGCGGTGGTCGTCGGGTCCGGCGGGTCGTATTCGGCTGCCTTTGCCGTAGCTCTCTTTCGAGAACTGGCACATCACTCGCCGACCACTGCCGTCACCCCCCTTGAATTCGCGGCACTCCTAAGGCGGCTATCGCCACGAGCGCTGTTGCTTTCCGCGGAGGGGAAGAACCGTGACATTCTTGCTGCTGCTCGCGCTGCGGAGGCGGCGGACCTGGCCTGCGCCGCGCTGACGCTCACTCAGTGCAACCCGTTGCTTGACCTTGCACGCGGGAACGATGCGGTGCGCGCCTTCGCGTTCCAGATGGACTGGGTCAAGGACGGGTACCTCGCAACGAATTCGCTTCTCGCGACGGTCCTGCTGGTGTACCGGGCTCTGTTCGGCGAAAGTGACTTCCACAACCTCGCCCCTTTGCTCTCACGGGGCCGGCTAGACAATCGCAGAGACACGTTTTCCCGCTTAGTCGGGCTTGAGGATGCGAAACGGTCCGGCCTCTTGGTTGTTCACTCTGCCAGGGGCCAAGCCTTTGCCGTCGACCTGGAGTCGAAGCTGGCTGAATCCGCACTGGCGATAGTTCAGGTCACTGACCTGCGCCAATTCGCACATGGCCGGCACCTCCAGATTGCACTGCACTCACCGGCGCCACTTACTCTCGTCGTTTTCTCCCCAGATGAGCGCCCGTTGGCCACTGCAACCGCAAGCCTGCTCCCCGATCCTGGGCGGTGTTGGCAACTCGAACTCGACGGCGGCAGTGACCAAGATTTGGCGGTCTCCGGTCTGATCGACGCGATGCTGCTAACGGAGGCGCTTGCCAAGGGGGCGGCGCACGACCCGGGCCAGCCGCCTGTGCCGGACTTCGGGCGCGCCATTCACGCGCTCGATCCTGCTGCCCTGCTGCCCTCTGACCAAGTGCCGGTCTCGCGGCTGGAGTTGGCGTCAAATCGTAAGATGTCAGTAGGCGTGCATCCAATTGCTAGTGGCCGACCGGAGGTGATCGAAGCGGCTGCAGCGTTTGCTCAGCGGCTCACGTCTTCTCGGATCAAGGCGGTTGTATGCGATTTCGACGGAACGCTGTGCCGAGCGGAAAATCGGTTTGAAGGAATGGACCCTGGTCACGTCGATCAGGTTTCCTCCTTGATTCGGCAGGGCCTCAAATTCGCAATCGCAACTGGGCGTGGCGACTCGCTCCACGACACGCTTAGGTCGTCATTTGACCCCACGCTGCACGGCGACATCACTGTTGGCTACTACAGTGGGTCCGTCATCAGCCGGCTGGATACCGACTTCGTTCAGCCCGCTCCCAACCCCGACTTCAAGGAATTGTGGAGCTGGCTCCGATCCTCGGCGTACGGGAACCTCTGTCGGTCACTGGGGGACCTGGCGCGTGGAGGTCAGTTCAGCATGCGCTTGAAAAGCTCGCAGCAGTGCTTGCGGCTCCAGGGCGCCATACGACATTGGCTTGATGACACCGGCCGGGCAGATTGGCGCGTCTTCTGCTCAGGCCACTCCATAGATGTCCTTGACGGGGCAACATCCAAGCGCTTGGTCGTTGACCACATGGCCAAGTTGCTGGGTATCGATTCGACCTCAGAGATTCTCCGCCTCGGCGACGCTGGACACGAGAACGGCAACGACTTTGAGCTTCTGCGCACCGGCCTAAGCCTTAGCTGTGAGCGAGTCTCCTTCGCCCTCGACTCTTGTTGGAACTTCGGAGCCCCCGGCAACAATCAGGCAGAGGTGACGATGGCCTACCTGCGCGGTCTTGTTCCGTCGGATGATGGATTCAGGTTCTCCCCATCTGCGCTGTATGCGCGGTGACTGCCGGTCAATACGATGAAGCACGAACTCGCCTTCAGACTCATCGGCAAACTCCTGAATTGGTCGGATGCAGACTTTGCGAAGGAATTTCGCGAACTGCAGCTGATGATCGATCATAAATACGACAGCTATCAGGGATTCCAACCTGCAACTCGCTTTCACGTTGCCCTGCTGAACTGGTTGAGCCAGTTTCCGACTGACTATCAGCGGCAGGTCGCCTATCGGTTCGTGAAGGATCGACTGGTCTTTGTCAGTCAGCGTGAGGTGCACCACCTTGTGAGCCTGCTGATGCCGATCGCTGATCATATCGCGCGCAGGCGCGTAGCTGCAGAGTTGGGCATTCCACTGTATGTGACTCACCTCGATCCGTTGGCCACGAGGCGCCTGGACATTCTGCGGCGTCGCACTCTCTATGTTGGGCTTAGCGATGGGGCACGGATCGATGTCTTTCGCAGGTACAACGAAGGGCGAGTCTCCAACGAGCAGGTCGTCGCATTTAGCGAAATCAGCGACGACAAGTGGAATGACCTCCAGGCCGAGCTTTGGAAGAGTCTTGCGCGCTTCGGCCCGAGCAAGGAGAGACCCTGGTTTGAGGCAATCTGCTTGGTTGACGATTTCTCTGGCTCTGGCTCATCCCTGATTCGCTATGACGAGGAATCCAAAAGGTGGAAGGGCAAGATCGACAAGTTCTACAAAGCCAACGCGGAGCGGATTGGCGAGTCGCTCTCGACAGACTGTGTCATCCACGTGCATCACCACCTGGCGTCCGAACAGGCACGCCGTCAGATCGAAGCCGACATCGCATGCTTCGCGGCTGACAACCCCAAGTTCAAGTACACGACATCTTTTTCGTACGTTCTTCCACCTGACATCGTCATTGGTGACGGATATCCTGATCCGGATCTGGTCGCACTGCTACGGCGTTGCTACGACCCCGGCATCGAGGATGAGCACACTCGCAGGGACATCTGGTTCGGCTACAAGCAGTGCGGGTTGCCGCTGGTCCTTGAGCACAACACGCCGAATAACTCCGTGGCGCTTCTCTGGGCTGAATCGAAGGCTGGGGCCACGCCTCACCAGATGAAGCCGCTCTTCGCGCGGCGCAAACGACATTCAAGCAATGGATAACCCGTTTAAGAAGCGCCGCACCGAGCTCATCACTGATCGGCGGACGCTGCTGTCGTTGGTCAGCCCCGTGGCCATTGAGGAGTTCTTTCGTGTGGATCGAGCGGAGTTGATCGACAAGCTTGCAATGGTCGTCGGCACGCCGGGCTGTGGGAAGACAACCATCGCCCAAGTCGTCGAGTTCGAATCCCTGTCTACGCTCTGTAATGCGACCGGCAGTCCGATCAACAAAGACCTCGTCGATGTCTTGACGATCAACGGCCTGATCAAGGAAGACTTGCCTGCGGTCCTCGGCCATCGCCTGGCGATGACGACGAACTTCCGCGATATATGGGAGCTTCCCTATTCCGAGCAAACTAGGACCGCGCTTTTGCGAGCGTTTGTTCAGTCCAAGGCGGTGTTGGGCTGGTTCAGGCAGCTAGAGGGCATGGGGATATCGACCGACGACATCGAGATCGTCATGGGCGCGAACTCGGAGTCTGTTGTCGCGGTGACCGGCGCTGACGATCCAAGCGCCTTCCGTCAATATGCTCGCGACATCGAACTGGCGATCTTTCGCGTCGTCACGTCGCTGGTGCCTCCAGACGAAAAGGAGATGGCGTCAGAGTTCCTCAATACGAGCTATGACGTGTTCGAGGTACTGACCGGTGTGCGCGTTCGTTCATGGTCAAGCGCGCCCGGAGCTCCATCTGTCGTACTGCGTCCCATGATGATCATTGATGACGCGCACGAGCTTCATCCTACGCAGTTCCTGCAACTGCGAGATTGGCTCAAGTCCAAGGCCATGGGCGTCTCGCGATGGCTTATGTGCCGCCCTGATGTTGTGTCCGCTGACGACTATCGCGATGCACTGGCCAAGGATGTTGTCGCCGATGAAGACATGAAGCCAGGCTCCACCCGTGGCCGCGACTATCTGATCAAGTTGATGCAGCTTGGGTCTTCCAAAGAAAGGCGGTTCAAGCCGATCGCCACAGACATCGCGAATCGATATATCGCGGGCATCCCTGAGTTTGCACGCCGCTCGCTGCGAGACTTGCGCCCGATGTTGAGCCAGAACACGGTCGCGCTGCCTGACGGACAGCTGAAGCAACTGCAAGATCAGATCGACAAGCTGGCAAGGGAGTCGCGCTTCTCCAAGTCGCTGGTCGATACGCTGAGGGCGCGGATACCTGCCACTGCACGTCCCGACGAGGCCCTGGCAGCGTTGCGCATCCTCATGCATCGCGAGCGTAATCGCACACCGCAGATGGGCCTGCTGCCGGACGACGCCGTCCGTGAAGAGCCAGTCACAGACGAGCGCAAGGCTGCGGCCTCGCTGATTGAAGGGGCACGCATTCAGCTGATGCACCAGTTCGATCGGCCGTACTACTACGGCATGGACAAGCTCATCGCTGCGAGCAACGCGAACATCGAGCAGTTCATCCGGCTTGCCGGTGGCCTTGTCGATGAAGTGCTCGCCCGTGTGATTCGGGATCGAAGTCCCGATCTCGCTCCGAGGGCACAGCACACGGCGCTTGTAACTCAAGCGACGCAGGCGATGAACGAATGGGACTTTCCCTACTACGCCGTCGTGCGGGAACTGGTCAAGAAGATTGCCGAGCGATGCGTCGAGCGGACTCTTCGACCGAATGCTCCCTTGGATGATGGGGCCAACGCCATCGGTATTCCGCAGGACGAGATGGACCGCGTACTCCATCGCCACGAGCGCCTTGCACGCGTGCTGCACTTCGCATTCGCGTACAAGGCACTGGTCTTTGTCCCTCAGTACAACTGCAAGGGCAAGGTCTGGTGCCTGCTCGAACTGGGCGCTCTTCCGAGCATGGCGCATGGCCTTACGCTCCAGCGGGGGGGGTTCATCGAGGACACCCTGTCGGGTCTTCAAGCAATGCTTCCCGCCGACGGAGCCTGACCATGCAGTTCATCGCGAGTAGTGGTGACGAGTGTGCAGCGTTCTTCCATGACTTCATCAACGCTGACCGCAAGCTTCTCTGCGTTGCGACGTTGGGCTTCAACGACGTTTGTCTGCACTTCCCCCTGGCTCTGTCAGCTTTCCCGAACGTTGACTTCCTCTTCCTGGTCGAAGAGCGCCCCGAGGTCTCTGAAATCCTTCGACAGGTGGCCACGAGAAACCGCGACGCCCTCTTGTCCAAACTGAAGGGGCGAAACGTGCAGTTTGAATCGGTTGCCATCGTTGCCGAGGACACGGCAAACGTCGCGGGCCGCCGGGCTGCCAAAGTCTGCGCCGCGTCCATCGGCAGGTCTTACACCGATATCGTGGTCGACGCCAGTTCGATGTCTCGCGGCGTGTGCTTCCCCGTGGTCAAGCAAGCCTACGAGATGTCCAAGCGATCAGGTGGGGCCAACGCGCACATCGTGGTGGCCGGTCGCAATCGTCCCTCGATCAAGGCCGCATCCACTTCCAGCGATGCACCCCAGTACGTTCACGGCTTTCAAGCCGACATGGACACCTACGATGTTCGCAAGGCCATCAAGCTCTGGATACCTCAGCTCTCGGAGCACGCAGTGGCTTCGCTCGGTCGCATCTATCGCTTCCTTGAGCCGCACGAAGCATGCCCAATCCTTCCGTTCCCTTCGTGGAATCCACGCAGGGGGGACGAACTGCTACGAGAGTTCCAGATTCCGATCTTGAACGACTGGGACGTGAACCTGCTCGATGTCATCTACTCCCACGAATCCGATCCGACCGATGTTTGCGAGACGATCACACGCATCCACCGGAGTCGGGCCGATTCCTTTCAAGCGTCGGTCGACGACCCAGCCCGTACCATCCTGTCACCAGCAGGCTCCCGCATCGGAAGCGTTGGCATGTTGCTCGCCTCGCTGCGGCTTGACCTTCCGATCGTGTATGAGGAGAGCATCGGCTACACTTCTAGCCTGTCTTCAGTCCCCGAGTTGTCGGAGAGTCCTCCTGACCACCTGTGGCACGTTTGGTTGAGACCTTAGCCATCGCGCCGGCCCCCTCGTCCGCGAAAGTGAAGACCTCTACACACCGCATTGTTGGCACTGGGCTCTTCGCGCTGGATGTCATCGTGCGCCGGGATGGGTCAATCGCGCCACCGACGCTCGGCGGCTCCGCAGGAAACGTACTCTGGATTCTTGGTGCGCTGGGCTGGAAGACGACCCCGGTCGGAGTCCTCGGCGATGACTCGGCCTCGCGTATGGTGCAAAGTGACTTTGAGCGTGTCGATGCGGATACTCGGTTCCTTCTACGGACGTCGGGCCGGAGCACTCCCGTCATTTTCCAGCACCAGCTCGAACTGAAGGATCGCGAGCCAGGCGCGACTCATCGCTTCACCTTCACTTGTCCAGCCTGTGGCACGAAGCGCGGCCCACTTTGGGATGACGAGTCTGCGTTGGCTGATGCTGATTCGCCCCTCCCATCCGCTGGAGTGTTCTTCCTGGATCGACCCACACGGTTGGGCGTGTCGCTGGCCGAGCGCTACGCCGAGGACGGTGCCGTCGTGGTGTTTGAACCCTCGACGATGGGCAATGACCTCGAACTCTTTGCTCGCGCCGTGCGGTGCGCCAGCATCGTCAAGTACGCCCACGATCGCATCGCTGACCTGAGCAACTTCGACCTTCGACCGCATGCGGTCGAGATTCAAACATGTGGTCCGGACGGCTTGCGGTTTCGCGCTTCGTCGCTCGGTGACAGCTGGATCAGCCTGGGTGCTTACGAGTTGCCCTTCATTTCCGACACCGCAGGTGCCGGCGACTGGTGTACCGCAGGGTTGATCTTCTACTTGTTTGAACGATCGCCGGAGCTGCGCACTGAGATCGACTATGACACACTCGCTCGGGCGCTTGCCTTTGGCCAGGCGTTATCCAGCTTGAACTGCATGGCGGAAGGTGCGCGCGGGTTGTTGTCGGCGTGGACCCCCGGCCGCATTATTCGTGCTGCGCGCGATCTCAGCGACGCGCGTGTCAATGGGCTACGCAGTCAGCAGCCGCAGTGCGAATCCCGCGTCTCGGAACCTCGTTTGAACATCTTTGCTGACGAGGTGATGCAGTGGTTTACCGCTACGGTCTCAAACGCTGACGGCGTCGGCTGCTGCCCGGCGCCGTGACCTTGGTGCTGCTGCTCGCTCCGGCGCGTCAGCACGGCTCTTCACGTCGGCCTTTCGTCTAGCCTTCGGCTCGGCAGCCAAGATTTCGGCGCGAACCTCCATGAGGAGGGCCCCGAGCTTGTTCTGCCCAACGCCATTGACCTCTCCCCAAAGGCGGTTCACCGAGTTGTCCACAGTTGCCGACTCGACCAGCCTGGCAGTGCCAGTGCTGAGAAGAAGTGACTTCAGGTCCTCATGCTGGGTGAACTTCGCCATGAGCACGCGCTTCATCCGATCAAACTTGATCTTGGACCAGTCCTCCGCGATGTCCCAGACGTACAGACCGTGAGCTGCCATCGCTAGCAGTGACGGTGACGGCGCTTCCATGAGCCACTTTCGTACGGCCGGCTTGCGAGCTTTTCCGGCTTGATACGCGTGCTCTGCTGTCGCAAACACTTCTCCCTCGAACTCGATCGCGCGCTTCAGCAGGTTGCTGAAGGCGCCGTACGGCTTCTCGTTGGCTCTGTAGAAGCGGATTTCGTGCATCTTGTTCTCCTTGAACATGTCTCTTTGAGCCTGACGCGCTAGTGGGTCTCCAAAGCTGCTGTCGTGTCAGCAGCTGGAGAGTCGCCGGCAGTCTCCTGACGCCAGCGCGCAAGCACTTCCCCTGCATCTGCGGGAGAAAGTTGCGAGAGCAGATTCAGCAGCGCCGTCATCGCCATGGGCGAGGTTGCGCCTCGCATCCACTCTGCGATCGTTCGCTCACTCGTGCGCGCCAGATGGGCTAGCTCCTTGTGCGTTAGGTGACGCCCTCTGCCTAGCTCTAGACGAAGCTGGATCTGCGTGAGAGTCTTCTGTACTGAGTACACAGATTTCTGTACATTCACAACACTATGATGTATCCGAATGAAGAAAAATTGTCAAGTTTCAGCACGAAGACTGTCTTCGCCAATGCGCAACTCGTCACCCCAATGCGGAAGATACTGTATATACATCCAGTTTTGGGTCGATGTGGCGCAGCTTCGCAAGCGAGGGATGGAGCGGCTCCGAGAGGATGTCCTCGCGGCCGTGTCTTTGCGCGGCTTACTCTCGCTGAGCCCGGGGCGGCCGGTTTGGCACGGCGACAGCCTTCTGATCTTTGCTGTTCCGCCGGCTTCGCGTCACCTTCTCCCTTGCCATCGTGTCCACATAGAAGTTCCATGGACCGATTCCTCTGGGAGAGCGCCTCTTTCCTTCAAGATGGGTTCGCTGGACGCTTACGGGGAGCCGTAGCCGAACGGTCACGCCATCCAGGGAACGGATGCTCTCGCGCTTCGCAGAGGGATGCGATGTGCGGCGCGAACGCGACGTCCTTGCGGATTCATCATGCTGGGATAGCTCCCAGTCTGGAGGCCTCTGCAGAGGCGAAACTTCTGCCGGGCGCCTGACTATGCGGACCACACGTAGCTCGCCGGTGGCCTATCCAGTTCGCTACCTTCATTGGCTTGGGGTTTAACGTCGAACACAACCCAGTGAATTGCACTCGCCGCCCTACACAGAATACTTCTGGAAACTCCTCCTACTGCTCGGCGAGGTCCATTCGAGTTTCCGAATCCGATCCGCGTCGATCATCTCCGGCTTCTTGGGGTCACAGATTGCACTGATGGCGGCCTGCTGAACCAGGTCGCAGATGTCGCCCAGATTGCCCTCGGAACGCCGAAGTATCTCGGTCAACATCGATGGCTCCTTTAGACCCGATGGCTTGCGCAGAGGGATTCGCTGCTCTAGCGTCGCGAGGAGTTGCCCCATTTCTTCGCCAGCTTTCCATTTGGGTAACTCGATTGAGTGCCGGAATCGGCTGGTCATCTGCGTGTCGATGGCGAAGAACGTACGAGCGGTCTGGATTCCGGCCGCAGCGATGTTCACCTTGGTGACGTTTGTCAGGTCTTTGATGGCCTTTCGAAGCCCGTTTTGTTCTGCGGTGGTGCCCCCGAGCGCATCGTGCAACTCGTCAATCAATACCATTCGAACCCCAAGTGTCTCGAACATTCGAATGACCTGTGCCCTCAACACTTCCGGTTTCTCCGTCGGCTTGAACCTTGCCAACATCGCAGTGAGTAGTCGGACGTAGATGGCGCTCCGGTCCCGGCCATCAGGGCAGTTGATCAAAACCACGGGCGATCGCGACAGAGATGAGGCGGGGTCTTTGTCGGGCAAATGCAGGCTCAAGAAGCGTTCAAAGATGGAGCTCTTTCCGCTGTCGGAGTCTCCGATCAATAGAAGGCAGGGCGGTTTCGTGATCCGTGGCGCGCTGAGCATCGCCTCCAGCTTGGCGATGACATTCTTGGGCGCCTCTAGGTTGATCCAAGTGCCCTCTTGAATAATTGCAATCCGCTCGTCGGCAGACAGAAGCGCTTGAACTGCAGCTTTCTTTCCTAAATGTGGGAACTGCTGAGAGTCGTTTTCAGTCGTCATCGTCTTCAATTGGGCGCACCTTTGAAGGATCGTAGCCCTTGATGGCGTCGGCCACTGGTACCGGCTGAGGCTTCGACGGTGTCGGTGCTGGCTGAGGATCGACCGGCGACGAAGGAGCTTCTTCCGGCATTGCCGTGGGGACGTCAGATCCGGACCCGTTTCTTGCTTTGGCATGTTCGGCGCGTTGCTGTTTCGCGCTGCGTGCAGCCCTCGTCTTCGCCGCGGCCTCATCTTCGAGGCTTCGCATCTCGTTCAGAATCTCAAACATCTGCCGTTCATCTGGCTTCTCGACTCCCCGCTCCTTTGCCAGGCGCTTCACCTCCCGGAGTTCCCAAATGCTGAGTGGCGGTAGTGCGGATCTGATTGGATAGTATCGCTGAGTAGTTTCCTCGAAGAAGTAGATGCGGCTGACATCCCGCGGGTCGCGTCTGAATCGGTACTCGACGCCCAGTCTGGGGTTTTGCGGCTGGGTCCTGCCAATGTACGGACGGAAGACATCGTCGAAGTAGTTCAATCCATCAATGTCGACGCCGTGAGGGTTGATGACCCGCTCGTGGAAGGGCAGGAAGTCAAGCCTCAGCTTTTCAATGTCGGCAGGTGGCGGCTGGAGTCCACGGCGTGGCAGCGTCTTCGTTCCCATCAGCCCCTCTCTCCACCGTTGTTCGGGCGTGGTGCCAATGCCTGTGTGGACCAAGTTGCAGTGGTAATTGGTAAACATCAGGATGAGCCACTTCTCCAGTTCTTCCAAGGTCAAACACGCATTGCCGTCTGCGTCGTACTCTCCTTTCTGTTCTGGCCCTGAGAATGTCGCCCCCTTGAGGGACTTGAGCGCCTCCGAGACGGTGCCCATCAACCGCTCGATGTGAGCGCCGTATCTCGGCTTTTTGACCGGGCGCAATATCAGGTCGATGTCGTACTCGTTGCAGGCGACAAGCAGCATGTCACCGCGGAACTCCCTTGCGTTATCGCAGTGGAGGGAGTCCATCGTTCCAAAGAACGGCCACTTTCCACCGTTGGTATGTCGCTGACTCAGCCACTCGTTTTTCGGCACCATGCAGTGGGTCACACACATTCCGGCTGACATGGCGGACGGAGGGTCGAGGGTGAGGTAGAAACCCAGGCAGACCCTGCTGAATACGTCGATGGCGAGAGTGATCCACGCACGCTTGATAGGCAGCCGGTGGGTTTCGTCGACGATCATGACTGGCAACAGCGTGTGATCCATCTGGACGATGGCTAGTGGCCAGTTCGCGTTCGGGATTGACCCCTCGTTCTTGTCGAATCTGTCCTCGGCTGCTGCCGTTCCAAGCCGCTTCTTGACGTGCTCACGCTCGGCGATCCAGCCGAGTCGAAGCCGAATTGTGTTGACGGCTGGTATCGGTAACTTGGCGTTCGAGCAGCGCCGTCTGATCTCCTTGGCTGCGGCGGCAGCCGTCGGCTTGTGCAGCGTAAGGTAGTCGTTCGCGATGTAGTCACTGACGACTGCTTCAACGGCCTCGTCGAGGCGGCCCTGTCCCCGTCCGCCATCTCGCTTTTCCTCAAGAAGGGATGACAAGACGTATCCGCTGGCTCGATATCTTTCAGCCCAGCGATACAAAGTGCCGACGCTCACACCTGCGTTTGTCGCGATGCTTTTGTACGAGGAATCCCCGTGGCGAGATTGCTCCCAAAGAGCCTTCACCTGCGTTCGCTTGAACTCGGCCCTCAGCCAATCGTCGCTGGTAATGCTTTGCAGATCGAACTGCTTGGTGGCCGCGACGGCAGGTTTCGTAACGCGCGGAGCGCCGAGCTGCGATAGGTCGAGAACGGCGCGCTCGCCGGAGGCTTCCTCCCGGCACATAAGTAGGTTGATGTCCAGCAACTGTAGGACCGTGTAGGTCCTTCCGTTTGCAACGACCTGCGAACCGGTGTCGAGGAACTGCCTGGTCGTGGCGCTCATTTATCGTGCATTGGTAACCAGAGTGGTACGTCAGATGACAGCGGAGCGTCCTTGTTCATTATGATGATGTCAGATCGGACGAGGCTCCATAGGCTGGGGGCTAGCGCCTGCAAGTCGCATTCATCGCGGGCAATGCGGGCTAGTAGCTGTTCCGATGTTGAGCTGCCCCCGAGGTCACGAAGTGCTTGGAGCAGCCGGTCGCACTGCTCCTCTGTAGGAATATGCCTGCGGAATCCTCGTAGGAAATATGCGACTTCGAGCCGAGGCGTGCGGATGTGCGACTCGTCCTTCTTCACGAAAATCCAGCCTCGCTCCTCCGCAAACGCGGTGGCCGCAGCAAACTTTGGTGCCAACTTCTCCTCGAACTTCTTGAAGTGCGTGGAGTGCTTCACCTCTGTCAACTCAGGCGCGCGGGAGCCGCCCTGTTTGTTTGGGCGGAACCGGACCAGCACATCTGGTCGGTACGGTCGGCTCTTTGGAACGGGCACCCTAACGGGCTGGACATCAAAAGAGTCGACAGTCGGGTCGTCGCGTAAAAGCGTGTAGTAGTCTTGTTCCAGGCGGCCTTCCCAGCCTGCTGGTTGGTTACCTGGGCCACGCGCAAGCCTTCCGGTCGTGACTAGGTAGTTCTTCGGTATCTTCCGTACTGACACTCCGACCCTCCCGGATTGGTGGGGTTCTCGCTGACTCTTGGAGTATTTCGCAGTGGCTTCTGACTTTCAAGTCACGAATCTGACCAATTTTCGCATTTTCTCCTGCTTTGCCATAGGCGTGGGTGCGGCATGAGCGCAGCCGCCTCCGCCCCTGCCGCCCCCGAACTGGACCGCCCGGCGCTGAACGCGCTCCTGCGCGCCATGCCCAAGGCCGAACTGCACATCCACATCGAAGGCTCGCTCGAACCCGAGCTGATCTTCGCGCTGGCGGCGCGCAACGGCGTGAAGCTGGCCTACGACAGCGTCGAGGCCCTGCGCGCGGCCTACGCCTTCACCGACCTGCAGAGCTTCCTGGACATCTACTACGCCGGCGCCAGCGTGCTGCTGAAGGAAGAAGACTTCCACGACATGGCCTGGGCCTACTTCCTGCGCGCGCGGGCCGACAACGTGGTGCATGCCGAACTCTTCTTCGACCCGCAGACGCACACCGAACGCGGCGTGCCCATGGCCACCGTCATCCAGGGCCTGAAACGCGCCTGCGACCGGGCGCAGGCCGAACTGGGCATCAGCGCCAGCCTGATCCTTTGCTTCCTGCGCCACCTGAGCGAGGAAGCCGCCTTCGAGACGCTGGAAGCAGCCCTGCCCTACCGGCAGCACTTCATCGGCGTGGGCCTGGACAGCAGCGAACGTGGCCACCCGCCCGAGAAATTCGCGCGCGTTTTTGCCCGCTGCCGTGAACTGGGCTTGCACCTGGTGGCCCATGCCGGCGAGGAAGGCCCGCCGGCCTACATCTGGAACGCGCTGGACGTGCTGAAGGTCGAGCGCATCGACCACGGTGTGCGCTGCGTCGAAGACCCGGCCCTGGTGCAGCGCCTGGCCACGAGCCGCTTGCCGCTGACGGTGTGCCCCCTGTCGAACGTGAAGCTCTGCGTTTACGGCCGCATGGCCGACCACGCCCTGCCGGCGCTGCTGGCCGCAGGCCTGTGCGCCACCGTCAACAGCGACGACCCGGCCTACTTCGGTGGCTACATGAACGACAACTTCATCGCCACCTTCGACGCCCTGCCGCAGCTGGGCTCAGCCCAGGCCTACGCGCTGGCGCGCAACAGCTTCGAAGCCAGCTTCGCGCCCCCAGCCGACAAGGCGCGCTGGGTTGCCGAACTCGACCGCTGCTTCAGCCAGCACATGCAGGCCGCCTGACCCGGCCGCCCTGCCGCAGCCTACCGGCTTGGCTTGGTCGGCCGGCCGGATCTGCGCCGGCAGGTGCTGGAAGCACCGGTTGGCTAGCGTCTGATCTCGCGCCAGGAATTCTTCGCCGGCGTGATCACGCTGCCACATGCTTCACAGGGCTTGTTGACGATACTGCCGTCGGTCGGGCGCGTGATCCACGAGAGCCGGCCGTCCTCACTCAGCAAGGTCGTCAACCCACTGCTGTTGAGCGTGGCAGAAACTTGTGCTGTGACGAAGTCGGCTTTCGCGAATTTGTTTCCAGTGAGCGCGTCGATCACATACAGGCGCGAACTGGCTGAACAGTCGCTGCCACCCGTCTTGTTGGCCACGAAGGCCAGGGCGCCGTAGGCCAGCACCGGTCGGGTGTTGATGTGCTCCCCGGGCGGCAGGTCGGCGTACCAGCCGCGCTGAGTCTTCCAGTCGACATCGGCACCGGTGATGCTGCCGTTGCCTGAAACGTCGATGGTCTTGGCCACCAGGTTCTGGCGTGCTGAGTTGGGCAGCGGCGCGCCGTCGGAGATGGCGTAGACCGAATGCACCCGGCTGCTGCCGAAGTCGCTCTTGGCCAGCAGGCGCCCGGTGCCGATCATCACGATGCGCTGGCCCTGCCAGGACAGCAGCTCGGGTGCGGTTGTCACCGGCTGCGGGTTGGCCATGCCATCGCGCAGCTGCGCGATGCGGTTCACGGCACCGGCGGCGGCAGGGTCCAGCGACAGGTCGAAGCGCCAGACGTTGCCGAGCAGGTCGCCGCCGTAGACATAGCGCACGCTGCCATCGGGCTCGGCCATCGGCGAAACCTGGGCCAGGCCAGCTTCGGCACCCAGTGCACCTTCGGGCGTGACGTATTCCTTGATCAGGTCGCCGGTGGCGGCGTTCAGCACGAACAGCCGACCCTTGCCGTCGGCGGTGCTGTTGTAGCCCGAGGTCACCAGCACCACCGACGTGCCCGAAGCCAGCTTCACGATCGCTGGCTTGCCCAGTGTCTGGCCGACCTTGGGGCGGTCTACGGCGGCAGTGGGAAACTCCCACAACACCTTGCCGGCCAGACTGGATTCGGTCTGACCGCGCGGCTGAGTCACGTCGAGCGCGAAATAGCCGCGGCCGGCGCTGCCCATGCCCGACACCAGCAACTTCACGCCGCTATCCGTCATGCGGACCACCGGCGTGGCGTCGAGCCGAGTGCTGAAGCTGTAACCCCGGGCGCTGATCTCGCCCATGCCGGCCAGTGCCGGGCCAGGCACGTAGGCCCACAGTTCATTGCCCGCTTCAGCGCCCCGCAGGTCGAAGGCGTGCAGCATGCCTTCCCCAGTGGCCAGGTAGGCCACGCCGTGCTCACGGTCGATGAAAGGCTCGGCATTGATCACGGCCCCCAGAAGACTGGTGCGAGCCCGGAAGTCGATACCTTCACCGCTTCGGTTGCCGCGCAGATAGCTCATGACGGCCGTCGTATTCGCGCCCCAGGCGTTTGCCGGGTTGACGATGGAACCCACGGTACCGGCCTGGAACGCGGCGCCGGCACTGCCGTTCCAGGTGACGATCACCCGGCTGGCCGGCGGCTTGGTCGCCAACCTCTCCGAAGCCGACCAGCTGCGTGTAGCGCCAATCGCTCCGTTCACGGCGTTGACGGGATAGGCCTCCAGGTCGCCCGACCAGCCGGCGGGGTTGTAGGAAGCGGCGTAGACGAAACCGTTGCCGCGGGTCAGGTTCACGGTGTCCACGGCGATGCCGCCCTGCGAACCCTGGCCGCTCAGGATGTCCTGCAGGCCGGCGCGGATGTTGGCGGAGGTCTGCTCGGGGCTGTCGGCCAGGTACATCTTGCCGCGGCCGTTGATCGTGGCGTGCCACAGGTCGTCGATCATCAGCGGCGTGTTGCCCACCGGCAGCGGCCAGGTCGGCGGCACGGCGAAGGGGTTGGCAGCGCTGGGGCCGTCGGGCCAGAGCGTGCCGCGCACGCCCAGTGTCAGCGCGTAAGTATTGATGTGAAGACTGGTGTTCAGGTCGGGGTTGAGGGCGTTCGGGTTGCCGGCGGGAACGCGGCCGGCGGGCAGGTCGCCACGCAGGCGACGTGTGTAGTAGGCCAGCGCCAGGTCGGACAGCGACCCCGCGGGCGTGACGGCATAGGGCGGCGTTGCGCCATACGTGGTCGGGTCGTAGGGCGGCACCTCGCTCGTGGCGGTGTTCGAGAAGCCGTCGGTCACCAGGAACATGGCATTGCGCTGGCAGGCGTACTGCACGACATTGCTCGAATCGTCGCCGGTATTGGCCTCGAATTGCGCCGCGATGTTCTTCATCACCTGGTGGGTGGGTGTGCCGGCGGCCACCATCGCGTTCAGGTGGAAGCGGCCGGCGGCGAAGTAGCGGTTGTCCGCTGCGGCGGGCGCATCGGCGTCGACCATCTTGACGGTTTCGTTCACGTTGAACGGCATCACGCCCAGCCGCAGGCCCGAGGTGCTTTCCAGCACCTCGGTCATTGCCGCGGCCAGCATCAGCTTGCGCTTGCGGTAGTAGGTGAACCAGTTGGCGAAGTTCTGAAGCTCGTCGGCGTAGCTGCGGCCGCTGGGGTAGCTGGCGGTGCTGGCGCGGATCTCGTAGCGCCGCAGCGTGCCGGTGCCGTCAGGCTGGGCCACGCAGTCGGCGCCCAGGGTGCAGGCCTCGGCATGCCAGTAAGTGGCCGGGAAGTAGGGAATCGACGCCCAGCAGGCGCTACCGGCACCTACGGTCTGGGCCGCCGTGAGGTCGACCTCGACCGCGCCCGTGCAGGGCAGACCACCGGCTCCGGCGTCGCTGCTGAGCACGCGCGTGCCCGCCGGCAGCACCATGCCCTCCTGCACGTAGAAGCGCCAGCCGGCGCTGGTGAAGTTGGGGTTGGCGCTGGTCCAGGGCGAACCCAGCGCCAGCGTGGGCGACGCGGCCACGGCCGGGTGCGATGGCGCTGCCGCGGGGTTGGCGTTCGGGTAGCTGGCCCTGAAGGCGCCGTCCACATAGGCCGCGCGCCAGGGCCGGTAGGTCACCAGCGGGTTGTAGTAGCCCGGGTTGAATGCTGAAGAGCGCACCCAGGCCAGCTGGGCAATGGGCGGCGCAGCCTGGGAAAAGAAGCCGTCTGCGGGGTAGATGGACCCACCCGTTGCCGTGCCGACCGGGAACAGGTAGGCATACGGCCAGAGCGTGGCGTGGCTGGCCTGGGGGGTGTTGGCGACGTTGTCCCAACCGTTGCTGCCGTTCCACCAGATGACGCCGCTGCTGGTGTTCAGCAGCGGTTCCCAGTCCATCGAACCCGAGTCGTCCATGCCCAGGATGACGTTGGGCAATGCCAGCGCCGAAGCCTTCAGCGGCAACTTGGCCACGGGCGTGTTGCCCTGTGCAGCACCGGCCAACAGCGTGCCTAGCGCAGCCATGAAGATGACGAACTGGTGTTTGGGGTTCATGCGGCGTTCGGGTGATGGCGGTGTGGGGGCAGCGGATTCAGCCCTTGGTCAGCAGCGACTGGATGAAGACGGTGGTGTTTCGCGGGCCGATGACGCGCACGGTGGCGCGGAACTGCCGCGCGTTGGGCGGGTCGAGCGGGTCGGGGTTCTCGATGGCGCTGGCCGGCACCTTCTCGGCCTTGACCAGGCATTCGCGCAGGGGTTCGGTCACCAAAGGCACAGAACACACGCGCTCCACCACGTACCTCACAGAGTAGGCACCCAGCACGATTTCAGGTGCTGCGTCGAAGTTCACCTGCGGCACGCCATTGGCGTCCTGCGGCTGCACCTGAGCCCAGTACCAGGTGCCGGCGTTGGCGTTCTCGTCGACCAGGGCCTGCAGTTCGGCGAAGGCGGTGTTCAGCCCGACTTCTGACGCCTGCAGCGAGGTTTCGCGGAAGGTGGTGTTGCCGCTGGCCAGCGTGCCGGCTTCCGTCATGCGGGCCAGCGCCAGCGCACCCAGCAGCATCACCGCCAGCAGCACGACGACGATGAGGATCGTCACCCCGCGCGCAACGTGCGTCCGCATGCCCGGTTGCGCCCGCGGCTTCGTGCTCACAGCTGCTGCCCCAGCACCAGGTTGCGCAGCGGCACCACCACCGTGCTGGTGCGGTAGCGCCAGCAGGGCCAGTCGGCGTTGGCCAGGTTTTCGGCCGGCAGGCCCCACAACGCAGGCGGATTGGCGGGATCGCTGGCGGTACAGATGCCGTCGGCGTTGCGCTTTTCCTGCTGCGGGCTGCGCACGATCAGCCCGATGCGCAGCGCGCGGATGCGCGGCAGCGTGGCGGCACCCACCGCAGCAAAGGCGTTGCCCGTGAGGGCGTTGTCGACGGGATCGACCCACTCTTCCAGCGTCGTGCTGCCTGCCGCCGCTGCTGCGACGCCGTACTGCATGCGAAAGGAGATGACGTTGCGCGCGATCACCGTGGTGCTGCCTTCCAGAGGCCGCTCCAGCAGCAGGTTGCCGTTTTCGACGCGGTAGCGGTTCCAGTTCAGCACGCCCAGCTGGGTGACGCGGGACTGGTCGTCGAAGGGCGGGTTGTTGGCGAAGACCGCGGCGTTGTGCTGCCCGGCATTGCCGAAAGTGAGGATCTGCGCCGAGCTGGGTGTGGAAGGCGTGATCGCCGTGACCGTGCGCACCAGGCAGGGCCGGGCGTTGCTGGGCGTGGCGGGCGCCAGCAACACGGCTTCGTTGACGGCCACGGGCAGAAAGGATTCGAGCGCGCTGGAGGTGCCGTCGCTGGCCGCCCGCAGGCGCACGTCGGCGCCAGACTCGACCCGGCTGCCGAAAACGACGTCGATGGTGTCGCCCTGCCCCGTGCGGGTGACCTGCAGCGGCGAGAAGGCGGCTCCGTTGGACAGCAGGTTGGCGCCCAGGCTGAAGTTCAGCGTGTTGCACAGATAGACGCTGTCGCCGAAAAAGCCCAGGCCAGCCACGGCAAGGTCGTCCTTCAGCGCGGCCATGACCGAAGCCGAGTTGATGGCAGAACCGGTGGTGCCGACGCCCTGGCGTTGCGACGCCAGGAAGACCATGGCGGTGTTGACGGCCGCCAGACTGACGAGCAGCGCGATCACGATGCTGACCATCATTTCGATGATGGACAGGCCGCGGCTGCGGCCGCGGCAAAGGCCCGGCTTACTGGACATCGGTCACCACCGTCAGCGCGCGATCGTCACCGCTGGCCTTGCCGGCCCAGCCGATCTGCACCGTCAGCCGGGTGCCGGCCTGGGTGGACGTCACCACCACCGGACCGGGCAAGCCGTTGCCCACGCGCAGGCCCCAGGTGTCGGTGCCGGCGCGGGCCACGGCGCTGGCACAAACGCCCGCCGCCGGCAGGCTGTAGCAGGCCAGGTTGCCGGGGTCGACCAGGGCGGTATTGAGAAGTTCGTTGGCGAACTGCATGGCCACCGTGCGGGTCTGGGCTTCGGTGGTCTGGGCCACCATGCGGGTCTGGAAGCCGGCCAGCGCCAGCATGCCGAAGGCCATCAGCGACATGCCGATGAGGGCGTCGACCAGGGTCATCCCGCGGCCGGGACGCTTCAGCTGCAGGTTTGGGTGGTGTCGCCGCATAGTCGTATGGCTCCGCCTGCTTCGACGCGCAGGCCAGGGCAGCGCCGGTCGGCGCTGCAGTTTGAACCGGTCAGGACCAGGTTCACGGCGACTTCGGCCGGAACCGGGTCGCCGGGATTCAGTGGGCGCAGCCGGCCATCGCTGCCGAAGTCGATGTTGGTGTCGGCAGCGGCTGCCAGCGGCGCTGCCAGCGTCTGTTCACGCAGCAGCACCCCTGGAGCGCCAGCCGAGATGTCGAGCAGGCGGATGTTGTTGCCAGCCACGCTCAGGCGCACCGGCACGTTGCGCGAACGTGCTTCGCTTTGCGCCAGCAAGGTCTGCGCGAGCAAGGTGTTGCCCGCTTCGCGCAGGCGCGAGTTGGCGACGTAGTCGCCCAGGTAAGGTGCTGCTGCCAGGGCCAGGATGGCCGAGATGACCAGGGCGATGATCAGTTCGACCAGGGTCAGGCCGCGCTTCAGTTTTCGCATGCCGCCCCCCGTGTGGTCCAGCAGTCGCCGGCAGGCGCGCCCTTGGGGTGGTTGGTGGTGCGGCGCACGCCTTGATGGTTGATGGTGTAGACGTAGCCGGCCATCACACCCTGGCCGGTGGCGGTGGCGGTGAACTGCTGCCCGCCGGCGTCGGTGATGGCGCAGGTGATGGTGAAGTTGGCGGCCGCCGGGACGGCCACCGCGCAGGCGCCCGCGTTGTTGGCATAACTGCCCACGTCCTGGAAGCGTTGCTCCATGCGCGTGGCAAAGCTGCTCAGGCCGTCCAGCGCCGGCGGCACGCGGCCGCGCTTGACGTAGTCGCTGTAGGCCGGCAGCGCGATCGACGCCAGGATGGCGACGATGGCAACCGTGATCATCACCTCGATCAGCGTGAAACCGCGGTGGGCTGGAAATGTCATGGCGGAAAGTTTCACGAAGCTGCGTTGCGGCCATCGGGCCGGATCGCAAGGATTGCGCAGTGGGCCTTGATGTCAAGGCAGGCTGGCACCAGGATGTGAAAAACTGTAGCCCAGCACTGGCTGCGCGCCGCCCGACTTGCGGGTGGTTCCCGCTGAGTCAGGGGGTCCTTGCAGCAGCCAGGCTAGGCCTGCGCGCCGGGCGGCGCCCCGGGACCGACGGGCGGCAAGCCAGCGGGCCTGGCCGCTTTTTTCACCAGGACAATCACCAGGCTGAGCAGCGCTGCGCCGCCCACGATGAGCAGGGCGCCACCCCCCCATACCAGCCAGACCACCCAACCGGCATGGGTGCCCAGCCATCCCAGCATGGCCTGGGTCACGTCCAGCATGGCCAGGACCATGGCCTGCCAGCCCGGCAGCCACACATTCAGCACCTCGCCGAACGGCACCTGCTCGAGCAGCGGCCGGATGTCGCCCACCCAGGCGGGGTTGGCGCCCAGCACTGCGGCCATGCCCCAGGCCAGCAGGGTCCACAAACCCAGGACGATGGCGGTGATGATCCAGATGGCGATGTGCATGGCGTTGTGGTTCAGAGGCTGGCCGCGGCGCGATTCTGCGCGATCCCCCAGGCAGCGGCGCCTGGCGGCGGCTGCTGGCCCCAGGCGCCGAAGGCATACGCGTCCATGCCCAGGTCGCCAAAGCTCAGGCTGGCGTGAACCCGGGCGCCCGGGCCTGCACCGGCGGCACCGGCTGCCACGAAGAAGGGCAGCAGGTGTTCACTGCTGGGGTGCATCAGCCGGGCATGGGGCGCACCCGTCTCCCAGCCCAGCAGCGCTGGCCAGTCGGCAGCAGCGGCGTGGCTGGAAAACCAGTCGCGAAAGGCGGTGCTTTCCGGCGTGGCCGGCGCGTCGACGGCGACCGCGCCGCTGCCCCCGAACACCCGCTGCAGGTTGTGGGTGATGCTGCCGCTGCCCAGCACCAGCACGCCTTCACCCGTCAGTGGCGCCAACGCCTGGCCCAGGGCAAACAGCCGGTCTGCCGACCAGGTCGGGGGCCAGCCCAGCGGCAGCACCGGGATGTCGGCCTGAGGAAACATGTAGCGCAGGGGCGTCCAGATGCCATGGTCCAGTCCGCCTTCACGCAGCAGGTGCACGGGCATTCCTGCGCGCTGCACCAGGCCGGCCACGCGCGCGGCCAGCGCCGGCGAGCCCGGCGCGTCGTAGCGCAGGGTGCGCAGCCGCGGGTCGAAGCCGCCGAAGTCGTACACGGCGTTCTGCCGCGGCGCAGCCAGCAGCGCGGGCTCCCGCGTCAGCGTGTGTGCCGAGGCGACGAGGATGGCCTTGGGCCGGCCGAACTCGGCCTCGATGGCGGGGCCCAGCTGCTGCATGAAGGCGCCGGCCTCGCGGGGCTCCAGCGCGGTCATGGGCGAGCCGTGGGACAGGTAGAACGTGGGCAGCGGCTTCATCCCGGGATTGAAGCACCGCGAACGACGGCCGGCATTCAAGCCCCTTGCACGCAGCATGCGCCCCTGGATGCGTTAACTTCGGCGGATGAGCACCCTGCGCCCTCCTTCCGTTGCTGCCCTGGCCTGGCGCCAGACCCTGCGTGACTTCCGCGCTGGCGAACTGCGCCTGCTGGCCGTGGCCGTGATGCTGGCCGTGGCTGCGCTCACCGCGGTAGGCTTCTTCGCCGACCGCCTGAACAACGGTCTGCAGCGCGACGCCCGCCAGCTGCTGGGCGGCGACGCCGTCGTTGGCAGCGACAAGCCCACCCCGCCCGAACTGGTGGCCCAGGCCCAGGCGATGGGGCTGCGCACCGCGCAGAGCGTGGGCTTCCCGAGTATGGCGCGAGCCCCCGAAGCCCAGGGTGGCGCCACCCGCCTGGTGGCGGTGAAGGCGGTGACACCCAACTACCCGCTGCGCGGCAAGCTGCAGCTGCGCAGTTCGGCAGAAGGTCCGCTGGAAACCGTGGCCGCAGCGCCCGAGCCCGGTCAGGTCTGGGCCGACGCTGCGCTGTTCGACGCGCTGCAGCTGAAGCTGGGCGACAGCCTGCTGCTGGGCGACAGCAGCCTGAAGCTCACCCGCATCATCGTCACCGAACCCGACCGCGGTGCGGGTTTCATGAGCTTCGCGCCGCGCGTGATGCTGGCCGAGGCCGATCTGGCCGCCACCAACCTGGTGCAGCCGGCCAGCCGCCTGAACTATCGCCTGGCGGTGGTGGCGCCTGCCGAGCTGAGCGCGGCCCGCGGCGACGAGCGCGTGCGCGAGTTCGTCAGCTTCACCGAAGCCCGCATCAAGGACACGCCGCTGCGCGGCGTGGATGTCGAGTCGCTGGACAGTGGCCGGCCTGAAATGGAGCAGGCGCTGGGCCGGGCCGAGAAGTTCCTGAACCTGGTGGCGCTGCTGGCGGCGCTGCTGTCGGCTGTGGCGGTGGGCATTGCCGCGCGCGAATTTGCCCAGCGCCACCTGGACGACTGCGCGATGTTGCGGGTGCTGGGCCTGTCCCAGGGCCGCATCGCCGGGGCCTACACGCTGGAGTTCGCCTGGGTGGGCCTGCTGGCCAGCGCTGCCGGCGTGGCCATCGGATTCGCCGTGCACTTCGGCTTTGTCGCCCTGCTGGCCGGGCTGGTGCAGGCCGACCTGCCGGCGCCGGGTGTCTGGCCAGCGTTGTTCGGGCTGGGCGTGGGGCTGACCTTGCTGCTGGGTTTCGGGCTGCCGCCCGTGCTGCAGCTGTCACGGGTGCCGCCGCTGCGCGTCATCCGGCGCGAGGTCGGTGGCGTCAAGGCAGCTTCGGCCGGTGTGCTGGCAGCGGGCACCCTGGGTTTTGTCGCCCTGCTCATGGCCGTGTCCAGCGACCTCAAGCTGGGCGCCATTGCGGTCGGCGGCTTTGCGCTGGCGGTGGCGATGTTCGCCCTGCTGGCCTGGCTGGCGGTGCGGTTGTTGCGCACGGCGGTGCCCGAGGCGGGCACGCCGCGCTGGTGGACCTTCGGCGCCAGCGCGCCACGCTGGCTGGTGCTGGCCACGCGGCAGATCGCGGCGCGCCCGGCTTTCGCGGTGCTGCAGGTGTCGGCCTTGTCGGTGGGCCTGCTGGCGCTGGTGCTGCTGGTGCTGCTGCGCACCGACCTCATCAGCAGCTGGCGCCAGGCCACCCCGCCCGACGCGCCCAACCGTTTCATCATCAACCTGCAGCCCGACCAGGGCGAGGCCTTCAAGGCCCAGCTGGACGGCGCCGGCGTCAAGTCCTACGACTGGTACCCGATGATCCGCGGGCGCCTGGTGGCCATCAACGACCGGCCCGTCACTGCCCAGAGCTTCGGCGACGAACGCGCCAACCGCATGGCCGAGCGCGAATTCAACCTGAGCCACAGCGCCACCAACCCACCGCACAACGAGGTCGTGGCGGGGCAGTGGACGGCGGCCGCGGGCGGCCTGTCGGTCGAGGAAGGGCTGGCCCAGCAGCTCGGGCTGAAGCTGGGCGACACGCTCACCTTCGACATCGCCGGCACCCAGCACAGTGGCCGCATCAACAGCCTGCGCAAGGTCGACTGGGGGTCGATGCGGGTGAACTTCTTCGTGCTGTTCACGCAGGCCGAGATGGCCGACATGCCCATCAGCTACATCAGTGCGTTCAAGGCGCCGGCCACGCCGGGCTTCGACAACCAGCTCTCGCGTGCCTTCCCGAACATCACCAACGTCGACATCTCGGCTTCGGTGGCGCAGGTGCAGCGCGTGCTGGACCAGGTGATCCGCGCGGTCGAATTCCTTTTCGGCTTCACCCTGCTGGCCGGCCTGGTGGTGCTGTTCGCTGCCATCACCGCCACGCGCGAGGCGCGCTCGCGAGAATTCGCCATCATGCGGGCCATGGGCGCCAGTTCCCGCCTGCTGGCGCAGGTGCAGCGCACCGAGCTGCTGGGGGTGGGCGCGCTGGCCGGTTTCCTGGCTTCGCTGGCAGCCATGGCCGTGGGCTGGGCGCTGGCGCGCTTTGCCTTCGAATTTGCCTGGACGCCGGCCTTCTGGGTGCCGCTGGCCGGCTCGGTGGCGGGTGCCTTGCTGGCGCTGGCAGCGGGCTGGTGGGGGCTGCGCGAAGTGCTGCAGCGCCCGGTGCTGGAAACGCTGCGCAGGGCCGGCGCGGTTTAGGCAGCGGTTTGGATGGCGGCCTGGGCGGCAGTTCCGGCACGCCGGGCGAGGCCGCATCCGGCCGCCGGCATCAAGCGCCCGAATCGGGCGACGACAGCAGCGGCAAGGTCCCTTCCGATTCCGCCCCCAGCAGGCCCACCCGGCTGTAGATGCCCAGCTTGGCCCGTGTATCGGCGATGTCCAGGTTGCGCATGGTCAGCTGGCCGATGCGGTCGGCCGGCGTGAAGGCGCCCTGGCCGCTTTCCATCGTCAGGCGCTCGGGGTGGTAGGTGAGGTTCGGGCTTTCGGTGTTCAGGATGCTGTAGTCGTTGCCGCGGCGCAGTTCCAGCGTCACTTCGCCCGTCACCGCGCGCGCCACCCAGCGTTGCGCCGTTTCCCGCAGCATCAGGCATTGCGGGTCGAACCAGCGGCCCTGGTAGAGCAGCTTGCCCAGGGTGCGGCCGTTGGCGCGGTACTGGCCGATGGTGTCTTCGTTGTGGATGCCCGTCACCAGCCGTTCGTAGGCGATGTGCAGCAGCGCCATGCCCGGGGCCTCGTAGATGCCGCGGCTCTTGGCTTCGATGATGCGGTTCTCGATCTGGTCGCACATGCCCAGGCCGTGGCGGCCGCCGATGGCGTTGGCTTCCATGAACAAGTCCACCGCACTGGCGAAGCTGCGGCCGTTCACCGCCACCGGCTGGCCTTCCTCGAAGCGCACGCTCACGGTTTCGCGCTTGACTTCCACGTCGTCACGCCAGAAGGCCACGCCCATGATGGGCTTTACGATGTGCATGCCGCTGTTCAGGAACTCCAGGTCCTTGGCCTCGTGCGTGGCGCCCAGCATATTGCTGTCGGTGCTGTAGGCCTTCTCGACGCTCATCTTGTAGTCGAAGCCGGCCGCGATGAGGTATTCGCTCATCTCCTTGCGGCCGCCCAGTTCGTCGATGAAGGTCTGGTCCAGCCAGGGCTTGTAGATCTTCAGGGCCGGGTTGGCCAGCAGGCCGTAGCGGTAGAAGCGCTCGATGTCGTTGCCCTTGTAGGTGCTGCCGTCGCCCCAGATGTTGACGTCGTCCTCGCGCATGGCCACCACCAGGGCGGTGCCGGTGACGGCGCGGCCCAGCGGTGTGGTGTTGAAGTAGGTGGCGCCGCCGGTGCTGATGTGGAAAGCGCCGCACTGGATGGCGGCGATGCCCTCGGCCACGAGTTGCGCGCGGCAGTCCACCAGCCGGGCCTTCTCGGCGCCGTAGGCCAGGGCCTTCTTCGGGATGTCGTCGTAGTCGCTCTCGTCGGGTTGGCCCAGGTTGGCGGTGTAGGCGCAGGGCACGGCGCCCTTGGCGCGCATCCAGTGCACGGCGGCGCTGGTGTCCAGGCCGCCAGAAAAGGCGATGCCGACACGCTGGCCGGCCGGCAGGGTTTGGAGGATGTGGGTCATGAGCGGGAAGATGCGGCTTGTCCGGGACCTTGGATTGTCGCAAGCCTGGGCGGCAGGTCGGCGCCGGCTTCGCCGCGGGCCCAAGCCAGGTGGCGCGCCAGGTCGGCGCGCAGGGCATGCAGCGCCACCGGCTTGGTCCAGTAATCGACGAAGCCGGCGGCCAGGGCCGGGGCCACGCTCGTGGGCAGGGCGTCGGCCGACAACATCACCGCCACGGGCGGCTTGTAGCCCTGGGCCTGGGCCAGGGCGTTCAATTCGCCCAGCAATTCGACGCCGTCGATGTCGGGCAGATGTTTGTCGATCATCCACAGGTCGAAGCGTTCGCCGGCATGCACCGCCTGCAGCGCCTCGGCCGCCGTGGCGAAGCCGGCCAGGGTCAGGCCGGGAATGCCATGCAGCATCTCGCGCACGACCAGGGCGTTGACGGGGTTGTCCTCGACGTAGGCCAGGCGGCCCTGGGGCAGCGGGCGGGTGCCCGCATGGCCCCCTGGAAACGATGTCGCGGCCACGGACGCCGACTCGTGAGCACGCGGCAGGCGCAAGGAAAAGACACTGCCTTCGCCGGGCGTGCTGCTCACGTCGATGTGCCCGCCCATCGCCTCGGCCAGCCGTTGCGAGACCGCCAGCCCGAGGCCGCTGCCCTCGATCTGGCGCTCGGTAGCGTTCAGTCGTTCGAAGGGCACGAACAGGCGGGCCAGGGCTTCGGGCGGCAAGCCCTGCCCGTTGTCGACCACGGCCACCACCAGGTCGTGTCCTGCGGCCGACAGGTTCAGCTCGACGCGACCGCCGGGACGGTTGAATTTGATCGCGTTGCCGACCAGGTTCCCCAGGATCTGGACCAGGCGCGTCCGGTCGGCCAGCACGCGGTCACTGGCGGTCACCAGACCAGGGTTCAGGTGCAGCGACACTGCCGCCGCCTCGGCCTCGGGCGCCAGCAGGGCCAGGGCCTCGGCCACGGCCTCGGGCAGCGCCTGCGGCGCCAGTTGCAGATCGACCTGGCTGGCTTCGATGCGGCTGATGTCGAGCACGTCGTTGACGAGGCGCAGCAGATGGGCGCCGGCTTGCCGGATGCGCTGCAGGTCGCCGCGCTGGGCCTCGGACAGGCGTGCCCCCGGGCGGCCTTCGATCAGCTCCGCGAAACCCAGCACCGCGTTCAGGGGCGTGCGCAGGTCGTGGCTCCAGCGCGCCAGGAAGTCGGTCTTGGCCCGGTCGGCCTGCTGCGCAGCCAGGCCGCGCGCCCGCTCGGCCACGGCCTGGCGCAAGAGCAGCCTGGCGTTTTCGAGCGACTGGCCCAGCTGGGCAATCTCGTCGCGCCCTTCCACTTCGATGGGCTGGTCGAAGTTGCTGCGCGACAGCTGCTGCGTCGCCAGGCCCAGGGCGTGCAGGCGGCGCACGGTGGAACGCGAGAACTCGCGATACAGGACGAACAGCAGGGCCAGCACCGCCATCAGGGAGAGCCCGGCCAGGGCGCGCGAGCGCTCGGCGGCGGCCAGGTCGCGTGCATTGCCGGCACGTTGCACGGCCACCAGGGTTTCGTTCACCGCAGCCAGCAGGTCGATGACGGCCGTGCCATCGGCAAAGTGCCGGCCACCAGCGCCGTCGTCGCCCTGCGGCAGGCGCACCGCCAGCATCGAACGGTGATGGAATGCCTTGGCCTCGTTCAGGGCATCCACCACGGGACGGCCCAGGCCGCCATGCAGGCGATCCAGGCGCGCCAGCGTGGCCGGGTCGGCGCGCATCAGCTCCTGCTGCCGCACGGTGGCGCCGGCGTAGAGCAGGTAGTGCTCGGCCGATTCGCGCGTCGCCTGCTGGCGGGTCAGGATCGCGGACCCCCAGTCGCGCTGACGCCCCACTTCCTCGATCAGCATGGGCATGCGCACGAACACCATGTCGTTGTCGGTGGCGCGCTCGGGCAGCAGCGCCAGGCCCTGGCCCAGACGGGCCGACGCTGTCAGCAAAGTGCTGACGATGTCGTTGTGGCGCGCGAAGTTGGCACCCTGGTCCAGCCCTTGGGGCAGCTGGGTCAGCGCCAGCAAGTCGGCGCGCAGCCCGGCCGGGTCGGGAAGGCCGGTCTGGCGCCAGCCGGGCGCATCGAGCTGGGCGATCACCCGGTCGAGCTGGGGCAGCATGAACCGCTGTTCGGCCACGAGCTGGCTGCTCACCACTTCGCCGCCGGCCAGCACCGTGGCCGTGAAGCCGCGATGGCGCGCCACGGAGATTGCCAGCGCTCGGATCTGGTCGGCCGCGACGAGGGAACCTTCCACCGCATCCAGCGCCTGCACACGCGCGTGGAACGACGCGAGGGCAAAGCCCGAGGCCACCAGCAATGGCCCGGCAATGAGCAGGCCGACCACGGCGAACTTCAGGGCAAAGCGCGTATGGTTGAACCAGCCGGTCAATGAGCGGAGTGTCATGAGGCAGCCGAAGCCGAGAGACAGGGCCGCCGTGTCACGACACGGAAACCTGATGCGCCATGGGCGGAAGCGCCCTGCGCAACGCACGAAGCAGAATAGAGCAAAGCGGCCCGGCCGTCAGTCGCTCCTGTGGGTGGAGCCCCAAGAACGTCGTTCAGTTTGTTGATGACCTACCAACTCATTCGTGGCAACACGCCCTTGCTGTTGAGCGTGCCGCACTGCGGGACCGAGCTGCCGCCCAGCCTGGCCGGGCGCATGCTGCCGCGCGCGGCAGCCGTCGAAGACACCGACTGGTTCCTGGACCGGCTCTATGCGTTCGCCGCCGACCTGGGCGCCAGCCTGCTGGTGCCGCGCTACAGCCGCTACCTGATCGACCTGAACCGCCCCAGCGAAAACACGCCGATGTACCCGGGCCAGAACAACACCGAGCTTTGCCCGACGAAGTTCTTCACCGGCGAGCCGCTGTACCAGGAAGGCCAGGCGCCGGGCGAAGCCGAGATCGCCGAGCGCGTGGCCAGCTACTGGCGCCCCTACCACCAGGCACTGGGCGCGGAACTGGCCAGGCTGCGCGAAACACACGGCCACGCCGTGCTCTTCGACGCCCACAGCATCAAGAGCGAACTGCCCTGGCTGTTCGATGGCCAGCTGCCGCACCTGAACCTGGGCACGGTGGGCGGTGCCAGCTGCGCGCCCGGCCTGCGCCAGGCGCTGGCCGGGGTGCTGGGCGCGCAGTCGGCGTACAGCCATGTCGTCGATGGCCGCTTCAAGGGCGGGCACATCACCCGCGCCCATGGCCGTCCGGGCGAAGGCCTGCATGCGGTGCAGCTGGAGATGTGCTGGCGCAGCTACATGGACGAGACGCCGCCCCGCTGGAACGACGAACGCGCCGCCGAAGTGACGCCACTGCTGTGCGAACTGGTGCTGACGATGCGTGATTGGCGACCGCAGGGCACTGGCGGGTCAAGCTGAAAATCTGGAAACGACCTAGTGGTTTCCCGCGCTTAGCCCACACGGGCCGAGAGGGTGCAATCTCGGGGATGAACCCGAACCTGTCCCTCACATTCCGCCTGGCCCCCCTGGCCGCGGCCAGCCTGCTGGCCACCTTGCCCGCCACCTGCTGGGCCCAAGCTGCCACCGCCACACCCCGGTCCGCCGGCAGCGTCGTCATCACCGGCAGCCCGGTGCAGCGCCTGGCGGCCGAGGCGCCGTACGCCATCAGCGTCATCGACGCCGACGCCCTGCAGTCGGCCGGGCCGATGATCAACCTGAGCGAAGCCCTGGTGCAGGTGCCGGGCCTGGTGGTCAACAACCGCGGCAACTACGCGCAGGACCTGCAGATCAGTTCGCGCGGCTTCGGCGCCCGCGCCGGCTTCGGCGTGCGCGGCCTGCGGCTGTACGCCGACGGCATACCCGCCAGCGGGCCCGACGGCCAGGGGCAGGTGTCGCACTTCGACATCGCTGGCGCGCAGCGCGTGGAGGTGCTGCGCGGGCCGTTTTCCGTGCTCTACGGCAACAGCTCGGGCGGCGTGATTGCCATCTTCAGCGCCGCGCCCACGCAGCGGCAGTGGGACGCCGCGCTCGACGTCGGCAGCTTCGGCCTGCGCCAGGTGCGCGCCGGCCTGGCCGCACCGCTGGGCGGTGGCTTCGACCTGCGCCTGAGCGCATCGCAGATGCAGATCGACGGCTTCCGCCCGCAGAGCGAGGCCGAGAAGACCAGCGCCCAGGCCCGCCTGGGCTGGCGCGGCGAACGCGACAGCGTCACCGTGCTGCTGAACCACTTGGACCAGCCCGCCGACGACCCGCTGGGCCTGTCGCGCGAGCAGTTCGAGCTGGGCCCGGAGCAGACCGCGGCCGTGGCCACCCAGTTCGACACGCGCAAGACCACCCGCCAGACGCAGCTGGGCGCGAGCTGGCAGCACCGCTTCGACGAAGGGGCGCTGCGCGACAGCAACGTCGCTGTCTACAGCGGCGACCGCAGCGTCGCGCAGTGGCTGGCCATTCCCGCCGCCACCCAGACCGCGGCCCGCCACGGCGGCGGCGTCATCGCCTTCGACCGCCGCTACAGCGGCGCCGACGCACGCCTGCGCTGGGCCTGGCCGCAGGCTGGCGTGGACCTGGTCACGGGCGCTACGCTGGAACGCCAGCGCGACGCCCGCCAGGGCTTCGAAAACTTCACCGGCCCGGTCGCCAACCCGGTGCTGGGCGTGACCGGCCGGCTGCGCCGCGACGAGACCAACCGCGCCGAGACGCGTGACCTCTATGCCCAGGGCGAGATCGCCTTCAGCCCCGCCGTGAGCGCCACACTGGGCGTGCGCAGCGGCCGGGTGGAGCTGTCGGCCGCCGACAACTTCCTGGCCAACGGCGACGACTCCGGCGCGCTGGAATTCAGCTACACCAACCCGGTGCTGGGCCTGCGCTGGCAGGCCGCGCCCGGCTTGCAGCTGTATGCCAGCCTGGCGCGCGGCTTCGAATCACCCACCCTGGGCGAACTGGCCTACCGCTCAGACGGCACCGGTGGCTTCAACACCGGCCTGCAGGCGCAGACCAGCCGCCAGGGCGAAGTGGGTGTGAAGTGGCGCGCAGGCAGCATGAACCTGGAAGCCACGGTGTTCCAGGTGAACACCGACAACGAGATCGCCGTGGCCACCAATGCCGGCGGCCGGTCGGCCTTCCAGAACGTGGGGCGCACGCTGCGCCGTGGCGTCGAGGTGGGCGCCGGCTGGAAACCCGCCGGGCCGCTGCGGGCTCAGGTGTCGCTGGGCCTGCTCGAAGCCACCTACGAGGACAGCTTCCGCGTCTGCGCCGGCCTGCCCTGCAACGCGCCGACACTGGCCGTGCCGGCCGGCGGGCGCATCGCCGGTGCGCCGCGCGGCAATGCCTGGGGCGAACTGGTCTGGGCCGACAGCGCCTGGGGCGAATGGGGCCTGGAAATGCGCGGCACCGGCCGCGTGGCCGTGAATGACCGCAACACCGACTTCGCCTCCGGCTACGCCCTGGGCGCGCTGCGCTGGAGCAGGAGCTACGCGCTGGGCAGCGCCGGCGCGAAGATGACCTGGCTGCTGCGCTTGGACAACGTCTTCGACCGCGAACATGCCGGCAGCGTCATCGTCAACGACGCCAACGGCCGCTTCTTCGAGCCCGGCGCACCGCGCAGCGTGCTGCTGGCGCTGCGCGTGACCGGCGGGTTCTGAACAGGCAGGTTCAGCGCAGCCGGCGGTAGATGGTGTTGCGGCTGACGCCGAGCTGCCGCGCCGCCACCGAGATGTTGCCGCCGCAGGCCGCCACGGCGGTGCGGATGGCGTCGATCTCCAGATCGACCAGCGTGCGGGCGGCCGCGGCAGGTTCGTTCCGGGACCCATGATCCAGCTCGGCGAGGAAGTCTTCCGGCAGATGGCTGCGCTGCAGCGGGCTGGCCGGGCCCGCCAGGGCAAGCGCACTGCGCAGCACGTTGCGCAGCTGTCGCAGATTGCCCGGCCAGGCGTGGGCCTGCAGCAGGGCGAGCACATCGGCGGACAGATCCGTCGCCGGTCGGCCTTCATCCTGCAGCACCCGCGCGGCGAGCGCGGCCAGGTCGCTGCGCTGGCGCAGCGGTGGCAGTTTCAGCACCAGGCCGCTGATGTGGTGCAGCAGGTCTTCGCGAAACAGGCCGGCGTCGACGAACTCGCGCAGCGGACGCTGGCTGGCGCAGACCAGACCCGCCGGCGGTCGGGTCTGCAGCCGGTGCAGCAGCCGCGCCTGGGCTGACGCGCCCAGGCTGCCGACATCGCCGATGAACAGGGTTCCTGCACCCGCATCGAAGGCATCGCCTTCGGCCAGCGCTGCGCCGTTCAGGCTGACAAAGGGCTCGCCGGCCCGGCGCGAATCGCCGTGCATGGCCTGCGCCAGCAGACGCTTGCCGGTACCGGTTTCGCCCTGCAACAGCACGGCCATGTCGCTGTCGATGACGCGCCACAAGGTCGTCACCACGGCCAGCCATTGGGGGTCGCCGGTCAGCAGGTCGGCCAGGCCCGAGCTGACAGGTGAACCCGGCTGCGACGCGGCACGGCCAAGCGGTGAAGAAGCCCTTGCAGCCGGCGCAGACAGGGCTGATGGCTGCGGCGCCAGAGCCGCGCCCGCCGGCTTGGCCGCCCAGGTGGGCCAGCTGAAGCGGGCCTGCAGATGGAAGACCAGGCCGCCTGGCCCGCGCGCTGCCAGGGGCGTGGCCAGCGGACTGCGGAAACGGTCGACCAGCGCGGCGACGCTGGTGCCGAAGAGTCCATCCAGCGTCTGCATGCGCAAGGCCATGCCAGACAGACCCAGCTGCTCCAGCGCACCCCGGTTGGCCCCGACGATGCGGCCTTCGGCGCTCACCGCCAGGATGCCTTCCATCAGCGTGCCGATGAATTCCAGGCGGCCGTGGAAGTGCAGCCGCATGACGTCGCGGTGGTCGTCGCTGAGCCAGTGGTTCTCGATCATGCGCGCCGACATGCGCACCAGCGCCATGGTGTGCTGGTGGTAGCTGCGCGCGTCGCTCGTCACGTCCAGCACCCCCAGGATGCTGCCGCGCGGGTCGAGGATGGGCGCGGCCGAACAGGTGAGGAAATGGTTGGCGTGCATGAAGTGCTCGTCGGCATGCACCCGGGTCGGCTGCTCGTCGATCAGGGCCGTGCCGATGGCGTTGGTGCCCTTGCTCTGCTCGGCCCAGTTCACGCCCGGCTGCAGCGCCACCTTCTGCGCCCGGCCCATGAAGTCGTCGTCGCCCACCGAATGCAGGATGGTGCCGGTGTCGTCGCACAGCAGGACCATGCTGTCGGTGCCGGCGATCTGGTCGAACAGCATCTCCATCACCGGTGCGGCGTGGGTGTGCAGGCGTTGCTGGCGCTCGCGCGCCAGCGTCAGTTCGCTGCGCGCCAGCGGCACGTGCTCGGGCCGGGCAATGCGCGACAGGCCCAGCGCCGCACAGCGTTCGTGCGACTGCTGGATCGCCCCCGGGTGCTGGCCGGCCAGGGCCAGCGGGCGGCGAGGTGGATGCGGGGGGGTGGCCATGGCTGTCTCCAATGGGCAATGCCGGTTCTCTGTGGAGCCTTGACATCGTGAACGCGGAACAAGCGTGATGTTAGGCCGGGCCGGCGCCGGCCTGCAGGGCGGCTTCGACAGCCCGCTGTTGCAAGCCGCGCCAGCCACCCGTATCATGGAAGTATGCGCAAAGCATACATACCTGATTCGTCAGATCTCCACCGAGATTCCCGCACGATGCCGCAGCCCGCCATGGAGGCCACCGTCGCCGAACGCGGCCAGATCACCCTGCCCAAGGCCGTGCGTGACGCCTTGGGCCTGACCAAGGGCAGCAAGCTCAAGGTCGAGCTCGACGGCGGGCGCATCGTGCTGCGCAAGGACGTCGACGACGCGCTGTCCCGGGTTCGCGGGCGCTTCAAGCTGCCAGCGGGCGTGACCACCGACGACGTCATGCGCGAATTGCGCGGTCGCGCCCCAGGCGACCCGGTCGACATCTGAAGGCCGTGCCTTGATCGCTGTCGACACCTCGGTGCTCGTGGACCTGCTCGGCGACGACAGCCGTGCCGATGCCGCCGAGGTCTGTCTGCGCGACGCCCTGTCGCTGGGCCCGGTCGTCACCTGCTCGGTGGTCGTCAGTGAAGTGGTGGCGGGCCTGGGACACAGCTCGCAGATCATCGACACGCTCGAAGAGATGGGCCTGGGCTATTCCCCCCTGGAACTGCGTTCGGCGGCACGCGCCGGCGAAATGCAGCGGCGCTACAACGAACGCCTGAAGGCGGCCAAACGCTCCCCAGCCCCGCGGCGCACAGTGCCGGACTTCCTGATCGGCGCCCATGCCCTGCTGCAATGTCAGGGCCTGATCACCCGCGACGCGGGCTTCTTCCGCGACTACTTCAAAGGTCTCAAGGTCATCGTGCCGAAAGACTGAAGCCCCGCCACTTTCCGCCCCTTACCGGAGTCTTCCATGCTGCAAGCCTATCGCCAACACACCGCCGAACGCGCCGCGCTCAGCATTCCGCCACTGCCGCTGGATGCGAAGCAGGTGGCCGCGCTGGTCGAACTCATCAAGGCCCCGCCGGCGGGTGAAGAAGGCTTTCTGCTCGAACTGCTGACGCACCGTGTGCCCCCGGGCGTGGACGACGCGGCCAAGGTCAAGGCCAGCTTCCTGGCCGCCGTGGCCCATGGCGACATTGCCGTGCCGACGATCGACAAGGCCAAGGCCACCGAACTGCTGGGCACGATGGTGGGGGGCTACAACGTGCACCCGTTGATCGAACTGCTGGACGACGCCGCGGTAGCGCCGGTGGCCGCACAAGGCCTGAAGAAGACGCTCTTGATGTTCGACTTCTTCAACGACGTCGCGGCCAAGGCCAAGGCCGGCAACACCCACGCCCAGGGCGTGATGAAGAGCTGGGCCGAAGGCGAGTGGTTCACCAGCCGCCCCGAGGTGCCGCAAACCATCACCGTCACCGTCTTCAAGGTGCCTGGCGAGACCAACACCGACGACCTGAGCCCCGCGCCCGACGCCTGGAGCCGCCCGGACATCCCCCTGCACTACCTGGCGATGCTGAAGAACACGCGCCAGGGTGCGGCCTTCGTGCCCGAGGAAGACGGCAAGCGCGGCCCGATGCAGTTCATCGACGACCTGAAGAAAAAGGGCCACCTGGTGGCTTACGTCGGCGACGTGGTGGGCACTGGCTCATCACGCAAGAGCGCCACCAACAGCGTGATCTGGGCCACGGGGCAGGACATCCCGTTTGTCCCCAACAAGAGGTTTGGCGGCGTCACGCTGGGCGGCAAGATCGCGCCGATCTTCTTCAACACCCAGGAAGACAGCGGCGCGCTGCCGATCGAGGTGGATGTGACGGCGCTGGAGATGGGCGACGTCATCGACATCCAGCCCTACGCCGGCAAGATCCTGAAAAACGGAGCGCTCGTCACCGAGTTCAAGCTGCGCAGCGAGGTGCTGTTCGACGAAGTGCGCGCCGGCGGCCGCATCAACCTGATCATCGGCCGCAGCCTCACCGCCAAGGCGCGTGACTTCCTGGGCCTGCCCGCCAGCACCCTGTTCCGGTTGCCGCAGCCGCCGGCCACCACGAAGGCCGGCTACACGCTGGCGCAGAAGATGGTGGGCCGCGCCTGCGGCCTGCCGGAAGGCCAGGGCATGCGCCCCGGCACCTACTGCGAACCGCGCATGACCAGCGTCGGCAGCCAGGACACCACCGGCCCGATGACGCGCGACGAACTGAAGGACCTGGCCTGCCTGGGCTTCAGCGCCGACCTGGTGATGCAGAGCTTCTGCCACACCGCCGCCTACCCCAAGTCGGTGGACGTGAAGACGCACCGCGAGCTGCCGGCCTTCATCAGCAACCGCGGCGGCATCAGCCTGAAGCCGGGCGACGGCGTCATCCACAGCTGGCTGAACCGCATGCTGCTGCCCGACACCGTGGGCACGGGCGGCGACAGCCACACGCGCTTCCCCATCGGCATCAGCTTCCCGGCCGGCAGCGGCCTGGTGGCCTTCGGCGCCGCCACGGGCGTGATGCCGCTGGACATGCCTGAGAGTGTGCTGGTGCGCTTCAAGGGCCAGATGCAGCCGGGCATCACGCTGCGCGACCTGGTGCACGCCATTCCGCTCTACGCCATCAAGCAAGGCCTATTGACGGTTGCCAAGGCCGGCAAGGTCAACGCCTTCAGCGGCCGCATCCTGGAAATCGAAGGCCTGCCCGACCTGAAGGTGGAACAGGCCTTCGAGCTGAGCGATGCATCGGCCGAACGCAGCGCCGCCGGCTGCAGCATCCGCCTGAACAAGGAGCCGATCATCGAATACCTCAACAGCAACATCGTGCTGCTGAAGAACATGATTGCCCAGGGCTACCAGGACAAGCGCAGCCTGGAGCGGCGCATCGCCAAGATGCAGGAATGGCTGGCCGCACCCACCCTGCTGCAGCCCGATGCCGACGCCGAATACGCGCACACCATCGAGATCGACCTGGCCGACATCAAGGAACCCATCCTCTGCTGCCCGAACGACCCGGACGACGCGAAGTTCCTGAGTGAAGTGGCCGGCACGAAGATCGACGAGGCCTTCATCGGCAGCTGCATGACCAACATCGGCCACTTCCGCGCCGCCAGCAAGCTGCTGGAAGGCAAGCGCGACATCCCGGTGAAGCTGTGGGTGGCCCCCCCCACCAAGATGGACGCGGCCGAGCTGACGAAGGAAGGCCACTACGCCAACTTCGGCAGCGCCGGCGCACGCACCGAAATGCCCGGCTGCAGCCTGTGCATGGGCAACCAGGCCCAGGTGCGCGAAGGCGCCACGGTGGTGAGCACCAGCACGCGCAACTTCCCCAACCGGCTGGGCAAGAACACCAATGTGTTCCTCGCTTCGGCCGAACTCGCAGCCATCGCCAGCAAGCTGGGCCGGCTGCCCACGGTGGCCGAATACCACGCCGACATGGGCGTGATCAACGCCGACGGGGCCAAGGTCTACCGCTACATGAACTTCGACCAGATCGAGGAGTACGCGGACGTGGCCAAGGAAGTCGCGTAAGGCGGGGCATCCTGGAACCGGCGGTCGCCCGAGCCTGATCGGCTGTTGAGCCCGCACTGGCGCGGCCTTGCAGCACGTCAGGGCTGCGGAGCAGCAGTTCAATGACCTGGACCGCTGGGGCTGCCGGCGACGGAGTCACTGTCGGCTTGAGGTCCAGTGGCCGTTCGAAACACCTGTGCGCCGGCTTGCTTCGGTTGACGAGACCGCAATGCCCGAGCCGGCAGGGACATTGGGTGCCGCAGCCGAGTCGACCGGCTGCGAGCCCGCCTGTTGTGCTCCGACAACGTCGCGAGGCGATCGCCTCTGAATAGGCATGGGAAGTGGGCTTGGCGTCACCCCGAGCCTATGCGCCTGCCGCCAGAATCCATCGGACCCTTTGTGTGCAGAGCTGGCGAATTCACCGGCCTGTGAACCAGAGGGCGTCCCTTTGACCATCATTGCAGGAGTGAGAGTCTTGTTCAAAAAATCCAAGGTATGCAGCGCCGCTCTGGCAGCACTCGGCAGTCTGTTGCTGGTGCAACCGCAAACGTCGTTCGCGCAAGCCGCCGAGCGCGTGGAAATCACAGGTTCGCGCATCAAGAGCTTGGCCGCTGATTCCCCCGCTCCGGTGCAATCGGTGAGCGCTGAAGACATCCAGTCTTCAGGCGCCGTCAACCTCCAGGACCTCTTGCAGAAGAACCCTGTCCTCAGCACGCCCGCGCTCAGCCGAACCAATTCCAACTTCTCGACAGCAAGCGCTGGCGTTTCGACCATCGACTTGCGGAATCTGGGCTCGCAGCGGACGCTGACGCTTGTCAACGGCCGGCGGTTCGTCTCCGGCTTGCCCGGCAGCTCGGCCGTCGACCTGAACGCCATTCCCACCGACTTCATCGAACGCGTCGACCTGCTGACCGGTGGCGCTTCCTCTGCGTATGGATCAGATGCCGTGGCTGGCGTGGTCAACATCATCTACAAGCGCAACTTCGAAGGCCTGTCGCTCAACGCCAGCACCGGTCAAAGCGAAAAGAGCGACAACAAGACTTCCACCGCGAGCCTCACCTGGGGCGTGAATTCCGCGAACGGGCGCGGCAACCTCATGACGCACCTGGGTTACTCGAAGCAAGGCGCAGTGTTCAGCGGAAAGCGGAGCATCTCGGACGTGGACCAGGCGTCGACAGGCGCATTCATCACGGGTGAGGCGGCCGACCTCTTCGCAGTGACTCGCCCGTTCTTCTCCAGCTTCGCGCCGCAGGGCAGAATTTTCATCAGCCCCGGTCTGAACGCGCAGTCGCGCAGCTTCGACGCCGCCGGCAACGTGGTTGCCTGGTCCACCAACGGTGGCGCAGGCGGCGTGGGCGCCACGGGCTACAACCGTTCCGAGCGTCGGACGATTGCCATCCCCACCGAGAGATTCCTGTTCGCCACGAAGGGTGAATACAACGTCACCGAGTCCGCCAGCGTCTTCATGGAAGGCACTTATGCGCTGACCAAGACCCGGACCCGCCTTGAACCGTTTGCCTTGAATTCGAGTGACATCTACTCGGCAACGGGTGGCGAAGTGCCGGCAGAGTTCCTGGTGAATGGTGTGCTGACGCGCAACCCATTGGTGCCCGACTCGATCTACAACCTTCTGGGTGCCGTTCGCAATGCCGACGGCGCGCGCCTGTACAGCTTCACCCGCCGCCTGAGCGAGGTGGGCGACCGCTTCAGCGTGGCCGACCGCAACACTTACCGTCTGGTCACGGGCGTGCGAGGCGTGCTGTTCAATGTCTGGGACTACGACGTCTACTACGGCTACGGCTCGACGGGTGAGTCGCAATCAGGAAACGGCCAGGTGAACGTGGCCAGCTTCCGCAATGCGCTCGAAGCCATTCCTGGTCCCAACGGAAACGCGATCTGCCGTGACGCGCTGGCGCGCAGGCAGGGTTGCGTCCCGATCAGCGTCTTCGGCTTCAACAGCATCACCCCTGCAGCCGCCACCTATGTCAATGCGCCCAGCAGCCTTTCGACGGCCGTCACCCAGCGCCTGTTTGGTGCGAATGTCAGTGGCGAGTTGGCAAAGCTGCCTGCCGGTGCCTTGAGCATGGCGGCCGGCTTCGAGTACCGCAAGGAAACCTCGCGCAGCGAATTCGACGCGCTGACCCAGGCTGGCCTGAACGCCGGCAATGCACAGCCGGCGACCCGCGGCGCTTTCAGTGTGAACGAAGTCTATGTCGAAGTGCGCGCGCCGCTGCTCAAGGGCTTGCCCTTCGTGGATCGGCTCGAAGCCAATGCGGCGGTTCGTGCAGCAGACTACTCCACGGTTGGCAACGTGACCAGCTGGAACGCAGGTGTCGATTGGACCCCGGTGTCTGACTTCCGTGTGCGCACCACGGCCGCGCAGTCCACCCGGGCGCCGAACATCGATGAACTGTTCCAGCCGCCGCAGCAGACCTTCCCGAACGGTCTGACCGACCCTTGCGTCGGCGTCACGGCAACCTCGACCACGCCGGTGTCGGCAGCTTGCCGCGCGGCGACGGGTGTCGCCGCGAACATTGCCGCGAACGGCGGCGTCTTCACCTTGAGCCAGGCCGACTTGCAGGGCATCAGCGGCTTCGACCGCGGCAACCCCGACGTCTTGCAGGAAGTGGGCAAGTCCTACACCGTGGGCTTCGTGATCACACCTTCGATGCCTGCGCTGCGTGGATTCAGCTTTACGGCCGACTACTTCGACATCAAGGTCGAAGACGCCATCGTGCAGACGCCGCGCCAGTTCATCCTGCAGCAGTGTTACTCGGGCAATACGTCCTTCTGCAACTTCATCAAGCGCCGCCCCGCCGTGTCCGGTGCAAACAATGCCGGATCGCTCGAATTCATCGATGCGGCAGTCAGCAACAGCGGCGAATTGGTGACGAAGGGCGTCGACCTGACGGTCGGCTATGCCGGCAAGGTGGGGCCTGGCGCGTTCTCGGGCAAGTTGTCCTATACGCATCTGACCGACGGCTATCTGATTCCGCTGAAGGGCTCACAGAAGGACTTCTTTGCCGGGGAAGTGGGTTCCCCCAGAGACCGTGCAGGCTTGACGTTGAGCTACAAGTGGAGGGGCTTCGGCATCACTTCGCAAACGACCTACATCGGCAAGTCGGCGCTCGACGACCAGTTCCTGGCCGATTTCGATGTGCCCAGGAACGGCTTGACGGTTGGCGCGAAGGTGTACAACGACTTCCAGTTCACGTACGACTGGAAGAAGACCCAGTTCTACGTGGGTATCGACAACGCCTTCGACACCAAGCCGGCGCCCATCATCACGGGTCTGCCGGGGAACATCACCGGCACTGAAACAGCCGCCGACGTGTACGACGCGATCGGACGGCGCTACTACGCCGGGGTGCGGGTTTCCTTCTGACCGAGTTCTGTTCCGGTTGATGAGGGGCGCAACCTTTCAAGCGGGGTTGCGCCCTTCGTCTTGGCGGGCCCTGCTGGCTCGACATCTTGCGGTCCGTGTTCCGCTACAGCCATGTTCTCAACGCTGCACGGCGCTTCTGAGCGCCATCGACGCTTCCTGGTCGGCTGTGTCCTGTTTCAGGCTTCGGTCGCCTGGGCGCAGGTTTCAACGAAAACTCAATCTCCAGCTGCATCCCCCGCCACGGAGAGCTGCAGAACCATTGGCGAACCCGTCGCGCGCCTTGCCTGCTACGACCGGATTTTTCCACCCCAGGCCGGCGAGCCACTGCCCGTGCGAAGTGGCGTAGAGCCTGTGCCGCCGGCCGGCTCGGCTGCGCCTGCAGACTTTGGCCGGCCCCTTCCGCGGGAGCCGGCAGCGAATGTCCAGGCCGTGACATCCAGCATTCGCGGCGTCTTCGATGGCTGGATGCCCACCACGCGCTGGACCTTGAACAATGGCCAGGTCTGGGCCATCGCTGACGGCAGCCGCACTGTGTATCCCCGCGCCGTCGACGCGCGAGTGCGCGTCATCAGAGGCGTCTTCGGTGGCTTCTACATCGAGATTGACGGCGTTTCGCAGACGCCTCGCGTGCGCAGAGTCGACCCCTGATCCAGGGTCAGACGGCGCGGGCGGCCGAAACCGCCCGCGCCTTTCACGCCCCCCGTCGGCCACGGGGGGCCACCGCAACGGACAGTGCCATGCCGGCGGGAATCCTGAAACGCGCCACCTCTTCGGCCAGCGCCTGAGCCAGGTTCTTCATCGCCGACGACGAAGCCGCCGTCTGTTCCACCAGCGCGGCGTTCTGCTGCGTCATGCGGTCCAGTTCCTGCACCGCCTGGCCGATCTGGGCCACGCCCTGGCTCTGTTCACGCGCACCGGTGGACACTTCGCCCAGCAGCGCATCGACGCGCTGCGAACCGGTGACGATCTCGTCGATGGTCGCACCTGCGCGCTGCACGATGGCGGTGCCGCTCTCCACTTGCTCGACGCTGCGGCCGATCAGGTTCTTGATCTCGCGCGCCGCGTCAGCGCTGCGCTTGGCCAGGCTGCGCACCTCGCTGGCCACCACGGCAAAGCCCCGGCCCTGCTCGCCGGCGCGGGCAGCTTCCACGGCGGCATTCAGCGCCAGGATGTTGGTCTGGAATGCAATGCCGTCGATGGTGCCGATGATGTCGCTGATCTTTGCCGACGACTGGCGGATGCCCTCCATCGTCTGCACCACCTCGCGCATGGTCTGGCCGCCTTGGGTGGCGGCCTGCGCGTTCTGGCGCGCCACCTGCGAGGCCTGCTGGGTGTGGTCGGCCGTGCTGCGCACGGTCGAGGCGATTTCTTCCATCGACGCCGCCGATTCCTCCAGGTTCGCCGCGGCCTGCTCGGTGCGCCCCGACAGGTCCATCGCGCCCGAGGCGATCTCGCTGCTGGAATGCACGATCTCGTCGCTGGACCGGCGCACGCGCAGCACCATCTCGCGCAAGGACTCCTGCATCGCGCGCAGTTCCAGCATCAACTGGGCCGCCTCGTCGCCGCCCCAGGGCGAAGGCGAGGTCGTCAGGTCGCCGGCGGTCATGGCGCGCAAGTGGCGCCGCGTCTCGCGCAGGCCGCCGTCCATCACGCGGTAAAAACACAGGAACAGGTAGGTCGCCAGCAGCAGCGCCGCCGCCGCGATGGCGGCCGACCACAGCGCCCGGCCCATCGCCACCTGGCGCAGGTCGGCGACGTACACGCCCGAACCGACGATCCAGCCCCAGGCCTCGAAGCCCATCACATAGGACACCTTGTCCACCGGCTTGTCGCTGCCGGGCTTGGGCCACTGGTAGGCCACAAAGCCCTTGCCCTGGGCCCGCACCTGGTCGACGAAGGCCCGGAACAGCGCCAGGCCGTTCGGGTCCTTCACGCCGCTCACGTCCTTGCCATCGAGTTCCGGCTTGATCGGGTGCATCAGCACGCGCGGGTGCATGTCGTTCACCCAGAAGTATTCCTCCCGGTCGTAGCGCAGGGTGGCCAGCGCCCGCAGCGCCTGTTGCTGCGCCTGCTGGCGCGTCAGCTGGCCGGCGGTTTCCTGCGCGTGGGCCCACTGCAGCACGCCGTGCGCCACCTCCACGTGCTGGCGGGTGGCGTCCTTGCGGGCCTGCAGCGCCTGATCGAAGGCCGACAACTCCTGCCAGACCAGCAGGCCCAGCAGCGGCAGCGTGAACACCAGCGAAATGATCATCGCCTTGGCCGAGAAGCGCAGCTGACGGAACAGGCGCACGCCAGGGGCCCAGAGGCCGTGGTGGGCAAAAAAGCCGCCCGACGGCGGGACTTGGGTGGCATTGACGGATGAAGCGGTCGGATTCAGGGGCAGAACGGCGGACATGGGGACATTGCCTTGTGCTTTTAGGTTTCAGGCGCCGCCGGGTGCGACGCACCAGTTCACTTCGGCTGCACCGACTTGGTGCTTGAGGGGTTTTTCATCCAGGCGAGGCCCGCGACCCTAGACTTCGGGGTTTTCATCCACCAAGGCCCCCGCATGCAAGGCGATCCGCAAGTCATCCATTTCCTCCAGGCCCAGCTGAAGAACGAGCTCACGGCCATCAACCAGTACTTCGTGCACTACCGCATGTTCAAGCACTGGGGCTTCGACAAGATGGCGAAGAAGGAATACGAGGAATCGATCGGCGAGATGAAACACGCTGATGCGCTGATGGAACGCCTGTTTTCACTGGACGCGCTGCCCAACTTGCAGGACCTGGGCAAGCTGATGATTGGCGAGAACCTGGTCGAATGCCTGGGCTGCGACCTGAAGTCTGAGCTGACGGCACAGGCCACCATCAAGGACGGCATCGCCGCCTGCGAGACCGCGCGCGACTACGTCAGCCGCGACCTGCTGCAACACATCCTGGAAGACACCGAGGAACACATCGACTTCCTCGAAACCCAGCTCGACCTGGTCGCCAAGGTGGGCGAGCAGAACTACCTGCAATCGCAGATGGGCAGCGTCTCGGGCGGCTGATTCCGCGCGCCCTGGCGCACGAGCGCCAGGGTCAAGATCAATGCGCTTGCTAATGCGAACCATTCGCATTACATTCGCTGCATGATCATTTGCATCTGCCACCGCATCTCCGACCGCGACATCGCTCGCGCCGTGCGCGAAGGCTGCGCCAGCTTCGACCAATTGCAGGACGACACCCGGGTGGCCACGGCCTGCGGCGCCTGCCACGACTGTGCGCACCAGCGTTTCCATGAACAGTCGGCAGCGGGGCACCGCGGCGAAGGCCTGGCGGCGTCGGCGGCGCGGACATCGGGGGCCTGAGCCATGGCAGCCGAACTCACACAGCCCTCGGCGCGCCCGCCGCCGTCCAGCGCGAGCGATGCGCGCGAACCCACGGGCAGGCTGGCGGCGCCAGCCCCCGGGCGCCAGCGCCGCTGGCACAGCAGCGAGATCTTCGGCAAGGACCATGAAGTCGAGATCGAGCACGGCCATGCCGTCTACCGGCTGCGCCTGACCGCCCTGGGCAAGCTGATCCTGACCAAATAGCCGACAGGCCCTGCTGACGAGACTGCTCCAACCGCAAGGCGTTCTCCGAACCCCACCGACCCTTCCAACCCGTCCCTGCACCAGCCAGCCCAGCGCCAGCCCGTGCTTCCTTTCAACAGGATGCTTTCGTGCTGCGCCAGACACCCGTCACGCTCGCTTTGCTTGCCGCCTGGGGCCTGGGGGCCCCGGCCGCCCAGTCCCAGACCCAGACCCAGACACCGCCCAGCCCGGCGACGCCGGCTGCGCTGGCACCCATCACCAACACCGCCACGCGCACCGACCGCCGGGTCGACGAGGTGCCGGCCACCGTCACGGTGGTGCCGGCACGAGACATCCAGGCCCGCGGCGCACGCGACCTGAAAACCCTGTTCAGGGGCGAGGTCGACCTGAGCGTGCGCACCGGCCCCACCCGCTTCGGCGCCGCACTGGGAACCACCGGCCGCGCCGGCAACGAAGGTCTCAATATCCGCGGGCTGGAAGGCAACCAGGTGCTGATGCTGGTCGACGGCATCCGCGTGCCGTCCAGCTTCAGTTTCGGCGCGCTGGCCACGGGCCGGGGCGACTACCTGGCGCTGGAAGCCACGCAGGCCGCCGAAGTGCTGCGCGGCCCGGCGTCCACGTCCTTCGGCAGCGACGGCCTGGCCGGCGCACTGAGCCTGCGCACGCTGGATCCGTCCGACGTGCTGCGTCCGGAACAGGGCTTCGGCGGCTTCGTGCGCCTGGGCGCGAGCCAGGTCGACGACAGCCTCTTGATCACTGCCGCCACCGCCTTGCGCCGGGGCCCCTGGCAAGCCTTGCTGCTGCTGAGCCAGCGCGAGGGCCACGAGACCGACAACCAGGGCAGCAACACCGCGCTGAACAGCAACCGCACCGCCCCGAATCCTGTGGATGACCGCCAGCGCGTGCTGCTGGGCAAGCTGCAGTTCCAGGCCACGCCTGCGCACCGGCTGGGCCTGACGCTGGAAGCCGTGCAACGCCGCAGCGAGGTCGACGTGATCTCCGGCCGCAGCGTGGCGCCGCCCCCGCCGGCAGCGCTGCCCGCCACGGCCGTGCTGGGGCTGCTGGCGCGGGACCGGGTGGAACGCCAGCGCGTCTCGGTCGATCATCGCTACGACGACCTCAATGCCCCCTGGCTGCAGAAGGCCGAGACCCGGCTCTACGCGCAGGAAGCCGAGACCCGGCAGGTGTCGCTGGAAGACCGCAATACCGCTGCCGACCGCACCCGGCTGGGCCGCTACAGCGAACGCGTGGTGGGTTTCTCGACCCAGGGCCAGGCCAGCCTGACGGGGGCCTTGAACCAGCGCCTGAGCGGCGGCGTGGACGCCAGCCGCACCCGCATCACCGCGGTGCGCGACGGCACGCCCAACCCGAGCGCGCCGCCGCCCTTCGGCGAGAACTTCCCGGCCAAGCCCTTCCCGGACACCGACTACGCCCTGGCCGGCGCCTTCGTGCAGAGCGAGATCGAGCTCGTCCCGGGCGCCGGCGGGGGCAGCTTCACCCTGATTCCCGGCTTGCGCTGGGACCGCTACAGCCTCCAGCCCTCGGCCAGCGGCTATGTGGGCGAGATCGTTTCGCTCAACGACGAAGCTTTCACACCCCGCCTGGGCGCCGTCTGGCGCATCAGCCCGGCGCTGGCGCCCTACGCGCAGTGGGCCCGCGGCTTCCGCGCCCCGGCGCCGGGGCAGGTGAACAACGGCTTCACCAACGTCGCCGCGGGCTACCGCAGTGTGGGCAACCCGAACCTGCGGCCGGAAACCGCCAACAGCATCGAGCTCGGCCTGCGCGGCCAGGCGGGCGCCTTCAGCTGGCAACTGGCCGGCTACGACAACCGCTACAAGGACTTCATCAGCCAGGAAGCCGTCTCGGGCGCCGGCACCCCGGCCAACCCCACGGTGTTCCAGTTCATCAACCTGGCGCAGGCACGCATCCGCGGCGTCGAGGCACGGGCCGAATGGCGCTTCGCCCCGGCCTGGCGCCTGAGCCTGGCCAGCGCCGTGGTGCGCGGAACGAGCACGCGCAACGGCATCGACGAACCGCTGGACAGCGTGGACCCGGCCCGCGCCGCGCTGGGCCTGCACTACAGCGCCGGGCCCTGGGCCTTCGACGCCGACCTGCTGCACGCCCAGGGCAAGAGCGCGAGCCGGATCAGGGCGACCACGCCGCCGCGCTTCGCCCCGGGCGGCTACACCGTGCTGGACCTCGGCGCGCGCTGGGAGCCGGCTCCACGCTGGACGCTGCTGGCGCAGCTGCACAACGCCCTGGACGCCACCTACATCCCCTGGGCCGACGTGCGCGGCCTGCCCGCCACCAGCACCGTCGTCGACGCCTACACGGCGCCCGGCCGCCACCTGCAATTGGCCCTGCGCCACGATTTCTGAAGGAGAACCGCGATGAACGCCATGACTGCAGCGACCCTGCTGCGCCCTGCCGAGGACGGTGCCACTGCGCCAGCCGCCGCTGACGCCAACCCCTGCACAAGGCTGCGCGAGGGCTATGCCCAGGCCCGCCGCGCCGGTGCCCGCCGCCACCGCGACGTCGCCGAACTGCTGGGCGTGAGCGAAGGCGAACTGATCGCTGCGCACGTCGTCCCGCTGCCCGCCCCTGCGGCTGCGCCACAAGGCGACCCCCGCCCCGCGGCGGCCAGCGCCAGCGCCGCAGGCCTGCAGGCCACGCGGCTGCAAGGCCCCTGGCCTGAACTGGTGGCAGCCCTGGGAGGCGTAGGCGAAGTGATGGCGCTGACGCGAAACGTCTCATGCGTGCATGAAAAGACCGGCATCTACCGCGACGCGAGCGCCAGCGGCCCGGCCGGGCGCGAGATGGGCCTGGTGCTGGGCCCGGAGATCGACCTGCGCATCTTCTACAGCCGCTGGATCCACGGCCTGGCGGTGGCTGAACCCACCGAGCAAGGCCTGCAACGCAGCCTGCAATTCTTCGACGCCCAGGGCCAGGCCGTGCACAAGGTGTTCGCCCGCGCCGGCACCGACCTGCCGGCCTGGGAATCGCTGGTCACCCGCTTCGCCAGCCCGGACGCCGTGCCCGGCCTGGACATGCTGCCCGCCCCGCCCCCGGCACCGGCGGAGAAAGCCGACGCCGAGGTCGACGTCGCGACTTTCCACCAGGACTGGGCCGCGCTGCGCGACACCCACGAATTCTTCGGCCTGCTGCGCCGCCACGGGCTGTCGCGCACCCAGGCCCTGCGCCTGGCCCAGCCGCGCTTCGTGCAGGCCGTGGAACTGGACAGCGCCCAGGCCCTGCTCCACGGCGCCGCCGCCTCCGGCACGCCGATCATGGTGTTCGTGGGCAACCCGGGCGTGATCCAGATCCACACCGGCCCGGTGCAGCGGGTGCACGTGATGGGCCCCTGGCTCAACGTGCTCGACCGGGACTTCAACCTGCACCTGCGCGAAGACCGCATCGCCAGCGCCTGGGTCGTGCGCAAGCCCACCGCCGACGGGCTGGTGACCTCGCTGGAAGTCTTCGACGCCCACGGCGAGACCATCGCGATGTTCTTCGGTGAACGCAAGCCCGGCCGCCCCGAACTCTGCGCCTGGCGCAGCCTGGTCGAAGGCCTGGCCGGCGAAGGCCGCGGCACGGAGGCCTCGCCATGCACCTGCTGAACCGTCGGCGGGCGGTGCAGGGCCTGGGCCTGGCGCTGCTCGCAGCCCAAGGCACACCTGCCTGGGCACAGGCCGCGCAGACCACGCCGGCCACCCCCCGGCGCATCGTCAGCGTCGGCGGCGCGCTCACCGAAACCCTGTACGCGCTGGGCGCGCAGGACGAACTGGTCGGCGCCGACACCACCTCACTGTTCCCCGAGGCCGCACGTCGCCTGCCCAGCGTGGGCTATGCGCGAGCGCTGTCGGCCGAGGGCGTGCTGTCGCTGCGGCCCAGCCTGATCGTGGCCACGCAGGAGGCCGGGCCACCGGCCGTGGTGCGCCAGCTGGAAGCCGCGCGTGTGCCCCTGGTGCGGCTGGGCGCCGACCACCGCTTCGAAGGCGTGCTCGCGCGCAGCCTGCGCCTGGCGGAGCTGTGCGGCCGCAGCGCCGCCGGCCAGACCCTGGCCGCGCAGTTGCAGCAGGACTGGCAGGCCACCCAGGCCCAGGTGCAGTCGCGCCAGCGCGGCCGGGCCGCGCCCCTGAAGGTGCTGTTCGTGCTGTCGCACAGCATGGCGCAGGTGCGGGTGTCCGGCCGCGACACCGCGGCCGACGCGATGCTGGCCTACGCCGGCGTCGCCAACGCGCTGACCGGCTTCGACGGCTACAAGCCACTGACGCCGGAGGCCGCGATCGCCGCCGCCCCCGACATCATCCTGGCCACCGACCAGGGCCTGGAGGCCGCCGGCGGCATCGACGGCCTGCTGGGCGCCCCAGGCCTGGCGCAGACGCCCGCGGGCCGCGCGCGCCGCGTCGTCGCGCAGGACGCGCTGCTCATGCTGGGCTTCGGCCCGCGGCTGCCGCAGGCCGTGGCCGCGCTGTCCGCCGCCCTGCACGACCTCGCCTGAATCCGGGAGCGCATGAACATGACCCCGCCCAGCCTGCCCGTGGCCAGCCCGCGCATGACCCCACCTGGCATGCCCTCGGCCAGCCCGCATCAGCCAGCGTCAGCGTCCGTGTCCGCATCCGCCTTGCAGGGCACCGAACGGGGTACGGCCCAGGCCAGCCTGCGCGGCCTGTGGTCGCGCGCGCCTGGCACCGTGCTCGCTGCGGCCGGACTGGCCGCGCTGCTGCTGGCGGTGCAGGTGGGCGCGGTGCCCGTCGCGGCCAGCGACTGGTGGGCCTGGGCCGGTGCCGGCCCGGCCAGCGGCGGCGCCTATGTGCTGTGGGAACTGCGGCTGCCGCGCGCGCTGCTGGCCGCGGCCGTGGGTGCGGCCCTGGGACTGGCCGGCGCGATGGCGCAGGGGCTGTTCCGCAACCCGCTGGCCGACCCCGGGCTGCTGGGCGTGACCAGCGGCGCGGTGTGCGCGGCGGCGCTGGTGCTCACGGTGTTCGCCGCGACCGCGGCCACGCTGCCGCCCGACTGGCAACTGTGGGTGCTGCCCGGCGCCGCCTTCGCCGGGGCACTGGCGGTCTGCCTGGGGCTGGACCGGCTGGCGCGCTGGCTCACGCCAGGCTCGGTCAGCGGGCTGCTGCTCACCGGCCTGGCGCTGAACGCGCTGACGATGGCGGTGGTGGGGCTGTGCACCTACCTGGCCACCGACGAGCAGCTGCGCAGCCTGAGCTTCTGGACCCTGGGCTCGGTCGCAGGCGCCAGCTGGACGGTGGTGGGCGTGCTCGGCCTGGCGCTGGCGCTGTCGCTGTGGCAGGGGCGGCGGCTGGCGCAGGCGCTGAACGCGCTGGCGCTGGGCGAAGCCGCCGCCGCGCACGTGGGCGTGAACGTGACCGCGCTGCGCTGGCGCCTGATCCTCACCGTGGCCTTGCTCTGCGGCCTGGCCGTGGCCTGGTGCGGGCTGATCGGTTTCATCGGGCTGATGGCGCCGCATCTGGTGCGCGGTGCGGCCGGCGCCGACCAGCGCCGCGTGCTGCCCCTGGCCGCCGCTGCCGGCGCCGTGCTGCTGCTGCTGGCCGACACCGCGGCACGCACCGTCGCCATCCCGGCCGAGGTGCCGGTGGGCATCTTCACCGCCCTGATCGGCGCGCCCATGTTCCTGATGCTCCTGCGCGGCATCGCGCGCCGGCAAGGGGGCCACGCATGAAGCCGCCGGTCTCGCTGCAGCCCCTGCTGCACCTGGAGCAGGCCGTGACGCGCCTGCCCGGCCGCCAGTTCGGACCCTTCGACCTGCAGCTGCACGCCGGTGAACGGGTGGCCATCCTGGGCCCCAGCGGCGCGGGAAAGAGCACCTTGCTGCGCCTGCTGGCCGGCGAAGGCACGGCCCACGCGGGCCGCGTGCTCTGGCGCGGCGAAAGCCTGTCCACTCTGGCGGCATCTGAACTGGCGCGACAGCGCGCAGTGTTGCCGCAGCAGCACGGCGTGGCCTTCGGCATGCCGGTGGAACTGGTGGTGGCGCTGGGCCGCCTGGCCGTCGAGCCAGACCCGGGCCAGGCCGAGGTCGTGGCCGCTGCGCTGCAGGCGGCCTGCGCCGGCCACCTGGCCGGACGCCGCTTCGACACCCTGTCCGGCGGCGAGCAGGCCCGCGTGCAGTTGGCGCGGGTGATGGCGCAGCTGTGGCACGCACGCGGCGGCCTGCTGCTGGTCGACGAACCGCTGGCGGCGCTGGACCCGGGCCTGCAGTTCGAACTGATGGACGCGCTGGCCGAATTCACGCGCAGCCGCAGTCATGCGCTGGTGGCGGTGCTGCACGACATCAACCAGGCGCTGGCGGGCTTCGACCGGCTCTGGCTGGTGCAGCACGGGCAGCTTGCCGGCGACCTGCCGGCCGGGCGCACGGCGTTGCCGGCGCTGGAGACGCTGTTCGGCATCGAGCTGCAATGCCTGGAGGCCGGACCGGCGCGCATTGCCGTGCTCGCGCGGCGCGCCGGCAGCGCCCGGCGGCCGGTGGCGGCCTGAGCGGTCCGACATGCTGCTGTCCTCGAACTGGCGCCCCGGCATCGGCACCGCCGTGTTGCTGCTGCATGGCCTGCTGGCGCTGGCCATCGTCTCGTCGGCAGGCCAACGCGGGGCGGCGGCCACGGGCGGATCGCCCGTGGCCACGCAGGTGCGTCTTCTGAGCCCGACCCCCGCCGCGCCACCCGCAACGCTCGCGCCAGTGCCCAAGCCGGTGCCGGCCTCGTTGCCGAGCTGGCCAGCCCTGCCGCTGCCGCCGCTGCACATCGCCGAGCCCAGCCCGGTCGCGCCGGCAGCCCCGAGTGGCCAGCGCGAGACGACGCTTGCTGCAGCAGGCCCGGCCACGGCATCGCGTCCTGGCCCTGAGCCGGCGGCCCTGCAGGCGCCGCCACCGACTTCAACGTCCCCGGCACTGGCCGGACCCGCCGCGCCGCTGCTGCGCGCCGCAAGCGCCGACCATCGGCACTGCCCGCCCGCCCCCTACCCACCGGCCCTGCGCGAACGTGGCATCGAAGGCGCAGTGGTGCTGCGCGTGCGCGTCGACACCCGGGGCCAGGCCGCCGACGTGCACGTGCTCGCCGGCAGCGGCTTCCGCCTCTTCGACGAAGCCGCCCTGCACCAGGTGCGGCGCTGCCGCTTCCAGCCGGCGATGCGCGGCGAGGCCGCGCTCGAAAGCTGGGTCGAGTTTCCCGTGCGCTTCGCACTCCGAGCAGGTTGACCTGGCCACCATGACGTCCCCCGACACCGCCACCCCGCCGCCTGCGCCCGCGCGCCGGCGCCTGCACCAGCTGCCGGCCGATGCCCGCGAACTGCTGGTCGCGCTGAGCTGGACGCCGGCGGCGCTGCGAAGCCTGCTCGAACGGGTGCTGGGCCGGGTGCGCGGCAACCCGGTGCGCCTGCAGGGCAGCGACGCCGACGTGCTGGCCAGCCTCAGCCACGACCTGGCGCAACGCAACGCCATCAGCGAGGCGCTGCACCGACAACTGAGCCTGCGCCACGCCGTCGCGGTGCAGCGGTTGGCCGCGGCACGCGGTGAAAAGGCCCTGCGCAGCGCCTGGCAGGCACGACCCGAGACCGAAGCCCCGGTGGCCAGCCTGTGGGCCCTGCTCACCCACCCGCAAGGGAGCTCGGTGCAGGAATGGGCGATCCGCGAACTTCGGGTGAGCCTGTACGCGCAGGCGCACGCGGCGCAGTCCGGCCAGTTGTCCCAGGCGACGGCGCTGGCGCGCATGAAGGTCCTGCAGGCCGAGGCCGACGGCCTGCGCCAGCGGCTGCTGAGCCAGCAGCAGCAGTCCGACCGGGCCCTGCAGGCGGCGCAGGCCGCACTGGCCCAGGCCAGGGGCGAAGCAGCCGCGGCGCGGATCCTGGGTGCGACGCCCGCGGTCCGGCCGTCGCTCACTCCCGCCTCCAGGCCCCAGGCTGCGCCAGCACGCACACAGCCCGGCGCGCCAGCCGAAGCACCGTCAGCAGCGGCGCCGGCGCCGGCACCGGCCAGCCCGCCGATCACCGTGCAAGCCCCGACGCCGCCCCCCGCGACTTCACCAGTGCAGGGCCGGCGCGTGCTCTGCGTGGGCGGCATCCAGCACGCGGTGGCGCGCTACCGCAACCGCATCGAGACCCTGGGCGGCCGCTTCGAGCACCACGATGGCGGTATCCACGACAACGCCCATGCGCTGGACGGCCGGCTGGCGCGTGCCGACCTCGTGATCTGCCAGGCTGGCTGCATCAACCACGCGGCCTACCACCGCATCAAGCAGCACTGCCAGCGCACCGGCACGCCCTGCCTGTACCTGGAACGCGCCAGCCTGTCCCGCTTCGACCGCGCATTGCAGGGCTTGCAGGCCGAAGGCCGACCCGCAACGACCAGGCCCGCCGAAGCGTCCCACGTCTGACCGGCAGCGCAGCGCGCGGGCTTCAGCGCCCACCACGCGCCACCTCGGTCGCCCAGCCTGCGTCGGCTCGACCCAGGGCTGGCGCCTGACCGCAACGGACTGCGGCGCGACCTGCTCCGCGCTCAGCCCCCCCCCCGTCCGCGGGGTCAGCTCCCCCTCAATCGCATAATCGAGACGCGTCCCGGCGCCCTGCCGTCGTCAACACGTTCGTTTCGAAAGCCCTGCCGTGCACACATTCGCCAAGACCCTGAAGAACTTCGAGACCGCCTCGGGCCGCTCCGGCCGCTTCTATTCGCTGCCCGCGCTGGCGCGGCAGTTTCCGGGGGTCCAGCGCCTGCCCGTCAGCCTGCGCATCGTGCTGGAGAGCGTGCTGCGAAACTGCGACGGCAAGAAGGTCACGGCCGAACACGTGCAGCAACTGGCGAACTGGCAGCCGAACGCGCCGCGCACCGAGGAAATCCCCTTCGTCGTGGCGCGCGTGGTGCTGCAGGACTTCACTGGCGTGCCGCTGCTGGCCGACCTGGCCGCCATGCGCAACGTCGCCGCCCGCATGGGGCAAGACCCGGGCCGCATCGAACCCCTGGTGCCGGTGGACCTGGTGGTGGACCACAGCGTGATGATCGACCACTTCGGCACGAAGAAGTCGCTGGACCTGAACATGAAGCTGGAGTTCCAGCGCAACCAGGAGCGCTACCAGTTCATGAAGTGGGGCATGGGCGCCTTCAGCACCTTCGGCGTGGTGCCGCCGGGCTTCGGCATCGTGCACCAGGTGAACCTGGAATACCTGGCGCGCGGAGTGCACCTGGGTTCTGACGGCATCAGCTACCCCGACACCCTGGTCGGCACCGACAGCCACACCACCATGATCAACGGCATCGGCGTGGTCGGCTGGGGCGTGGGTGGC
>LNET01000057.1 GCA_001464055.1 Burkholderiales bacterium Ga0077543
GTTCTGCGCGTGCGCATGGCCTTGCGAGCCGTAGCCGATGATGGTGACGTTCTTGCCCTTGATGAGGCTGAGATCGGCGTCCTTGTCGTAATAGACCTTCATGGTTCTCTCCGTAAAAAAGGGATGGTGTTCCGGGTTCAGGCGCCGTTCAGACGCGAAGGATGCGTTCGCCGCGGCCAATGCCGCTGGCGCCAGTGCGCACGGTTTCCAGAATGGCGGCGCGATCGATGGCCACCAGGAAGGCGTCGAGCTTGCTCGAGTCGCCGGTCAACTCGATCGTGTAGCTCTTCTCGGTGACGTCGATGATGCGACCGCGGAAGATCTCGGCCATGCGCTTCATCTCTTCGCGTTCCTTGCCCACAGCACGCACCTTGATGAGCATGAGCTCGCGCTCGGTGAACGGGCCCTCGGTCAGGTCGACCACCTTCACCACCTCGATCAGGCGGTTCAGGTGCTTGGTGATCTGCTCGATGACCTCGTCGCTGCCGTTGGTGACGATGGTCATGCGCGACAGGCTGGGGTCCTCGGTGGGCGCCACCGTCAGGCTCTCGATGTTGTAGCCGCGAGCCGAGAACAAGGCGACCACGCGAGACAGGGCGCCGGCTTCGTTCTCGAGCAGCACCGCAATGATGTGTTTCATGTTCAGCTTTCCTGTGCGCGCTCTTCAGACGCCGGGGCGGATTGCCCACGGGCCCTTGGCCACGCTTCGGTGAAGTTCAGCGCGGGGGCAACCGAGACAGGCCCCGCGACCGGATTTACAGGTCCTCGGACCCCAGCAGCATCTCGCTGATGCCCTTGCCCGCCTGGACCATGGGCCAGACGTTCTCGGTGGGGTCGGTGCGGATGTCCAGGAAGACCGTACGGTCCTTCAGGCGGATGGCTTCGCGCAGCGCAGCTTCGACGTCGCCAGGCTTTTCCACCAGCAGGCCGACATGGCCGTAGGCCTCGGCAAGCTTGACGAAGTCAGGCAGGGCGTCCATGTAGCTGTGCGAATAGCGGCCGCCGTAGTCCAGCTGCTGCCACTGGCGCACCATGCCCAGGTAGCGGTTGTTCAGGCTCACCACCTTCACCGGCGTGTCGTATTGCTTGCAGGTGGACAGCTCTTGGATGCACATCTGGATGCTGCCTTCGCCGGTGATGCAAAACACATCGGCGTCCGGCTTGGCCAGCTTGATGCCCATCGCGTACGGCAAGCCCACGCCCATCGTGCCCAGCCCGCCAGAGTTGATCCAGCGGCGCGGCTCTTCGAAGCGGTAGTACTGCGCCGCCCACATCTGGTGCTGGCCGACGTCGCTGGTGATGTAGGTGTCGCGGTCCTTGGTCAGCTGCCAGAGCTTGTCGACCACCATCTGCGGCTTGATGACATCGCTGCTGCCCCGGTAAGCCAGGCATTCGCGCTTGCGCCATTCGGCGATCTGGTTCCACCAGGCGCCAAGCGCATGCGCGTCGGGGCGAGCCTGGGCTTCCTTGATCTGCGCGATCAGCTCGACCAGCACTTCCTTCACGTCGCCGACGATGGGGATGTCGACCTTCACGCGCTTGCTGATCGAGCTGGGGTCGATGTCGACGTGGATGATCTTGCGCTCGACCGAGGCGAAGTGCTTCGGGTTGCCGATCACGCGGTCGTCGAAACGGGCGCCCACGGCCAGCAGGACGTCGCAGTTCTGCATCGTCATGTTGGCTTCGTAGGTGCCATGCATGCCCAGCATGCCCAGGAACTTCGGCTCGCTGGCCGGGATGGCACCCAGACCCATCAGCGTGTTGGTGCAGGGGAAGCCCAGCATGTCCACGAGCTGCCGCAGCTCTGCCGAGGCATTGCCCAGGATCACGCCGCCGCCGGTGTAGATGTAGGGGCGCTTTGCAGCCAGCAGCAGCTGCACGGCCTTGCGGATCTGCCCGCCATGGCCCTTCTTCACCGGGTTGTAGCTGCGCATCTCCACCGATTCGGGGTAGTGGAAAGGCGCGGTCTTCAGCGAGACGTCCTTCGGCACGTCCACCACCACCGGACCAGGGCGGCCAGTGCGGGCGATGTGGAACGCCTTCTTCATCGTCAGCGCCAGGTCACGCACGTCCTTGACCAGGAAGTTGTGCTTGACGATCGGGCGCGTGATGCCGACGGTGTCGCACTCCTGGAAGGCGTCCAGTCCGATGGCTGGCGTCGGCACCTGGCCGGTGACGATGACCATCGGGATGCTGTCCATGTAGGCGGTGGCGATGCCGGTGATGGCATTCGTCACGCCCGGACCGGACGTCACCAGCGCGACGCCGACATTGCCGGTGGCGCGGGCATAGCCGTCGGCAGCATGTACAGCGGCCTGCTCGTGACGCACCAGCACGTGCTGGATGGTCTCTTGCTTGTAGAGCGCGTCGTAGATGTAAAGCACGGCCCCACCAGGGTAACCCCAGAGGAATTCGACACCCTCGGCCTGCAGGCAGCGCACGAGGATCTCCGAACCGTTGGGGTCGGCAGGGGAAGCTTGGGAGGAGGCGTTTTGAGAAGAAGGCTGCGCCAGGGCGGCGCGCTTGACTTCCGCGGCAGAAATGTCCATGACTTGTTGGGAACCTTTGTGAATTTCTCTGACGAAAAACCATCGGTGCACCTGCGGCTCGTCCTTGTGAGACGGCGTTGGTGCTGCTGGCGAACTTGCCTGCGCGGCGTGTACCGGTGCCCGGGTTGGGCGCACGGCAATAGACCGTAAAGAGCGGGTGTAGCCCATGATTATGGCATCCAGGGCGGCAGGGGCCCGCCACACCCCTGCACTGTGGCGGTGCGATGACATAATTTGCAACGCCCGAGCCGGGCGCGCCGCCCGACCGACACGCGTTGGCCACCGACCAAGAACTCTCTGACTTCCTCAAGAGCGTCGAAAAGCGCGCCTTCAAGCGCACGGTTTATGCCGTGCGCAGCGATGACGCGGCACTGGACATCGTGCAGGACGCCATGATCCGACTCGCCGAGAAGTACGCCGACCGCCCGGCGTCTGAGCTGCCGCTGATCTTCCAGCGCATCCTGTCGAACGCAACGATGGACTGGTTCAGGCGTGAAAAGGTGCGGGCTGGCGTGTTTCAGAGCTTGTCGGCGTTCGAAAGCGCCGGGGAAGACGGCGATTTCGACCTGCTTGAAGCCCTGCAGGTGCTGGAAGATCGTGCCGGTACGGAAAGTGCTGCCGATGCCATGGCCCGAACACAGATGCTCAGGCTGATCGAAACCGCCGTTGCCGAACTTCCAGGCCGTCAACGGGAAGCCTTTCTGTTACGTTACTGGGAAGAGTTCGACGTGAGCGAGACCGCAAGCGCCATGGGTTGCTCGGAAGGCAGCGTGAAGACGCATTGCTCCCGGGCCATCGTGGCGTTGGCAAAGGCACTTCGCGCAAAAGGAGTTTTGTCGACATGAGCAGCAGCATCAACGATCCATCCACCCAGGCCCGGCAGGCCAGGGTGGGGCTGCGCATCGCCGGCTTGTTATCCACCAGCGCGGCCAGCACGGCGCCCGACCTCACCGAACGCCTGCGCTTCGCCCGCGAGCAAGCTCTGAGCCGCGCGCGCCAGCAGCGAACAGCCGCAGCACCCGGCATCGTGCAAGGGGGTTCGGTCGCACTCGGCTCGTCCGACGCACCTGCTTGGTGGCTGCGTGTGCTGGCCATGGTTCCACTGGTGCTCCTGCTGGCTGGGCTGGGGCTGGTGGAACACTGGAGCCAGCGCGAACAAGTGCTGGCCGCGGCCGATGTCGATGCCGTCTTGCTGGCCGACGACCTTCCACCCGGGGCCTACAGCGACCCAGGCTTCGGCGAATTCCTGCGGTCGGCACCGCGATGAAGTTTCCGTCACCGAGAGCGATCCCGGGCATTCTGGGCGCTGTCCTGCTGGCTTTCTCTGCCCTGGCTGCGCAGCCCGCCAGGGCCGATGAAGACAGCGAGCCATCCTGGAGCAGCCTGTCTCCCAGCCAGCAGCGACAGCTCGCCCCACTCCGCTGGGACTGGTCCAGCATCGACACCGCACGCAAGCAAAAGTGGCTGAACCTGGCAGGCCGCCTGGACAAGATGCCCCCTGAGGAACGCCGGCGCGTCCAGGAACGCATGGCAGCCTGGGCCGGACTGCCTGACGGCGAACGCACGCGAGCCCGCCAGCAGTTTCAGGAAAGCCGCAAGCTGAGCCTGGACGAACGCCAGGCACGCTGGCTCGAGTACCAGGCGCTCTCGCCCGACGAGCGGCGTGAATTGGCCGACCAGGCCGGCAGCCGCCAGCAGCGCAGCCGCAACGGCCCGCTGTCTGCTGTCGACACCGCCGACCGCAACAGCCTGCAATCCAAGCACAACACCATGCCGCTGCTGGACAACTCACGCGGCAAGGTCGTGGCACCGGCCGTCGTTCAGGCCCGCCCGGGTGCGACGACCAACCCAGTGTCGAAGTCGCCGCGGCCAGCACCGTTCCAGCAATCAGGGTTGCCGAAGATCGCCGCGACACCCGACTTTGTCGACCCAACGACCCTGCTGCCCAGGCGCGGGGCTCAGGCGGCCGCCACGGCAGGCAAGAAGACCCGCGAAGCAGACGCCCCGACTTCAAAGTGACCACCCCTGCCCCCTTTCCCAAAGACGCGATGCGCGCGCCCGGACTGAGTCGCCGCCTCGGCGCCTTCATCTACGAAGGCCTGCTTCTCTTCGGTGTGGTCATGGCGGCCGGGCTGGTCTATGCACTCGTGACGAATCAACGCCATGCCCTGCAGGGCAGCCTGGGGCTGCGCATCTACCTGTTTTGCGTATTGGGGCTGTACTTCGTCTGGTTCTGGAGGCGCCAAGGCCAGACCCTGGCCATGCGCACCTGGCGCATCCAGATCGTCACGGCCCAGGGCGACCGCCCGGGCCTGTTGCGCGCCAGTTGCCGCTACGTGTTGTCCTGGCTTTGGTTCATGCCAGCCCTGATGACGCTGTCGTTCTGGGGCGTGACAGGGGCCTGGCCCGCATTCGGCGCCATCTCGGTGGGGGTGGTGGTCTATGCCGCGCTGGTGTTCCTGAACCCGCAGCGCCAATTCCTGCATGACGTCGTCTGTGGCACCCGGCTCGTGCCCTGGACCCCTGAGCCGCGACCATGAAAAACAGTCCCCTGAGCGTCTGCGTTTACTGCGGCTCTCGCCACGGCGCAAAGCCGGCCTACACCGCTGCTGCAGTGGCCCTGGGCCAGGCCATTGGCGAACGTGGCTGGCAACTCGTCTACGGCGGCGGCAAGGTCGGCCTGATGGGCGAGGTGGCTGACGCGACGCTCGCAGCCGGTGGTCGGGTGGTCGGGGTGATCCCCCAGACCCTGCAGGACCGCGAGGTCGGCCATCCTGGCTTGCACGAAATGCATGTGGTGCAGACCATGCACCAGCGCAAGCAGCTGATGGCCGAGCGGGCTGACGTCTTCCTGGCCTTGCCCGGCGGCATCGGCACGCTGGAAGAGCTGTACGAGGTGTGGACCTGGCGGCAGCTGGGCTACCACGACCAGCCCATAGGCCTGCTGAACACCGCGGGCTACTACGACGCGCTGCTGGCGTTCATGGACCACAGCGTGTCACAGGGCTTTCTATCTGCCGAACAGCAAGGCAACGTTGTGGTGGGCACCGAACCCCTGGCCCTGCTGCAGCTGCTGGCCGCCGCCGTACCCGGAGCCCGCGCCAAGGACGACTTCAGCCGTACCTGAGGCCCGTCAGATCGCCGCTTCGTCGGTTTCGCCAGTGCGGATGCGCACCACCTGGTCGACACTGGTGACGAAGATCTTGCCGTCGCCGATCTTGCCCGTCTTTGCAGCCTTGACGATGGCCTCGATGCAGCGGTCGACGTCGTCGTTCTTCACCACCACTTCCACCTTGACCTTGGGCAGGAAGTCGACCACGTATTCGGCACCCCGGTACAGCTCGGTATGGCCTTTCTGGCGGCCGAAACCCTTGACCTCGGTCACCGTCAAGCCAGAAACGCCGACTTCGCCCAGCGCTTCGCGCACTTCTTCCAGCTTGAACGGCTTGATGATGGCGGTGACTTGCTTCATGGCGAACTCCGGTATGGGTGCTGGATTGACGAGGATTTAAGCACGGAACTTCGAGGTGATGGGATAGCGCCAATCCCGCCCGAACGCCCTGTGGGTGATTCGGATGCCCACGGGCGCCTGGCGGCGCTTGTACTCATTGAGCCTGATCAAGCGCGTGACGCGCTCGACCACGGCGCGGTCGAAGCCGGCGGCCACGATCTCGTCGACGCCCTGGTCCTCTTCCATGTAGCGCGCGAGGATCGCGTCGAGCACCTCGTAGGGCGGCAGGCTGTCCTGATCGGTCTGGTCGGGGCGCAGCTCGGCCGAAGGCGGCCGGGTGATGATGCGCTCGGGGATCACGGCGCCCGTGCTGCCGTCGGCAAGGCGCGTGGGCTGGCGGTTTTTCCACTCGGCCAAGCGGTAGACCAGGGTCTTGGCCACGTCCTTGATGACGGCAAAGCCGCCGGCCATGTCGCCGTAGAGGGTGCAGTAACCCGTGGCCATCTCGCTCTTGTTGCCGGTGGTCAGCACGATGGCGCCGAATTTGTTCGACAGCGCCATCAGCAGCGTGCCGCGGATGCGCGCCTGCAGGTTTTCCTCGGTCGTGTCTTCGGCGCGGCCGGCGAAGAGCGGGGCCAGGCTGGCGCGAAAGGCATCGAACATCGGCGAAACGCCGATCTCGTCGTAGCGCACGCCCAGGCGCCTGGCCATGTCGCGGGCATCGACCCACGAAATTTCCGCCGTGTAGGGCGAGGGCATCATCACGGCGTGGACCTTGTCTGCACCCAGGGCGTCGACCGCGATGGCCAGCACCAGCGCTGAGTCGATGCCGCCCGACAGGCCGATCAGCGCACCCGGGAAGCCGTTCTTGCCGAGGTAGTCGCGCACACCCAGCACCAGCGCCTGCCAGGCCTGGGCTTCGAGCTCTGGCTCGGGTGCCAGGGCACCGGTCACGGTGCCATCTGCGGACAGGTCGACGAGCAGCAGGTCTTCCTCGAATGCCGCCGCCCGGGCCCGCACCACACCTTGCGCGTCGCAGGCGAAGGAGGCGCCGTCGAAGACGACTTCGTCCTGCCCGCCCACCAGGTGCGCATACAGCAGCGCGCAGCCGGTGCCGCGGGCACGTTCGCACATGCGGTCTTGGCGGTCGCCAGCCTTGTCCAGGTGGAAGGGCGAGGCGTTCAGCACACACAGCAGTTGCGCGCCAGCGTCGGTGGCGGCGCGCGCGGGTTCGTCGAACCAGGCGTCTTCGCAGATCAGCAGGCCGACGCGCATCCCCTGGACCTCGAAGACGAACGGAGGCAGGCCGGCGTCGCGGCCCGACACGAAGTAGCGGCGTTCGTCGAAGACCTGGTAATTCGGCAGTTCACGCTTGCAGTACGTGCCCAGCACGCGCCCCCCTGCCAGCACCGAGGCTGCATTGAAGCGCTGCAGCACCGACAGGGACTTGGTCCTAACATCGCCCTGCCCTGCAAACTGATGCGGATGACCCACCACCAGATGCAAGCCATCGAGATCGGAAACCTGTCGTGCCAGATCGGCCAGCGCGTCGGCACAGGCCTTCATGAATGCCGGTCTCAGCAGCAGGTCTTCGGGCGGGTAGCCGGTCAGCGCAAGTTCGGGAGCCACCACGAGCCGTGCGCCCTGGTCGTACGCCCGGCGGGCCACATCGGCAATTTTCCTGGCATTACCGCTGAGGTCGCCCACGGTGGCATTGATCTGCGCCAGGGCTGCTTTCATGCGGGTTTCACCATCACAGGCCCTGAATGACACAGGTCGAAGTAGACAGACAAGATTATGTCATCCGGGTCCATGCCAGCCCCGCCAGCGTGGACGCTGGAGCCTGGAACGCGCTGCTCGAGAAGCAGGCAGCCCCCACGCCCTTCATGCGCCACGAATATCTGCTGGCGATGCACGAATCGCTCAGTGCCGTGCCTGACACCGGCTGGGCGCCGCAGTTCATCACGATGGAAGATGCGACCGGGCTCCAGGCCGCCTGCGCGCTGTACCTGAAAAACCATTCCTACGGCGAGTATGTGTTCGACTGGTCCTGGGCCGACGCCTACCGTCGCCACGGCCTGGCCTACTACCCGAAGCTGCTGGGTGCCGTGCCCTTCACTCCCGTGCCGGGGGCACGGCTGCTGGCCGCCGACGAGGCCTGGCGAGAGCGGCTCGCCCAGGCCATCGGCGCGCTGGCGCGTCAGGAAAAGCTGTCATCGGCGCACCTGCTGTTCACCGATGCCGCCGACACCGCAGCCCTGGCCGCGCAAGGCTGGCTGGTACGCCACGGCGTGCAGTTCCACTGGACCCAGGACAGTGCAGCGCCCATCGCCGACTTCGCCGGACTGGTGGCACGCTTGCAGCGCGAGAAACGCAAGAAGATCCAGCAGGAAAGGCGCAGGGTCGCCGAACAAGGTGTGGTGTTCACTGCGCACGAAGGCCGCGACATCACCCCAGGGCTGTGGGACTTCTTCCACCACTGCTACACGCTGACCTACGCCGCGCACCACAGCACGCCCTACCTCACGCGCGACTTCTTCGAACGCATGGCAGCCCGGATGCCGCAGCACTGGCTGATGTTCGTGGCACGACGTGGCAGCGCCGACGCACCGCCGCTGGCGGCTTCCCTGATCGCCATCGACCCGCAGCGTGGCCACGCCTGGGGGCGCTACTGGGGCGCGACCGAGTACCTGCCCTGCCTGCACTTCGAGGCCTGCTACTACCAGCCGCTGGCCTGGTGCCTGGCCCGTGGCTACCAGCGCTTCGAAGGCGGCGCGCAAGGAGAGCACAAGATGGCCCGCGGCCTGCTGCCGGTGCAGACGAACTCCGTTCACTGGCTGCGCGACGCGCGCTTTGCCGATGCCGTGGCCGACTTCCTGGCCAGCGAAGGCCAGGGCATCGAACAGTACGTGGACGAACTGCGCGAACGCAACCCGTTCAAGAACGGCGACTGAAGCTCAGGCGTGCTTCTTCGCGTAGTTGGCCATGCCGTCGGCCACTTCCTTGACGGCCTCTTCCTTGCCCGTCCAGTCCTTCACCTTCACCCACTTGCCCTTTTCCAGGTCCTTGTAGTGTTCGAAGAAGTGCTGGATGGTCTGCAACAGCAGCGGGTGCAGGTCGTCGGGCTTTTGCACGGCGGCGTAGATCGGCAGCTTCTTGTCGATGGGGACGGCCAGCAGCTTGTTGTCGCCGCCGGCCTCGTCGTCCATGCGCAGCATGCCCAGCGGGCGGCAGGTGACGACCACGCCGGGGATCAGCGGCACCGGCGTGATCACCAGCACGTCGACCGGGTCGCCGTCGTCGGCCAGGGTCTGCGGGATGAAGCCATAGTTGCACGGGTAGTGCATGGCGGTGCTCATGAAGCGGTCGACGAACAAGGCGCCGCTGTCGTGGTCGACCTCGTACTTCACCGGCGGTCCGTTCATCGGGATCTCGATGATGACGTTGAATTCGTTGGGCGCCTTCGCGCCGGGGGTGACATCGTTGAGGCTCATGGGATCCCTGGGGCAGTGGTTGAATGAGGGGCCGTGCTTGGCCAAGGCCTGAATTCTAGGGTCGGGTCTTGCCCTGCCCTGACGTCGCCCCCATCTGCCCGCGTTGCGTTCAACTTGGGCAGCACCCCTGTCTTCCTCCATGAGCTCTCTCTTCGAACCTTTCCGCGCCGGCGCACTCAAGCTGGCCAACCGCATCGCGATGGCCCCGCTGACGCGCAACCGGTCGCCCGGCGCCGTGCCAGGCCCGCATGCTGTCGACTACTACCGCCAGCGCGCCAGCGCCGGGCTGCTGATCACCGAAGCCACCGCCATCAGCCACCAGGGCCAGGGCTATGCCGACGTGCCGGGCCTCTATGCCCCTGAGCAGCTGGCCGCCTGGAAGCAGGTCACCGACGCCGTGCACGCCGCCGGTGGCTGCATCGTCACGCAGATGTGGCACGTGGGCCGGATCTCGCACACCAGCCTGCAGCCCGGCGGGGCCGCCCCCGTGGCGCCGTCGGCCATCACCGCCAAGACCAAGACCGTGCTGATCGAGAACGGCGTGCCGAGCTTCGTCCAGACCTCGGCACCGCGCGCGCTGGAAACGGCCGAACTGCCGGGCATCGTGGCCGACTACGTGCGCGCGGCGAAGGCGGCGGTGGGCGAAGCCGGCTTCGATGGCGTGGAGATCCACGCCGCCAACGGCTATCTCATCGACCAGTTCTTCAAGAGCGGCAGCAATGCGCGCACCGACGCCTATGGTGGAAGCATCGACAACCGTGCCCGCTTCGGCCTGGAAGTGACGGCTGCGGTGGTGGCCGCCATCGGCGGCGGCCGGGTCGGCATCCGCCTGTCGCCTGTGACGCCAGCCAACGACGTGGTCGACGGCGAAAGCCAGGCCCTGTTCGAACATGTGCTGCGCGGGCTGGCCCCGCTGGGACTGGCCTACTTGCACGTGATCGAAGGCGCCACCGGTGGTGCCCGTGAACTGCCCGACCGGCCGTTCGACTACGCCGCCGCCAAGGCCGCCTACCGCCAGGCCGGTGGCCAGGGCGCCTGGATGGTCAACAACGGCTACGACGGTGCGACCGCAGCCCTGGCCGTCGAACAAGGCGCCGACCTGGTGGCCTTCGGCCGGCCCTACATCGGCAACCCCGACCTGGTCGAACGCCTGAAGGCCGGCGCGCCGCTGGCCGAGTCCGACCGCAGCACCTGGTATGGCGGTGGCGCCAAGGGCTACACCGACTACCCGAGCCTGAACCCGCACCACTGAGGCCACTGCCCTGCTCGAGCGAACCGGGGCGAACCGGGGCGCGCAGGTTCGCCGAGCGGGCGGCTCGAGGCCTGGCAGCGTCGCTTCGCGACGTGGCAGGCCACCCCGTCGAATGACGCTGGCCATGAGGCCGGCACCTGGCCAGAGTGAGGCTTCCAAACCCTGTTCAGGGTTTGTCCAGGAGCCACCGCCATGCCGATCTTTCCATCACGCCCTTCATCCAGACCAGACCACCGCAAGGACCCGTCGGCGGCATTCCTTGCAGTGGCCAGCCGCTGGCCCAGCCGGCTTGCCGGTGCGCTGCTGCTGTCGATGGCAGCGTGCTTCGCGCACGCCCAGCCCCAGGCTGTCGGCCTGACCCGACTGACGCTGGACGGCGTTCCGGTGACGCTGGTCTACCCGAGCAGCGCCCCCACGCAGGCATGGCGCAGGGGCAGCTTCGAACTGCAGGTGGCACCCGAGGGCGCGCCCGCCGCCGGCACCCGGCGCCTGGTCGTGCTCTCGCATGGCACCGGTGGCAGCGACATGGCCGACCACGCCATGGCCGCCACGCTGGCCCGCGCCGGCCTGATCGTGGCCCAGCCCCTGCATGCCGGCGACAATTTCAGCGACAGCAGCCGGGCCGGGCCGGCCGCCTGGCAGACACGCCCGCAGGAAGTGCTGAAGCTCATCAACGCGCTCGCCGCACACCCGGACTGGGGGCAGCGGCTGGCGCTGGACCGTGTGGGGGTGCACGGCATGTCTGCCGGCGGGATGACAGCGCTCACGCTGGCCGGTGGCCGCTGGCGCCTGCTCGACCTGGTGCGCCACTGCCTGGCCCACGGTGACGACGACGCCGGCTTCTGCTTCAACGGCGCGATCGACGCCCCGGCCCGCGAAGCCCGCCGGGCCCGGTTCGAAGGTCTTCGCGGCGCGCCGGAAGACGCCCTGCCGGCTGAACTGGTGCAAGAGCATGGCGGCCTGCCGGGCGACGGCGATCCACGCCTGGACGCCAGGATTGCGTCGGTGACGGTGGCCGTGCCCGTGGCAGCACCGCTGTCAGCGGCCAGCCTTGTGCGCATCCGGGTACCCGTGGGGGTGATCAGCGCCGGCCGCGACACGCTGCTGCTGCCGGCCTGGCACAGCCAGCATGTGTTGCGCGAATGTCGCGCCTGCCGCACGGTGGCCGTACTGCCTGGAGCCGGACACTTCGACCTGCTGGCGCCCTGGCCGGCCGACCTGGCTTCACGCACTGCCATGCAACAGGTGCGGGGTGGCAGCCCCGAACCCGGTTTCGACCCGGCAGAACGGCAGCGCGCATTCGATGCCATCGCCGCTTTCCACCTGGAACACCTGCAGCCGGGCAAGCAGCCCCCGAACTGACCCCGCGTCGGTGCATGCCGGTCTTCAACTGCGACTGCGCTGCGTGCAAGACAAAGCCCTGCCCTGCCCGGCGCGGCCATCGCATCTGGCATCGGCAGGGGCGAACGCTGCCGGCGCCGATCCTCGGGGCACGCGACGGCCCGGCCCCGCTGGAATGGCCGCCGCGTCGAACCGGCGCCGCAGGACCAGGATGGCGGCAGATCAGGGGCGCTGCCCGCTGGCCCCCTGGGCCGACCGCACCGGCATCACATGGACGAACTGCCGGTCCAGCCGCGCCGCCACCACGGAACCAGGCGTCAGGCGCCGGCGCTGGGATCCTGACAGGGTGAGCACCAGCCGCGAGCCCGGCACCGCAGCCACCGCCAGCGTGGCCAGCGTGATCTCGCCGAGATGACGGGCCTCGGTGACTTCGGCGACGAAGTCATCGGCCCCGCGCTCCGCCATGTCGACCAGGCCGATGCCGTCGCTGGGGATGACCCAGTTCACGGGCTCGCCCGGAATCAGGCGGCTCTTGTCGCGTACCTGCAGCACGGGTGCATCGTCTGCCGGGACCTTCCCGGCCGATGCCCAGCGCAGCAGGCCCTGGCCAGGCGTGGAGGCCGGGCCCAGCCACAGGCCGTGGAACCGGTTCTGGATGCCCACCAGGTCGGCCACGCGCGCATTGCGTGGCTGGGTGTGGATCTGTGCCGGCGTGCCCTGCTGCAGCACCAGGCCGGCGTCCATCACCGCCAGCCGGTCGGCCAGCATCCGGGCCTCGTTCAGGTCGTGCGTGACCAGCACGATGGGCACCGACAGCTCTCGCCTCAGGTCGGCCAGCAGCCGGTACAGGCCCTGCCGCATCATCTGGTCGACGGCCGAGAAGGGCTCGTCCAGCAGCAGCAGCCGGGGTTCCCGCGCAAGTGCCCGCGCCACCGCCACACGCTGCTGCTGGCCACCGGACAGATCGGCGGGGCGGCGGCGTTGCTGGTCGGGGCTGAGTTGCACGTGATCCAGCCAGCGCTGCGCCGTGCGCTGCCGCTCGGGTGCGGGCAGGTGCAACAGCGACAGCGCCACGTTGCCCAAGGCGTCCAGATGCGGCATGAGCGCGTAGTTCTGGAACACCAGGCCCACATGGCGCTGCTGTGGCGGCAGGAAGATGCCGCGTTCGGTGTCGCACCATACCTCCCCATCCACGGCTACGCGCCCGCGCTGCGGACGCATCAACCCGGCCAGCACGCGCATCAGCGAAGTCTTGCCCGCCCCTGAAGGCCCCACCAGGGCCAGCAGTTCGCCACGCTGGCAGCGCAGCCCGCCCTGCAAGGGCATGGGCCGGGCCTGGTCGACGTCCACCACCAGGCCCGACTCGGCTGCCGGCAGCGGCGCCAGGTTCACCGGCGCACCACCAGCCGCGAAGAGGCGAAGAACGACGCCGCCACCGCCGCCAGCGAGAACACCAGCAGCAGCAAGGCCATCTGATTGGCACCGGCCAGGTCGAACGACTGCACGCGGTCATAGATCGAGATGGCGATGGTACGGGTCTCGCCCGGAATGCTGCCGCCCACCATCAGCACGACACCGAATTCGCCCAGCGTATGCACGAAGGTCAGCACGCAGGCCGACAGCACCCCGGGCCAGGCCAGCGGCAGTTCCACCCGCCAGAAGGTCTGCCAGGCCGACAGTCCGCTGACGGCTGCGGCCTCGGCCAGGTTGGCCGGGATGGCCTCGAAGGCACGCTGCACCGGCTGAACGAGGAAAGGCACGTTGAAGATGACCGAGGCGATCAGCAGGCCCAGGAAGTTGAAGGTGAGCGTCAGGCCGAAGGTCTCCCGCAGCCAGGCGCCCAGCGGCGAAGCCCCGCCCAGCGTCACCAGCAGGTAGTAGCCCAGCACCGTGGGCGGCAGCACCAGGGGCAGCACGACGATGGCCTCGATCCAGGCCTTGCCGGCGAAGCGGGTGCGCGCCAGCCAGCGACCCAGCCACAGGCCCGTGGGCAGCAACACGGCCAGGGTGGCGCCAGCCAGTTCCAGCGACAGGGTCAGAGCTTGCCAGTCCATCAGCGATGATGGCCTAAGGCGGAGGCATCTCGAAGCCGTAGCGCTTCATCACCGCCTGCGCAGCCGGGGTGGCGATGTAATCGTGGAAGGCACGCGCGGCCGGCGGCGCGTCTTTTATGAGCACCATGCGCTGCTTCAAGGGTTGGTGCCAGGCCTGGGGAATCAGGGCGAATCGGCCCGTACTCGCGACGGCAGGGGCCAGCGCCAGCGACAGGGCGATGATGCCGCCCTGGGTCGACCCGGACACCGCGAACTGGGTCGCCTGCGAGATGTTCTCGCCGTACACCAGCCGCGGCTGGATCGCTTCCCACACGCCGGCGTGCTTCAGCGCTTCCATCGCACGTGTTCCGTACGGGGCATGCTCGGGGTTGGCGATGGCGAACTTCTGCAATCGGCCGTCCTTCAGGGCTGCGGCCAGGTCGCGCAGTTCGCCGTCGGGCTTCAGCGGCGACCCCGGCGGCACCATGATGCCGATGCGGCCGACGGCGTAGGCGCGGCCCCGGTCGATGGTCTTGCCGGCGTCGGCCAGTTCGAACACGAAGTCTTCGTCGGCCGACAAGAACAGGTGGAAAGGCGCGCCCTGGAGGATCTGGGTCTTGAAGTGGCCCGACGAGCCGAAGACGAGGCGCAGCTTCTGGCCGGTTTGCCGTTCGAACTGCGCAGCCACCTCTTCCAGAGCGAACTTCAGGTCGGAGGCGGCGGCGACCGTGGCCGCGGGTTGGGCGTGGGCTCTGCCGGTCGCAAAGAACGACAGCCCAACGGCCCCAAGCGCCCGGAGGACGCAGCGGCGCGATGGACGCACCGACCGGGGTACAGATCGTGATCGGGATTGAAGATCCATGGTGAAAACATCGTAAGGCAGGCTGCCCTTGATCGATGCACGGTCTTCTGCGTCCAGCAGTCGGTCTGCCTTACCGCGATTGGAGCCATTCAAGCCGGTGCACCTCTCGTCGAGGCAGCGATACCTGCAAGTGGAAAAAGAAGGCCCAACGAAACCGCCAGGGCTTCGTTTCCTCCACCGACCTTGGTTTGCGCGATCGGACTCGCGCCAACGACCCGCACGCACGAGCTGGCATCGCCCCGCGTGACATTGAATCGCACCGGCAGGAACTTCTCGATCACCCACATGTTGGTCGTGGCATGTTCAGTCAACGCCGTGCAGGTGAAAGACGCCGCCCCGCCCCGATCCACGACCGCAAGTGCCAGCGGCAACATCCACTGATCCGCCAGGTGCTGGCCCAGCGCACCCTCACTCGCTTGATGCGCCCTGATTTCCTTGACCACGGCGTCCGCCACCTGCTCTGCACTGACGCCCTTTTCGCCGACGCAGGTCACGACCTCACTCACATGCGCATAGCCCAGCGTGGCCAAAAGCGCATTGCCTGGACCTTCGTTTTGCAGTACTGCGGGCGAGCGGAGTTGCTCACCAGTCCAACCCAGTGCACGCGCCAGTGCCGCCAGCTCACGAACCGCCACACCGCTCGGCAAAGCCGGCGCAAGGCACTCCGCGTACGCATCCTGCAAAGGGCCACGATCGGTCAGCTCGAAGGGCTGCAGACCTGAGATGGCCGGATGCACCACCGCTGAAACCTCGCCCCCGCCGGCCGGGTAGAAGCCCAGCCGACGCAGTTCCAGGTCGAGACCCACACCCAGGCGCCGCAGCAAGGGTGCGAAGCTGCGCTCCAGGAAGTGGAAGGAAGGTGCCATCGGATTGTGGGTGCCACCGCTGAGCGACACGCGGCTGGACTCGGCGCACTGCATCAGCGCTGGCAGCACCGTCTGAAGGACGAGGGTGCAACTGCCCGCCGTGCCGACGTTGAAGGCATAGTCGCCTGCGCGCACCGGACCGGGCTGGAAGACCAAGTTCTGCGAGCCGAGCTCGGCACCTTCCACCTTCGCGCCGCAGACAGCCACAGCCGCCTGCACACACGTCAGGTGCTGACGCATCAAGCCCGGCTTCGCACGCTTCGCGCGGATGCGCTGGATCGCCATCGGCCGGCCCGTGCACATCGACAGAGCCAGGCCCGTGCGCAGGATCTGGCCACCGCCCTCGCCAGCCGAACCATCGATTTCAATCAGTTCCATTCTTCTCTCGTTCATGCTTCTGTACCGTCTGGCACAGAAAGGCGTCAAGCATCGAGGCCTCCGGTCGAGACGAATCTGCGACCATATGTGCGCCAGCCACCGCGAGCTCGCTTTCGATGAAGTCGTGGATGCCCGCCCATCGCGGGCTCGTCGCGGCTTTTCCGGCACGCATCTTCATTTCGAGCAGTCGGTTGATCTCGTCCAGAAGCGAACGGTCGTTCAGCGTCGCCTCCGCCAGTGCGGCAAAGCGCATCGGCGGTACGCCTCTGCCGTCGCGAATCCACCGGGCCGCCAACAGCGGCCGCAGCACGTAAAGGCACTTCGCGGTAGACGATCGGCGAGCGCAGCCACTCCAGCAGCGTCGGATTCGACTGACGCAGCAGCATGAGCGTCTTGCGCAGGTCCCAGCCGTTCACGTCCAGGTCGCCGCTGATCGGTTGCTCGATCACGTCGCGGCCAGGCTCCACCGTCAAATACCACGACAGGCGGTTCACGTAGATGAAGCGCACGTCGTAGTCGCTGTCCGGGGAGGCGAATCCCCAGTCCCGACTTCCGGACTCGCTGGCGAACAGCACCTTCACATCGTGATCGGTCTCAAGTCGCTGCAAACAGCCAAGGATCTGCTCCCGCATCGCCGGGTCGATCGGGTGCGCGCTGATCAGTGCTTCGTTGTTCAAGGCTCGATCCCTTTCATCTTGAAACGGGGTGAGAACCATCCGGTGCTCTCCCCCAACACTAGCCCTTCACGCACACCACCTGCTTCAAGGTGTAGACGACCTCCACCAGGTCCTTCTGCGCTTCCATCACCGCATCGATGTCCTTGTAGGCCATCGGGATCTCGTCGATCACGTCATTGTCCTTGCGGCACTCGACGCCTTCGGTCGCCTTGATCAGGTCGGAGGCAGTGAACAGCTTCTTCGCCTGGGTGCGGCTCATCACGCGACCGGCGCCATGGCTGCAGCTCTCGAAGCTCTCGGCATTGCCCAGGCCGCGCACGATGTAGCTGCGTGCACCCATGCTGCCAGGGATGATGCCCAACTGACCGCGCTTCGCACTCACCGCACCCTTGCGGGTCACGAACACATCCTCGCCGAAGTGGCGCTCCTGCTGCACGTAGTTGTGGTGGCAGTTGACCGCCTCGACGTGCGACTCGAAGGGCTTGGTGATCACCTTGCGAACCGTCGCGATCAGGTTGGTCATCATCACCTCGCGGTTGCGCGCCGCGAACTTCTGCGCCCAGCCCACCCCGCGCACGTAGTCGCCGAAGTACTGCGCGCCTTCCTCGAAGTACGCCAGGTCGTGGTCAGGCAGGTTGCGCTGGTGCAGTTCGGCATCCTTCTTGGCCAACTCGATGAAGTGGGTGCCGATCGCGTTGCCCACGCCACGCGAGCCCGAGTGCAGCATGAACCACACGAAACCGTCCTCATCGAGGCAGACCTCGATGAAGTGGTTGCCGGTGCCCAGCGTGCCCAGGTGCTTGCGGTTGTTCGTGTTCTTGATGCGCGGGTGCAGTTCGCACAGCGCGTCGAACTCGTCCACCAGCATCGCCCAGGCCTGGTCCACCGCATCGGGCGGGTTCTCCCAGCTGCCTTGGTCGCGACCACGGTTGCGCGGCGACGAGCCGTGCGGCACGGCACGCTCGATCGCGGCACGCAGCGGCGCCAGGTTGTCGGGCAGGTCGTTCGCGTGCAGCGTGGTCTTGCAAGCCATCATGCCGCAGCCGATGTCCACACCGACGGCAGCCGGAATGATCGCGCGCAAGGTCGGGATCACCGAGCCGACTGTCGCACCGATGCCCAGGTGGACATCCGGCATGGCGGCGATGTGCTTGAACACGATGGGCAGGCGCGCCGCATTGGCGAGCTGCTGCTTCGCTTCGTCTTCCACCGGCACGCCGCGCGTCCACATCTTGATGGGCACGCCGCCTTCGGGCTGCTCGGTGCTGTAGTTCTGTTCCATGTCCATCTGACTTCGTCTCAAGCAAGAAAACGGTGACCAGGATCGATGAAAGCTTGCTCCGCCATCCATGGCTGGACCGGGATTCGAACCCGCGACCACGAGCTTGGTAGGCTGTAGTTCCATCTGCATTCACAACGCGACATCAAAACAAACGCGACAAGGGACGGCAAGACATTTTTGCCAGCGCCGGTTGCCCGGCATCGGGGGGTCGAACCCCCATGGCTCCCGATGTAGTCCTGCCTGCATTCGCGTCAAAACCATTCGCTTCACGCCATGGCTGCTACTGAGCAGCCAACGACACCTTCTCGATCTCGCCCACCCAGTGCTCCGGCACCGTCTTGCCTTCGGCAAACCCAGCCATCACCGCGAACACCGCATCCGAGAAGCCGCCGACATTCATGATGTCGTGCCGCTCCGCAGCCTGCGTCGTGCCGTGCGGCTGGATGTCGATGCACACCAGACGAGCCTGCGGGTTGCGCTGGTTCAGCACTTCCCACTCGCGCAGCGTCTGCGTCGCACCACGGCCGAGTTGACCCGTTCGGGCATCGACCCACGACTCGTTGTCCGAGACGAGGATCACCAACTCCACCTTCGCGCGCTCCTTGTTCAGCAAGGCGAGCGGCGCGCTGCAGTTGGTGCCACCACCCCCGATGGCGGCCAAGGCTTGCGCGTTGGTCATCACCGAGTCACGGGCATTCAACGACAGCTTCACCACCTCCTGCTCGAACGGCACAACACGCGCTGCCGGGTTCTTGCGCAACACCGCTGCCGCGACCAGGGCCGCGACATCGATGCAACGCACGCTTGACGTGGCCGTTCCGCGGTGACCCGTCACTGCCGAGCTCATCGAGCCCGACACGTCGGGGCACACCACCACCCGGCCATCGAACGCCGGCACATTGGCCAGCGCCGCCTCCATCGCGTCCTGCAGCGCGTCGCGGACCACCGCCGGCACAGCTTCTCCCGTCGCCTTGAATGCCGACATCAGCTGGTACGGCAGCACACGCGCCTGGGCAACGGCCTTCGGGTCACGCAACTTCGCTGCGATCGCTTCTGCCATGCCGTCCAGCTCGAACACCCCGTGACGCGCAAAGGTGTTCAGGTTCTGACGCACCATCTGCCACGAACCAGCCCGCGCGATCTGTGCCCACTGCGCCGCGTTCAGCGCCAGCGCGGTCAGCATCTGGAACGGCACGTCGGGCACCTCGCACGCCACGCCCTCGGCCGCGCTCCGCTTGAAGCGCTCGAAGGCCTGCGTGATGGGCGGCAGCGCCGCCTCATCGACGGCCTTGCCGATCAACCACGCGAACCACGCGGCGCGCCAGGCCTCCGTCGGCTTCGGGTGAACCATCTTCACCACGTCGGCCAGCGACGGCGTGGTGCCCACCGAGGCGTTCAGCAGCTGACCCTCGCTGGCGCTCAGCAGCCAGTGCTGAACCAGCTTCTTCGGCCGCGAACCCAGCGACTTGCGGCCCACCGAGCCACTGCGCACGATCTGCACGAAGTTGCGCAGCATCTTGCCGTTGTCGACCACGCGACCGAACACCTGGCTCAGTAGCGCGACATCGCGCACCGCGAGGGTGGCGGCCAGCAGGGCCGGCATGTCCTTCATGTGGCCGGCCTGGCGGGCATAGACCGCTGTCTTGGCCACGAACTCGGCGTCCACGGTTTGCGCCAGGGCACGCACCGTGTCCAGCTGCGACTCCGCGCTCGCGTAGAAAGTCTGGTTCAGGCAGCCGGTCGCAGCGAGCTGCGCCAGTTGATGGCGTGCACTCAGGGCATAGGCCGGTGCCTGCTCGTGGTTGCGAGCGGTGGCATCGGGCAGCAGAGCGCCCTTCAGCGTCTGAAAGAGTTGGGTGTTGACCATGGGTGTTCTCCTGTCGTGCATTCAACTTGTGTGGTTCTTCTGTCGCAATCGATGTGCCAAGTGCCGCGGCTTTCATGAGCACAACCTCTAAGTAGCGGATATCAAACGGTTTTTGCGTTTTGCCGCGCAACGAAGGCTCTCAGAAAGCGCTCTAAGATGGCAATTGATTTAGACTGTCAGATAGTTTTTTATCCGATTTTCTATGACCAGGAAGACTGTCGTGATCGGCTTCCTCGGTACCCAGCTCGATTCCGGCCAGGGCGCAGGACGCTGGGAGAAGTGGCGCCCGACCGTTTCGCTGGTCCAGCAGGAAGACACCGTCGTTCACCGGCTGGAGTTGATCCACACGCCGCGGCACGAGGCGCTTGCGCAGGGCGTGAAGCGCGACATCGCCTCGGTGTCGCCAGAGACCGAGGTCCGCCTCGTGGCGATGGACATCGCCGACCCGTGGGACTTTGGCGAGATGTATGGCGCGCTCTATGACTGGGTTCGCAGCTACACCTTCAAGCCCGACACGGAGCAGTACTGGACGCACATCACCACCGGCACGCACGTGGCTCAGATCTGCATGTTCCTGATGGTGGAGTCGCGCTTCATTCCGGGCGTGCTGCTGCAGACGGCCCCACCGAAAGAGCAGACCCACGCGCAGCCAGGCACCTTCGCCCTCATCGACCTGGACCTGTCACGCTACGACGTACTGGCCCAGCGTTTCGAGCAGGAGCAGCGCGACGCGCTCGACTTCCTGAAGAGCGGGATCGCCACGCGCAACAAGGGCTTCAACGCCCTGATCGAAGAGATCGAGAGGGTGGCCGTGCGCTCGAAGGCGCCCATCCTGTTGACGGGGCCCACGGGCGCCGGCAAGTCGCACCTGGCGCGCCGGATGTTCGAGTTGAAGAAATCTCGGCACCAGGTGAAGGGCGAGTTCGTGGAGGTCAACTGCGCGACCCTCCACGGTGACGGCGCCGCGTCCACCCTGTTCGGCCACAGGAAGGGCGCGTTCACGGGTGCCGCCGCCGATCGCGCCGGGCTGTTGCGCACAGCGCATGAGGGCGTGCTGCTCCTCGACGAGATCGGCGAACTCGGCGCCGACGAGCAGGCCATGCTGCTCAAGGCCGTGGAGGAGAAGAGGTTCTTTCCGATGGGCAGCGACCGAGAGGTGTCGAGCGACTTCCAGTTGATCGCCGGGACCAACCGGGACCTGCGGGTGGACGTCGCGCAGGGCCGTTTCCGCGAGGATCTCTACGCTCGCATCAATCTGTGGGCGTACACCTTGCCCGGCCTGGCGCAACGCCCCGAGGATCTGGAACCCAATATCGAGCATCTGCTGGCCCGCGCCGCGGCGGAGACTGGCCGTGCGGTGCGCTTCAACGCCGAGGCCAAGGCCCGGTACCTGCGGTTCGCGCAATCGGCCGAGGCACTCTGGAGCGGGAACTTCCGCGACCTCTCGGCCAGCGTCACCCGACTGACCACGCTCGCCGAAGGCGGGCGGATTTCAGCCGCCCAGGTCGATGCCGAAGTGCAACGGCTGCGGTGGCTGTGGCAGCACACCGCCACCAGGGATGCGGTCGCTGACGAGGCCTGCCTAGACCGCCTTCTCCCGGCCGATTCGCTGGCGGAAATGGACCTCTTCGACCGCGTCCAGCTCGAAACCGTCGTGAATGTCTGCCGGCAAGCCCGAAGCTTGTCCGAGGCGGGTCGCAAGCTGTTCGATCGGTCACGAATGCAACGCACGGTGGTCAACGACGCCGACCGCCTCCGCAAGTACCTGCAAAAGCATGGCTTGAGCTGGGAAGCGGTCAGCGCACGACCGTAGCGCACAGTGCGCGGCTGAGGGCAAGCGTTTGTCAGGACGAACCGATGCCCACGCCGCGCGCGTCACGGGGACGGGGACGGGGCAGAAGTCGACGCAAGGCTGACGCACATGATCTGCGGCCCCGGTGTCTGCACTTCCGGGCTCTTCATGAACCCGCAAAAGAAAAGCACCTGGCGTCATCCGCCAAGTGCTTTATCTTCCTACCGAATTTGGTAGGCGCGATTGGACTCGAACCAACGACCCCCACCATGTCAAGGTGGTGCTCTAACCAGCTGAGCTACGCGCCTGAGTCAGCCTCGCAGTATATACCGGCTGAAACTTGCTGCTATTTGCGTCGGGCGTGACGCACGCCCGCAATGCGGCCGATCTGCGTCAGCACCTGGTTCAAGCGCGCGGTGTCGGTGGTTTCCACCGTGAAGGTCATCCAGGCCGTGCCGCGGTCGCGCGCGCTCTGGGTGTGCACGCCCGTCACGTTCATCTTCTCCTTCGCGAAGGTCTCGCCGATGTCGCGCAGCAGACCCTGCCGGTCGCTGGCCTCGACCAGCACATCCAGCGGGTACAGCGCCGGCTTGTCGCTGCGCCCGAGCCCCCACTCCACGTCGATCAGGCGACCCGGGCTGCCCTGGGCCATGTGCGCCAGGTTGCTGCAGTCGCTGCGGTGGATGGCCACGCCCCGGCCGCGCGTGACGAAGCCGCGGATGTCGTCGGGCGGGGCGGGACGGCAGCAACGGGCCAGCGACGTGAGCAGCGAATCGACACCCACCACCAGCACGCCGCCGCGGCCGCCACCAGCTTCGCTGCGTGAACGGTGCAGGATCACGCGGTCCTCATCGGGCACGGGCTCGGCGGGGCGCAGCAGGTTCTCGATCGTGCGCAGCGAAAACTCGTCCTTGCCCACCACCTCGAACAGTGCATCGGCCTTGTCGAAGCCCAGTTGCTCGGCCAGCAGGTCCAGCTTCAGCGCGGTGCGGCCTTCGCGCTGCAGCAGCTTTTCGACCAGTTCGCGGCCGCGCGCGATCGTCTGCCCCTGCGCCTGGGCGTTGAACCAGGCGCGCACCTTGGCGCGTGAACGCGGGCTTTGCAGATAGCCGGCCTCGGCGTTGAGCCAGTCCAGCGAAGGCCCGCCTTCCTTGGCCGCCACCACCTCCACGGTCTGGCCCGACTGCAGCGGCGTGTTCAGCGGCACCACGCGCCCGTCGACGCGCGCGCCGCGGCAGCGGTGGCCCAGGTCGGTGTGCAGGGTGTAGGCGAAGTCCACGGGCGTGCCACCGGCCGGCAGATCGATGATGGTGGCCTGCGGCGTGAAGACGTAGATGCGGTCGTCGAAGCCGAATGCTGCCGACGGAACCACGCGTGGGTCCTGCGCCGCGGCCTGCTCCCCGGCCTGCCCATCACCCATGAAGTCGCGTTCCCAGGCCAGAAGTTCGCGCAGCACGGCCTTGCGCGCCTCGGCCACGCGGTCCTCGAAGGGGCCCGCGGCGCTGACGCCGACATAGCCCTTCACGCCCGCTTCTTTGTACATCCAGTGGGCGGCCACGCCATGCTCGGCGTGTTCGTGCATGGCCTGGGTGCGGATCTGCACCTCCAGCGGCCGGCCGTCGGCACCCCGCACCACGGTGTGCAGGCTCTGGTAGCCATTCGGCTTGGGCCTGGCGATGTAGTCGTCGAACTCGCCTTCCACGGGCTGCCAGGCCTCGTGCACCCGCGCCAGCACGGCATAACAGGCGGGTACGTCGGTCACCACCACGCGCAGGGCCTGGGCGTCGAACACGCGGGCATAGCTCAGGCCCTTGCCCCGCATCTTTTTCCAGATGCTGTACAGATGCTTGGGACGACCTTGCACCTCGGCTTCCACCCCGGCCTGCTGCAGCAGGGTCTGCAACTGCTGCCGGGCGGCCTGAACCCCGCGCTCGCGTTCGGCACGCGTCTCGTCGACCAGGCGGGCCACGCGCTGATAGTCGTCAGGCTGAAGGAACCGAAAGGCCAGGTCTTCCATTTCCCACTTGACCTGCCAGATGCCCAGCCGGTTGGCCAGAGGCGCAAACACCTGCAGCGATTCGGTGGCCAGGTCGGCCGGACAGGGCAGCTTGCTGGCCGCGTAGTACCGAAGCGTCTGCAGCCGCGAGGCCAGCCGCAGCAGCACCACGCGCAGGTCGCGCGAGAAGGCCAGCAGCATCTTGCGCACACGTTCGGTCTGCAGGGCGCGCTGGCTGCCGGCCTGCGCCGCCGCTGGCGCCTGCCGCGTGGCGCGCTGGATCTGCACCAGCTTGCGCGTCAACGCCACCAGGCTGGCATAGCTTTCGCCGAAGGCCTTGCGCACGGTCTCCTCGGGGCGCTGGAGGAAGTCGCCGGCGTAGACCAGGTAGGCCGCGGCGCACAAGGCGGGCGCCGCACCGATGCTGCGCAGAACGGCGGCGGTGCCCTCGACATGGGCGAACGCGTCTTCCCCGGTGTCCAGCCGCTGGCCGGCCAGCAAGGGTTCGGCGAAGACGCGGGCGCGGTCGAGGGTTTGCCGGTCGTCGCCCGCGGTCGGGTCGGAAACGGTCGCAGCAAGACCCGCCTGCGCTTCCTGGCTGGCCAGGTGCACCACCGCTGCCGCTGCATCGGCCGAGACCAAGGACTTCATGCCCTGGAGCCAGGCTGCACCGGCATCAAGCCAGCAGGAACCGGCGCACCACCGCCCGCTGGTCGGCCTGCACCAGCGTCGGCGCGTGGCCCACCCCAGAGAATTCGCACAGCCGCGCGCGCGGGCCGCGCTGCGTCATTGCCTGCGCGGTGGCAGGAGAAAGCAGGTCGGAATCGGCACCGCGCAGCAGCAGGGTCGGGCACGAGATGCGGTCATAGGCCTGCCAGAGCATGGCCTCGCCAAATGCCGCCATCTCAGGCGTGACGGCGCGAAAGGGCAAGGCAATGGCGGGGTCGTAGTGAGTCTTGAAACCCTTGCCCGATTCATGCGGCACCAGCTGCGGCCGGGTCAGTGCCAGCCACTGCTCAGGCGTATGCGGGCCAAAACCCTGGCAGACCGACCACAGCGCCGCGGCGGCTTCCTCGACCGTGGCCCAGTGGGCCGGCTCGCCCAGGTAGCGGCCGATGCGCTGCAACGAGACCGGCTCGATGGTCGGGCCCACGTCGTTCAGCACCAGCTTTCGCACCAGGCACGGCGAGCCTGCCACGGTGGGCAAGGCCGCCAGGCCCATGCCGATCAGCCCACCCATCGACGTACCCACCCAATCAACCTGCTCTACACCCAGACGCGCCACCAGCGCCACCATGTCGGCCACGTAACTGGGAATGCCGTAGCCGGCGGGGTCGGGCAACCTGTCGCTGCGGCCGCGGCCGACCACGTCGGGGCATATCACGCGGTACTCGCCTGCCAGATCGCGTGCCAGGGTGTCGAAGTCGCGGCCCTGGCGGGTGAGCCCGTGCACGCACACCAGCACACGCGGGTTGGCCGGGTCTCCCCAGGCCCAGTAGGCCATGCCGTGCAGGCCCTTGGCGTCCAGGCAGTTCAGGTGGTGCAGGGTGGGTTCGGTCGTGGCTTGGGTCATGCGGCGCCCTTGATAATCGGGACATCGTATCAACGCATCGACGGGAGAACACATGCTCAAGGGCAAGACAGCGCTCATCACCGGCTCCACCAGCGGCATCGGCCTGGGCATGGCCCGGACGCTGGCCGCGCAGGGTGCGCACATCATGCTGAATGGTTTCGGTGACAAGGACGCCGCCATCGCCGAGGTGCGTGCCGTGGCCGCAACCCATGGCGGCCGGGTGGCCTACCATGGCGCCGACATGAGTCAGCCCGCGCAGATTGAAGCCATGGTGCGCGAATGCGAACGCGAGTTCGGCGCTGTCGACATCCTGGTGAACAACGCCGGCATCCAGCACGTGGCCTTGATCGAGGACTTCCCGGTGGAGCGCTGGGACGCCATCATCGCCATCAACCTCAACTCGGCCTTCCACACGCTGCGCGCCGCCTTGCCTGGCATGAAGTCACGAGGCTGGGGCCGGGTGATCAACGTCGCTTCGGCGCATGGACTGGTAGCTTCAGCGCAGAAGAGCGCCTACGTTGCAGCCAAGCATGGTCTGGTGGGCATGACCAAGTCGGTGGCTCTGGAATGTGCGACCACGCCTGTCACCGTCAATGCCATCTGCCCGGGCTGGGTGCTCACGCCGCTGGTGCAAAAGCAGATCGACGCCCGCGCCGCCGCCAATGGCACGACGGCGGCTGAAGAGGAGATCAAGCTCCTGGGCGAAAAACAGCCTTCGCTGAAGTTCACCACGCCTGAACAGCTGGGTGAACTGGCGGTGTTCCTGTGTTCCCCTGCCGCGCAGAATGTGCGCGGGGTTGCCTGGGCCGTCGATGGGGGCTGGACAGCCAAGTAGGCACGGTTACTTCGCCAACTGCACGGTGCCGCTGACGTTGACCGTGACCTGGGCGTTGCCGGCCTCCGTCGGCAAGGGATTGTCGGCCATGACCATGCTGCTGGCCTGGGCACGCATCATGTTGCGCACCACCGGCTGGCCGGGCTCGTCGCCCGACACCGACACCTCGCGCAGGGTGTAGCTGCCCATGCCGAAGGCCTGCGTCACGGCGCCTGCGCGTTCACGGAAGCGGGCGATGGCCTGGGCCGTGACATCGGCCTCGACCTTGTCGCGGGCCTGACGTGACAGTGAAAAACTCAGGCGCGACACCGTCAGCGTGCCGATGCGGCCGACCAGCGAGGTGATGGCCGCGGTGTCCCGACCCTGGATCAGCAGCTCGACATTGCCTTGCCAGCCGGTGATGCCGCCCGGCACCGCCGCGCCGCTGCTGCGCTGCTGCGGCGGTGCATAACGCGGGAACAAGGAAAAAGCGCCGCTCTGCACTTCCAGCTGACCAGGCTTCGCGGCCTTGCGCGCTTCGGTGAGAGCGGCGTCCAGCGCCTGACGCAACTGGGCCTGGACAGCGTTGGCATCGGGGCCTTCGCGACTGGTCGACAGCACCAGTGTCAGCCAGTCGTTGGCCACTTCGACCGAGGCGCTGGCAGAAAGCGCCACCACGTTAGCCAGCGGTGCGGCGGGAGCGGGCTGCGCAAGCGCCGGCGCCGCAGCCGTGGCCAGGGCCAGCAGGCTGGCCAGCCACAGCAAGCGGGAGCGAATGCGGGAATGGGCAAATGGCTTGGTCATCTCAGGAAGGCTCCAGGTCGAAGGTAGGAACGCGCGTACAGGCTTGGAGCGTACTCTGCGCGTGCCGTCGTTCACGCCCGCCCGCCTTCAAGTAGCAGCGGCGCGCAAGTTCTGTTACAGGAAGTCAGGCTTTGCGAAAAGCGCCGGCGCACGCGACGCACAATGCGTCTGTTACATATTTTGGAGCCGCCTATGAATAACCCGACCGCAGCCCGCGCCGACCGCGTCGTCGTCGTCGACGACGACGCCCGCATCCGCGACCTGTTGCGCCGCTACCTTTCGCAGGAAGGTTTCGACGTGCTGCTGGCCGAAGATGCCAAGGCGCTGAACCGCGTGCTCACACGCGAAACCGTCGACCTCATCGTGCTCGACCTGATGCTGCCAGGCGAGGACGGCCTGTCGATCTGCCGCCGCCTGCGTGCCGCCGGCGACAGCACGCCCATCATCATGCTCACCGCCAAGGTCGAGGACGTGGACCGCATCGTCGGCCTGGAAGTGGGCGCCGACGACTACCTGCCCAAGCCCTTCAACCCTCGTGAACTGCTGGCCCGCATCCACGCCGTGCTGCGCCGTCGACCCACTCCCGAGGCACCCGGCGCACCGTCCAAGGAGGCTGCGGTCGTGAACTTCGGTCCGTTCGAGTTCGATCTGGCGCAGCGCCGCCTTTCGAAGAGCGGCGAGCAGATCGCCTTGACCACGGGCGAATTCAGCATGCTGAAAGCCCTGGTGCGCCACCCGCGCCAGCCCCTTTCGCGCGACAAGCTGGCGCAGCTGGCCCGTGGCCGCGAATTCGAGCCTTTCGACCGCAGCCTGGACGTGCAGATTTCCCGGCTCCGCAAGATGCTGGAACCCGATCCGGCCCAGCCTAGGTACATTCAGACGGTCTGGGGCGTAGGCTATGTCTTCGTGCCCGACGGCGCCAGCTGAGCCCTCTCGGCCTGCGCCCTGTTGAACTCTGCACGTCACCACCGACACCTTGCGAAGCACTGCCCTGCCCGGGCTCAGCCTCTTCTGGCGCACCTTCTTCCTGCTGGCCGTGCTGCTGGCCGGCGGCATCTTTGCATGGGTGCAGACCCTGCGCGCGCTGGAATTCGAACCGCGTGCGGTACAGGCGGCGCAGCAGACTGCGGGCCTGGTGAACTTGTCGCGTGCCGCTTTGATGCAGGCCGACGGCATCAACCGCGTCGCGCTGCTGAAGACGATCGAGGCCCGCGCCGCGATCCAGGTGCGACCGCGTGAACCCGGCGACCGCTGGCAAAGCTACGAGGTCGACCGCTTCACCCGCCGCGTCGGCGAAGAGCTGCGCGCGGTGCTGGGCCCCGACGCCGTGGTGGCCAGCAGTGTGAACGGCCGCCCTGGCATGTGGGTGGGCTTCTCCATCGACCGCGACAACTACTGGCTGCAAGCCGAAGCCACCCATACCGGGCCGCTGAAGCGCGGGACCTGGTTCGTCTGGATCGGCATTGCGCTGCTGGCCACCCTGGTGGGCTCGGTGGCTATTGCCAGCCTGATCAATCGGCCCTTGCGGCAGTTGTCGTTTGCAGCCAGCCGCATCCGTGAAGGCGACCTGGACTCACGCCTGGACGAAAACACCCTCACCAGCGAAATTCGCGAAGTCAACCGTGGCTTCAACCGCATGGCGCGCGAGCTCGCGCGGGTGGAAGAAGACCGCGCCGTGATGCTGGCCGGCATCAGCCACGACCTGCGCACCCCGCTGGCGCGGCTGCGGCTGGAAACCGAGATGAGCGTGTCCGACGAAGACGCCAAGGCGAACATGGCGCTGGACATCGACCAGCTCGACGCCATCATCGACAAGTTCATGGATTACGCCCGCCCGGGCGAAACCATGTTGCGCCCGGTGCATGTGTCCCAGCTCATCGACCGCGAAATGGCGCTGTTCCGCGACCCCACGCAGATCCGCATCACCAGCCGCGTGGCCATCGACCTGGAAGTGCTGGCCGACGAGACCGAACTCGGGCGGGTCTTCGGCAACCTGTTCGAAAACGCACGGCGTTACGGCCGCGGCACCTACACCGGTGTCGCCGACGTCACCATCACCTACCAGAAGACCGGCCCCTGGGCGATCATCAGCGTGCGTGACCAAGGCTCGGGCGTGGCCCCCGAGAAGCTGTCGCAGCTGACCACCCCCTTTTTCCGCGGCGACGCCGCGCGCACCGCTGCCACCGGTGCCGGACTGGGCCTGGCCATCGTCGACAAGAGCATGCACCGCATGGGTGGCAGCCTGGAACTGGCCAACGCGCCCGACGGCGGCCTGGTGGCGCACCTGCGCCTGAAGCGGGTGCTGTAGGCGGGGCGCCAGCGCAGCGCTTGAGCCCGCAAGGCCGGTCGTCGCAAATCAGGGCGGTTCAGCCCTTTGTCAGCTTGCAGCGGTCTCTCCCGGTGCGGCCTGGACTCAGGGCGGCGACGGCGTGACGGCCATCAGCAGACACACCGCCCGCGCCTCGATGGCCCGGCCTTCACCCACCGGGCCCATCTTTTCCGCCGTCTTGGCCTTCACGTTCACCGCCGCCAGCGGCAAGGACAGCGCTGCTGCGATGCGTTCGCACATCGCCGGGATGTGCGCCGCCAGCTTCGGCGCCTGCGCGACGATCGTGCTGTCGATGTTGACGATGACCCAGCCCGCGCCCTGGACCCGGCGTGCGGCTTCGACCAGCAAGGCCAGCGAATCGGCGCCACGGAAGGCAGGGTCGGTGTCGGGAAAGTGGCGGCCGATGTCGCCAAGCGCCGCCGCCCCCAGCAAGGCGTCGGTGATGGCGTGCAGCAGGGCATCGGCATCGGAGTGACCCAGCAGGCCATGGCTGTGCGGAATGGTGACACCTCCCAGCACCAGCGGCCGGCCGCTGACGAGCTGGTGCGTGTCCCAGCCTTCGCCGATGCGCAGGGCGGACGGGTTCATCGTGTCTCCAGGAGGCGGCGCGCCAGGTCGAAGTCGGCAGGCCAGGTGACTTTCAGGTTTTCCATGTCGCCAGGCACCAGGCGTGGTTCCAGGCCCAGATGCTCGATGGCGCTGGCTTCGTCGGTGATGTCGGCACCGGCTTCGGCGGCAGCCTGAAGCGCCCGCTGCAACAGGCCCAGGCGGAACATCTGCGGCGTCTGAGCCGCCCACTTCCCGGCCCGCGGCACTGTCTTTGCAGCGCGGCCGCTGCGCTGCGCGTCTTCGTCCTTCAGGGTGTCGGCCAGGGGCAGTGCAAGCAGGCCGCCCACGGCATCGTCCAGACAGACGTCGATGAGGCGGTCGACCCAGGCCGGGCGCAGCAGGCAGCGCGCGGCGTCGTGCACCAGCACCCAGTCGGTGTCCAGCGCGCCGCGGTCGCGCAGTTCCTGCAGCCCACCGGCAACGGTGGCGGCGCGGGTGGCACCACCCCGTCGCGACAACCAGCCGGCGAAGGCGGGCACGCAGTCTTCGAATCGAGTGTCGTCGGGCGCCAGCACCACCAAAGTCGCCGTCAGCCGCCTCACCTCGGCCAGTGCTGCCAGCGCATGCGCCACGACCGGCAAGCCCGACAAGACGGCGTATTGCTTCGGCCCGCCAACCCCCGCACGCAGGCCGATGCCCGCACAGGGCACCAGCGCGAAGCAGCGCGGCAGGGGCTCGGCGGCTGCGGGTTCTGTGGCGTGCGGCAGCGCAGACATCCGGCGGATTCTAGAATCTGGGTGGCTGCTGAAAATTTTTCACGCCCCGCCGCATCCCTGGTGGGGCGGTTTGCTTTTTTCCGCGGCTTCGCACCTCATTTCGCATGCAAATTCCAGTCATCGCCGCCGGTCGTCGGTTCACCCTGCCCCGGCCCCTGGGCTCTGCAGACGCGCTGCTGCTGGCCCGCCTGGCCCAGGCTCGCAAGGCCGAAGGCCGCATGCTCGCCGTATTCACCGCCGAGCCGGCCGATACCCCGCGCCTGGCCGATGAACTGCCCTTCTTCGCACCTGGCCTGCGTGTGTCGGTATTCCCCGACTGGGAGACCCTGCCCTACGACACCTTCAGCCCGCACCAGGACCTCATCAGTGAGCGCCTGGCGACGCTGTGGTCGGTGCGCAATGGCGAGGTCGACGTCGTGCTGCTGCCGGCCAGCACGGCACTGGCGCGTCTGAGCCCGCCGTCATTCATGGCCGGCACCACCTTCAACTTCAAGCAGAAGAGCCGGCTGGACGAAGCCAAGCTGAAGTCGCAGCTGACCCTGGCCGGCTACCAGCACGTGAGCCAGGTGGTGAGCCCGGGCGAATACGCCGTCCGCGGCGGCCTGATCGACCTGTTCCCGATGGGCAGCCTGGTGCCCTACCGCGTGGACCTGTTCGGCGACGAGGTCGACTCCATCCGAACGTTTGATCCTGATTCCCAGCGCAGCCTGTACCCGGTGCCCGAAGTGCGCCTGCTGCCTGGCCGCGAATTCCCGATGGACGAGGCGGCCCGCACCGCCTTCCGCGCCCGCTGGCGCGAAAAGCTCGAAGGCGACCCCACCCGCAGCCGCGTCTACAAGGACATCGGCGCAGGCCTGGCCAGCGGCGGCATCGAGTACTACCTGCCGCTGTTCTTCGACGAGCCCGGGACCATCTTCGACTACATCGGCGAGCAGGCCGCGCTGGTGCTGCACGGCAAGGTCGACGAGGCGCTGGAACGCTTCTGGAACGACACCCGCGAGCGCCACCGCTTCCTTCAGCACGACCCGGAACGGCCGATCCTGCCGCCGCCGGCGATCTTCATGCCGCCGGAAGAGTTCTTCGGCCGCACCCAGCCGCACGCCACGCTGTCGCTGCGCGGCAGCGAAGCCAGCGACTGGGCGCGCCCGCTGCCCGACATCAGCATCAACCGCGGCACGCCCGAGCCGCTGGCGCTGCTGGAACAGCACATCCAGAAGACGCCGCACCGGGTGCTGATCGTGGCCGAAAGCGACGGCCGGCGCGAAAGTCTGCTGGAGTTGCTTCGCGACCACCAGATCAGCGTGCCCAGCGTCGACAGCCTGGAAGATTTCCTGACGGGCAGCGAGAAGGTGGCGATCGCCGCTGCACCCATGGCCGAGGGCTTCCACTGGCATGACGAAGCCGAGTCGCTGTCGGTGCAGTTCCTGACCGAAACCGAACTCTTCGCCACCACGCCGCAGGCGCGCCGCCGCCGCAAGCAGGAACAGACGAGCAGCGTCGATGCGCTCATCAAGGACCTGTCGGAGCTGAAGATCGGTGATCCGGTGGTGCACATGAGCCACGGCATCGGCCGCTACCAGGGCCTGAAGAACATCGACCTGGGCGAAGGCACGAGCGAGTTCCTGCACCTGGAATACGCCGACAAGGCCACGCTCTACGTGCCGGTCGCGCAACTGCACCTGATCAGCCGCTACACCGGCGTCAGTGCCGAGGAAGCGCCGCTGCACCGGCTGGGCAGCGGGCAGTGGGACAAGGCGCGCCGCAAGGCCGCAGAACAGGTGCGCGACACCGCCGCCGAACTGCTGAACCTGTATGCCCGTCGCGCCGCGCGCGAAGGCTTTTCGCACCGCTTCAGCCCGCACGACTACGAAGCCTTTGCCACCAGTTTCGGCTTCGAGGAAACCGCCGACCAGCGCGCCGCCATCCACGCCGTGATCCAGGACATGGTCAGCCCCAAGCCGATGGACCGGCTGGTCTGCGGCGACGTCGGTTTCGGCAAGACCGAAGTCGCCTTGCGCGCGGCGTTCGTTGCCGTGCACGGCGGCAAGCAGGTGGCCATCCT
>LNET01000058.1 GCA_001464055.1 Burkholderiales bacterium Ga0077543
AGCTCGCGGCGTTAACGCGATCGTCCGGTGAAGATCCGGATCGTCTGGCGGCTAACCCAATCGTCTGACGACCTGCGTGCTGCATCGCAGCAGTTCCGACGATCCAAGGGCAAACCCGGAGCCCTGGCAGGGCGGCCACGCGCCCGGCTCGGCGGCCGACACGCGCCCCGGTTCAGATCACCGGCGCGGGCGGTACGGCGTCGCTCTTGGGCGGCTCGAACAGGTTGACCACGCGCCGGTAGTCACTGGGCGTGATGCCCAGGTGCTGGCGGAAGAAGCGGGAAAAGTGGCCCGGCGCCGAAAAACCCAGGCCGTGGGCGACATCACCCACCGACGCCTGCGTCTGCGTCAGCCGCTGCACGGCGGCCTCGAAGCGCAGCACATTGGCGTAGACCAGGGGCGTGACCTGGGTGTCGCGCTGGAACAGCGCGAAGAAGTGCGCGCGCGACAGGCCGGCCTGTGCGGCCAGGCTATCCATGTCGAGTTCGCGGCCCACGTCCTGGCGCATCAGCGTGATCGCCTGGCGGATGCGCGGGTCGGTGGCCACCGGTGGCTTGCTGCGCAGCAGACTGACCAGGTCGCGCCAGCCCGAGTAGCCCTCGACCACCGAGATGATCAGGTTGAACAGCAACTGTTCCAGGCGGCTGGGTGAGACCTCGTCGGCCCACCAAAGCTCGAGCACGAATTCCTCGGTGATCTTGCGCGTGGCTGTCGTCACCCGCACGCTGCTCTGCGGAAAGAAGCGCGGGTGGCCCGACATCGCCAGCGAGCGCTGGATTTCGGCAAGCCAGTTCGGTTCGATGTACAGCGCCAGGATCAGCGTGCGTTCACCCGGCGCCACCGGATGGGTGTAGGCATGGTGTTCCCAGGCGTTGACGAGCACGGCGCTGTCGTTGGTCAGCGGCGCGGTTTCGCCGCGCACGCTGAAGGCGCTGTCGGCACCGCCCGCCTTCAACAGGATGTGGCAATGATGGTGCGCGTGACCCACCAGAGGCGCGCTCATGTCGAGCAGAGCGACACGGCCGAAGCGGCCCTGGAAGATCTTGATGGCGTTGGACACGCGAAAGCAGCGAAGCGCTACAAAGCTGCAGCCGTCGCGGCCGGGCCGGTGGTTGTCCGATCGGGAAGAGCTGGCATGGCAGGGACTCCGTCACGCTCAAAGCGGAACGCACGGTGATGGTAGGCTACGGATGTGCAGGGCCACTACGGGACAATCCCCTGCGGTCCCGCGGACAGCTCGCTGTGCGCTGCGCGCGACCCGGCTCTCGGCACTTCTTCGCCCCCTTCTTCGTGCGCGAACTCGGCGATGTGGCGGATGCAGAACACGCCCGCGTGAAGCACGAAGACGATGCCTGCCGAAGGTCCTCTTGCCGACGTCGGAGCGCAAGTCGTTCAAAACTCGCGCATTTGCAGCGCCGGGGCAGCAATAGCCTGGACAGGCTCATCAGTCGAAACTCGGAGTCCGATCCTCTTGTTCGTCGGTGGCCGATCGACCGCCGATCTGCCCCCGCGAGTGCGCGTTCGAGTAGTCGTGGCCCAACTCAGCCGCACCCGGCCGTGAGCCGGCAGCCAGGCTGCAAGACGAGAGAGGACGGGTTGGAGAGAGGCGTGCCATAAACGACTGAGGCCGAGGCCTCCGCACCTCGTCGGGGCTTAGTTGGCGTTGCACGATTCCGTCACCCTGATGAGGCACTTTGCAGAGACCAGTTCGAAGGTCATCGACGTAGGCCCCATCGAAAGCATGGCAGGTTCAGATGACGGAGAGTGTCAACACGCCGCACTCTTGCTCAATGTTGAACGACAGCTTTGCGGCAACGAACTCGAACGTGCGAATGTCCCTGATGGGTCGCCAAGCGTCCTACAACCTACCCACCGAGTTGCCCGAAAGCCGGCGTCGACGTGGGGCCGAGCGCCTCATGGGGTTGCCTGTCGCGGCTGCGCGGCTTGCGTCCGTGATGTAGCCATCACCTGCGAGTGCCGTGGCAATCCGTAGCACTGACGCCTAGCAACACGGCGCGAAGACGCTCCATGGCCTCCTGCGTCGTCGCATGATCGTCGCGCGCAACCCATTGATTACCATGCACAAACCGCGTCGCGGTGATCAAACAAGGCGTCTGGTTCGTCCCACGGTCGTCTGGGCCGACAAAGAGAAGATCAGTGCAATCAAATCAACCACTTAGCCCCTGGCGATTGTCGGTCGCCCCGATGATGGACTGGACTGACCGCCATTGCCGCGTCTTCCACCGCCTGATCACGCGCCACACCCGGCTGTACACCGAGATGGTCACCACCGGTGCGCTGCTGCACGGCGACGTACCCCGCCACCTGGACTTCAGCGCCGAAGAGCACCCGCTGGCCCTGCAACTGGGCGGCAGCGAACCCGCCGACCTGGCGGCCTGCGCCCGGCTGGCCCAGCAATGGGGCTACGACGAGGTCAACCTGAACTGCGGCTGCCCCAGCCCGCGCGTGCAGCGCGGCGCCTTCGGCGCCTGCCTGATGAACGAAGCCGCGCTGGTGGGCGACTGCGTGGACGCGATGCGCCAGGCCTGCACGCTGCCGGTGACGGTGAAGCACCGCATCGGCGTCGACCGGCAGGACAGCTACGACTTCGTGCGCGACTTCGTCGGCACCGTGGCCCGCCGCGGTGGCTGCAGCGTCTTCATCGTGCATGCGCGCAGCGCCTGGCTGGACGGGCTCAGCCCCAAGGAAAACCGTGAACTGCCACCGCTGCGCTATGCCTACGTCTCGCGTCTGAAAGCCGACTTCCCCGACTTCAGCTTCGTCGCCAACGGTGGCATCGCCAGCGACGCTGCCGTGGCCGAGCATCTGGCCCAGGTCGACGGCGTGATGGTCGGCCGCCATGCGTACCACGAGCCCTGGGCCATGGCGCGCTGGGACAGCGCCTTCTTCGGCACGCCGGACCCGGCGGCAGTGCGCGAGCAGGTCGAAGAAGGCATGCTGGCCTACCTGTCGCGCCTGCACGCCGGTGGCCAGGCCTGGGCAGCGGCCTCGCGCCATATGCTCGGCCTGTGGAACGGCACGCCGGGGGCCCGGCGCTGGCGGCAGATATGGTCAGACCATCGCCTGAAGACCCTGCCGCCCACCGAGGTGGCCCGCCAGGCCACAGCCGCACGCTGCGCGCGCCCCGCGACGACACATTCCCTGGAGAACGTTGAATGAACCCACCCCTGTTGGCCATCATCGGTGGCAGCGGCCTCTATGACCTTCCGGGCCTGACCGAAACCCGCTGGGAAACCGTCGACACCCCCTGGGGCGCGCCGTCAGACCAGATCTTTCGCGGCCGGCTGAACACGCCTCAGGGCGATGCCGAACTGGCCTTCCTGCCGCGCCATGGCCGCGGCCACCGCATCCCGCCTTCGGAAGTGAACTATCGCGCCAACATCGCGGCGCTGAAAATACTGGGCGTCACCGACGTGCTGTCGCTGTCGGCCGTGGGCGGCCTGCGCGCCGACCTGCCGCCGGGCACCTTCGTCGTCGTTGATCAGTTCATCGACCGCACCCACGCCCGCGCCAAGAGTTTCTTCGGCACCGGCCTGGTGGCGCATGTGTCGCTGGCCGACCCGGTGTGCGCGCGCCTGGGCGACCATGTGCAGACCGCGCTGCAGCAGCAGGGCGTGCCGCATGTGCGCGGCGGCTGCTATCTCACGATCGAGGGCCCGCAGTTCAGCACCCGCGCCGAAAGCGAGCTCTACCGCAGCTGGAACTGCAGCGTCATCGGCATGACCAACATGCCCGAGGCCAAGCTCGCGCGTGAAGCCGAGCTCTGCTATGCCAGCGTCAGCATGGTCACCGACTTCGACTGCTGGCATCCGGCACACGACGCGGTCACGGTCGACGCCATCATCCAGGTGCTGCTGGCCAACGCCCAGGCGGCGCGCACCCTGGTGGCAGGGCTGGCCGGGCAGATCACGGCCGACCCGCAGGCCGCGGCCTGCGCCTGCCGCAGCGCGCTGCAGTTTTCGCTGATCACGGCGCCCGAAGCGCGCGACCCGGCCATGGTCGAGCGGCTGCGCTGCGTTGCGGGCCGTGTGCTGGGGCCGGTGGCATGACGCGCGGCGAACTCGAACCCCCGCATCGGCTGCGGCCGATCCGCGCGCTGCCGGGCCGCGACGCGGTCGAGGTGATCGACCAGCGGCAGCTGCCCCATGCCCTGCGCACGGCCCGGCTCGACGGGGTGGACGCGGTGTTCACCGCCATCCGCGACATGTGGGTGCGAGGCGCACCGCTCATCGGTGCCACCGCGGCCTTCGGCGTGGCGCTGCAGGCGCGTGCCGACGCGGGTGACGCGGCCATGGCCGCGGCCACCGACAGGCTGCAGGCCTCGCGCCCCACCGCCGTGAACCTGGCCTGGGCATTGCAGCGCATGGCTCGCGTGTGGGCACCCCTGCCGGTGGCCGAACGTGCTGCCGCCACCTGGGCCGAGGCCGAGGCCATTGCCACCGAAGACCTGGCGGTGAATGCCGCCATCGGGCGCAATGGCCTGCCCATCCTGCAGGCGCTGGCGGCGCGCAGGGCGGCGGTCGGCGGCGGGCCGCTGCAGGTGCTGACCCACTGCAACGCCGGCTGGCTGGCCACGGTGGGCTGGGGCACGGCCACCGCACCCATCTACCAGGCCCATGCTGCAGGCGTGGCGCTGCACGTGTGGGTCGACGAGACCCGGCCGCGCAACCAGGGCGCCAGCCTCACAGCCTGGGAACTGGGGCAGGCCGGCGTGCCGCACACGGTGGTGGCCGACAACGCCGGCGGCCATCTGATGCAGCACCGGCGGGTCGATCTTGTCATCGTCGGCTGCGACCGCGTCACTGCGCGCGGCGATGTCTGCAACAAGATCGGCACTTACTTGAAAGCCCTGGCGGCGCGCGACAACGGCGTGCCTTTCTACGTGGCCATGCCCACCTCGACGCTGGACCTGAGCCTGAGCGACGGCCTGGCCGAGATCCCCATCGAAGAGCGCAGCGCGCGCGAAGTCACGCACGTGGTTGGTCGCGCTGCCGATGGCGAAGTGCTCGAAGTGCAGGTCACGCCCGAGGGCAGCGCTGCGGCCAACCCGGCCTTCGACGTCACCCCTGCGCGCCTGGTCACGGGGCTGATCACCGAACGAGGTCTGGTGCCGGCGCAGGAAGCCGCGTTGCGCCGCCTGATGGAAACTGCAGCGCCATGAGCAGCCTGAACCACGCCGACCTGACTCTGCGCGAAGCCCTGGTGGCCACCGTACGCCGACTGGACGCCCAGGGCCTAAACCGCGGCAGCACCGGCAACTTGAGCGTGCGCGCCAGCACCGACACCCTGGCCGCCGCCAGCTTCTGGGTCACGCCCAGCGGCATGCCGGCCGACGAGATGGCGGCTGGCGACCTGGTCCGCGTGGGCATGGACGGCAGCGTGCTGGCCGGCGACTGGGCGCCGTCCACCGAATGGCCTTTTCACCGCGCGGTGTACGCGGCGCGGGCCGAACTGCAGGCCGTTGTGCACCTGCACTCACCGCAGGCCACCGCCCTGGCCTGCCTGCGACGCGGGTTGCCGGCCTTCCACTACATGGTGGCGGTGGCCGGCGGCGACAGCGTGCCCTGCACGCCCTACCACCTGTTCGGCACCCAGGCCTTGTCGGAAGCCGTGGCCGCCGCCTTTGTCGACCGCAATGCCTGCCTGATGGCCAACCACGGACTGGTGGCCGGCGGTAACTCACTGGCCCATGCGGCCAAAGTGGCGGTGGAAATCGAGGCGCTCTGCGGCATCTACCTGCAGGCCCTGGCCGTGGGCGAGCCTGTGCTGCTGTCCCGGGCGCAGATGGCCGAGGTCATCGAACGCTTCCGCAGTTACGGGCGGACACGGCGCCTGGCCTGAGCTGGCCGCGAGCCCAGGCTCAAGTCCGGGCGACTTGTGCCGACATCCAGGGGTTGCGATCCGTACGCGCCCCACTTTGGCTTCCTTCCACGCCCTGCCGATCAAGCCGCGCTTCGGCCCCCTGACGCGTGCGCTCGTCGTCGACAGCCACATCAGCACCAGCAACATCCTGGCCTCGCACCTGCGCATGCTGGGCTTGGGGCAGGTGGTGCAGTGCACGCGCGCGGCCGAGGCCGTCCGTCACATCGACGACCGCGGTTTCGACATCGTGCTGTGCGAACAGCGCCTGGCCGACGGCAGCATGGGGCAGGACCTGATCGCGGAACTGCGCCGCACTGCCCGCCTGTCGCTGCGCACCATCGTGATGGTGATCTCGGCCGACGCTTCGTACAACACCGTGGCCGAGGTCGCGGAATCGGCCATCGACGGCTTCGTCATCCGTCCCTACAGCCCGGGCGGGTTGGAAGACCGACTGGTTGCCGCCTATCGACGCAAGGACTCGCTGAGTGCCGTGTTCGACGCGATCGAAGCCGACCGCCATGCCGACGCACTGAAGCTCTGCGAAGCCCTGTACCGCCGCCGCGCACCGTACTGGACCCATGCTGCCCGGCTGGGTGCGGAACTCGCGCTTCGCCTGGACAAGGCGGCGCTGGCGTCGAGCCTGTTCGAAAGCGTGCTGGCGGTGAAGGCCGTGCCCTGGGCCAAGCTGGGGCTGGCGCGCACCCTGGCTGCCAGCGGGGATGCGGGCAAGGCGCTGTCGACCATCGAGAACCTGCTGGCGGCCGAGCCGCGTTATGTCGACGCCTATGACGTGCTGGGCAAGCTGCACGCCGAGCAGGGCGACCTGCAGGCCGCACTGACCGCCTTCCGCCAGGCCAGCCAGATCACCCCGGCTTCGGTGTTGCGTGCACAGAAGTACGGCATCCTGGCCTACTACGCCGACGACTCCATCAGCGCCCAGGCGGCCTTGGAACGAGCCGCCGCACTGGGCCGGCAGGCGCGTGACTTCGACCCGCAGACACTGCTGCTGCTGGCCATGCTGCACTTCAAGCAGAGAGACACGGCCGCGCTGCAGGCGTGCCGGCTGATGATCGACGAAGTCCTGGCGGCGCCGGTGGCGGTGCCGCCGGTCGAAGCCGACGCTGCGCGTTCGCGCCGCTTTGCACTGACCATCCAGGCGCTGGACGACGCCTTGCAGGGGCGGGCAGGGCAAGCCGGCAGCCATGCCCTGGAACTGGCCGCCACCGTCGACGAGTCCAGCTTCGACATCGAGGCGGCCACCAACCTGCTGTCGCTGCTGGCAGCGCTGCAGACGCTGGAAGTGCCAGTGGCCGAGGGCGGCGCGCTGGTGCGGCGGCTGGGCCTGCGCTTTTGCATCAGCCGCCACGCCACCGAGGTGCTGGCCCAGGCCTGCCAGGACCATCCGCCGCATGTCGACCTGCTGCGCCAGGCGCATGCCGAGATCGGCGAGATGGCTCAGTCTGCCCTGGGCCAGGTGCTGGCCGGCGACCCGCGGCGGGCGGTGGCCAAGCTGCTGGCGGATACCGAGACCACGCACAACGCCAAGCTGCTGCACAGTGCGAAGGCCACCTTGCAGCGTTACCGTGCCCGCATTCCCGAAGCGCAGGCGCTGCAGGCGCGTTGCAATGCGCTGCAGGCGCAGTGGGGCAGCCCGGGGCAGCATCCGCAACTTCTGACCGACGAGACCGCCGAAGAGGTGCCCACGCCCGCCGAGGCCGCCACGACCGCAGACGCACGCATGGGCTGAGACAATCGGCACGATGGCCGAGTGGATGCCCGAGTGGATGCCCGACTGGATGCCGGTTCTGGCGCTGGCCGTGCTGGCGCTGAACCTGTTGCTGCTGCTGTGGCTGGTGCTGCGCCGACCCGACAGTGCAGCCGCCGACCAGGTCGCGACCCTGATCGAACGGCTGGAACGCGAAATGCGCGACGAACTCGGCCGCCAGGGGCAGGGTACGCGGGGTGATCTGGCCACTTTCCAGAGAATGCTGCTGGCCCAGAGCGGTGAGGTCGCGCGCACCCAGAACGAGCAGATCGACGCCTTCCGTGTGCAGCTGGCGGCGACGCAACAGCTGCAGGACGCCGCGCTGCGCCGCTTCAGCGACACCCTGGTCGAGCAGCTTCGCCTGCTGTCGGACAGCAATGAGCGCCGCCAGACCGAGATGCGCCAGGCCGTCGAGACACGCCTGGCGGCGCTGCAGGAAGGCAACGAGAAGAAGCTGGAGCAGATGCGCGCCACCGTCGATGAAAAACTGCACGCGACGCTGGAAACGCGCCTGGGCGAAAGTTTCAAGCAGGTGGCCGACCGGCTGGAGCAGGTGCACAAGGGTCTGGGCGAGATGCAGAGCCTGGCGCGCGACGTGGGTTCGCTCAACCGCGTGCTGACGAACGTGAAGACACGCGGCATCTTCGGCGAGATGCAGCTGGCCGGCTTGCTGGAACAGGTGTTCACGCCGGAGCAATACGCCACCAACGTGGCCACGGTGCCCGGCAGCAACGAACGGGTGGAGTTCGCCATCCGTCTGCCGGGGCAGCGCAGCGACGGCGCACCGCTGTGGTTGCCCATCGACGCGAAGTTTCCGCGCGAAGACTATGAACGCCTGCTGGAGGCCCAGGACCGGGCCGACCCGCAGGCGGTGGAGGCCGCAGCCAGGGCGATCGAGATGCGGCTGCGGCAGGAGGCCCGGAGCATTCGCGAGAAGTACATTTCGCCGCCGCACACCACCGATTTCGGCATCTTGTTCGTGCCCACCGAAGGCCTCTACGCCGAGGCACTTCGCAGGCCGGGGTTGCTGGAAGCGCTGCAGCGCGAGTTCAAGGTCATGCTGACCGGCCCGACCACCCTTCTGGCCACCCTGACCAGCCTGCAGATGGGCTTTCGCACTCTGGCGCTGGAGAAACGCTCGGCCGAAGTCTGGGAGGTGCTGGGCGCGGTGAAGACCGAATTCGGCAAGTTCGGCGACGTGCTGGCCAAGACCAAGAAGAAGCTGGGCGAGGCCAGCGAGACGCTGGACGCCGCGGCGGTGCGCACCCGCGCAATGGAGCGCAGGCTCAAGGGCGTGGAGGCCCTGCCCGAGGCCCGGGTGGCGGCGCTGCTGCCCGGCCTGTCGCAGGCCGCAGGCCCCGATGACGAAACCGATGGCTGAAGCCGGGCGCCTGATCTACACCCTCGTCGTCAGCCAGCTGGGCCTGCATGCGGCCATGGCCGGCCTGCGCCTGGCCGCACCGCTGCAGGCGCTGCGCGAGGGCTACAGCCCATGGGCGGTGGGGCTGCTGCTGGCCCTGTTTGCTGCAGCACCGGTGCTGCTGGCCTTGCATTCGGGAAGAATGGCCGACCGCCTGGGGTTTCATCGTCCCATGCAGTGGGCGGTGGGCCTGACGGTCGCCGGCATGGTGCTGGCGGTGGCTTCCAGCCTGGTGGAAGGCCGCTGGCACTTTCTGCTGCTTTGCGCCGCGGCCACGCTCGCGGGCAGCGGCACCAACATGGGCATGCTCACCGTCCAGCGCACGGCCGGGCTGGCCGCGCGTGACGCCACCGAGCGCGTGCGCATCTTCAGCTGGCTGGGCATCGCGCCGTCCTTCGCCAACGTGCTGGGGCCGGTGGCCGTGGGCTTCATGATCGACGGCCAGGGCTTTACCGCGGCTTATCTGATGCTGCTGGCGCTGCCGCTGGTGACGGTGGCAGCGGCGCGGCGCGTGCCCCGGCTGCCGCTGCCGGAACCGCGCCCGGCCGTCGCCGGCCGCCGCTCCTGGGACCTGCTGCAGGCGCCGGGCATGAAGCGGCTGCTGGCCATCAACTGGCTGCTGTCGATGTGCTGGGACGTGCACAGCTTCGCGGTTCCTATCCTGGGCCACGAACGGGGCTTTTCGGCCAGCACGATCGGGCTGATCCTGGGCAGCTTCACGCTGTCGGTGACCCTGGTGCGCATGGTGGTGCCGCTGGTGGCGCACCGCATGCAGGACACGCTGGTGTTGCGGGCCGCCATGCTGGGCACCGCGGCGGTGTTCGCGCTGTACCCGTTGGCCGCCACGCCTTGGCTGATGGGCCTGTGCGCAGTGCTGCTGGGGGTGACCCTGGGCGCCGTGCAACCGGTGGTGCTGAACACCCTGCACCACCTGACGCCGGACCAGCGCCATGGCGAAGCGCTGGCTTTCCGTTCGATGGCGATCAACGCCTCGAGCACGGTGATGCCCTTGCTGTTCGGTGCCAGCGGGGCCCTGGTGGGCGCGGCCGTGCTGTTCTGGACCGTGGGCGGGGCCGTGGGTGCGGGGGCCTGGCTGGCGCGCCGCCTGCGGCCCGAACCCGGCTGACCTGGCGCGCTAGAAGCGAACGCTGCCCGGTGGCGGCAGCGGTGGCGCTGCCGGCGCAGCCGCGGGCGCAGGCGCCCGGGGCGATGGCGCCGCTGCCACGGCAGGGCGTGGCGGCGGCTCGACCAGGGCAGTGACCGCCGGTGGCTGCCAGCCCCGCGGCAGCTTGTTTTCCCGCGGATAACCCGCGGCGTCCAGGAAGGCGCCCCAGTCGGTTTCCGAGAAGCCGCGCACCGGCTGCGCGCCGATGGTCAGTGCCGGCACGGTGCGCGCGCCGATCAGGGCCATCAGTGCCTGGGCGTCCTGCTCGGTGCTGACGCTGCGTTCGCGGTAAGGCACGCCACGCTGGTTCAACCACTGGCGGCCGGAATCGCAAGCCGCGCAATCGCCCGAGGTGTACAGCGTCACCGGGTAGCGCTGGGTCAGCTGGCGCAGTTCAACTGGCAGATTGACGCCGGCCTGCGTTGCGGCAGCGGCGGCTGCCGGCTGCCCCAGTGGCGTGACGCGCAGTCGCGTGTCGGCCGGCGGACGGTCGGTGTAGGTGACCCGGCCTTCGGCGTCGACGACCTTGTACTGGGCCCAGGCCGGGCCGCCAGCCGCCAGACCGGCCAGAGTCGCCAGGGCGGTGCAAAGAAGGCGAGACATGTCCATGAGAGCTCCGTTCAAGCCAGACCCTGGTGCCGCAGCAGCGCGTCGAGCTGCGGTTCGCGGCCGCGAAAGGCCTTGAAGCTGTCGATGGCCGGGCGGCTGCCTCCCACCTCGAGGATGCTGGCCCGGAAACGTGCCCCGGTGGCCGGGTCGAAGACACCGGCTTCCTCGAAGGCGCTGAACGCGTCGGCCGACAGCACTTCGGCCCAGGCATAACCATAGTAGCCCGCAGCATAGCCGCCATCGAAGAGGTGGGTAAAGCTGTGGGGGTAGCGCACGAAGTCAGGCGGCAGCACCGGCGCCACTTCGGCGCTGACTTCCCGGGCCACTTCCAGCAGGCGCTGCTCGCTGCCGGGTTCCAGGTGCAGCCGCATGTCGAACAGTGCGTATTCGCAGTGACGAACCATGCGCAGGCCGTTCTGGAAGTGGCGCGCCGCCTGCATGCGGTCGAACAGCACCCGCGGCAGTGGCTGGCCGGTGTCGACATGGGCGCTCAGGCGCTGCAGCACTTCCCATTCCCAGCAGAAGTTCTCCATGAACTGGCTGGGCAGCTCACAGGCGTCCCACTCGACACCGGAGATGCCGGCCACCGCCAGTTCGTCCACCTGCGTCAGCATGTGGTGCAGGCCATGGCCGAATTCGTGGAACAGCGTGATCAGGTCTTCGTGGGTCAGCAGCGTGGGCTTGTCGCCCACGGGCGGCGCGAAGTTGCACACCAGGTGGGCCAGTGGCAGCTGCAGGGCGCCGTCGGGGCGCCGCCAGCGCTGGCGCGCGTCGTCCATCCAGGCGCCGGAACCCTTGCCAGGCCGGGCCAGCAGGTCCAGGTAAAAGCCGGCAATCGGCTGGCTGCCACGCCAGAGGCGGAAAAAACGGGCGCTGGCATGCCAAAGCGGGGCCTGGTCTTCGCGGATGGCCACCCCGAACAGGGTCTCGACCAGCCGGAACAGGCCTTCGAGCACACGCGGCAAGGTGAAGTACTGCTTGACCTCGCTGCTGCTGAACGCGAAGCGCGACTGCTTGAGCTTTTCGCCTGCATAGGCGCGGTCCCAGGCCTGCAGGTCGGGAATGCCCAGCGCACCCGCGGCGAACTCGCGCAGTTCGGCCAGTTCGCAGATGGCATGCGGGCGGGCACGAAGTGCCAGGTCACGCACGAAGACCAGCACCTCGTCGGGCGACTTGGCCATCTTTGGCACCAGCGACAGGTGGGCGTAGCTCGGCAGGCCCAGCAGCGCGGCTTCTTCCTGCCGCAGCGCCACCAGCTCACGGACGATGTTGCTGTTGTCGTGTTCCGGCGTTCCCAGTTCGCTGGCACGGGTGCTGTAGGCGCGAAACAGGCTTTCGCGCAGGGCCCGGCTGTCGGCGTACTGCAGCAGCGGGATGTAGCAGGGCATCTGCAGCGTGAGCTTGCAGCCTTCGCGGCCGTTGGCCGCCGCCGCCTGGCGCGCGCTGGCCACCACGTCGGCCGGAACGCCGGCCAGCTCGGCCTCGGTCACGAACATCGAGAAGGCGTCGGTGGCATCGAGCACATGGTCGCCGAAGGCTTGCGACAAGGCGGCACAACGTTCCTGGATGGCTGCGAAACGCTTGCGGTCGCCGCCCTGAAGTTCCGCGCCACCCAGGACGAAGTCGCGCAAGGCATCAGCCAGGGCCTTGCTTCGAGCGGGTGTCAGGTGTGCTGCCGCGGGGCTGGCGGCCACGGCCTTGTACTTTGCGAACAGGCGGTCGTCTGCACCCAGCCGGGTGTAGAAGTCCACGACCCGGGGCAGGTTCTGGCCATGGGCCGCCCGCAGCTCCGGCGTGTCGGCCACGGACTGCAGGAAGCTCACGTTGCCCCAGGCCGTGCGCAACCGCTCCACAGCCACGTCCAGCACTGCGGCTATGGCGTCGTATTCGGCCGGGAAGGACGCTTCCACCACCTTCTCGAGGGCCGCGTCGGCGGCGGCCAGCAGCACGTCCAGAGCGGGGCTCACGTGCTCTGGTCGAATGGCGTCGAAAGGCGGCAGTTCGGTCTGCAGCAGCAGCGGGTTGTCGTTCATCTTGAGGCCTCGGCTGCTTGCAGGGTGTTGACGAGCAGCATGGTGATGGTCATCGGACCCACTCCGCCCGGCACGGGGGTGATCCAGCCCGCGGGGCCCAGAGCCTCGCGCACGGCCGGGAAATCGACATCGCCGCAGAGCTTGCCGGCTTCGTTGCGGTTCATGCCGACGTCGATGACGATGGCCCCGGGTCTGACCATGTCGGCACGCAGGGTGTCGCGCCGGCCCACGGCCACCACCACCACGTCGGCCTGCCGGGTGTGCAGGGCCAGATCGGGCGTGGCACTGTGGCAGATGCTGACGGTGGCGTGGGCCTGCAGCAGCAGCAGCGCCATCGGCTTGCCCACGGTGTTGCTGCGGCCGATGACCACCGCATGCTTGCCGCGCAGGTTCACGCCCGTGCTTTCGATGAGCTTCATGCAGCCATAGGGCGTGGCCGGGCGCAGGCCGGGCAGGCCGGCCATCAGGCAGCCCGCGGAGTGCACCGAGAAACCGTCGACATCCTTGGCCGTGGCGATCGACTCGATGACCTTGTGCGCGTCGATGTGGCGCGGCAAGGGCATCTGCACCAGGATGCCGTGGATGGCCGGGTCGGCATTCAGCGCCGCCACCCGGGCCAGGAGTTCAGCCTCGCCCAAGGACGCGTCGTAACGCTCCAGCACAGAATGCAGCCCGTGTTCCTCGCAGGCCTTGACCTTGTTGCGCACGTACACGGCGCTGGCCGGGTCGTCACCGACGAGGATCACGGCCAAGCCCGGCCGCCGCCCCGCGGCTGCCAGTGCTGCGGCACGTTCGCCCACCTGGGCTCGGATGTCTCGGGACAGGGCCAGGCCATCGATCAGAAGTGCGGTCATCTCGGGTCGGTGCAGGTCATGAAAAAGGCCGCTGAGCGGCGGCCTCGGGTGCTGGCTGTGCGGGGCCGGGCCGAAGCCCAGGGCTCAGGCCTTGTTCTGCGCGCCGAGTGCGATCTTCAGCAGGTCGGCCACGGTGTTGGCATTGAGCTTTTCCATGATGTTGGCGCGGTGCGCTTCCACGGTCTTGATGCTGATGCCCAGGTCGTCGGCAATCTGCTTGTTCAAGCGGCCGGCGACGATTCGTTCCAGCACCTGGGCTTCGCGCGTGGTCAGGCGGCTGAGCAGTGCGTCGCGGCTGGCCTGCTCCTGGTGCTGGCTGAAGGCACTGCGCGCCTGGTCGAGCATGCGTTCGACCAGACCCAGCAGTTCTTCTTCCTTGAAAGGCTTCTCGATGAAATCCATCGCGCCTTTCTTCATGGTCTGCACGGCCATGGGAACGTCACCATGGCCGGTGATGAAGACGATGGGAAGCGGGCTCCTGCGTTCGAGCAGCCGGTCCTGGAGTTCCAGGCCGCTCATGCCGTCCATGCGGATGTCGGCAATGAGGCAGGCCACTTCGCGCGGATCGAAGCGGCTCAGGAAGGATTCCGAGGAGTCGAAGCACTTGACCCGGTAGTCCTTGCCTTCCAGCAGCCACTGCAGAGAGTCGCGCACGGCCTCGTCGTCGTCGACGACGTAGACGGTGCCTTTTTTGGGGATCAGGCTCATTCGGATGCGACGCGCGAGGCGCTGGAGTTCAGGGGGGTGTCGGCACTGCCATCGTTGTCGAGTGCACCGAAAGACGAGTCACTGCGGCTCGCGACTTCCACCGGGACGGTGAAGGAAAATCTGCAACCAACCGCCTGGCTGCCATTGTAGATGTTCTGGGCTCGCATACGCCCCTGATGTGACTCTATGATGGTACGGCACAGGCTCAGGCCGATGCCCAGTCCTTCGGCCTTGGTCGAGAAGAATGCCTCATACAGGCGCTCGGCCACCTCGTCCTGCAAGCCCGGGCCCATGTCGGTGACGCTGAACTCGATCACGCCGCCTTCTTCCGCGCTGTGCTTGGGGACCACTCGCAGCTCGATGTGGCGCCGCGGCGGCGGCAGTTGCGCGCTGTCGATGGCTTCGGCCGCGTTCTTCATCAGGTTCAGCAGCACCTGCTCGATCAGGATCGGGTCGACCATGATCGTGGGCAGCCGTTGCGCCACGTAGGTGTGGATGGCGACGTTGCGGCGGCGCAGCTCGAAGCCGGCGAGTTCGACGGCGTCGTCGACGATCTGCCTGGCCTGCGCCGGCTGGCGCTGCGGTTCGCTGCGCTTCACGAAAGCACGGATGCGGCGGATGATCTGGCCGGCGCGCTCGGCCTGCTTGGCGGTTTTCTGCAGCGCCGCGACCAGGTCATCCTGCGTGATGGTCTCGGCCTTCACCCGCGTGACCATGCCGTTGCAGTAATTCGTGATGGCCGTCAGCGGCTGGTTCAGTTCGTGCGCCACCGAACTGGCCATCTCGCCCATGGTCACCAGCCGGCTCGTGACCTGGGCCTTTTCCGCCTGGGCGGCAAACTGTTCCTCGGCCCGCAGCCGCGCCGTGATGTCGGTGGCAATCAGCATCTGCGCCAGCCGGCCGTCGGTCCACTGCAGGTAGCGCGAGCGCACGTCGAACCACTTCTGCAGCGATTCCACGAACACCTCGCGCGGGTGGGTGCCGGTTTCTGTCAGCGCCTCGGTGGGCAGGCCGGACAGCGCGTCCACTTCGTCGCCGGCGTCGTCGGCGTAGCCGCTGGTGGCCGGGCCGACAGCCGCCACGCCGCCAGCCATCAGCAAATGGCCCTTTGCGTCGTTGCCGAACCACAAGCGGTAGCTGCGGTTGGCGAACAGCAGTTCGCCGGGCTGGACGGAGAGCACCGACACCGATGCGTCCAGCCCCTCCAGCACGGTCGTGAAGCGTTCGTGGCTGGCAGTGAGCTGGTCACGGATGCGCTTGGCCTCGGTGATGTTGGTCATGCTCGTCATCCAGCCGGTCTGCTGTCCCTTGGGGTCGATCAGCGGACTGACATACATGCGGCCGTCGAAGACGCCACCTTCCTTGCGCATCACCTTGACCTCGATGCCGCCGGCCGGGCTGCGCCCCTGCAGTTCCTGTTTCAGAAGGCGGGCGTTCTCCTCGAGTCTGTCGGGCGGCCAGTGCGGATAAGGGGGCATGGCGCCGACGAGTTCGCTGCTGCTGAAGCCCGTCATCTGGCAGAACGCGGCGTTCACGTAGGTGATGCGGCCTTCCAGGTCCATCGCGCGCATGCCGGTGGGCATGCTGTTCTCCATGGCGCGGCGGAAGTTGGTTTCCTGGATCAGCGCGCCCTGGATCTGGCCGCGTCGGCGCATGTGGCGCCAGGTGCCCAGCAACATCCACACCGTCAGCACCGACAAGGCCACCACCATCCAGAACAGGCTGTTGCCGACCAGGCCGATCGAAGTTCGATAGCCATGCGCCCGCAGCAGCAAGCCGTTGAGCGGCGGCGTGAGCGGGGCGTCGCTGGTGATCTGTGGCCGCACGGCATTGCGGCTGCCTTCGCCAGGCATCTGCGTGAATGTGGATGCCAGGGTCGTCTGGCGCTCGTCGAGAACGGAAATCGAATGTCGGCGCGAAACCTCGGGCGGCACGAAGCGGCGCAGCAGGGGGTCGACCGCGTACTCGGCAATCAGGGTGCCGGTGAAGGCGCCGCGCTCGATCAGCGGAATGTGCAACTGGAACACCGCGGCGCCACCGGCCGCGCGCAGCGCCCGCGAATACACCGGCTGGCGCGACTCGCGCGCCGCCATGAAGGCCTTCTCGGCTTCGGTGCCGGCATCCAGCTCCGGCAGTTGCGGCACCGGCACGCCTTCACCGGGCACGGGCGGGAAGATCGCTGCCCAGTGGCTGGCCCGTGGCTGGCGCTGGGCATTCACCCAGCTCACATGGGTGACTTCAGGCCTTTCACGCACGAAGCCGGCGGCCTGCTGGCTGAATTCCTCGGCACTGATCTGTCGCGCGACCAGTTCGCGGGCCATGCGGATCAGGGCCTCCTCGTTCTGAATCAGGCGCAGACCGATCTGCTGCTGGGTGATTTCGGTGTCGCGGCGAACCGAATCGGTCTCCCTCTCGATTTCCTCGTTGCGCAAGGTCCAGAAGGCCGAAATGATCGCAGCCAGGAACAGCAGTACCGACAGCAGGGGCCCCAGGGTCGCATACCGGTCCTGACGCGCCGGCGACTGGCGCCGCCACCAGCCGTTGAACAGTCGACGCAGCGGCGGCAGGGCCGGGGTGTTCGAGCGGGCAGGGGCTTGGTCGGGCATCGCCGGATTATCCGGGTGTTGATCTACGTGTATTCCACATCGTGGTGTGTAAAAGCACTATTTGAAATTTGCTCAAGCTGTGACACACTGCGGCCAGCCGCGAAACAGACATTCAGGAGACAAGCATGTCCGCATTGCCCGAGTCCTTCCTTGGCCCCGCCGCCAACGACACCGACGCCCAGGAAACCCGCGAATGGCTGGACGCGCTCTCGGCAGTGATTGCCGCCGAGGGCCCGGAGCGTGCGCACTTCCTGCTGGAAAAGCTGCTGGAGCAGGCCCGTCAGGCCAGCGTCGACATGCCTTTCAGTGCCAACACCGGCTACGTGAACACCATCGAGCCCAACGAGGAAGAGCACAGCCCCGGCAACCTGGAACTGGAAGGCCGCCTGCGCGCCTACATGCGCTGGAACGCGATGGCCCTGGTGGTCAAGGCCAACCGCCTGCACCCGGCCGACGGCGGCGATCTGGGCGGCCACATCAGCAGCTTCGCCAGCGTGGCGCACATGTTCGCCGCGGGCTTCAACCACTTCTGGCATGCCGACAGCGCCGAGCGTGGCGGCGACCTGCTCTACATCCAGGGCCACAGCAGCCCGGGCATCTATGCCCGCGCCTTCCTGGAGGGCCGCATCACGGAAGAGCAGATGCTGAACTTCCGCCAGGAAGTGGGCGGCAAGGGCCTGAGCAGCTATCCGCACCCGAAGCTGATGCCTGATTTCTGGCAGTTCCCCACCGTCAGCATGGGTCTGGGCCCGTTGATGTCCATCTACCAGGCCCGCTTCCTGAAGTACCTGCATGCCCGCGGAATCGCCGACACGAAAGACCGCAAGGTCTG
>LNET01000059.1 GCA_001464055.1 Burkholderiales bacterium Ga0077543
TCTCGAGATAAAAGTTCATCCCGATGGCCCAGAAGAAGCTCAGTCGCGGCGCGAAGTCGTCGACGTCCAGCCCGCGCGCGGTCGCCACGCCCACGTACTCTGCGCCGTCGGCCAGCGTGAAGGCCAGCTCCAGCGCCTGGTTGGCGCCGGCTTCCTGCATGTGGTAGCCGCTGATGCTGATCGAGTTGACCTTCGGCATCTTGCGTGCTGTGTATTCGATGATGTCGGCCACGATGCGCATGCTGGGCGCAGGCGGGTAGATGTAGGTGTTGCGGACCATGAACTCCTTGAGGATGTCGTTCTGGATGGTCCCGCTCAGCTGGTCCTGGCCCACGCCCTGCTCTTCGGCGGCCACCACGTAGCCCGCCAGCACCGGCAGCACGGCGCCGTTCATCGTCATGGACACGCTCACCTTGTCCAGCGGAATGCCGTCGAACAGGATCTTCATGTCTTCGACGCTGTCGATGGCGACACCGGCCTTGCCGACATCGCCGGTGACCCGGGGGTGGTCGCTGTCGTAGCCACGGTGGGTGGCCAGATCGAAAGCCACGCTGACGCCCTGCCCGCCCGCGGCCAGGGCCTGGCGATAGAACGCGTTGCTTTCCTCGGCGGTGGAAAAACCCGCGTATTGGCGGATCGTCCAGGGCCGAACGGCGTACATCGTGGCCTGCGGCCCGCGGATGAAAGGAGCAAATCCCGGCAGGGTGTCGGCCAGCGACGGGTCGGGCAGGCCGGCGATGTCGGCGGCGGTGTACAAGGGCTTGACCGTCAGCCCTTCGGGTGTCACCCAGTTCAGGGCGCCGATGTCACCACCGGGGGCCGACTTGGCGGCGGCTCGCAGCCAAGGCTCGAGCCCGGGTTGGGCGGGGGCAGACGGGATGGCGCTCATGCAGGGTCTCCTCCGCGCGCCGGACTGGCCCGGTGCCCCGACCGACATGGAGGGTGCTTGGTGGCGCGCTGCAGCCCGTAATTATAAATTCAGAATCTTCACGGGAAACTGACAGCATGGCCGAACCCTGGGTCGGCCCGCCTTCATCCGGGTTCAGGCAGCGGCCATAGCCTGCAGCGGCCGAAACTGGGCCAACAGGGTTTCGGCATCGAGGAGTTCGACGATGGCCTCGCCCCCTTCCGCGTCGTTCTTCAGCACCCGCACCATGCCAGACAGCCAGGGCGCGCGCGCGCGCAGACCCTCAGGTGCGGGCTGGATGTGGGAAACGTCGACGTCGAGCACGCTGATGATGTCGTCGACACGAAAACCCATCAAGGGCTGGCCCGGCTGGGCGGGGTCGGCCAGCACCAACACCGTGCCGTCGGTCTGCCGGGCCGGGTAGTTCACGCCGAACAGGCTGCGTGCGCACAGCACCGGCAGCAGCCCGCCGGCGCGGCCCGGCTGCACGTCGAGCAGACCGGCCACGTGGGCGCCGCCATTGGCCACGCGCACCAGCCCCACCTGGGGGCGCGCCTCCAGCACCGCCCGCACCGGCAGCGCGTATCGCGCTGCACCCACCTGGAACAGGGCCAGCTCCTGGACCGACCGCTCCTGGGCCAGCGTGCTGGTGCTCGCCAGATTCTGGCGGCGGTGCGGCAGCGGGCGCAGGCTGCAGTCGAACAGCGACTGCCGGCGGCGTTCCAGGGCCCCAAGGCGCATCGCCAGGACCACCTGGACACCGTTGACATAACCGTCCTGGCACTTGAACTCACGGTATCCGCCAGCGCGGACGCAAGACACGGCAAAGTGGGCGCCGTCGTGCTCCACGACGCCCGCGCTCAGCGGAAACGGCAGCTTGTCACCCGAACCCCAGGCTGGATCGCTGCACGACACCACCCGCCCGTTCGCATCCACGAACGCGGCCAGCCCGGCGCGGCCGTCCAGCACATCGGCCAGCATGGCGCTGAACTCGCGCTCGGCGTTGAAGACGATGGCGATGCCGCCGACGACACGACTGCCCGCCGCCGCGCTCTCGCGTACCGCAGCCAGATAGGTATAGGTCGGGGTCTGGTCGCTGTAGGTGCCGGCTTCGTACGCCGTGACGGCGTAGCGCTGGGCGTCCTGCAGAGATCGGGTGGCCTGCAGCCAGGTCGCCGGCACGGCACTGCCGATCAGGCTGTGTTCGGTGGTGTCGTTCGAGACCCCGCACACCTGCCCCACGGAATTGAAGACGATCAGTCGTGTATAGACCGTGTAAAGACCATTGATGTGGGCCAGCACGGCGTTCAGCCGCTCGATGCCGCTGGCATCGACCGGGCTGGCGAGCACGCTCTGCAGCACTGGCGACAGCGCCCACCAGCGGCAGTCGTTGGCGCGTTCATACAGGTTGCGGTCCATGATGTCGGCCGCCAGCCGAGCGAGTTCGCCAGACTGGTGCTGCGCCCGGCCCAGCGAGGTGCGGTACAGGTCGCGGATCGCCAGACCGGTACGGTCGCGCATGCGCATGCCAGTGTCGTTCACCTGCTGCAACACGGCCTTCAGGTTGTGGCGAGCCTGCTGGTTGGCGTCGGCCACGAGCCGGCCGTTCCACACCACGCGTCGCAGGTTGCGATTGATGACGTCCACTTCGTGCTGGATGCGACGAAGTTCTTCGTTGTCCAGGGAAACGCCTTCCTGCATCGCCGAAAGCTCGTGCCGGGCCCTGAAGGCGGTACTCAGCGAGACCATGGCCAGGGCTCGCCAACCCGGACCCTTGTAGCCCTGGTAGCCGCGGGTGGGACACAGCATCGCCAGGTACTCGCGCCCGGCGAAATTCAGCAGCTCGACCTGGCCCGGCTGCTCGATGCACAGCAGCGCCCCCAAGGGGACGTGCGACTCGTCGTTGCTCACGATGACGCGGTGCTGCTCGTCCAGGAACACCAGCGCGACCTGCCTGTGGGCGCGCTGCAGGTCGCTGAAGATGCGCCGCAGTTCGTCGGCCAGACGGAAGCGCAGCACCAGCACACCCAGTCTCTGGCCGCGCGCACTGTCGATGCGGTGGGCGTACAGCAGGGCTGGCGCCGCGCAAGCTCCGAGATCGCTGCTGCCGTAGCTTTCGACATAGCCATGGGCGGCGACGGCCTTGCGCACGACCGGGTCGGCGCTGACTGCCAGAGGATTCGCACTGTCCAGCCTGGCCAGCACCTGGCCATCGATGGCAAGCACCACGATGTCGTCGTAGACGGTGTACTTGTCCCTGTAGGCCGCCAACCGCGCCACCATCGCCGCCTGCAAGGCCGGTCGGCTGTCGGCACTGGCTTCGCAGAAGTCACGCAAGACGTCGTCGGTGGCCAGGAAGCCCACGTCGGCAGTGCGCTCGAACAGGTTGCGCACCAGGATGTCGATGCTGCACTGGGCGGTCGACGCGAGTTCGTCGCCCAACTCCGCCAGAGCCTCATGACCCAGTTGCCGCACCAGGCGGCCCTGCAGGTCCGCAAAGCGCTCGCGTGTTTCCGACAGGGTGGGCAGGATCGCCTCGGCGTCGATCGGACAACTGATGGAGGAACTCGCCTCGATCATCGACCACAACAGGCCGAGGTCCTTGAGGTCTCTGTCGGCAGACTGCACGCGACGCATGTTGGGCAGGAGTTCTTCGACCAGATTCATGGCAAGTCCAGTAGACGGGGTTCGTCCAAGAATAGGCAAACTGTCTATGGGAATAGCCGTGAAAAAGCAGCCCGCACCGCTGCCTTCTCCGGTCCACGCACCCTCCCGGTGCGCGATCGCCGCCGAGCACGCTTCATAATTAAGAATTCAAAAGCGCAGACCCAGCGCCGCTTCATCACCGCCATGTCCGCCCGAGACTCCAACCAAGCCCTGTCCACGGCACCGTCGCTTGCGCCACGCGCGCTGTACCTGGACGTGGCCGAGCGCCTGCGTCAGCAGATCTACACTCGCGAGCTGGCGCCAGGCAGCTGGATCGACGAACAGGCACTGGCCGCGGGCTACGGCATCAGCCGCACGCCGCTGCGCGAAGCCCTGAAGGTGCTGGCGGCCGAAGGGCTGGTGACGATGAAGCTGCGGCGCGGCGCTTACGTCACCGAAGTGTCGGCCGATGACGTGTCCCAGGTCTACCACCTGCTGTCATTGCTGGAAAGCGACGCCGCGCGCACCGTGGCCGCACAGGCCAGGCCCGAGGCGCTGGCCATGCTGACGGCACTGCACGAGCGCCTGGAAAAGCAGGTGCGTCATCGCGACGCCTTTTTCGCGACGAACGAAGCTTTCCACCTGGCCCTGCTGGAAGCCGCGGGCAACCGCTGGGCGCTGCAGATGGCCAATGACCTTCGCAAGGTGATGAAGCTCAGCCGCCATCATTCGCTGCTGCAAAGCGGCCGCCTGGTCGACTCGCTGGCGGAGCACCGCGAGCTGATGCTCGCTTTGCTGAATGGCCAGCCCGACGAAGCCGCGCGACTGATGCAGGCCCACTTCGAGAGCGGGCTGAAGGCAGCTGTCTAGGCAGCGGTCCGGGCCCGGCGGGGGCCCTGCCGACGCAGGGGTGCCGCCGGTTTGCGCCGGCCCGCGCTGCAGGCGGGCCGCCGGGCTGCGCGTCAGCGCTGCGCGATGGGCAGCACGTCGCGGTGCTTGGCCCCGACGAACAACTGGCGCGGCCGGCCGATCTTGTATTCCGGGTCGCCGATCATTTCGTTGAGCTGCGCAATCCAGCCCACGGTGCGCGCCAGGGCGAACACCGCGGTGAACAGGCTCACCGGGATGCCGATGGCGCGTTGCACGATGCCGCTGTAGAAGTCGACGTTCGGATAGAGCTTGCGGCTGACGAAATAGTCGTCTTCCAGCGCAATCTTCTCCAGCGCCATGGCCAGCTTGAACAAGGGGTCGTCGCCCAGGCCAGTGGCGGCCAGCACCTCGTGGCAGGTCTCGCGCATCAGCTTGGCACGCGGGTCGTAGTTCTTGTAGACGCGGTGGCCGAAGCCCATCAACTTCACGTTGCTGTTCTTGTCCTTCACGTTCTTGATGAATTCGCCGATCTTCTCGACACCGCCGTTGCGCTGGATCTCTTCCAGCATGTTCAGCGCCGCTTCGTTGGCGCCGCCGTGGGCCGGGCCCCACAGGC
>LNET01000060.1 GCA_001464055.1 Burkholderiales bacterium Ga0077543
CCCCTCGATGGGCCCCATGGGCTCGGGCGCCGGGCCGGGTTCGGGCTGGTGTTCGAAGGGCAGCAGCGGCTCGCCGCCGTCCAGGTGGATGGGTCCGGCACCGCCCGGGCGGTCGGCAATGTGCATGGCCATGGAATGCTCCCTGTTCTAACGTCGAACAGTAGGGGTCCGGGCGCGGGCACACAGCCTCGGATCGTTCCCAGGGTGGGTGTGACTGCCCCCCGCAAACCCTCGGATCGTTCCTCAGTTGACAAGCGGGCGCGGGTGCGTCAACCGCACCGGGGTCGAGCCCTCATGTCAGGGCGCCGGCGCCTTCACCGCCAGCCCCAGGTGGTAGGCGATGAAGGCCAGCATGTCGGCAGCGCTCCCCGCGCCAGCCTTCGCCTCAGGGCGTGACCGCGACCTTCAGCACGCCATCACGCTGGTGGCTGAACAGGTCGTAGGCGGCTTCGATGTCGTCCAGCTTGAAGCGGTGCGTCACCATCGCCCCCAGGTCGATGCGGCCGCCTTCGATCACCGACATCAGCCGGCGCATGCGTTCCTTGCCGCCCGGGCACAGCGTGGTGACGATCTTGTGGTCGCCCAGGCCGGCGGCGAACGCGCCCAGCGGAATGGTCAGGTCGGTGGAGTACACCCCCAGGCTGGATAGCGTGCCGCCGGGGCGCAGCACGCGCAGGCAGGCCTCGAAGGTCTGCTGCGTGCCCAGCGCCTCGATCGCCACGTCGACACCGCGGCCGCCGGTCAGCCGCATGATCTCGTCCACCGGGTCCAGCTTGCTGGCGTCGATGACGTGGTCGGCGCCCATCTTCGACGCCATGTCCAGCCGGCCCGCCAGGCGGTCGACCCCGATGACGACGCTGGCGCCACTGAGCTTGGCCCCGGCCGTGGCGCACAAGCCGATGGGCCCCTGCGCGAACACCGCGACGATGTCGCCGATGCGGATGTCGGCCCGTTCGGCGCCGCTGAAGCCGGTGGACATGATGTCCGGGCACATCAACACCTGTTCGTCGGTCAGGGCGTCGGGCACGGGCGCCAGGTTCACCATCGCGTCGGGCACCAGCAGGTATTCGGCCTGGCAGCCGTCGATGGTGTTGCCGAAGCGCCAGCCGCCCAGTGCCTTCCATCCGTGCGCGGTGCCGGCACCGTCCTGCGAGCAGGTGCCGCACAGGCAGGCGTTGCTCCAGCCGCTGGGGGTGATGGCCCCGGCGATCACACGCTGGCCTTCACGGTAGCCCTGCACCGCCGAGCCCAGCTTCTCGATCACGCCCACCGGTTCGTGCCCGATGGTCAGGCCCTTGGCCACGGGGTACTCGCCCTTCAGGATGTGGACATCGGTGCCGCAGATGGTGGTGGTGGTGACGCGCATCAACGCGTCGAGCGGGCCGACGTCGGGAATGGGCTTGTCGTCCAGGACGATGCGCCCGGGTTCGACAAAAATGGCTGCCTTCATCTTGGCCATGAACTGCTCCGGTAGTGGGATGGGTCATGCGGTGTTCCGGTGCCGAAGGCAAACGGGCCGCTGAACCAGTATCCCCAGCGCGGGTTGCAGTCGCTTGACCTCGATCAAGGGCGGGGCCTGCAAACCTTTGCGCCGTGGCTGCCAAGGCGCCGTTGATCGCAAGTCGCCAGCACGCCCGCCGCGGCGGCTGGAACAAAGCCCAGAGTTTCTGCGCCAGTTCCAGAGGTGAGCTTGTCGTTGGGAGTTGCCGTCGCTCCATGCTCATCGGCCGCTGTCGAATCTGCTCGCCGCGCGGTGGCCGATCAGACCCGCGGTGCCGGCGCTTGAGGCGATCTTCCGTTGGCGCGGACCTCTTTCGAAGCAGCGGCGACCCCCGAAATCCGGGGGCTACTTGAGCTGGCAATGCGATTGCATATTGCGATTGCGGAACGCTTGTTGCCAAGAATGGCGCAAGCACGCTGATCGTCCCTCGGGGAATTCCGCAGCGTGGTCTTGCAGGCCGTCCTGTCCACTCCACCCGCGCCATCACGTCGAGGTAGCTCACCATGACCCCACACATGAAGTCTCTTGCTGCCGCAGCCACCGTTGCCTGCAGCGCAGCGTTCGGCCAGGCTCATGCAGCCAGTTACGTGCTGGACCTGCAAGGCGTGGCTGGAGACATCGTCGTCGACAGTTTCGTCTCGGGCACTGACCAGATCACCCTGGGTCGTCTGGGCCTGATCGGGTTCGGACCCCCGATCGAACTGGTCCAGGGTGACGACATTTCCGCCATGGTCACCATCCTGGACGGGCCGCTGGTGGTACCGGCCTCGCCCAACCAGATCTTCGGCTTCGAGGTGAGTGGCATCAATCTCCCGCAGTTCGACAACTCGCCAGGGGCGAGTGTGGTGATGTCGGGAGAAGTCACGTTCTACCTGAACGGCGAGGTGGTGCGCACAGGGAGTGGCGGTTGCGGCAACTGTTCGTTCGTGGCCATTCTCCTGGCGCCCGGCGCGAGCTTTGCCTTCGACCAGATCGCGATGACAGGGCAGTTCCTGAATCTCACCAGCCCCTACACCATCGACAGAGCCGAGTTCGGCTATCAACTGACCCAGCCGGTGCCCGAACCCGCAACCTGGGCGCTGTGGCTGGCCGGGCTGGCCGGGATCACCCTGCTGGCGCGACGCCGGGCCGCCTGAGTCTTCATGCGTCGGCCGCGGCTTCGGCAACCGCCGGCCCGTTGATGAAAGAGATCGACTGCCCGCTGCAGTTCACGCAGCCCGGCGGCGACGTCGCCTCCGAACAGCGCAGGCTTGCAGGCCGTTGCCAGCGCGTCGATCAGCACGATGCCGGGGTCGCCGCCATGCCGTTTTTTCGCGGTTTCCAGCAATCCGTCGGCAACACGGCCGATCGTGGCGCCGCGCCAGGGTTGCGCCCTCAGCAGCTGGCTATAGACCAGGTGCAGCGCGATGGCGGTTTCGACGTCGCCTTGTTTCGCCCGGGCTGGTTCCGGCTCTATACGCGCGCGTTCGAGCAGTCGACGTGCACGTACTTATGGGTGCTTGTCGATCAGCCGTGCGTCGGCGTGATAAGCCGCCAGAGCGCACGGCAATTTCCCAAGCTACCCCACCAGCCCGTCGAACAGCCAGACGTCGACCATTCCGCCAGCCGGCACCGAGCCCTGATCGTGCCCGATGACGATGAGCGCATTGGCCTGGCTCATGCTGCGCAGGATGCCGGCGCCTTGCGATCCCGTCACCTGCACCTGCCACTGGCCATCATCGCCGCGGCTGACCAGGCCGCGCTGCAGTTCGGTGCGGCCAGGGCGCTTGCGGATGCCTTGCAGGCAGCGCGCCTGCAGCACCGGCAGCGGCTCGGGCAGGGCGCCGGCCAGCTGCAGCAGGGCGCTGCGCACCAGCGCGTAGAACGTCACCAGGGCCGCCACCGGGTTGCCGGGCAGGGCAAACAGCCAGCTGCTGCGGCCGCCGTGCTGCACCGGGCCGAAGGCGAAGGGGCGGCCGGGGCGCATGGCCACCTTCCAGAACGCCACTTCGCCCATGCGGGCGAGCAGGGCGCGCGTGTGGTCGGCGTCACCGGCGCTCACGCCGCCGCTGGTCAGCACCACGTCGGCACCAGCGATGGCGGCTTCCAGCGTGTCCTGCAGGGCGGCGGGGTCGTCGCGCACCACGCCCAGGTCCAGCACGTCCATGCCCAGGCGCTGCAGCGCAGCCATCAGCGCGTAGCGGTTGCTGTCGTACACGCAGCCCGGGTCCAAAGCCTGGCCCAGGCTGCGCAGTTCGTCGCCGGTGGAAAACACCGCCACGCGCAGCCGCGGCCGCACCGGCACGCTGGCGATGCCCAGCGAAGCGATCAGGCCCAGGTCCGCCGGGCGCAGCACACGCCCGGCCTGCACCGCCGGCTTGTCCCGCGCCAGGTCTTCACCGCGGCGGCGGCGGTTTTCGCCCGACTGCAGCACGCCGGGGGCGATGTGCACCTGGCCGCTGGCGGGTTCGCCCTCGACGCGGCACAGTTCGATGGGCACCACCGTGTCCAGGCCGTCGGGCATCACCGCACCGGTCATGATGCGCACACATTCGCCGTCGGCCACCCGGCCCTGGAAGGGCGGACCGGCGAACACCGTGCCCACCGCACGCAGCTGCAGCGGCTGGCCGGCGGCCAGTCTGGCGCCGGCGAAGGCATAGCCGTCCATGGCCGAGTTGTCGTGGGCGGGCACGTCGATCGGCGACAGGATGTCGGCCGCCAGCACCCGGCCCAGCGCGGCGGTCAGCGGGCTGTGTTCCAGGCCGTCCAGCGGGCGCATGGCCGCGGCGATCGCGGCGCGGGCTTCGTCCAGGCTCAGCTGCGGGTCGCCAGCGGCAACGGGGGAGGGGCCCAGGGCCGGGCTCGGGTCGGGGGAAGCAGGCGCGTTCATGGTGCAATCGGCGGTTTGTGCCTGATTCTGCCGTGCCACCCCTGTTCCCTCGCGCCACCCCGATGCCCCTGGCCTGTCCGACCGCCACCGCCTCATGAGCACGGTGGCCGACAGCCTGGGTCTGGCGCTGCAATTGGTGGCTGGCGCCGACGCGGAACTGCTGGGCATCGTGGGCTTGTCGCTGCGCGTCAGCCTGTCGGCCTGCCTGCTGGGGGCGGGCGTGGGCCTGTGGCTGGGGGCGTGGCTGGCGGTGGCCCGGTTTCGCGGGGTGGGCGGCGTGGTGTGGCTGTTGAACACCCTGCTGGCCCTGCCTTCGGTGGTGGTGGGGCTGTCGGTCTACCTGCTGCTGTCGCGCGCCGGGCCCCTGGGCAGCCTGGGCATCCTGTTCACGCCCACGGCGATGGTGGTGGCGCAAAGCGTGCTGGTGGTGCCGTTGATCGCCGCGCTCACGCGCCGGCTGGTGCTGGACGCGCTGGCCGAAGGCGGCGAGCAACTGCAGTCGCTGGGCGCCGGGCCGCTGCAGCGCGCGTTGCTGATGCTGGTGCACGAACGCCTGGCGGTGCTGACGGTGCTGCTGACGGCCTTCGGCCGGGCGATTTCCGAAGTGGGCGCGGTGATGATCGTGGGCGGCAACATCGACGGCGTCACCCGCGTGATGACGACCGCCATCGCGCTGGAAACGAGCAAGGGCGACCTGCCGCTGGCGCTGGCGCTGGGTTTGGTGCTGCTCGGGGTGGTGGGCATCGTCAACCTGGGCATTGCGCTGCTGCAGGCGCGTGCGGCCACGGCCACGACGCCCGACCTGGCCCCGGCGGCACGCCCGGGGCACCACGGGCCGCCGCGCGAACCCGTCAGCCCGCCGCGCACCGATCCCGGCCCGGATCTGCTGCGCCTGGACGCCGCCGGCCTGCGCTTCGGCCAGGTGCATGCCCTGCAGCCCACGAGCCTGAATGTGCGCCGCGGCGAAAGCCTGGCCCTCATCGGCCCCAATGGGGCCGGCAAGACCAGCCTGCTGCGGCTGCTGCATGGCCTGCTGCCGCCCACCACCGGGCGGCGCATGGCCGTGCCCTTGCAGCCCGAAGGTCGGGCCCCGGTGGCAGCGATGCTGTTCCAGCGGCCTTTCCTGCTGCACTTGTCGGCAGAGCGCAATGTGCTGCTGGGCCTGCTGCTGCAAGGCGTGCCGGCGGCCGAGCGGCCGGCACGCTGCGACGAGGCGCTGCGCCGGGTGGGCCTGCAGGGCCTGGGCGCGCGCGACGCGCGTTCGCTGTCGGGCGGGCAGCAACAACGGCTGGCCCTGGCCCGGGCCTGGGCACTGCGGCCGGACATCCTGTTCCTGGATGAGCCCACCGCCAGCCTGGACCCCGGGGCCAAGCGCGAGGTCGAGGCGCTGATCGCCGACGTGGCCGCTGCCGGCGTGACCCTGGTGATGAGCACGCACAACCTCGGGCAGGTCAAGCGCCTGGCCAGCCGCGTGCTGTACCTGGAAGCCGGCCGGGTGGCGGTGGACTTGCCCGCGCCTGGCTTCTTCGCCGCCGACCTGCCAGCCGATGCCGCGGCTTTTCTGCGCGGGGAGCGGCCCTGGGCGGGGTGAGGGCGGTGCGTCAGTGGCGCTTCGGCCCGCCCGTCAGGCCATCCCAGCGCGGCTCGCGCTGAGCCGCTGCTGCGGCGTCGAACAGCGGCTCCGCGGCACCGCCCTGCAGCCGCACCAGCGCGGCGCGGGCCTCACCGGCCGCGGCCGGGTCGGGGCCCAGGCGGGCCAGGGTTTCGCTGGCCCGCCAGTGCAGGTCGGCGAAGCCCTGCCGCCGGGCCAGCGCCTGCGCCTTGGCCACCAGGGCACGTGCCCCAGCGCCGGCTCCGGCCGAGCCCTGGCCCGCCATCGGTCCCGCCTGCTGCGCACGCGCCTGCAGCAGCCAGGCTTCGGCCAGGGGCTCGAGCAGGCCGCCCCGCTGGGCGGCGGCGGCCTGCACGCCGGCGGCCTGGGCGGCGGCCGGCAGGTCACCGCAGGCCAGTGCCTGTTCGGCCCGCAGCCGGGCCAGCCGCACCTGCACCAGCGGGTGGGTGCTGCTGTGGGCCACGGCCTGCAGCCGCGCCAGCGCGGCCGGCGCCAGTGGCATGCCGGCCGCGCTGGCCGCCAGCCCTTGCGCCAGCACCAGCTGCGACACGCGCAGCGGCTCGGGGCTGGTGGTCAGCAGCGGCGCGGCTTCGTCCAGCAGCGCCTGCGCGGCTGCGATGCGCCCGCACTGCAGCAGCAGCCGGGCGCGGCGCACCAGGGCCTCGGCCTCGAAGCCGGGGCTGGCTTGCTGGCAGGCGCGGGCGTGGGCGCCCAGCAGGGCGGTGTCGGCCTCGGCATGGCGGCCCGCGCTCGTCAGCACCAGGCCCAGCACCAGCAGCGACAGCGTCTCGGTGTGCGCCACGCCGGCCCAGCCGTGCAGGCTGCGGCGGGCCATGGCTTCGGCCTCGTCGATGCGGCCCAGGGCCTGCAGCATCACCGCCAGGTCGTTCTCGACGGTGATGCCGCGGCAATAGTCGGGGTGGCGTTCGAGCAGACGCGCCAGGGCGTCGTGCGCGGCCTGCACCTCGCCGCCGAACCAGTGGATCTGCCCTTCGAAGCTGAGCAGGGTGGGCCGCTGCGGCGCCGCTTCGCGCAGCTGCGCCAGGCAGGCCCAGGCGGCGGGAATGTCGGGCTCGCGCATGGCCAGCTCGATCAGCACCTCCAGTGCGTCGATGTGTTCGTGCAGGGGCAGGCGGGGCAGCAGTGAACGCAGGCGGCCGGCATGCTGACGGGCGGCAGCGATGTCGCCGGCGAACACACGGTTGTCCACACGCGCGGACAGCAGCCGGCCTTCGATCTGCCGCCGCTGCTCGGCATCGGCCACGGCGCCCAGCTGGGCCTGCACGGCGGCCAGCAGGGCTTCGCCGCGCGCCAGGTCGGCAAACAGGTCGCACGCGGCCAGTTCGAGCCGCGCGCGCAAGGCTTGGGTGGCGTCCAGCGAGTCATCGGCCACCTCGCGCCAGAGCGCGCGGGCGGCGTCGAAGTCGCCGCGCGACTTCAGCTGCTCGGCGCCGCGGTGGCGCCAGGCCAGCGCGGTCTGCGGCTCGCCGGCGGCGCGCCAATGTTCGGCGATGGTCAGCGCATCGACACTGGGCTGCTCGGCCAGCCATAGGGCGGCATGGCGGTGCAGGGCCGTGCGCCGCGGCGCAGGCAGGGTGCCGTCGACGGCCTGGCGGATCAGGTCGTGCCGGCAGGCCAGCACCGCGCCGATGGGCTGCAGCAGGCCGCTGGCCACGGCCCGGGCACACAGGGCCTCGCACTCGGTGTCGGTGGCGGCCCCGGCGAGCGCGCCCAGGGCCGCAGGCGGCACCGGCTGCACGAACACCGCCGCGGCCTCCACCGCACGTTGCGCCGCCGCCGGCAGGGCCTGCAGGCGGCCGCGCACCAGGCGCAGCACCAGGTCGGCCTGCGCCAGCGGCACGCCGGTGTCGGGCTCGGGGGCGCCGGCGGCCAGCAGCTCGCCCAGCAGAAAGGCGTTGCCGGCGCTCAGCGCGTGCAGGCGGTCGATCTGCCCGGGCGACAGGGCGTGCTGCGGCCAGCGTGCCCGGCAGGCCAGGGCCAGGGCTTCGCGGTCGAGCGGCGGCACGTCGACCTCTTCCAGCCGCACGGCGTTGCGCAAGCCCTGCAGGGCGCGTTCGAGAACCGGCCCGATCTCGTGCCGGCGCACTGCGGCGCGCCAGGGCAGCCGGCCCTGGTAGGCCAGCATCAGCAGCCATTCGACGGTGGCCGGGTCGCACCACTGCAGGTCGTCGACCAGCAGCAGCGGCGTCAGCGCCTCGAAGGCGCGGGCCAGCGCCTCGACCAGGCGGGTCTGCGCGGTGGTGGCGTCCAGCGGCGGCAGGGCTTCTTCGGGGGCCAGTTCCGGCAGCACGCGGGCCAGGTCCAGCCGATAGGGGCGCAGGGGATGGCTGGGTTCACGCAGGGCGCGCTGCAGCACCGCCACCTGCTCGCGCAGCACGTCGAGCAGCGGCCGGTAGGGCATGGCGTGCAGGCCTTCCAGGCCGCGCAGGCAGGGGGCCTGCGGGTAGGCGGTGCGCAGCAGGGTGGTCTTGCCGGCGCCGGCTTCGCCCAGCAGCAGCAGGGCGGGTGCCGGGCTGGCCAACAGGCGTTGCAACTGCAGCGTGCGGCCGGGCAGCAGCGCCGGCGTCACGTCGGCGGGCGCGGGCTCGGCAGGCGGTGCGGCCGCCGGGCTGGTCGGGCGCGGACGGCCAGCCTGCAGCCAGGCGCTGTGGAGCGTCTGCGCAAACTCGTCGGCCCAATGGCCGAAGTGTTCGTAGCCCGTCAGCTGCCAGCCCGGCAGCCAGGCCGGCGGGCCGTGGCGCAGCGCAGCGGCGGCGTCACCGGCCTGCTGCGCGGCGTGTTGTTCGGCCAGGTCGGTGGGCAGGTTCAGACGAACCCGCGTGCGATCGGCCACCAGGGCGTCGCGCCGGCCCCAGGCATCCAGCAGGGTCCGGCTGCGGTGCAGGTTGATGCGCAGATGGTGCAGGGCGTCGGCCGGCGCGGCCTCGGGCCAGAAGATCGCGGCGAGCCTTTCGCGCGCGAGCCAGGCGCCTGGCGGCGCCTGCGCGGCCAGCACCACCAGCAGCGCGGCCGGCACGGTGGCCGGCAGCGGTTGGGGCGCCTGGCCGGCCGGGGCCCAGGCGGGGGGAGCAAGCAGCACGAGCATGGCAGGCCGGAGTGTCGCGCGTCCGGGCGGCCGGCATCGACCGCACGAGGCCGCCGGCCTGGCGCAGCCGAAGCGGCAAAGGCAGCAGAAAGAGGTCTAGCGCTGCCTGGCAGCGAGACGGCGACGGGCCAGCGCGGCCAACCCGCCCAGCAGCAGGGCGGCGGTGGCGGGCTCGGGCACCGGTGCCATCGTGCCGTACTGAATGTGGTCGAGCTCGACCGCCCCGGCGGCACTGATCGTGATCGACTTGATGCCCCCGGCGAACTGGACCCCGAAGAAGCGGTCCTCGGCCGTCGTGCCCCGGTTCGAGGCGTCGCCAACCGCCCGCGTGATCGAACCCAGCGGGGTGTCGTCGGCGGCGATGGCGCTGAACGTCCAGTCCCCCGAGGTGCCATCGGTCCACACCAGGCCGAACGCCGTCGGCAGCGCGCCCGCGCCAACGAAGCTGAAAGTGATCGGGGCGAAGCCGAACCAGGAACGGCCGCCATTGCCGTTGCCATTGATCACCCCGTCGTCGGCGTCGACCGAGTCCGTATTGCCGCCCGGGCTGATGATGGTTCCGGCGCTGGCGGAAAGCGTCACGTCCAGCGTGCCGTCTTCCAGGTTGTCCAGCACTGCGGGCGCACCGCCCAGGTAGAAGCCGGCCGGGACATGGGCGGTCGACAGGTACGGCGAGTCGCCGAAGAAGAAAGTGCCGGTGGCGGCCTGCGCGGCCGGCAGGGCGGCGACGGCGAGGCTGGCAACCAGGGCCAGGCGGTGCAGGTGACGACGGGGGCTCTTCATGGATGGGCTCCGGGTAGGGGGTGAATCAAGACCCCGCCAGTCTGACGAGCGACCGTCTCAGCCCCGTCTCAGCGCGCCGGTTTGCGTCTCCCCGGCTTGCGGGGCCCCGGTCTCCCAGGCGTGCCGAAGTTCGCGCTTGAGCACCTTGCCGATGGCGCTGCGCGGCAGTTCGGCGGTGAAGCTCAGGCCGGCCAGGCGCTGGGTCTTGCCGACCTGGGCGTTGAGCCACTCGCGCAGCGCCTCGGCGTCGACGGCGTGGCCAGGCTGCGGCACGACGAAGGCCACCGGCGTCTCGCCCCAGGCCTCGGAAGGCACACCCACCACTGCGCATTCGGCCACCGCCGGGTGGCGCTGCAGCAGCGCTTCCAGGTCGCTGGGGTAGATGTTGAAGCCGCCGCTGATGACGACGTCCTTCTTGCGGTCCAGCAGCATCAGGAAGCCGTCTTCGTCGAAGCGACCGATGTCGCCGGTGCGGATGAAGCGCCGGCCGTCGGGGGCGAACCACTCGGCTTCGCGGGTCTTGCCGGGCTGACCGTGGTAGCCGGTCATCATCGCCGGCGAATGGCCCACGACCTCGCCGGTCTGGCCGTCTGGCAGTTCGACGCCGGCGTCGTCGATGAGCCGGATGTCGTGCCCTTCGGCCGGCAGGCCCACCGTGTGCAGCTTGTCGGGGTGGGCATGGGCTTCCAGGATGCAGGTGCCGCCGCCTTCGGTCATGCCGTAGAACTCCACCAAGCCGCCGGGCCAGCGCGCCAGCGCGTCGGCCTTCAGCGCCGCCGGGAAGGGCGCGCTGGTGCAGAACTTCATCTCGAAGGCGCTCAGGTCGGTCCTGTCGAAGGCCGGGTGGGCCAGCAATCGCCGGTATTGCACCGGCACCAGCATCGTGTGCGTCGCTCGGTAATGCTTCGCCAGCGCCAGATAGCCGGCGGCGTCGAACTTGCGCATCAGCACCACCGTGCCGCCGAAGGCCAGGGTGGGGAAGAACACCACCAGGGTGGTGTTGCTGTACAGCGGCGTCGCCAGCAGCGTCACAGTGCCCGGGCCGTAGCCGTACTTCGCACCCCGCTGCACGTGCTGCCAGCGCATGCCGTGCGACTGCACGATGCCTTTCGGCGTGCCCGTGGTGCCCGAGGAATAGATGATGTTGAATGGGTGTTCAGGGGCGATGTGCAGGACCGCGGGCATCGCGCCTGCGGGCGCCAGCCATCCGGCCAGCGGGCGACCTGCCGCGCCGTCTTCCAGTGCAATGCAGCGCGGCATCACGTCGGCCGGCAACAGTTCGGCAACGCTGCTGTCGACGAACATCAGGCGCGCCTGCGCGTCGTGCAGCATCGACGCCAGCGCCTCGCGGCTGCTGCTGCCGGCCAGCGGCGCCACCACCACACCGGCGCGCAGCGCGCCCAGGAACAGCGCGGCCTGCATGGGCGTGCTGTGCCCGCACAGCGCAATGGCCTGGCCGGGCTGCACGCCGTCGCGCTGCAGGGCCGCGGCCACGCGGTCCATCAACGCGTCGAGCTGCGCGTAGCTGAGGGCTTCGCCGTCCTGCGCCAGCGCCGGGTGCGCGGGGCGTGCGGCGGCGTGCAGCCGCACCTGGGCCGGCAGGTTGTCGGCCGTGCTCACCCTGGCATCACTTGGCGGCCAGGCCCAGCCGTTCGATCAGCGCCTTGTCCTTGGCGAAAGTTTCCACCGCCCATTGCCGGTAGTCGCTGCCGTTGCGGTACCACACGCTCTGGTTCAGCTGCGTCATCAGCTCGGCGTGCTTGGGGTCGTCCATGGCCTGCTTGAAGGCGTCGTGCAGAGTCTTCACCACCGCCGGGTCCATGCCCTTGGGGCCCACCAGGCCGTAGGGCGAGGTGCTGACGACGTTGTAGCCCAGGTCCTTAGCCGTAGGCACCTGCGGCCAGCGTGCGGTGCGCGCTTCGCCGAATGTGAGCAAGAGGCGCATCTGCCCGGCATCGACGAACTTGTCCCAGCCGGTGGCGTCGCTGGCGGCCATCACGTGGCCACCGATCAGCGCCTGCATCTGGTCGGCATTGCCCTTGAAGGGGATGTGATTCAGCTGCACCTTGGCCGCTGCGGCCAGTTCCTCCATCAGCAGGTGCGGGCTGGTGCCGATGCCGGTGCTGCCGTAGTTGACGGCGCCCGGCGCCTTGCGGGCGGCCTCGATGTAGTCGTTGAAGGTCTTGTGGGGTGAGTCGGCCCGAACCACGAAGCCGAAGGTGTAGCCGCTGACGCCGAGGATGTAGGTGAAGTCGTTGATCGGGTCGAAGGCCACCTTCTGCATGTGCGGGATGCGCAGCATGCCCAGCGGGAACTGGCTGATGGTGTAGCCGTCGGGCTTGGCCGTGGCCGCCATCTGGCTGGGGCCGAGCGTGCCGCCGCCGCCGGGTTTGTTTTCGACGACGATGGTCTGCCCGAGGATCTTGCCCGCCAGTTCGGCCAGCGCGCGGTGGTGGCGGTCGGTGCTGCCGCCGGCGGGCCAGGGCACGATCAGGGTGATGGGCTTGTTGGGGAAGGCCGTGCCCTGGGCGTGGACCCAGGGGCTGGCGACGCCGACGGCGGCCATGCCCAGCACGGTGCGGCGGCGAAAGAGGGGCTGTGTCATCGGGCGTGTCTCCGGGGCAGGTGTTGTGCAGCGGATTCTGTCCGCCCTGCGCGCCGGCCGGCAGCCGGACTTGCCCTGTCGCGCAGGTGACGCAAAAGCGCATAGCAGGCCAGTCAGAGCACGTGGCGGGCCCATGTGCTCGGACGGAACAAGCAACCGTCCACAGCGCAGCAGCGGGCACGAGACCCACGGAGTGCGCCTATGCAAGTCGGCACATATTGCCCAAATCCGGCGCCGTACCTAGCCTGCGGAGCCTTCGACTCCCAGGGCCGCTGCGCGCGCTGCCGACTCCATGCCCCGACTTCAATCCGTGTCCTACGCCGTTCCGCTGACGGCCTTGCTGCTCGCATCCCCCGCTGCAGTGACCGCTGCAGAGCCCGTCTTCACTCTGGGCACCGTATCCGTGACTGGCACGCGCGTGTCCGTTGGCGAACTGCCGCTGGAACAGGTCGGAAGTACGGTGACACGCAGCGAGATGCTGCAGTTCGGGCGGGAAACGGTCGGCGACGCCGTCAACCTTCTGCCAGGCATCACCGTCTCGAACAACCAGCGCAACGAATTGCTGGTGTTCCTGCGAGGCTACGACGCTCGTCAGGTACCCCTGTTCATCGACGGTGTTCCGGTCTACGTGCCCTTCGACGGCTTTGTCGACTTCAATCGCTTCAGCACCTATGACGTGGCCGCCATACAGGTGGCCAAAGGCTTCAGTTCGGTGGCCTACGGCCCGAACGCGATGGGTGGCGCCATCAACGTCGTCACACGAAGGCCTCAGCGTGCGCTTGAGGGGGATGCCTTCCTAGGCATCGGCAGCGGGCGCGACCGCCAAGCTGGCGCCAACATCGGCACGCGCCAGGGCGCCTGGTACGGGCAGCTGGGCCTGTCCTACCGCGATGCCGAGGGCTTCCGGATGTCGAAGGATTTCCAGCCGACGCCCACCGAAGACGGCGGTCTGCGCAACAACAGCGACCGCCGCGACAGCAAGCTCTCCTTCAAGCTCGGCTTCACGCCGCGCGCCGGCGACGAGTACGCCATCGCCTACAACCGGCAGGACGGCCGCAAGGGGCAGCCGCCGACGGTGGGCACCAGCGGCATCCGGTTTTGGCGCTGGCCGTACTGGGACAAGGAAAGCCTGTACTTCATTTCCAGCACTGCGCTCACGCCCACCGAGACCTTGAAGACGCGGCTGTACACCGACCGCTTCGACAACGAGGTCACGAGCTACACCGACGCCACCTACACGACGCTGCGCACCAGCGGCATGGGCAGTGTCGCCACCGGACGCAGCATCTACCACGACAGGACGCTGGGTGGCGGCATCGAATTGGAGTCCAGGCGCCTGGCCGGCCATGTGCTGCGGCTGGTGCTTCAACAGCGCGGCGACGAGCACGAGGAAGTCGACGCCAATGCGGTGCGCGGCGCGCTGTACGAGGACACGCTGCGCACCGTGGGCATCGAAGACATGATCACCCTGGCACCCGCCTGGCAGCTGGCCCTGGGCGCGGCGCGCCATGAATTGCGGCCCGATGTGGTCTTCAGCACCAGCAGCGCCTACAGCCTGCCACCGGCTTCTCGCGCCACCAATCTGCAGGCCGGCCTGTTCCACGACCTGAGCGCGGGTTCACGTGTGTACGCGACGCTGGCGCGCAAGACCCGGCTGCCGACCCTGCGCGACCGCTATTCGCAGCGCCTGGGCAGCTACGTCGAGAACCCTGCGCTCGGCCCCGAACGTTCCACCAACCTGGAGTTCGGCTACCTCGGCCAGGTGCTGAGCAGCTTGGCGATGGAAGCCGCCGTCTTTCGCACCGAAGCCGACGACCGCATCCAGGCCGTGTTCGTGGCCGGAGGCACCAGTTGCAGTGCAGCCACGCGCTGCCAGGTGCGCAATGTCGGCCGTACCCGCGTCACAGGGCTGGAACTGGGCCTGCGCGCCACGCCGGCAGCCGGCCTGGAGTTCGGCGGCAGCGTGACGCTGATGGAGCAGAAGAACCTGGTCAGCCCGGAAGTGCGCTCGCTGGGCGTGCCCGACCGCAAGCTGTTCGGCTACGCGCGCTGGCAGCCGGTGGCCGGCTGGAGCCTGCAGGCCACAGCCGAGCACAACAGCAGCCGCTGGGCGTCCAACACCGTGTCGGTCCCCGGGCACACGGTGCTGGGCTTGCGGCTGGGTTGGGAACCGGCGCCGGGCTGGCATCTCAGCGTGGCCGGAGAGAACCTGCGCGATCGCAACTACGCGCTCGATGCAGGCTACCCGGCACCGGGGCGACAGTTCAGTGCCAGGCTGCGCCATGAGTTCTGAAGAGGACCTGCCGCGCCTGGAGGCCATCGACTTCGGCGCGATCTACAGGCGCGAGATGCGCGAACAGCGCCTGGCGCCCAAACCGCCGAGCGCCTGGGACGGGCGGGCCTCCGGCTATGGCTGCGGGCCCGAGGCCGCACCGCGCGGAGCTGGCGCGGGCCAGGGCGTGGGCGGGTATGTGCAGGCCTTCCTGTCGCGGCTGCGGCTGGACGAGGCACGCAGCGTGCTCGATGTCGGCTGCGGGCCGGGCACGCTGGCCTTGCCCATCGCCATGCGGGTGCACGAGGTGCTGGCGCTGGACAACAGCGCCGGCATGCTGGAAGAACTTCGCCGCCGTGCCGCCGAGCAGGGTGCCACCAACGTGAAGACCGTGCTGCGCGCCTGGGAGGACGACTGGTCCGACCTGCTGGTGGCGGACATCGCCATCGCCTCGCGTTCCACGCTGGTCGACGACCTGGAGGCGGCGCTGCACAAGCTCGTGGCCCATGCCCGTTTGCAGGTGTGCCTGAGCTACCCCGTCGGCGGCAGCTTCGTCGACCCGGACATTCTCGCCGTGGTCGGCCTGAACCCGCCGCGCGTGCCCGATCACTTCCTGCTGCTGGGCATGCTCCACCGCATGGGCATCGTGCCCACCGTGGAGCTGCTGCACACACCCAGCCGCCTGGCCGCCTGCACGGACTTCGACACCTTCGCCAACCGGCTGGCCTGGTCGACCGGGCCGCTGGAAGACGCCGCAACGGCGCGGCTGCGAGCCTGGTGGCTGGCGGACACCGCGCGCGCTGCAAAGGGCGGGCGCCCGATGCGCTGGGCCCTGGTGCACTGGAACGTCGACGAGGGCGCTGGCCGCTGAGCGTTGCGGGCATCGGGCGGGTGACCCAACGGGCGGATGCTTCAAGTCTCGCCGTCAGGCCCCAGGCCGGGCGCGCCACCAGCGCTGCAGCAGCAGGCCGACCAGCAGACCCGCAGCGGCGTGCCACACACTCAGCACCGCCACGGTCAGCATCAGGCCTGTGTGCGACCCTCTTGCGCCACGCTCCAACACCCCGCGCGCCAGCGACCCGGCAGCCAGCACCAGCGTCGCACCCAGCACCGCCGGTGGCAGCAGCCCCAGCAATGCGGTGGCCGCATCGGCCCAGGCCAGGCCGGCGCAGAGCAGCAGCAGGCCCAGGATCACCGGCGCCCCACCCGTGCGCGCGCCGAAGTGCACCTGCGCCGCCAGCCCGCCCACGCCATGGCACATCGGCACCGCGCCGATGGCCGAGCCCAGCGTGTTGATGGCGCCGGTGCTCAGGGCCAGGCTTGTTTCGCTGATCGGCCGGTCGGGGAAGAGGCGCTGGTGCTCGGCGCGAACGGCCAGCAGCGCATTGCCTGCCGTCAGCGGCAGCTGCGGCAATGCCAGCAGCAGGCCGGCCCAGAGGAGGTCGCCACTGAGCAGCGCGGGCCAGTCCAGTGCCGGCGGTGCCCATGCCGGCTGCAGCGCCAGCCCACCTTGCCATGCCGACGGCTGGCACCAGAGCGCCCAGCCGATCGAAGCCAGCAACAGGACGGGCAGTGCCGCGACAGACAGCCCGCGCCATAGGGTACCTGCACGGCGCGCGAACAAGGTCGGGCTCAGCACCGCCAGCGCCAGCACGCCCACCAGCGGCTGGTGCTGCATCAGGCCGCCGGCCTGCCACAGCAGGCTGAAGGCCAGACCCAGCACCAGCCCGTCCACCACCGGGGCCGTCACGGCGCGTGCGAGCCGTCGCGCCCAGCCGCTGGCGCCCAGCAGCAGCCAGACCAGGCCAGTCAGCAGCCCGGCCGCACCGATCGCCCCCGCCGTGGCGCCCTGCGCGAGGGCCAGCGCGCCGATCGCCTTCATCGGCTGCACCGGCAAAGGCGAGCGGAAGAGCAGCCCCGTGGCCACCAGGGCCAGGCCGAAGCCGCAAAGCACACCGGCAGGTTCCAGCTTCAGCACCACCAGGTAGGCCACCAGGTAGGGCAGCAGCGTGCCGAGGTCGCCACAGGCCCCGGACCACTCACCCGCGCCGAAGCGCAGTGCTGGCGGCTGGGCACACGGCGGCTCCTGCACCGTCGGGGCCGCCTCAAGCGGGCAGAAAGGCTTCGTGCCCGTCGGCCTGCACGTGGTCCAGCGGGGCCTGGTAGAGCTGCTGCAGAGTCTGGCGCTGCAGCACCTGTTGCACCGGCCCGCTGGCCAAGGTGCGGCCGTCGCGGATCAGCAGGGCCGTGTCGGCGTGGCGCCGGGCGTGGTTCGGGTCGTGGGTGGTGAACAGCACGCCCAACCCCTGCTCGGCCAGGCGCCGCAGCTCACGCAGCACCTTGCCTTGGTTGCCGAAGTCCAGGCTGGCCGTCGGCTCGTCCAGCACGACGAAGCCCGCCTGCTGCGCCAGCGCGCGTGCGATCAACGCCAGCTGGCGTTCGCCGCCGGACACCATCGTGGCCGGCCGATGCGCCAGGTGCGAGATACCCATGCGTTCGATCGCAGCCGCCACCACGGCGTGGTCCTGCGCGCTGGGCCGCGACAGCAGCCCGCCCTGCGCGCTGCGGCCCATCAGCACCAGGTCGGCCACGGTGTAGGCGAAGACCGCCGCCGTGCTCTGTGGCACGTAGGCCAGGCGGCGGGCGCGCTGGCGCGGGTCCAGCTTGGTCAGTGGCTGGCCGTCCAGCGTCACGGCGCCCGCCAGCGGCGGCAGCAGGCCCAGCAGCGTCTTCAGCAGCGTCGTCTTGCCACCGCCGTTCGGGCCCAGCAGCGCCAGCACGCGCCCGGGCGCCAGGCTGAGCTCGAAGCCCTGACCGATGAGCCGTGGGCCGTAGCCGATCGAAAGCCCCTGGGCCTGCAGCATGGGGTCAGGCCCAGCCGCCCTGGCGGCTGCGCAGCAGTGCGATGAAGAAGGGCGTGCCGACGACGGCCGTCAGAACCCCCAGCGGCACCTCCACCAGCGCGACGGTGCGCGCCAGCGTGTCGATCAGCAGCAGGAAGCCGCCCCCCAGCAGCGCGGTGGCCGGCAGCAGGCGCGGGAACGAGGGGCCGACCAGCAACCGTGCCAGGTGGGGCACGACCAGGCCCACCCAGCCGACGATGCCGGCCGTGGCCACGCTGGCCGAGGTCACGAGCGTGGCAGCGGCCACGATCAACAGGCGCAGCCGCGTCGTCGGCACCCCCAGCGCGCGCGCTTCCTCTTCGGGCAACGACATCACGTTCATCTTCCAGCGCAGTGCCACCAGCACTACCAGGCCCAGCAGCACCGGCCCCAGCAGCGGCAGCAGGTCGTCCGCGGTGGTGCCCGACAGACTGCCCAGCAACCAGTAGGTGATGGCCGGCAGCTGGTCGTAGGGGTCCGCCAGGTACTTGATCAGGCCGATGCCGGCGCCCAGCAGCGCACCGACGACGATGCCCGTGAGCAGCAGGCCCAGCACCGGGTCGCCACGCAGTGCGCCGGCGCCCTGGCCGCTGCCCAGCGCGTACACCAGCGCCACAGCCGCCAGCCCGCCGCCGAACGCGGCGAGCTGGATGCCCAGCACACCCATGGAGAAGAAGATGCCCAGCACCGCGCCCAGCGCCGCGCCGGCCGAGGCACCCAGGATGTCCGGCGACACCAGCGGGTTGCGAAACAGTCCCTGGAACGCCGCCCCCGCCACCGACAGTGCCGCGCCCACCAGCACCGCCGCGGCGATGCGCGGGCCGCGCACCTGCCACACCACCGTCTGCACCGCGGTAGGCAGGTCGGTGGGCTGGCCGCTCAAGCGCGCCCACAGCAGCTGCGCCAGTTCACGCGGGCTGACCGGATAGCGCCCCAGGCTGAACGCCAGCGCCGTCAGCAACAGCAGCAGCGCCGCGGCCAGCAACAGCCCGGGCCAGGCCCTGCGCGGGGCAAGGGGCCTGGCGCTGGCCGGCGACGCGATGCTGTCGGCTGCGGCCTGGCTCACGTGCCGCGCCCGGCCAGCACGCGCGCCACCTGCGCGTCGGCCAGCTGCACGCCGTAGAACTGGCGGTAGAACGCCTTGGCCATCGGGGCCAGCGGCTCGGGGAAGGCTTCCGGGAACACCGCTTTGCCCAGCCACCACAGCCCGGGCAGGCGGTTGACGCCGGGCGGGAAATCGATCCAGCCGAAAGGCAGCTTCGGGCTGAGGTGCACGCGCCGCTCGCGCACGGCGCGCACGCCCTGCCACATCGGCATCTCGTAGACACGGTCGGCGAACTCGCGGTCGATGGTGAGGATGACTTCCGGGTCCCAGCGCAGCACCTGCTCGATCGACACCCGCGCCAGCCCGCCGGGGGTGTCGGCGCTGACCAGCCGCAGCCCCATGAAGTTCAGGCTCTCGATGTTGATCGAGCCCCCGAGCCCGGTTTCCAACCCCATCGGCCCACGTGCGTAGTACACCCGCGGGCGGCGTGCCTCGGGTATCGCCTGAATGCGCGCCTGCACCGCCTGCATCATGTCGCTGGCCGCCTGCGCCAGCTCGCTTGCGCGGGCCTGCCGGCCCAGCAACTCGCCCAGCAGCCGGTAACTCTGGGGGATGGCGGCGAAGCGGCCGTCCAGCAGCGCATACGGGATGCCGGTCTGGTCCTGCACCCGGCGGGCCAGGTCGACGTAGGTGTCGTTGATCGTGCCGCTGTCGACGATGACATCGGGCTGCAGCGCCAGCACCGATTCCAGGTTCGCGCTGTTGCCGCGCCCGGTAATGCGCCCCACCTCCGGGCGGCGGCCGACGTCGGGGATCAGGAACTCCAGTTCCTCGGCGCGATTTGCACGCGGCCAGCCCAGCAGCAGGTCCGGGGCCAGCGTGTACAGCAGGATCGCTGCCGGCGCGCCGGCCGGGAACACACGCTGCACTTTCTGCGGAACCGGCACGTTGCGGCCGGCGCTGTCGGTGATGCTGCGCGCGGCAGGGGCTGGGCCCGTCTGCGCCTTGGCCAGCTGGCCGGCCAGAAGCCAAGTCGTGGTGGCGGCCAAGAGCCGGCGCCGGAGCTGGTCGCTGGGTTTCATCGGGTGCGTCATGGGATGGTGGAGTCGGTTTCGATGAAGCCATGGAGCGCCAGCAGTTCCCGCCCTGCTGTGCTGAGCAGGCAGTTCGCAAAGCCCTGGGCCGCTGCGTGCGGCGGCTTCAGCAGCGCCAGCCAGTACTCGGCGCGCACCTGCCAGGACGCCGGAAGCTCCACCACACGCAGCGCGGCTTGCTCCATGCACGCCACGCGCGCATTGGTGCGGTAGACGACCATCACTTCGGCGTGCCCGGCCATCAGCAGCGCGGCATAGACGCTGCCTGCTGCTGCCATGCCGGCGGGTGGCTGCGAGTTGGCCCCGCCGGTCAGCGGCAGCGCCTTGCGGCGCAGCCGCTGTGCACAACCGGGCGGGCCATCGCCACAGGCTTCGATGCGGTCGAACAGCTGCATCGCGTAGTCGCCTGCGGGGTCGGCGCCCGGGGTGCTGGTGCCCAGCCGGGTGGCGGGGTCCAGCAGGCGCGCCAGCAGGCTTTCGTTGCCGGGCTCGAAGCCTGGCGCCGCCAGCAGGCACAGCGTGTTGGCGGCGAAAGGCCGGGCCCAGACGGCCCGGCCGGCGGCCAGCAGGGCCTGCGGCTGGATGGCGCTGGCCGAGGCATACAGGCTGGCAGGCTCACCCGCCAGAAGCCGCTGGTACAGCAGGCCCGACGCACCGAAGCGCAGGTCGGGCACCTGTTGGCCGGCGCCCGCCAGGGTGGCGGCCAGGGCCTGGAAGACCGGCTTCAGGCTGCCTGCGGCCAGGATCGGCGCAGCGGCTGTGTCGGCGAGTAGAGGACCGGGGTGGGCCGCGCAAGCGGCGGGCATGTCATCGTGGACAGAAGGCATCCATTCGATTGTTCCTGCGTCTCTCGCATTCAACGATATGTCTTCCCATGCATAGGCTGGCTGGCGCGCGACAGCACCGGGTCCAGCCAGGCCTGCAGGTCGTCGGCATTGGCTGGCAGCACCCTGGCGCCGCCCGTGAAGGCCAGCCGGGCAGCCCCATGGCGCCTGGGCACGGCCGTGAGCAACGGAACGCCATGCGCCATCAGCGCCAGCAGTTCGGCCGCGAGGTCACCGCCCTCGGCTTCGAGACCGCCGAAGCGGTTGCTGATGACGTGCTCGGGTTCGGCATGCAGGGCGACCCTCCATCAGCAACGCGTCCACATCCCGGCTGCCGTCGTCGAGGATCGCCGCGGCCAGCATGGGGAGTTCGAAAGCCTCGTCGACGATGGACCTTGCATGTTCCGCCGGCCTGCCGTCAGCGGCCAGGGCCGACCGACGGCATGAGCGGCTGCCGCTGCAGCAGGGCCGCTTCCTCGTCGGTCCACAGCCGCAGCCGCACCACGAAGTGCTGCCCACTGCCGTCTTCCAGCGAAAAGCTGCCGCTCTCGCCCGCGGCCACGTCCAGCGTGATTTCTGTGTCAGCCAGGTAGTCGCATTGCGCGCGGCTGGCATGGAAGGGCACGCCGTCGATGGCGCCCAGGCAGCGGTCGTCCGCCGTGAGCGGCATTTCGCCGGGGGCAAAACACATGGGGGTGCTGCCTTCGCAGCAGCCGTGCGACTGGTAGAAGTAAATCGCGCCATGGGCCAGGCGCAGCTGCGCGACGAGCGCGCGTGCGGCCGGTGTGGCGATGACGCGTTGGATCATGAGGGGGTTGTTGCGGCTCCAGCGCGGCGTGCGTTCGCACGCCGGCATGTCACACCGTCAGAAGAAGCCCAGCGCGTTCGGGCTGTAACTCACCAGCAGGTTCTTGGTCTGCTGGTAGTGGTCGAGCATGGCCTTGTGCGTCTCGCGGCCGATGCCCGATTCCTTGTAGCCGCCGAAGGCCGCGTGGGCCGGGTAGGCGTGGTAGCAGTTGGTCCACACCCGGCCGGCCTGGATGGCGCGGCCCATGCGGTAGGCGCGGCTGCCGTCGCGTGTCCACACGCCGGCACCCAGGCCATAGACCGTGTCGTTGGCGATCTTCAGCGCCTCGGCCTCGTCCTTGAAGGTGGTGACGGCCAGCACCGGGCCGAAGATCTCCTCACGGAAGATGCGCATGTCGTTGTGACCCTGGAACAGCGTCGGCTGGATGTAGTAGCCGCCCGCCAGGTCGCCGCCCAGCTGCGCGCGGCTGCCGCCGCACAGCACCTTGGCGCCTTCTTCCTTGCCCACGGCCAGGTAGGTCTCGATCTTGTCCATCTGCATCTGCGAAGCCTGCGCACCCATCATCGTCTCGGTGTCCAGCGGGTTGCCCTGTTTGATGGCGGCCACGCGCTGGAGCGCGCGTTCGATGAAGCGGTCGTAGATGCTTTCCTGGATCAGTGCGCGGCTCGGGCAGGTGCAGACCTCGCCCTGGTTGAAGGCAAACAGCACCAGGCCTTCGACCGCCTTGTCGAGGAAGGCATCGTCGGCGGCCATGACGTCGTCAAAGAAGACGTTGGGGCTCTTGCCACCGAGCTCCAGTGTCGCCGGGATCAGGTTGGCGGCGGCGGCCTGGGCGATGAGCTTGCCGGTGGCCGTGCTGCCGGTGAAGGCGATCTTGGCGATGCGCTTGCTGGTGGCCAGCGGCATGCCGGCTTCGCGGCCGTAGCCGTTGACGACGTTGATCACGCCCGGGGGCAGCAGGTCGGCAATCAGCTCCATCAGCACCAGGATGCTGATGGGTGTGCTCTCGGCCGGCTTGAGCACCACCACGTTGCCCGCGCCGAGGGCCGGGGCCAGCTTCCAGGCTGCCATCAGGATGGGGAAGTTCCACGGGATGATCTGGCCGACCACGCCCAGCGGTTCCTGGAAGTGGTAGGCAATGGTGTGGCCGTCGATCTCCGACAGCGCGCCTTCCTGCGCCCGCACGCAGCCGGCGAAGTAGCGGAAGTGATCGATGGTCAGCGGGATGTCGGCGTTCAGCGTCTCGCGCATCGGCTTGCCGTTGTCCACCGTCTCGGCGTAGGCCAGCTTCTCGAGGTTGGCCTCCAGCCGGTCGGCAATCTTCAGCAGCAGGTTGGCGCGCTCGGCCGGTGCCGTGGCGGCCCACTTCGGTGCCGCGGCGTGGGCGGCGTCCAGCGCCAGTTCGACGTCTTCGGCCGTGGATCGTGCGGCCCGGGTGTAGGTCTTGCCGTCGATGGGCGAAACGACGTCGAAGTACTGGCCCTTGACCGGCGCGACGAACTTGCCGCCGATGAAGTTGTCGTAGGCGCGGCGGTACTCGACTTTGGCGCCAGGGGTGTTGGGTGCGGCGTAAAGCATGGGGGTTCTCCTGATGCAAGGGGATGTGGGCAGGGTGGATGCCCGCCGCCTCGCACGGCGGTTCCGGACATCGCGTCGAGTTCGACGTGCCGGCATCGTGGCCCTGCAGGCCCGTTTCCACACGCTGGGGCAAGCCCCTTGGATCAGGCTTGCATAGGTGTTGCACGCTGTGCCAAATCGGCACAAGGGCTGTTCATCCGCGCCAACCGCCTGCTTCCTGCCGCGCACGGCCGTGGCTGCTTATCCTTGATCCGCCGAGCTAAGCACGTGGGTGTTGGGCATGTCGTCGATCATAGGCGCCGGGGTGATGGCCTGGGTTTGGCGGCGCCCGGGCCGCTCAGGCCGACTCGCCGCGCCAAGGGTTGAGCAGGGGTACGCGCGCTCGGGCGTAGTCGCCCGTGTCGCGGGTGACGACCGTCAGCCCGTGCTGCAGCGCCGTGGCGGCGATGATGAGGTCGGGTTGAGAAAAGGTGTGCCCTGCCTGGCGGCCTTCTTCGACCAGCAGCCTCCACTTGAACATGACGTCTTCCGACACAGCCAGTACACGCTGCTCGAACAGCGGCCTGATGCTGTGCGCCAGCCAGGCCTGCAGTTCAGCGCGACGGATGGCGTTGTCCAGGGTTTCGATGCCGAAGCGGATCTCGGCCAAGGTGACGGCGCTGAGGTAAAGATCGTCGAGCCGCTGGCTTTCGATGAACCGGCGCACCTTGGCATTGGGGCGCGGCCGGCGCAGCTCTGAGATGACGTTGGTGTCGAGCAGCCAGCCACTCACAGCTTGACGGCCCGCACGGGCATCGGGCTGCGGCCGGGTTCGATGGCCAGCGTGCGGTACGGAGACGCGGCCAGCGCCTCGACCAGCAGATGGCCGCTGCGTTTCCCCTGCAAGCGCTGGAAGGTTTCGGCGTCGACGACCACCACCGCTGCCCTGCCATGCACCGTGACGTGCTGGGGGCCTTCGCTGTGCGCCAGGCGCACCAGTTCGCTGAAACGCGCCTTGGCGTCCTGCAGCCGCCAGGTGGGGTCGGGTTCGGATGCCACCGGCGTGCTGACGGGTTCGGGCGCAGCAGAGTTTCTGGTCATGCTGACCAGATTAGCACAAGGTGCCAACCCGCTTCAACGCCCGTACAGCCGCCCCAGTTCCGCCAGCCTTTGTGCATGCCAGGGCTGCACCTGCGCCCACTGGAAGCGCCAGCCCCACCAGCCGCTTTCCTGGCCGGGGTAATTCATCCGGCACTCCGTGGGTAGGGCCAGCACGTCCTGCAGCGGGTGCACGCAGGTGTCGGCCACGCTGGCCATGGCCGCGCGGATGAAGGTCCAGGGCATGTCGTGGCCGTCGGTGTTCAGGTAGCCGCGCGCGTAGTGGCGTTCGTGGTCGGTGGCGCTGGCCCACCAGCCGGCGACGGTGTCGTTGTCGTGCGTGCCGGTGTAGACCACGGTGTCGGGCTCGTGGTTGTGCGGCAAGAAGCGGTCAGTCGCGTCGCCGTTGAACGCGAACTGCAGGATGCGCATGCCGGGTAGGCCGAACTTCTTGCGCAGGGCTTCGACGTCGGGGGTGATGACGCCCAGGTCTTCGGCAATGATGGGCATCGGCCCCAGTGCCTTGTTGATGGCCTTGAACAGCGCCTCGCCCGGGCCGGGCAGCCAGCGGCCGTTCATCGCCGTGGGTTCGCTGGCCGGGATCTCCCAGTAGCCGGCAAAGCCGCGGAAGTGGTCGATGCGCACGATGTCCACCAGCTCGAAGGTACGGCGGATGCGCTCCACCCACCAGGCATAGCCGTCTTTCGCATGTTCGGCCCAGCGGTACAGCGGGTTGCCCCAGCGCTGGCCGGTGGCGGCGAAGAAGTCCGGCGGCACCCCGGCCACGACGGTGGGGCGGCCGGCGCTGTCCAGTTCGAAGAGCTGCTGGTTGGCCCAGACCTCGGCGCTCAGGTAGGCGATGAAGATCGGCGTGTCGCCGATGACCTGCACGCCCTTGCCGTTGGCGTAGGCCTTCAGGGCCGCCCACTGGCGGTAGAAACGCCACTGGCAGAACTGCCAGAAGGCGATGCGTTCTGCATGCTTGGCGGTGGCGGCGGCCAGCGCCGCGGGTTCGCGCCGGGCCAGGGCCGGCTCCCATTCGCACCAGTCTTTCCAGCCGCAGTTCTCGCACAGGCTCATGAACAGCGCGTAGTCGGTCAGCCAGCTGGCGTGCTCGGCGTGGAAGGCGGCGAAATCTTCGCGCTGCGCGGCCGTGCCCTTGGCCGCGAAGCGCGCTGCCGCCTTGGCCAGGCGTTCCATGCGGAAGGGGTACATCAGGCTGAAGTCGATCTGCGCTTCGGCCGCAGCACCGGCCAGCCCGGGCGGCGGGCTCAGGTCGGCGACGTCCAGCCAGCCTTGCTGCTGCAGTTCGGCCAGGTCGACGAGCAGTGCATTGCCGGCAAAGGCCGAATTGCTCATGTAGGGCGAATTGCCCGGGCCGATGCCGGCCAGCGGAAGCAGCTGCCACAGCTTCTGGCCGGCCGCCACCAGCCAGTCGACGAAGTGGTAGGCCTCGGGCCCGAAGTCGCCCGAACCGTGCGGGCCGGGCAGGGAAGTGGGGTGCAGCAGCACCCCGCTGGCGCGCGGGAATCTCATCGGGCGGGTCCTACGGGTTCGGGCAGGGCACGCAGCAGCACCAGGCTGCGGGCGCGAAGGTTGAAGTGGTCTGCCGCAGGACCGGCGGCTTGCGCGGCGCGGCGCCAGGGGCTGCGGCCGTCGGGGTTGGCGCTGTCGAGTTCGGCCAACCAGCCACCCGGGGGCAGGCGGAAGCTGGCGTCCATGTTGCGGCCGTTGATCATCAGCAGCAGCGGTGCGCCGCCGCCGCCAGGCGCGCCGATGAACGCGCCCATGATGCGCGACATGCGGTTGTCCCAGTGCTCGGGTGTCATCGGTTCGCCCACGCGGCGCAGCCAGGCCAGGTCGGCCAGGCCGCGGGCGTCGGCCACGCCGGTGTACCAGCGCGGGCCCAGCGGCAGCAGCCGCTTGCGCAACGCGATCAGGTGGGCCGTGTAGTCCAGCAGGCTTGCGTCGGCGCGGCTCCAGTCGATCCAGGTGATGGCGTTGTCCTGGCAGTAGGGGTTGTTGTTGCCGCCCTGGCTGTGGCCCAGTTCGTCACCGGCGGCCAGCATCGGCGTGCCCTGGGCCAGCAGCAGGGTGGCCAGCAGCGCGCGCTGCAGCCGGGCGCGCAGGGCCAGCACCTGGGGGTCGGTGGTGGGACCTTCCCAGCCGCAGTTCCAGCTGAGGTTGTGGCCATGGCCGTCGCGGTTGTCTTCCAGGTTGGCCTGGTTGTGCTTCAGGTCGTAGCTCACCAGGTCGGCCAGCGTGAAGCCGTCGTGGCTGGCGATGTAGTTGATGCTCTCGGTGGGCGGGCGCTGCCGCGACTGGAACAGGTCGCTGCTGCCGGCCAGGCGCAGGGCCATCTCGCCGCGGGTGCAGTCGCCGCCCAGCCAGAAGGCGCGCGTGGTGTCGCGGAAGTGGTCGTTCCATTCGGCCCAGCCGCGCGGGAAGTTGCCCACCTGGTAGCCGTCGGGGCCGATGTCCCAGGGCTCGGCGATCATCTTCGTGCCCTGCAGCACCGGGTCCTGCAGCACGGCCTTGAAGAAGGGGCCGTCGCGTTCGAAGCCCTGGTCGCCGCGGCCCAGCACCGGGCCCAGGTCGAAGCGGAAGCCGTCGACGTGGAAGTCCTGCACCCAGTACCGCAGGCTGTCCATCACCATCTGCAGCACGCGCGGGTGGCGCACGTCGACGGTATTGCCGCAGCCGCTGAAGTTCTCGAAGCGGTCTTTGGCGTCGGGCGGCAGCCGGTACCAGCTGGCGTTGTCCAGCCCGCGCCAGCTCAGTGTTGCGCCGCGTTCGTCGCCTTCGCAGGTGTGGTTGTAGACGACGTCGAGGATGACCTCGATGCCGGCCGCATGCAGGCGCTGTACCAGGCGGCGGAATTCGTCGCGCGCTGCTCCGGGCTCGGCCGATGAGGCATAGCGCGGTTCGGGGCAGAAAAAGCCCAGGGTGTTGTAGCCCCAGTGGTTGACCAGGCCGTGGTCGACCAGGCGCGCTTCGCTCAGCAGCTGGTGCACCGGCAGCAGGCTCACCGCGGTGACGCCCAGCCGCTGCAGGTGGGCCACGGCCGTGTCGTGCGCCATGCCTGCATAGGTGCCGCGCAGGGCTTCGGGCACACCCGCAAGCAGCTTGGTGAAGCTGCGCACGTGCACTTCGTACAGCACGCTGGTGGCCAGCGGCGTGCGCGGGTGGGTGTCGCCCTGCCAGTCGAAGCTGTCGTGCACCACCCGCGCCTTGTGTGCCCAGCGCGAGTTGTCGCGGGTGTCCATGTCGGCAGGATGTTCGGCGTCGTGGCCCATGTGCGGCGCCTGCCAGCTGAAACCGCCCGCCGGTGCCACGATCTCGCGGGCCCAGGGGTCCAGCAGCAGCTTGTAGGGGTTGAAGCGGTGGCCGCGGTCGGGCCGCCAGGGGCCCTGGGCGCGCAGGCCATAAACCAGCCCGGCGCCAGCGCCTGGCAGGAAGCCGTGGAAGACATTGCCGCTTCTGGCTGGCAGCGGCACGCGGGCCAGCTCGACACTGCCTTCGGCGTCGAACACGCACAGCTCCAGCTGCGTGGCGTGGGCCGAGAACACCGCGAAATTGACGCCGCCGTCGCGCACGCTGGCGCCCATGGGCCAGGGCCGGCCTTCCTGCAGCGGCGCCAGGGCGGGTGCGGCAGGCCGGGTAGGGGTGTTCAGTCTGTCCATTCCAGGAAAACGGTGGCCAGCGGCGGCAGGCTCAGGACGATGGACTGCGCGCGGCCGTGGCTGGGCACGGCTTCTGTCGTGGCGGCGCCCAGCGGCGTGCCGACATTGCTGCCGCCGTAATGGCTGGAATCGGTGTTGAGCCGTTCGCGCCAGCTGCCAGCCCAGGGCACACCCAGGCGGAAGCCGTGATGCACCACGGGCGCGAAGTTGCACACCACCAGCATCAGCTGCCCTTCGGCCGACTTGCGCAGGAAGCTCAGGCAGCTGCGGCGTGCGTCCTCATGGTCGATCCACTCGAAACCGGCGCCGGTGAAGTCCTGTTCGAACAAGGCCGGGCAGCGCCGGTACAGGGCGTTGAGGTCACGCACCAGGTTCTGCAAGCCGCGGTGCCTGGGGTCTGACGGCGCGTCCAGCAGGTGCCAGTCCAGGCTGGCGTCATGGTTCCATTCGCGTTCCTGGCCAAACTCGCAGCCCATGAACAGCAGCTTCTTGCCGGGGTGGCCCCACATGAAGCCGAGATAGGCGCGCAGGTTCGCGAACTTCTGCCAGCGGTCGCCGGGCATCTTCGCCAGCAGGCTGCCTTTGCCGTGCACCACTTCGTCGTGGCTGATGGGCAGCACGAAGTTCTCGTTGAAGGCATACACCAGCCCGAAGCTCAGCTCGCCCTGGTGGTAGGGGCGGTGGATGGGGTCGCGCTGCATGTACTGCAGGGTGTCGTGCATCCAGCCCATGTTCCACTTGTAGTGGAAGCCCAGCCCGCCAGCCCAGGTGGGGCGGCTCACCGCGGGGAAGGCGGTGCTTTCCTCGGCCAGGGTCACGGCCTGCGGGCGCTCGCCGCCCACCACTTCGTTCGTGCGCTTGAGGAAGGCGATGGCTTCCAGGTTCTCGCGCCCGCCGTGGGCGTTGGGAATCCACTCGCCGGCCTTGCGGCTGTAGTCGCGGTACAGCATGGAGGCCACCGCGTCCACGCGCAGGCCGTCGATGTCGAAGCGCTCCAGCCAGTACAGCGCGCTGGCCACCAGGAAGTTGCGCACCTCGGTGCGGCCGAAGTTGTAGATGAGGGTGTTCCAGTCGTTGTGGAAACCCTCGCGGCGATCGGCGTATTCGTAGAGATGGGTGCCGTCGAATTCGGCCAGGCCATGGGCGTCGGTGGGGAAGTGCGCCGGCACCCAGTCCAGCAGCACGCCCAGGCCAGCGGCGTGCGCGGCGTCGACGAAGCGGCGAAAGCCGGCTGCAGAGCCGCCCGTGGCGCTGTCCTGCGGACTGGCGAAGCGGGCGGTGGGCGAAAACAGGCCCAGCGTCTGGTAGCCCCAGCTGCCATCGAACGGGTGTTCGCTCACCGGCAGCAGCTCCAGGTGGGTGAAGCCCATGTCGCTGGCATAAGGCACCAGGGTGGCGGCCAGCTCGTCCCAGTTCAGCCAGCGGTCACCTTCTTCGGGCCTGCGGCGCCAGCTGGCCAGATGCACTTCGTAAATGGACATCGGCGCGTCCAGCGCATTGGCGGCCTGGCGCTGCGGCGAAGGCGGGGCAAAGGGCGGCATCGTCGCCACGATGCTGGCGGTGGCCGGGCGCGATTCGCTCTGGCGGGCGTAGGGGTCGGCCTTTTGCGGCAGCAGCCGGCCGTCGGCGGCCAGCAGCTCGAACTTGTAGCGGGCGCCTTCGCCCACCCCCGGCAGGAACAGCTCCCAGACGCCGCATTCGCGCCGCAGCCGCATGGGGTGGCGGCGGCCGTCCCACAGGTTGAAGTCGCCAACCACGCTGACGCGGCTGGCGTTGGGCGCCCAGACGGCGAAGGCCGTGCCGTCCACGCCTTCCATCTGGCAGGGGTTCGCACCCAGCACCTCGTAGGGGCGCAGGTGTTTGCCTTCGCCCAGCAGCCAGACGTCCATCTCGCCCAGCACTTTGCCGAAACGGTAGGGGTCTTCCAGCGTCGATTCGCTGCCATCGGCCCAGCGCACACCCAGCCGATAGGCGCCGCCGGGCCAGGGCCCTTCGAACAGGCCGTCTTCGTGGCGCATGCCCAGTGGAGCGGGCTGGGCCGGAGCACTGCCCAGAGGCAAGACCCAGACCGTGCTGGCACCGGGCAGGAAGGCGCGCACCCGGTTGCTGCCGTCGGCCCCGGGGTGCAGGCCCAGCACGGCACAGGGGTCGGGGTGGCGCCCCAGGCGCAGCCATTCGGCGTCTTGCAAGCTCAACATCGTGACTGCATTGTCAGGGTGTCCTGCGCGCCAGCGCGCTGCATCAGGACTGCGCCTGCTTCGGCCTGATGCCCCAGACCTGGTGCGCGTACTCGGCGATGGTGCGGTCGGCCGAGAAGAACCCCATGCCCGCGACGTTGGCGATGGCCTTGCGTGCCCAGGCATCGGGTTCGCGATAGAGCGCGTCGGCCCGGGCCTGTGCCGCCATGTAGCTGTCGAAGTCGGCCAGAAGCAGGTAGTGGTCGCCGCCCCACAGCAGCGAATCGACCAGCGCGCGGTAGCGGCCGGGTTCGTCGGGGCTGAACGTGCCGCCGCCGATGGCGTCGAGCGCGGCTTTCAGGGTCGGGTTCGATTCGTAGATCTGAAGCGGCCGATAGCCAGCCGCGCGCTCGGCAGCCACTTCGGCAGCGCTGAGGCCGAAGATGAAGATGTTGTCGTCGCCGACTTGCTGGCGGATCTCGATGTTCGCGCCGTCGTCGGTGCCGATGGTCAGCGCGCCGTTCAGCGCCAGCTTCATGTTCCCGGTGCCACTGGCTTCGGTCCCGGCGGTGCTGATCTGTTCCGACAGGTCGGCACCGGGCATGATGACTTCTGCCACTGAAACGCCGTAGTTGGGAATGAACACCATCTTCAGCCGCCCGGCCACGCGCGGGTCGTCGTTGATGACGCTGCCCACGTCGTGGATCAGCCTGATCACGTTCTTCGCGGTGACGTAGCTCGAAGCCGCCTTGCCAGCGAAGATCACGGTGCGCGGCACCCAGTCGCCGCCCGGGTTGGCGCAGATGGCCTGGTAGCGGGCCACCACCTGCAGCACGTTGAGCAGCTGGCGTTTGTATTCGTGGATGCGCTTGACCTGCACGTCGAACAGGCTGGCCGGGTCGACCTGCACGCCGGTGCTGGCCAGGATGTGGGCGGCCAGCCGCGCCTTGTTGGCATGTTTCACCGCCATGAAGGCCTGGCGGAAGTCGCTGCGGTCGGCCAGCGGTGCGATCTTCTTCAGCTCGTCCAGTTGCAGGCGCCAGCCCGTGCCGATGTGCTTGTCCAGCAATGCCGACAGGCCCGGGTTGGCCTGGGCCAGCCAGCGGCGCGGCGTGACGCCGTTGGTCATGTTCGTGAAGCGCTCGGGCCAGATGGCAGCGAAGTCGCTGAAGATGGTCTGCACCAGCAGGTCGGAGTGCAGCGCCGAGACACCGTTGACCTTGTGGCTGCCGACGATGGACAGGTTGGCCATGCGCACGCGCCGTTCGCTGCCTTCGTCGATGAGCGAAAGCCGGCGCAGGAAGCCGTCGTCGCCCGGCCGCACCTGGGCCGCCAGCACCAGGAAGTCGTGGTTGATGCGGAAGATGATTTCCAGGTGCCGTGGCAACACGTGCTGCATCAGCGCCACCGGCCAGGTTTCCAGGGCCTCGGGCATCAGCGTGTGGTTGGTGTAGCTGAAGACCTTCTGGGTCTGGGCCCAGGCGTCGGCCCAGGCGAAGCCCTGTTCGTCGACCAGCAGGCGCATGAGTTCGGCCACGCCGATCGCCGGGTGGGTGTCGTTCAGGTGGATGGCCACCTTGTCCGACAGGTTCGCCAGCGTGCCGTGCTCGGCCAGATGGCGACCCAGGATGTCCTGGATGGAAGCACTGGTGAAGAAGTATTCCTGGCGCAGCCGCAGTTCGCGCCCGGCAGGGGTGCTGTCGTTCGGATACAGCACCCAGCTGATGTTCTCGAACTGGTTCTTGAATTCGGCAGCGCGGGCGTAGTCGCCGCTGTTGAAGGCCGTCAGGTCGATGTGCGCCGGTGCCGAGGCCTTCCACAGCCGCAAGGTGCTGACCCGTTCGGTGCCGTGGCCGGGGATGACCATGTCGTAGGCCTTGGCGCTGACTTCGCCCGCGTGGCGCCAGACCGGAGGTTTGCCAGGCAGGGAAGCCTGTTCCACCCAACCGCCGAACCGGACCGGGTAGGCCACGCCGGTGCGCGGGAATTCCCAGGGCGTGCCGTCCACCAGCCAGGGGTCGGGGTATTCGACCTGGCGGCCTTCCTGGATGGTCTGCGCGAACATGCCGAATTCGTAGCGGATGCCGTAGCCGAACGAGGGTAGTTCCAGCGTTGCCATGGCGTCCAGGAAACAGGCGGCCAGCCGACCCAGGCCGCCGTTGCCCAGGGCGGCGTCGGACTCGGTGGCGGCCACGTCTTCCAGCGAGGTGGCGTGGGCCCGGGCTGCAGCGGCCATTTCACCCTGCAGGCCCAGTGCATGCAGGGCGTTGCCCAGCGTGCGGCCGATCAGGAATTCCATCGACAGGTAGTACACCCGCCGGGCTTTGGCAGCGCGGTCGGCACTGTCGCCTTTGACCCACCGTTCGGACAACTGCTCTCGCGCGATCTGGGCCACGGCGTGCATGATGTCTGTGCGCGTGGCCACACCCGGCTCAGTTCCGACGGTGGCCAGCAGGTGGCGGTCGACTGCGGTCGGGTTCGGGGTCTGGGCGATGGTGTTCATGGGCGGTGACTTTGGGGCATGTGCTGATGGGGCTTGCAGGGGCCGTGCCATGCCATCACGGTGGCAGGGGCCGAACGTCTGGAGTGTCCTTGATCGGCCCGACAGCCGTCAACGCGGCAGCGCCAGGGGCAATGTAGTTTTGCTACAAAATCAGGACATGCCGCCTGTTTCACCAATCGGTGGAAAATGATCCCAGGTCCGATCTCAGTAGCGCACGTGTTTTTGAACAAGCATTTGGCTGAGATTCTTAAAGCCAGATCGCGCTGGGCTCAACAGGGTTCAGATCGTACTCGTCCAGCGCCGCTGTGCCGGGTGGTGTAATTTTCTTGCAGAATCAGGAGACAACATGAGACCCATCGACGTGGCCCAGAGCCTGGACCTGCCCCGCCGGGCGGTGGCCCTGGTGCTGGCCGGAGGCCGTGGCAGCCGCCTGAAGAACCTGACCGACAGCCGCGCCAAGCCGGCGGTGTACTTCGGGGGCAAGTTCCGCATCGTCGACTTTGCGCTGTCGAACTGCATGAACAGCGGCATCCGGCGCATCGGCGTGATCACCCAATACAAGAGCCACAGCCTGCTGCGCCACCTGCAGCGCGGCTGGGCATTCCTGAAAAGCGAGATGAACGAGTTCGTCGACCTGCTGCCGGCCCAGCAGCGGGTGGACGAGGAAAGCTGGTACCGCGGCACCGCCGATGCCGTCTACCAGAACCAGGACATCCTGGCGGCCTACCGTGCCGACTATGTCGTCATCCTGGCCGGCGACCACATCTACAAGCAGAACTACGCCGTGATGCTGGCCGACCATGTCGCCATGCACCGCCAGTACGGCAGCGAGTGCACGGTCGGCTGCATCGAAGTGGCGCAGGAGGAAGCCACCGCCTTCGGCTGCATGGCCATCGACGAGCACCGCCGCATCGTCGACTTCATCGAAAAGCCCCCGGTGCCGCCCACCATTCCTGGCAAGCCCGGCCGCACGCTGGCCAGCATGGGCATCTACATCTTCAACGCGCGCTGCCTCTACCGCGAGCTCGAGCGTGACATGAACGACCCGAACTCCAGCCACGACTTCGGCAAGGACATCATTCCGCAGATGGTCAAGGCCGGGCTCGCGGTGGCGCACCCTTTCGAGCTGAGTTGCGTGGGCAACAAGATCGGCCAGGCCCCTTACTGGCGCGACGTGGGCACGATCGATGCGTACTGGGACGCCAACATCGACCTCACCGCCACCGACCCCTTGCTCAACCTGTACGACACCAACTGGCCGATCTGGACCTACCAGCCGCAGTTGCCGCCGGCCAAGTTCGTGCACAACCAGGATGATCGGCGCGGCATGGCCATCGAGTCGCTGGTCTCGGGTGGCTGCATCGTCTCGGGCTCGGTGTTCCGTTCGACGCTGTTCTCGAACGTGCGCGTGCATTCGCATGCCAGCGTGAGCTGGTCGGTGGTGCTGCCAGGCGTGCAGGTGGGACGTGGCGCACGCATCACCCGCGCCGTGATCGACCGCGACTGCTTCATTCCTGACGGCATGGTCATCGGCGAGGACGCCGCGGCCGATGCCGAACGCTTCTACCGCACCGAATCGGGCATTACCCTGGTCACGCGCGACATGCTTCGGCCCAATACTTTCGACAACGCAACGTGATGGAGCCCCCAAGCTCGCTGGCGCTCGCCACCCCCCAAGGGGGCCGTCCGCCTACGGCCCGGCAGAGCCGGCTCCGTGGCGGGAAGCTTGGATCAAAGCCCGCGACATCGGACTGCTGAAATGCGTGTACTTCATGTAGCCGCGGAAGTGTTCCCGCTGGTGAAAACCGGTGGGCTGGCCGACGTGGTGGCGGCGCTGCCGGTGGCGCTGGCCGAACAGGGTGCCGAGGTGCGGCTGCTGCTGCCGGGCTTGCCAGCGGTGATGGAAAGCGTGCAGGGCGCGCAGGTGGTCATCGACATCGGCGCCTGTTTCGGTGCGCTGCGGGTGCGGCTGCTGCTGGCGCGCATGCCCGGCACGAAGCTGCCGGTGTACGTCATCGATGCGCCTTATCTGTACAAGCGCGGCGGCAGCCCCTACCAGGACAGCCTGGGCGAGGAATGGCCCGACAACCTGCAGCGCTTCGCCCTGCTGGGCTGGGTTGCCGCGCACCTGGCCGCCGACGACGCCGACCCACGCTGGGCGCCCGACGTGGTGCACGCCCACGACTGGCATGCCGCCATGGCCTGCGCCTACATGGCCGAACACGGGCCCACCCAGGCGGCCAGCGTCTTCACCGTGCACAACCTGGCCTACCAGGGCCTGTTTCCGATGCAGGACTGGTCCTTGCTGGGCGTGGCCACGCGGCTGCTGTCGCCGTCCGGGCTGGAATACCACGGCCAGCTCAGCTTCATGAAGGCCGGCCTGAAGTTTGCCGACCGCGTCACCACGGTCAGCCCGAACTACGCGCGCGAGATCGCCACCCACGAATTCGGCTGCGGGCTGGACGGGGTGGTTCGTGAACGCGGCGACCAGGTCATCGGCATCCTCAATGGCATCGACGACGCAGTCTGGAACCCCGCGACCGACCCCGCCATCGCCCAGCGTTACGACGCCGAACGCATGGAAGGCAAGCTCGAATGCAAGCGTGCGCTGCAGGTCGAGCTGGGCCTGGACGAGGACGACAGGGCACTGCTGGTGACGGTCGTCAGCCGCCTGACTTCGCAGAAGGGTCTGGACCTGGTTTTGGCGGCCATGCCCGAACTCATCTCGGCCGGGGTGCAGTTCGCGGTGCAGGGGAACGGCGAACCGGCGCTGGAAGCGGCCTTCAGGATGGCCCAGCAGGCCCATCCAGGCCGGGTTCACGTGCACATGGGCTACGACGAGGCTCGCGCCCACCGCCTGGTGGCAGGCGCAGACGCGATTGCCGTGCCCTCGCGCTTCGAGCCCTGCGGCCTGACGCAGATGTACGGCCTGCGTTACGGCACGCTGCCCATCGTGCGCCGGGTGGGTGGCCTGGCCGACACCGTGGTCGACGTCGACCCCGGCAGTCTGGCCAGCGGCCGGGCCACCGGCTTCGTGTTCGACTTGGCCGTGCCCTCGGCCTTCGAACGCTGCGTGCGCCGGGCCCAGGCCAGCTTCGAGAACAAGGCCCAGTGGCGGGCCCTGACGCACAACGCCATGAGCCTTTCGCTGGGCTGGGCGGGGCCGGCCCAGGCCTATCTGGATCTTTATGCTGCTGCCCGAGGCGACGCCCTGGCGGCAGGGTCCGTCAGGGCCTGACGGGTTTGATGTTCCCGCAGTTGGCGCCCAGCCACTTGCCGGTGGTGGCCATCTGCATCTTTTCCGGCTTGCCCTGCACTTCGCTGACGACATTGATGACGCCGCTGTAGGCCGTGGGGCCCTGAATCGTGACCGTGCCGTTGCCGCTGGACGGAGGCGGGCCGGGGCACCTGAAGGAAATGCTCCAGACGTTACCGCTGCGCTTGGCGGTCTGGGTGCAACCGTCCTGCGCGGGTGGCGGCTCGTCGCGTTCGGCGTCTTCCTTGGTCATGCAGACCTTCACGGTGTTGCCTTTCGGGCCGATCGACATGCCCTGCTGGCCCATCATCGCCTCCATCTGACGGCGCTGTTCGGGCGGCATGCTGGCCATGGCCTGCTGCATTTCCTTCATGGCCTTCTCGATCTTGCCGTCCTGCGACTTCATCGTGAAGCTGTGTTCCCACAGGCCGGCGCTCAGCTTCGGGCCGCCGGGCTGGGCCAGGGCCAGCGGGCTGGCCAGCAAGGCAGACAAGGCAGCCAGCAGGGGCAGGGGGGATCGGGACATGCGATTTCCTATGGAATGAAGGGGCAGCCTGCTTTATACGCCTGCGATGCCCGGGCAAACAAGTCGACAACGCGCAAGGCCCATGATGCGCCGATGCTCGACCTGAACAGATTGAGGCTTGTCTGCCGCCGGCCAGTGCTGAGCCTGGTCATTGTGTTGTCGGCCGCACCCGGCATCACCCCCGCCACGACACCCAGCCTGGCCCCTGGCAGCCTGCGCGAGGCCGTGGCACTGGGCCGCGTCACGGTGCAGCAGGTGCTGGCCGCCACTGCAGACGCACGCATTCCGGCCGTCAACCCGGTCTACGACGTCGACACCTTCAGGCTGAGCTACGTCACCACCGACAGCCGCCAGCAGCCGGTGGTGGCTTCGGGACTGCTGGCCGTGCCGCGCAAGGGTGCGGGGGCGGCCAGCCCCGTCATCAGCTATCAGCACCCGACGATCTTCCGCGACGCCCAGGCGCCCAGCAACAACGCCACGGCCACTGAAGCCGCCGTGGTGCTGGCTTCGCTGGGCTACATCGTCATTGCCGCCGACTACGTGGGTTATGGCGTGTCCAAAGGCCTTCCTCATCCGTATCTGATGGCCGGACCGATGGCGGCGGCCGTGGTCCACCTGCTGGACGCCGGCGCCGTGCATGTCAACAACGTCGGCCTGGCGCTGAACGGGCAACTGTTCCTGGTGGGTTATTCGCAAGGGGGCCACGCCACCCTGGCCGCGCACCGCATGCTGCAGTCGCGCGGCGATGCGATTGCGGCAGCCGTGGTGGGCAGTGCGCCCGGGGCGGGTCCGCTGGACGTGGGCGCGACCCTGGACGAACTCTTGCGCCGCGTGCGCGACGAAGAACCCCTGCTGGCCGCCCTGGTCAACCCCGACCTGCTGCAGTTCCTGGGCAGCAGCCTGCGACGGCGGGTACGCGACGCCATGCTGGGCCGCCTGATTCCAGCCGACAGCGATGTCGTTTTCGACGGCCGCTTCATCGACCTGTTCCTGGACAACGACCGTGCCGGCATCAACCGTGAAAGCGACGTCCACGACTGGCGGCCCGAGCGCCCCGTGCGCCTGTTCCACGGCCGCGACGACCAGACCGTGCCCTTCGTCGCCAGCGCCCATGCGCTGCAGGCCATGCAGGGCCGCGGTGCACCCGACGTGCAGTTCATGGAATGCGGCACGGTGCCATCGGGGCACCTGAACTGCGTGCCTTCGTACTGGCAGTACCTGCTGTCGCAACTGGCGCCTGTGGCGCGCGACCTGTAGCGGCAAGGTCTGCTGAACCTGGTGCTTCAACCTGGAGAATGACGTTGACGCAGCGTTCCAGGCCCTGGGACCGGACAAGCACGCTCGAGCGGGCGGTCAGCCTGGCGGTCCAACGGTGCACTGCAACCCGTGAATCAGCGAGGGACGTCGCGGCGGAGATCGAGTGTCGATTCGCTCAGGTTCCAGACGCTGACATACCGGCCCAGCAAGGCTGTTCCCAACGTCATCCGGTTGTCCGGGCCGGTGCTGGTGGCGATGGCATCCAGCGTCAGTTCTGCAGGGCCATAGCGCAGGCCTCCGAGCACACATTGAAGGTTCGGCGCAGGCTTGCCGTCCTTTGGGCATTGCAAGGCACCGGTCTGCTCAAGCCGCGCCTTCAGTTCAGCCGTGAGCTGCAGCCCCCCAGGGGTGCCGGTATCGAACCGGACACGCAGATCCACGCCGTCGACCTGAAACGTGGCGTAGGGCAGTGGGCCTTCCTTGCCCTCGAACCTGACCAAAGCCACGCGCTCACTGCCTTCAAGCAAGCGCTGGGCGTCTGCGCCGGTTCGAGTGAGCAACCACTGGGCCGGCTCGTAGCGCAGCGAGAAAACAAACGACGACAGCCAAGGCGCGCCGATGAAGCCCAGGAAATCGGGCACCAGGCCTTCCTGGAGGAACCCGAAATCGGCCGTCATGATGCCGGGCGACTTGGCGGGCGCCTTGCCGGGCTCGGCCGGCTGCACCTCGCGGCTGGCGCCTGCGCCCAGCGTCAGCGAAGTCACGTCGCGCCCCTGGTGCACCACGATGGGCTGTCCCGAGCCGGCGTGTCCGCGGCCGACCTCGGGCCCCACCGTGACGGGCGCAAAACGGCTGTTGAGGAAGAAGCCGAACGGCGAGCCCGTGTCCAGCATGAATCGCCCCTGCTTGCCGTTGACCTCGCCAGCGATCAGGGGGTAGCCCTTGTAGAGGGTGATGGGCAGTTCGATCATGCCTTCGGCCGCCACGCGCTCGGCAGCGCTGCGGCCGGCGGTCGGTGCGATGGCCGGCGCAGCCAGTGACTGCGCTGCACCGCTGTCCGGCCCGGACGCGCAGCCTTGGGCCAGCAGCAGTGCCGTCGCGGCCGCCCAGGCCGGCCCTGCGCGCCAGCGCCGCAGGCTCACGGCCTGCCCTCTGCCGTGGAGGCGGCGCAGACGAAGCCGCGCAGGTCGGTCATCAACTGCCGGCAGACGGCGGGGTCGGTGTACATCATGTGTCCAGCGGGGTAGCGGTGATGCTCGGTTCGGCCGAGCGGAATGTCGTAGTGACGCAGCAGATGTTCGGCCGCGCCGACCGTGGTGAGCGAGTCGTACAGCCCAGTGCCGATGAACAGCCGCGCGGCCGGCGCCTGGCGCATGAACTGCGTCAGCCGGCTCACGTAGGGGTAGGTTTCGAAGGGAGATGCTTGCCCGAAGCGCATGAAACCGCGCGCCGCGGTCTCCCGCCAGTTCCACGCGGCGCCGGCCTGATCGTCGCGAAATCGGTAGCCGTCCCACGCCGCAGGCGCGCCGGCAGCCGAGGCCAGGGCTTCGGGATCGCTCGCCAGGTAGCCGGCCGCCGCGGCCACGAACCCGGGCCGCGTGCGGTCCATGCTGGGGTCGGTCTGCGCCTCGCCTGCGGCGCTGTCGGCTTCAGGCGCCGTGTAGCGTGCGTCGCAGCGCCCCAGGCTCAGCCCCTGCTGGCGCTGCAATTCCCGCAGAAAGCCTTCCTTGGTCAGCCACAGCCGCTGGCGCAGGTACAGATCGGCGGCCACGCCGGTCCAGGCCTGTAGGGATTGCGCCATGGCTTGCAGGGCGGCAGCCTCCAGCCGCTGACCCTGCAGCAAGGCCTGCGCGTAGGGCCCATAGGCAAAGCTCAGGGCGGCTTCGGTCACCGCATCGGCCGAGTCGAAGCGGTGTGCACTGCGGCCGTGGAACCAGGCCGTGGTCGCCTGAAATGCAAAGCCCGCCAGCGCACCGGCGAGATTGCCGTGGCGGTCTAGCGTCTCCTGGACATTCACCGCCTGGCCCAGCAGCACCAGGCCGTCGAGGGTGATGCCCTCTGTGTTGAGCAAGCGGTCCGCCAGGAAGACCGCACGCTGCGTGCCGTAGCTCTCACCCAGCAGGACCTTGGGGCTGCCCAGCCGCTGCTCCAGGCGCAGCCACTGGCAGATGATGTCGGCAAAGCAGGCAGCGTCGCCCTGCACGCTGTACAGGGCCGCGGCCGCGGCTTGTGGCGCGGCACGGCCGAACCCGGTGTTGACGGGATCGATGAATACCAGGTCTGCCGTGTCCAGCAAGGCATGGGGGTTGGGTCGCAGTGGTGGCGGCGGGCTGCTCAGCCCGCGCTGCAGGTCGGTGGGGAAATCCACCCGCCACGGCCCCAGCCCACCCAGGTGCAGGTACACCGACGCGGACCCCGGACCGCCGTTGAAGGCGAACACCACGGGCCGCGCTGCGCGCTCGGCATCGGGCAGATCGGCCACGTAACTGAACACGGAGGCCGTCCCCAACGCCTGGCCCTGCTCGTCCTGCAGCGAGGCCAGCCGCAAGGAAAAGTCGTAGCGCAAGGGGCGGCCGTTGAAGCTGCCTTCACCCGGGCGTATCCAGCAGGTCTTCATTCGAGGGGCTCGGTCGTGGGCCGTCAGGCCAGGCTGCCAGGCGTTGCGCGGCGGCGCGGGCGTTGGGCCACTGCAGCCGAAGGCTTGGGCACGATGGCCGCACTGCGGCTGCGCAGGGTTTCCAGGTAGTTGTAGACCGTGAAGCGCGTGACTTTCAGTGCCGTTGCCGCGCGCTCGACGCCGCCGCGCACCATGAAGAGGCCGCGTTCGAGCATGGCCTCGACAGCATGGATCTTCTCGTCCTTGCTCATCAGGGGCACCGGCTTGCCGAACCGGTTCACGGCGTCGGCAATGATCTCTTCGATCAGGGCGTCGACCTGCGGCGCTTCTTCGGGCGGCCGGGCCGCCAAGGGTTGGCGCGTGGTGTCGAGCATGCGGCCCAGCCAGGCGTGCGTCATCTGCACCACGGTCAGGTCGGCATTGATGCACAGCGCGGCAAACGGCTCGCCCTGGCTGTCGCGGTACAGGGCGGTGGTCGAGCGCAGGGCGTTGCCGGCAGCAGTGACGGTGTTGTAGCCCTCGATGATCGAATGGGTGGGCTGGCCTCTGGCGCTCAAGGCCTGCACGGCCGCAGCGAAGCCCTTGTCCTGCTTGGGCCCCGACAGGATCGGATCCCCGACCGATCGGCCAGAAATATGACCGTTGGTGATGGCCACGATCGACCGCTCGGGCCGCGACAGATCGTGCAGCACCACCTCGACGTTGGATCCCACCACGCGGCTCAACAGCTCGGTCAGCGGCAGCAGGGCGTTGAAGACGATTTCGCGCTCGTGCTGCACATCGGCCGCTGTCGGCGGGGCCCTGCGCGCCACCGCGGCTGCACCGGCCGGAGCGCGCCCCGCGGCGACGCGCTCCGGCGGGATCGAGCGGGGCTTGGACTTCGCCGCGGGACGGCGGGCGGGCTGGCCTGCGGTGGGCATGGGGTGTTCCTGTGTGACAGGCCAGCATAGCATTCTTCAACACCTTGTTGACCCATGGGTTCCATCCGCTGCGGGCGCCTTGGTCCCCGGATGAACCCTGATCTCGCTCACTGGCACTTGGGCCGTGCTACGATGAATTCAACAAACCGTTGGGTGCATCAACAAGCCGCGAGCTTCCACGGTTCACAAACTGTTGACGCAGCAACCCCACAAGGCATGGCCCATGGCAAGAGAGGCAATACCCGTCGAGACCCGCGAAGCGCCGGTCGCCACCGTGCGCGACGGGTTCTGTTTCGCCGCGGTCGGTGACTTCATCGGCCCGTTCAGGCCCGAGGTGCCGCTGCACAACGCCGACTTCGAGCAGGTTTGCCAGCACCTGCGCACGGCCGACGTGGCGCTGGGCAACCAGGAAGGCTCCATCTTCGACCTCGACGGCTTTGGCGGCCACCGTGCTGCAGAACATGGGGGCGGCTACCCCTTGAGCGATGCGGTCACGGCGCAGGACATTCGCGCCATGGGCATCACCGTGATGTCCAAGGCCAACAACCACGCCACGGATTGGGGGCTGGAGGGCTTGCGCGCCACCGAGCAGGCGCTGAAGGCTGCCGGCATCGCCTGCGCCGGCAGCGGTGCCAGCCGCGCCGCAGCGCGCGCGGCCGTGTACCTCGAAACGCCCAGGGGCCGGGTCGGCGTCGTTGCGGCCGCATCGACCTTCACGCCCATGTCCGAAGCCGGCAACACCGAAGACCACATTCGCGCCCGTCCTGGCATCAGCGCCATCCGCGCACGGCCGGTGGTGGTGGTGCCCGCGCCCGAGATGGCCGCCATGCAGGCGCTGGCGCAAGCCCTCGGGGCCAGCGACACCCTCGACAGCTGGTTCAGCCGCAGCGACACCGAATTGCGCTTTGGCGAACAGCGCTTTCGCCTCGGGAAGGCGGCGGGCCTTGTCCATGACGTCGACGAATCCGATCGGCGCGAAGTCTTGCGGGCCATTCGCAGCGCCAGGCAGCTGGCCGACTTCGTGGCCTTCACCTTGCACGCGCACGAATCGGCTTCGGGCAGCGGACAGGACCCGCGGCCGGCCGCCTTCGTGCAGAGCTTGCTGCGCGAGGCCGTCGACGCCGGCGCCGACCTGGCCACCGTCACAGGCCCGCATGTGCTGCGCGGCGTCGAGATCTATCGCGGCAAGCCGCTGTTCTACGGCCTGGGCAGCTTCTTCCTGCAATTGGCCGACGACCGCGGCCCCACGGCGGAGACGGCACGCACGCTGGGCGTGGACCCCTGGGCGCTGACCAAGCCCGAGGCCATTGCGCGCCAGTTTCAACTGCCCGCCGACTGGTACGACAGCGTGGTGGCGACCAGCCATTTCCACGCCGGCCGCCTGCGCGAGGTGCGCTTGCATCCGCTGGTGCTCGACCGCAAGCCAGCGCCGCGGCTGGAAGGCGCTCCCAGGCCGGCGCCGCCTGCCGATGCGCAACGCATCCTGGAAAGGCTGCGGCAGGACTGCCTTCGATGGGGCACGGCCCTGGCCATCGAGAACGGCGTCGGCGTCATTCGTGCTGGCGATCGCCCGGGCCAGCCCGCCTCGCCCGATGCCTTGAAGGGCCCTTAACAGGTTTTCAGCGTTTCAACGGGGCGCGTTCATCGACGCCCACCAACGTCAAAGAGGAAGATTCATGAGGCAGTTCGCACGCAAGACGATATCCAAGGCCGTGGCGGTCGAGATTGCACAGACGGCGGGGCGCTTGCCGCGCAGCGGCTGGGTGGCTTTCGCGGGCTTGCTCATGCAAGGCCTGATGCCCACCGCCGCGTTGGCGCAAGACCAGCAACTGGCACAAGCCAATGCCAGCGGCCCGGCGGCCGCGTCCGCGGCTCAACCGGGCGCGCCAGCGGCCCAGACGGTCATGGTCACCGCACGCAAGAAGCTGGAGCGTGCACAGGACGTACCGGTGTCCATGAGCGCGGTCAGCGGCGAGTCGCTCGTTGCCAAGAACCGGCTCGGCATGATCGACTACTTCGCCGAGGTGCCGGGCATCAACCTGCTGGGCGGTGACCGTGGCACCAGCGAGATATCGCTGCGGGGCTTGAACTCGGGCACGGCGTCGCGGCCCACCACGGCCTTCACCATCGACGACACGCCCTTTGGCGGCGGCCAGAACATTCCCGATATCGACCCCAGCGAACTGCAGCGTGTGGAAGTGCTGCGCGGCCCGCAGGGCACGCTGTACGGGGCGAACAGCCTGGGCGGTCTCATCAAGTACGTGACCATCCTGCCGGACACCCAGCGCTTCTCCACGCGTGTTCAGGTCGACGGGTCCAGGGTGACCGGCGGCAGCATCGGCTTTGGCTTGCGCACGGCGGTCAACCTGCCGGTCAAGGCCGATGTCATGGGCCTGCGCCTGAGCGCCTACACCCGGCGCGACCCGGGTTTCATCGACGACGTGCGCACGGGCGCCACCGACATCAACACGTCGGACACCACGGGTGTGCGCATGGCCGCGCTGCTGACGCCTTCGAACACCTTGTCGGTGCGCGCTTCCTTGATGCACCAGGACACCACCTCCGAAGCCTCGGCCACCATCAACACCGACCGCAGTGGCAACCCTCTGTTCGGCCAGTACGCGCAGAACCGCATCCCAGACACCGACGGTTATGAGCGCACGATCACGTTTGGTGATCTCAACATCGGCAAAGACTTCGACTGGGGTCGTCTGACTTCGGTCACCAGTGTCAGCCGCCTGGGCTACGTGGCCGCACAGGACGCCAGCGCCACCCTGGCCGGGGCACTGAACGCTGTCTTCCCAGGCCGCGGCCTGGGTGGGCGCAACGACCAGGACAACCTGAGCGAGCAAACCACGCAGGAACTGCGGCTCGAGTCGCCCGACGACAGGCAGAGCAGCCTGGATTGGCGCGTGGGCCTCTTCTACCTGCACCAGAAGAACGACAGCTTGCAGAGGCTGTATGCGGTGGTGCCGGCCACGGGGGCGGCGGCAGCCGGGCCCACACTGGCCAACGTGAATGGCAAGTCCAAGGCCACCGAAAGCGCCGTTTTCGGCACCGCCACCTACCGCTTCACCCGCGCGTTCGACGTGCAGGCCGGTGTGCGCGGCAACCGCAACACCATCGACACCACCACCGTCAGCAGCGGCATCATCGTCAGCAACAGCACGGCCCGGGTCGAATCCTCCACCTCGTCCACGACCTACCTGCTGACGCCGCGCTACACCTTCTCGCCAGACTTGATGGTCTACGGTACCGTGGCCACGGGCTTCCGCCCTGGCGGTCCGACCAACGCCGCCACGCCCGGCGCACCCACGGCCTACAACGCCGACAAGTCGCGCAACTTCGAATTGGGCTTGAAGGGCGACTTCCTCAACCGCAGCCTGTCGGTGGCCGCCGCGCTGTACAGCATCAGCTGGAGCGACATTCAGCTCAACGCCCGCGCCACCACGGGCGTGAGCTTCATCGCCAACGGCGGCGAAGCCAAGAGCGACGGCGCGGAACTGTCCTTCACGTGGATGCCCCGCAGCGGCCTGAAGCTCACCGGCAACGCGGTCTACAGCAAGGCCGAACTGACGCAGGACTTCCTGGCGGCCGTGACCACCGTGGGCACCAAGGGCGACCGCCTGCCCTTCGCGGCCAAGACCACGGCCAACCTGTCGTTCACGCAAGACTTCGCACTCGGCGGCTTCAATGCCTACGCCGGCGCGGGCGTGACCTTCCTGGGCGACCGCCTGGGCGACTTCGAGACACGCAACGTCGCGCGGGTGGCCCTGGCCGGCTACACCACCCTCGACCTGCAGGCAGGGCTGCGGACCAAGAACTGGACGATCAGCCTGTTCGGCAAGAACATGACGGACGAGGTGGGCTACATCGGCTCGCGCGTGACGGGGCCGACCCAACGCCTGGTGCTGATCTCGCCGCGCACGGTGGGTGTTTCGGTCTCGCACTCGATGTAGGCTCCACGCGCCGCATGGACGCCGATCAACCCGCACCGCCCCTCGCCAGCCTGAGCTCGGTCGCGCTGCCGGGCTGCCTGGCGCCTTCGGTCACGCGGCACAGCCTCACCGTCCACGGACGCGTGGTCGACTACACGGCCACCGCAGCGGCCACGGTGATGGCCAATGACGCCGGCGTGCCGCGCGCCACGGTGTTTTCGTTCGCCTACACGGCCATGGCCCCGGCCGATGCGGCGAGCACCCGGCCGGTGGTCTTCATCTTCAACGGCGGGCCGGGTAGTTCGTCGTTGTATCTCCACTTCGGTGGCCTGGGGCCCTTGCGTGCCCTGATGCCCGGCCCCGGGGGCGGCCGGCCCGAGCCCGGCACCTGCGAGCCCAATGCCGACACCTTGCTCGACGTGGCCGACCTGGTCTTCGTCGATCCCCCCGGCACCGGGTTGGCCCGCATGCTCAGCCAGGACCCCACCGACAGCGCGCTGGGGGTGAACGCCGACGCCGCATTGCTGGCCGCCTTCATCCGCCGCTGGCTTTCGGCGCACGGGCGCTGGGCTTCGCCGCTGTACCTGCTGGGCGCCAGCTACGGCGCGCTGCGCGTGGCAGCGCTGGCGCGCGACCTGCTGGGCTCGGTGGGCGCCGGGCAGTTGCGGGCCGCGGCGGTCGACGGCCTGATCCTGGTCGGCCAAGCCGCCAACCTGGGCCTGATGCAGACCGAACTGCGCCACGCCTGGCAGCTGCCCACCATGGCGGCGCTGGCCTGGCAGCATGGCGTCGTGCCCCGCCAGGGCCGCAGCCTGGCCGAGGTGCTGCGCGAGGCGCATGGCTTTGCGCTGCAGCGCCTGGTGCCCGCGCTCTTGCAGGGTGCGCAACTCCCCGAGGCTGAGCGCCAATCCATGGCCGAAGGTTTGGCAGCACGCACGGGGCTGCCCGCGGCACGCTGGGCCGAAGCCGCGTTGCGCGTGGACGCGAAGACCTTTGCCGAGACCCTGTTGCGTGAACCCGCCAGGCTGCTGAGCCTGTATGACGGCCGGTACACCCAAGCGCCGCCGCAACATGCCACCGACCCCGTCGCCGACGACCCGATGCTCACGCAGGCGGCAGTGGCTTGCCATGCGGCCTTGCAGGCGCAACTGCACGGCCCGCTGCAATGCCCCGTGAGCGACGACTACCTGGCGATCAACTTCAAGCTCAACGCCGCCTGGGACTGGCGCCACCAGGAGGCGGGGTCGCCCACGCTGACCGACTTCACTTCGGTGCTGGCCACCAGCCTGCACCGCAGCCCCGGGCTGCGCCTGTTCGTGGGCTCGGGCGCTTTCGACCTGGTCACGCCCTGGGGCGCTGCCGAGCACCTGGTCAGCAGGCCGGCGTTTCCTTCCGACCGCGTGCACCACCGGGTCTACGCCTCGGGCCATTGCCCTTATCTGGGCGACGAGTCGCGGGCCGCGCTGGCGGCCGACTTGCGCGCCTTCATCGCACCCCGTGCGCTCGATACTTCTGCAGCATGAACGTCGACACCCCGCCTGCCCAAGCCGCACCCATCGTCAATGCGCTGGGCTTCCTGCGCGACCCGCACCTGAAGGTGGTCGACAGCGAAGGCCGCAACACCGAGCCGCTGCTCAGCCGCCGCTCGCTGCAAGACGCGCAGGCCTCGGGCGTGGCCGCGGTCAACATCACCATCGGCCATGTGTACGGGCCGGCCGACCCCTATGCCTATTCGATGCAGGAGGTGGCCGACTGGACACAGGCGGTCGAGCAGCATCCCGACGAACTGCTGCTGGTGCGGCGCGCGGCCGACATCCTGCAGGCCCAGCGCGAGCACAAGATCGGTCTGATCCTGGGCTTCCAGAACGCCGAGATGCTGGGTGACGATGTCCGCCGCGTGGACACCTTCGCCGAGGCGGGGGTGCGCGTGATCCAGCTCACCTACAACAGCGTGAACCGGCTGGGCGGGGGCGCCACCGCGGCCGGCGACCCCGGGCTCACGGCCTTTGGCCGCGAGGTGCTCGAACGCCTGGCCAGCCAGCGCGTGATCGCCGACCTGTCGCACAGCGGCGAGCGCCTGTGCCTGGACGCCCTGGCTGCTTCGCCGCGGCCGGTGGCCATCACGCACACCGGCTGCCGCGCGCTGGCCGATCTGCGGCGCAACAAGGCCGACCAAGAATTGCGCGCGGTGGCCGAGCGCGGCGGTTTCATCGGCATTTACTTCATGCCCTTTCTCACCACCGGCCGCAACGCCACGCTGGACGACGTGGTGGCGCACCTCGAACATGCCATCCAGGTGGCCGGCGAAGACCACGTGGGCCTGGGCACCGACACCACGTTTTCGGCCTACGACGACATGGCGCACTTCAAGCTGGAGTTCGCCAAGCTCATTGCCTATCGCCGCCAGACCGGCATCTCGGCCGCAGGCGAGGCGCCCGACATCTATCCCTTCGTCGACGAACTGCTGGGCCCTGAGCAATTCCGCACATTGGCTGCACGCCTGGCCCAACGGGGCCACAGCCCTTCCCGCATCGACAAGATCCTGGGCCTGAATTTCCTGCGCTTCGCGCAAAGCGTTTGGGGCTGAAGACGCCATGGCACTGATCGAGCAACGCCTGCACGAGATGGGGCTCACGCTGCCCCAACCCATCCAGACGCCGGCCGGCGTCAAGCTGCCATTTCCCTTCGTGCGGGTGCTGGGCACACGGGTGCTCATTTCTGGGCATGGGCCGCTGAACGACGATGGCAGCCTGGCCACCCCGCTGGGCAAGCTGGGCCGCGAACTGGACGTGGAACAAGGCCGGCTGGCCGCGCAACGCACGGCGCTGGCCGTGCTGGCCAGCCTGCAGCGCGCGCTGGGGGACCTGGACCGCATCCAGGCCTGGACGCGCGTGTTCGGCATGGTCAATTCAGCCCCGGGGTTCACGCGGCAGCCCGAGGTGCTGAATGGATTTTCAGAGTTGATCCTGGCGCTGTACGGCAACGAACGCGGCCAGCATGTGCGCAGCGCCGTGGGCATGGCCGAGCTACCCTTCAACATCCCGCTGGAGGTCGAAGGTGAGGTCTCGCTGGCCGGCTGAGCCACGGCAGCGCGGAGCGCACCCTGCGCAAGCGATGGAACCGGTGCGCTGGCGGAACGCTGCTTGCCGGGGCGGGGCCAGGTTGCAGGGCATGCTGGCCCTGGCCCTGGCCCTGACCCTGGGGCTCGCGCTGTGCATTCCCGTCCAGGCCGCACCAGCGGCAGAGTCCACGGCTGCGCGTCCGCCCAAGGTGCTGCGCTACGCGATCCAGATTGCCGAATCGGGCTTCGACCCGGCACAGATCTCCGACCTGTATTCCCGCATCGTCACGGCCAACATCTTCGAAGCGCCGCTGACCTACGACTACCTTGCCAGACCGGCGCGCCTGGTGCCACAGACGGCCGCGGCCTTGCCCGACATCAGCGCCGACTTCAAGCGCTTCACCTTCCGCATCCGGCCCGGCATCGTCTTCGCCGACGACCCTGCCTTCCGTGGCGCGGTGCGTGAGTTGGTGGCGGCCGACTACGTCTACGCCTTCAAGCGCCACTACGACCCGGTCTACAAGAGCGCCAGCCTGTTCCAGTTCGAGAATGCCAAGGTGCTGGGCCTGTCGGAACTGCGCAGGAAGGCACTCGATACCCGACAGCCCTTCGACTACGACACCGAGGTCGAAGGCATACGCGCGCTGGACCGCTACACCTTCGAAGTCAGGCTGGCGGCGCCATCGCCCCGCTTTCACTACCTGTTTGCCGACGGATCCGTGCTGGGCGCGGTGGCGCACGAGGTGATTGAGGCCTACCCCGGCCGCGCCATGGAACACCCGGTGGGCACGGGCCCCTACCGGCTGACGCAATGGCAGCGCTCGTCCAAGATGGTGCTGGAGCGCAACCCGCGCTACCGACTGCACACCTTCGACGCCAGCCCGGCGCCGGACGACGCGGTCGGGCAGGCCATTCTGGCGCGTCTGAAGGGCCGCCAACTTCCGATGGTCGATCGTGTCGAGATCAGCGTCATCGAAGAAGCACAGCCGCGGTGGCTGGCATTCCTGAACCGCGAGATGGACATGAGCGAGCGCGTGCCGGAAGAGTTTGCCGACATCGCCATGCCCGGGGGCCGTCTGGCGCCTCACCTGCGCAAGCAGGGCGTGCAGATGGACCGCATGGTGGCGGTGGACGTCAACTTCACCCTTTTTGCGATGGAGAACCCGGTCGTTGGCGGCTACACGCCCGAGAAGGTGGCCTTGCGCCGCGCGCTGGCCCTGGCCTACGACACGGCACTGGAAATCCAGCTCGTGCGCAGGGGCCAGGCGGTGCCGGCCCAAGGCATGTTCCCGCCGCTGCTGGAGGGTTACGACCCGCAGTTCCGGTCCGAGATGACGGAGCACAGCGTGGCCAGGGCCAAGGCCTTGCTGGACCTGTACGGCTACGTCGACCGCAACAACGACGGCCGGCGCGACATGCCCGACGGCAGCCCGCTGGTGCTGCAGTACACCGGCGAGCCCGACCAGCGCAGCCGCCAGTTGCAGGAACTCTGGCGCAAGGCCATGAACGCCATTGGCGTGGCCATCGAGTTCACGGTCGCCAAGTGGCCGGAGAATCTGAAGGCCAGCCGAGCGGGCAGGGTGATGATGTGGAGCGTAGGCTGGAGCGCCACCCATCCGGCCAGCAGCTTCTTCGACATGATGTACGGCCCGAACAAGGGCCAGGCCAACCATGCGCGCTTCGACCTGCCGGCGTTCAATGAGGTCTATGCGCGACAGCTGGTGTTGCCCGACGGGCCTGAACGTCGGGCGTTGCTGCACCAGGGCCAGCGGCTGGGGGTGGCCTACATGCCCTACAAGCTGACCTCGCACCAGGTGCTCACGGCCTTGATGCACCCGCAGGTCGTCGGCTACCGACGCCACCCCTTCATGCGCGATTTCTGGCGCTATGTCGACATCGATCCGGAAGCTCCACCAGCACGCTGATCACGCCCGTTGGGCAGTCCGTTTGGCTGCCGCAGACCGGTCATCGACCCCCAGCCCTGCGCCCGCCAGGACAGGAACACGGCTCGCAGCAGCCGGCCCAGGTGCTCCGCCGCCCGGCAACGTGAACTGATCAGTCGACAGGTCGAGGGAGTGCCGGAAGCTGGCTGGTGATTTCGGTCTGCACCGACACGAAACTCTCGAGCCGGCCCATGCTGTTGCGCACGGGTTCGATGTCGATCAGCACCCAGAACGGGCTGCCGTCCTTGCGGTAGTTGAGGATCTCGACACCCACGCAGCCTTCGCCGCTGGCCACCGCATGGTGCAGGCGCTGCACGGCCCGCGCGTCGGTGGCGGGGCCTTGCAGCAGGGCGCCGGGCTTGCGGCCGAGGATGTCGTCCAGCGTGAAGCCCGTGCTGCGGCAGAAGGCAGGGTTGGCGAAGGTCGTCAGCCCCTGGGCGTCGGTCATCAGCACCTGGTGCACCGCGGTGTGCCCGGCGACCAGCACCGGTTCCGACAGGGGCTCGCCCTGGCCCCGCGCAGCGTCGGCCCCCAGGTAATCGGCCATGGCCGCTGCTTCCAGCGGGCGGGCATACAGGTAACCCTGGGCGCGGGTGCAGCCCAGCTTGGCCAGGGCGCGGGCCTGGGTCTGGGTTTCCACGCCTTCGGCCACCACCTCCAGCGCCAGCGCATGGGCCACCTGCAGCGCGGCCTGAACCAGGGCGCGGTGGTAGGCGCTGGTCTCGACTTCGCGCACGAAGCTGCGGTCGATCTTGAGCTGCTGCACCGGCAGCGTCTGCAATGCGGCCAGGGAAGAATGGCCGGTGCCGAAGTCGTCCAGCGCCAGCTTGATGCCCAGCGCCCGCAAAGCGCCCAGCACTTCGCGCGCACCCTCGTCCTGCATCGCCAGGCTTTCGGTGATCTCGAACTGCAGCGCCGAACAGGGCAGGCCGCATTCCTCGACGATGATGCGCACCCGGTCGGCCAGGGCCGGGTCGACGAGCTGAGCCCGGCTGAGGTTGACCGACAGCCGCGCCGGCAAGGGCAGGCCGGCCCGGCCCCAGGCACGGAAGTGGCGGCAGGCCTGGCGCAGCATGCTTTCGCCCAGCACGGCGATGAGCCCTGCGTCCTCGGCCAGCGGCACGAATTCGGCGGGCGAGATTTCGCCGCGTTCCGGATGGCGCCAGCGGGCCAGGGCCTCCATGCCGACGATGCGGCCAGTGACGATGTCGACGATGGGCTGGAACACCGCCCGGATCGGCTGGCGCACCAGGGCTTCCCGCAGCTCGGCCTCGAGCGTCAGCGCCCGTGCCGCCCGGGCGTGCATGGCCGGCTCGAAGTGCACGAAGCGCCCGCGCCCCTGGCGCTTGGCCTCGTACATGGCGGTGTCGGCATCGCGCATCAGTTGCGCGGCCGTGCTGTGGCCGTCGCCAAGCACGATGCCGATGCTCATGCCCGGGTGAACGCGCAGCCGGCCCAGCGTGAAGGCCTGGCCCAGGCGGGCGAGCAGCCTTTCGGCCAGGGCCGCCACCGCCGCCCGGTCGCCCAGGCCGTCGATCAGCACCACGAATTCGTCGCCGCCCAGGCGTGCGGCCAGCGGCCCGGCCGGGGTCGAGGTGTCGAAGTCGCGCTGCGCCACCTGCACCAGCTGGTCGGCCGGGCGGAGCGTGCGCCGCAACCGGCGCGCCACCTCGCGCAACAGTTCGTCGCCGGCCTCGTGGCCCAGGCTGTCGTTGATCTGCTTGAAGCGGTCGACGTCCATGAACAGCAGCGCAAAGTGGCGCCCGCTGTCGATCAGGTTCTGCAGCTGCGCCATCAGGCCGCGCCGATTGGGCAGCCGGGTCAGTTCGTCGGTGGCGACCTGGGCGCGCAGTTCGTCCTGCAGGCGCTCGCGTTCACTCACGTCCACCAGCACGCCGTGCCACAGCCCCCCGGGTTCAGCTCCGCCTTCGTTCTGGGCCACCCATTCCAGGGTGCGCTTCGGGTCGCGGGCGGCGTGCACCGTGACCCGCCATGTGGCCTGCACCGGCGCCTGGCCGGGCGGAGCCGCCTGCATGGCACCCACGGACTCGGCCTCGGCCTTGGCCAGGCTGGCCAGGAATGCCTGCGCGTCGGCCGGCACCAGGGCCGACAGCAGGGCATGCCCCGGCACCGTGACCTGGCCGGGCGTGACGCCTAGCAGGTCGAGCACACCCGAACTGGCATAGGCAAAATCCAGCTCGCCTTCTGCGCTGCGGCGACACTGCAGCACGGCCCCCGGAATGGCGTCCAGGCTGCGACGGGCGCTGCGCAGTTCCTCGTGCAGGCGCAGCCGCTCGCTTGCAGGCAACAGCAGCATGCTGACGCCCAGCCGGCCGGCATCGGCAGACACCCGCAGCGCGGCCGAGGTCGCCCAGGGGCCCTGCGGGCGTTCGAACACCAGCGTGGCGTCGTCGATGTGCTGGCGCACCAGCAGTGCCGGCCAAAGCGCACTGACCCACAGCAGGCGGCTGGCCGGCACCAGCAAGTCGGCCAGGCGACGCCCGGCCAGACTGCCGGCCGCGACCCCCAGGTGCTGGGCACATTCGCGGTTGATGCCCGTGACGCAGCCTTCGACGTCCAGCCACAAGCCGGCACAAGGCCAGGCCTCGATGTCGGGCAGGGCCGGTGAAGTCATCAGGCTGCCGGCCGGCTGCGCGTCATGGCCTTGCCGCTGCGTCGCAGCTCGAGTCCGGCAAGGCCAGTTCCGCCAGCAGCACGCGCGCCAGCTCGGCAGGGTGGCTGAGCTGCGGGCAATGACCGCTGGCTTCCAGCCAGGCCAGCCGGCCCTGGGGAAGATGGGCCGCGGTGTAGCGCCCCACCTCGGGCGGTGCAATGGCGTCTTCACGGCAGTGCAGCACCAGGCTGGGCAGGTCCACCTGGGGCAGGACGGGTCGGAGGTCCGACAGGAAGGTGGCACGGGCCCAGCGCAATGCGATCGTCGGGTCCATGGCGCAGAAGGCCCCGGCGAGTTCGGCCGACAGCGCGGGCCGGTCGGCATTGCCCATGATCATGGGCGCGACCGCATGCGACCAGCCGGCGTGGTTGTCGGACAGCGACTGCAGCAGCCCGGTCAGTTGTTCGGGTTCGAAGCCGCCGTGGTAGCGGGGCCCGTCGTTCCGGTAGCAGGGCGAGGGGCAGAGCATCACCAGTTCGGCGAAGGCCGAAGGGGCGCTGCGTGCGGCCAGGGCGCCGATCATGGCGCTGACGGAGTGGCCCACGAAGACCAGCCCGGGGCGGTCCAGGGCAGCCACCAGGTCGACGACGGTGTCGGCATAGCCTTGCAGGCTGGCATGGCGCACGGGGTCGTAGGCGGCCGGGCCGCCGGCGCCGGTGCCGGGAAAGTCGAAGCTGATGCAGTGGTGGTCTTGCAGCAGCGGCAACAGCAGGCGCCACATGCTCTGGTCGCAGCCGTAGCCATGGGCCAGCAGCAAGCTGCGTGGCGCTGGCGCGCCGGCGCGTGCCGGGCGCTCGTTGACGTGCAACTGGCGTTTCAAGATTTCCAGGGAGCCCATGGCGGGTCTTCGACAGGATGACCCCGACCTTGAGCCCAAAACCCCTGACTTGTCAAGGGATGAGCTCGGAATAGACGCCCTTCCGACACTTTGCGCAGCAGCTGCGCCGGGGTTGAGGCCCTCAGCGGCCCAGGGCCTGCTGGATCGCCTGCCGCAGTTCATCCGCGGTCTGTGGCGCGTGCAGCACCGCCAGGCGCCGGCCGCCGGCATCGAACAGCACCACCGTGCCGTCGCCGGCCTGATGTTGCCGGGCGAAGGCCCGCCCCTCGGGCAGGCCCATCGAGGCCACCAGGAAGTGCACCGAGGAGGCGAAATCGGGGCGCACGCCGTTCAGCACCTTCATCATTTCGGCGCCGCCCATGAAGTTGCCGTCCATGGTGAGCACCAGCGCCGCCTGCCCCTGGCCGATGGGTGACAGGTCGGTGGGGTAGGCGCCCTTGGGCAGACGGCTCCAGATGAAGATGCCGGACCCGGCAGCGATGGCGCCGATGAAGAGACGCCTTCGCCAGGGCGATCTGGGGCGGACGCTGGCTGCAGGCTGCTGATTCATCGGGACGGGAGGATAGTGGCGCGGCGGCTGCCCCGCCTGGCATGAGGGCTTCGGCCCAGGGAAGCCTCGAGACCCCGCTCGCCAGCACAGCCGCTTGAAGCGGAACCTTCCAAAAACAGCCAGTCCCCCATCCAGACCGGCTTTCGTGAACGACTCGGCGGTTTGGCCCGAAGTTGCGCGCCAGGCGTGCCGCAGGCGCCAGGCGGATGCGGACAATCCTGTATCTCGGCCCGAAACGCCCCATGACGTCCATTCCCGCGATCAGCCTGAGCGGCATGAATGCCGCGCAAAGCGCCACGGGCGCCGCCGCGCACAACATCGCCAACCTGTCGACGCCGGGCTTTCGCCGCGAGCAGGTGCTGCAAGCTGCCGCACCGGGAGGTGGGGTCACGAGTTCCCCCAGCCTGGCAGCGCAGCAAGGCAACGCCCTGGAGGCGGACATGGTGGGCCAGTTGGCCGCAAAGCACCAGTTCCTGGCCAACCTGGCCGTGTTCAAGACCGGCGACCAGATGATGGGGTCGCTGCTCGACGCGACCGGCTGAAGGCCGGGCCCGCGGGTGCGACGGTTTGCTCGGCGTCAAGCTCAGCACAAGCGCGGGGGCTGGGCGTCAGGCCAAGGTGCCGCGCTGGCTCTTGCAGGCGGCCAATGCCACCTGCCTGGGCTTGGGTTGCTGCCCTGGTCAACGGCGAGAAAGTTTGCGCCCAGCAACTCAGCCGACAAAGCCAGCCGCGGAGCCGGAGCTTGATGCGCTAGTCTCTCCCCACCAAGGGTTTGTGGGGTCCACGGACGGAGCAACAGAATGAAAAGGCAAATTGCGCAGGATGTAGTGACCAAGGTGAGGAGGTTCTTCGCCAAACATGGCCCGAAAAGCAGCAACAAACTGTATGTGCCGGCATCAGGGCATACGGACCCGCTGTCGTCGTCGGAAGTCAACGCCCTTCTCAAGAACCTGCACCAGCGAGGTGAGCTCGCGAAACGCCACAACCGGCGATATCGCAAAGCTGACCGGTCTGAAAGCATGAGCCTGATTGAAGCGGCCAGTCCCTACGAAGCGGGGGCCTTGATCCACCGGGCCCAGAAAGTCGCTGGTAACTGCGGATCGATGGCCGATCTGGCGTCATTCCTGGTCTGCATGGACCACGGCATCGGCCGAGGCCATGTTTTCGTCGGTCATGTCGAAAAGCCGGGCGACCACGCGTTCTGCTACGTCGGCGCTCGACCTTCATTGGATACCTTGGCCGACGTCGGGTCGGATACGGGATTCATCATCGACCCTTGGATGAACATCGGCTGCGCCGCCTCCGAATACGCGATCAGGGCGCATTTGAAACTCGATGAATGGACTGCGCAGAACAAGCGGGTGTTGTGGCAGAAGAACTGGTTCGTTGCCGGGGGTGGCGATTACGAAATCTCGTTGATGACTTCGCAGGTGACTTTTCAGCCGGCGTGAACTGCGTTGATCGCGTTCTTCCAGTCCGCGTGCGCACCGGTCATTGAGCTCGATGCCTTTGGCGTCCGTAAGTTTCGACTGCGGGCGGGGAAGCTCGGTTCGACGGTGCTGTCGTTCGAAGACAAAGGGGACTCAACCTGTGCCGACATCACCATCTCGTGGTTGCTTGACCGCGTTAGCAGTTGACATAATATACATCGTACTCAATTATTGAAGAGGCTGAATGGCGCCCTCCGGCGCCAGTGTCCCAGCTCAGTCGACCTGTTCGTCGGCGCCCGCCGGCCAGGGGCTGCCGTCGGGCCGTGTCGGACTGACTCGGTCCAGCGGGCGGCACTCGTGCCTGTTCAGTTGCTTCAGGCGTTCCGATGCCTCCACGGCTGCAACCACCACTTCGGGGTTCAGCATCAGCATGAACGGATTCCGGACTTGGGCTTCCACAGACATCTCGACGCTCCCGTCGCTGCAATGACAGCGCTATCGGCAACTCTAGGCAAGGCTTGATGCTGGCCACAGTGGGCGCTGCGACATGCCTGCTGTCGGATGAATTCCTACACGATCAGTTACCTGGCAGCCTGTTCCAGCCGTGCAGCCAGCTTCTCGCGTCCGCCAGTACGCGCAAAGTCCACAGCCGTCAGGCCCTGGTCATTGCGCAGTCGGGCATCGGCTCCTCTGGTCAGCAGCAGCTGGGCTCCTTCTTCGTTGCCATAGCGCGAAGCCATCATCAAGGGCGTGGTGCCGTTGGGCGAGCGCGCATCGACGGCCGCCCCCTTGTCCAGCAGCAGCGTCAGCAGCTGCGGCTGCGGGCCGCTGGCGGCGTAATGCAAAGGGGTCCATCCCTCACGGTTGACCTGCGCGCCATGGGCCAGCAGCTTCTGCGCCCAGTCCACCTGGCCGGCCAGCGCCGCCATCATCAGCGCCGTTTCGTTGGCAGGCGTGGTGGCGTCGACCTTCAGGTCCGGGTGCGCCAGCAGCGCTGCCATGACTTTCGGGGACTCGTCCCGCACCGCCTGCACCAGGGCTGGCAGGCCCCGTGTGTTGGGTGAATTGGGGTCGAAGCCGCGCGCCAGCAGTTGGTTGACCGTACGCGCATCGTCGATGTTCACGGCCCTGAAGAAGTCAACATAAGCGTCAGCACGGACTGAAGAAAATCCAGTGGCGACAACAAGATAAAAAACTATCTTAAGAAATGACTTCATCTTCGTTGGTGGCGTGGAGCGCTGCAATGGCAAACAGCTGCTCGAAGTTGCGGGTGGTGGCGCGGGCCACTTCGGCCACGTCCAGGCCTTTGAGTTCGGCCAGCTGCGCCGCCACATGCGGCACGTAGGCCGGGCTGTTGGTCTTGCCGCGGTAGGGCACCGGTGCCAGGTAGGGGCTGTCGGTCTCGATCAGGCAGCGGTCCAGCGGAACCTGGCGGGCCACGTCGCGCAGGGCCTGGGCGTTGCGGAAGGTCAGGATGCCCGAAAACGAGATGTGGAAACCCAGGGCCAGGGCGGCGCTGGCGACTTCCTGGGTTTCGGTGAAGCAGTGGAACACGCCGCGCACTGCGCCCTGGCCTTCTTCGGCCAGGATGGCCAGGGTGTCGACGCTGGCGTCACGGGTGTGCACGACCAGCGGCAGGCCGGTGGCACGCGCAGCGCGGATGTGCACGCGAAAACGTTCGCGCTGCCAGGCCATGTCGGCCACGCTGCGGCCGTTCAGGCGGTAGTAGTCCAGCCCGGTTTCGCCGATGGCCACCACGCGCGGGCGCGCCGCACGCTGCACCAGGTCGTCGACCGTGGGTTCCTGCACGCCTTCGTTGTCGGGGTGCACGCCCACGGTGGCCCAGAAGTTGTCGAAGCCTGTGGCCAGCGCGTGCACCTCGTCGAACTCTTCCAGCGTGGTGCAGATGCACAGCGCGCGGTCGACGCCGGCAGCCGACATGTCGCGGCGGATGTCGGGCAGCCGGGCCTGCAGTTCGGGAAAGCTCAGGTGGCAGTGCGAGTCGACGAACATCGGGGCCGCAGCGTCGGCTAGAGCGTCTGCGTGGGCTTGGCCGACGACACGCTGGTGCCGAGGATTTCCTCGATCTTGATCTTCAGCTGCCGGGTCTTGTCGTCGTTCGGGAAACGTACGCCCACGCCCTGCGTGCGGCCGCCGGAGGCGTTGGCGGGGGTCAGCCAGGCCACCTTGCCGGCCACCGGAAAGCGCTGCGGGTCGTCGGGCAACGACATCAGCAGATAGATATCGTCGCCCAGGCGGTAGTCGCGCGTGGTGGGCACGAACAGGCCGCCATCGGTCAGAAGCGGCATGTAGGCGGCATACAAGGCGCCTTTTTCGCGAAACACCAGCTGGATGACGCTGGGGCGGGCGCCGCTGGCCGCCGCGGCGCCGGGGTTGCCGGCACCGGCCGCACCCTGTGCCGGGCCGGCCGCGGGCGACGCCGCGCCCACCGGCAGGATCGACGGACCCGGGTTGGCTGGTTTGGTGGGCGCACGCTCGTTCATCGGCTCAGTGTAGCGAAGCCCTGCCCGGCTGCGGGCAGGCGGGCTGTACCACCAGGCCGGGCTGGTGCCAAAGCTTGCCGCCCTTGCTGGATCAATGCATCGGCCAGCAGTGCTTCGCTCCAGGGGTGGTCGGCGTGACGCGCCACCCGCGCCAGTTCCGTGGCCCAGTCCAGCAGCGCGGCCAGGTTGGCGGGCTGGCCCAGGCTGGCAACCGGAAAGTACCGGCCAGCACCACCGACAGCCATCGCCATGGCGTCGTGACAAAGCTTCTGCAACGCGTCGACCAGCAAGGGCGGCGCCCAGCCCGCCACGGCCGTGGCATTGCCGCGCGCCACGGCCGCCGGCAATGCCGTCCAGGCTGCCGCGTCCACACCGGAACGTGCCAGCGCCAGCGCTTCCAGCGGCCGGCCGTTGCAGGCGGCCAGCAGCACTTCGGCTTGCGCCACGCCCTGCCCGGCCAGCCAGGTGCTGGCTGCGCCGGGTTCCGGCGGCAGCAGGGCCACGCTCTGGCAACGGCTGCGCACCGTGGGCAGCAGGTGGGCCGGGTCGGCCGTGGTCAACAACAGCCGGGTGCCAGCGGGGGGTTCTTCCAGCGTCTTCAGCAGTGCGCTGGCCGACTGGTAGTTCATGGTGTCGGCGGGGTGCAGCACCACCACCTTGCCGCGGCCGCGGGCGCTGGTCTTGTGCGACCAGTCGATCAGCGTGCGCACTTCGGTGATGCGGATCTGGCGGCTGGGCTTGCGTTTCAGGTCTTCGCCCTCGGCCTTGTCGTCGGCCACCAGCCAGCCGGTCTCGCGACGCAGGGTTTCCGGCAGCAGCACGAACAGGTCGGGGTGCAGGCCCGACTGCACCAGCTTGCAGCTGCCACAGCGGCCGCAGGGCGTCACCGCCGGGGTGGCGCTTTCGCACAGCAGCGCCTGGGCCAGCGCCAGCACAAATTCCAGCGCGCCCACGCCGGCCGCGCCATGCACCAGCGTGGCATGGCCACGCGCTTGCGCGTGCATGCGGGTCAGCACTTCGCCCAGCGGGGCGGCCAGCCAGGGCAGGGGCAGCTGGCCCTGGGCGTCGGCCACGGGCATCATGCGGCGTCACCCCCCGGCCAGCGGGCCTGCAGCGCGGCTTGCACCCCTCGCCACACGACTTCACGCCCGGCCGCGGCATCGATCCGGACGAAGCGCGCGGGGTCGGCCGCGGCGCGGGCGGCGTAGCCGGCATTGACGCGGCCGAAGAAGGCCTCGTCCTGGGCCTCGAAGCGGTCGGGCTCGCGCACCGCGGCGCGGCGTGCCGCAGCCGTGGCTGCAGGGGCGTCGAACCACAGCGTCAGGTCGGGCTGGCGGCCCTGCTGCACCCAGTCTTCCAGCTGCGCCAGCAGCGCCAGGTCGAAGCCGCGGCCGGCGCCCTGGTAGGCGAAGCTGGCATCGGTGAAGCGGTCGCACAGCACCCAGGCACCGCGAGCCAGCGCCGGGCCGATGACCTGCTGCAGGTGGTCGCGCCGCGCTGCGAACACCAGCAGGGCTTCGGTCAGCGGGTCCATCGGGCGGTGCAGCACCAGGTCACGCAGGCTTTCGGCCAGCGGGGTGCCACCGGGTTCGCGCGTGCTCACGACCTCGTGCCCGCGCGCCTGCAACCAGGCCTGGATGGCGGCCAGGTGGGTGCTCTTGCCCGCGCCGTCGATGCCTTCCAGCGTGATGAAGCGGCCCGGGGCCTGGTCTGCCGGCTTCATCGGCCGCCGCGCTGGTATTGGTTCACGGCGCGATTATGGTCGGCCAGGTTTTCGCTGAAGACGCTGCGCCCGCTGCCGTCGCTCATCGACACAAAGTACAAAGCCTTGGTGGCCGTGGGGCGCACTGCGGCACGCAGCGAAGCGGTGCCGGGCAGTGCGATCGGGGTGGGCGGCAGGCCGGCGCGGGTGTAGGTGTTGAAGGGCGTGTCGGTTTCCAGGTCGCGCCGGCGCAGGTTGCCGTCGAAGGACTCGCCCATGCCGTAGATGACCGTGGGGTCGGTCTGCAGCCGCATGCCGATGCGCAGCCGGTTGATGAAGACGCCTGCGACCTGGCCCCGTTCCGCGGCCAGGCCGGTTTCCTTCTCGACGATGGAAGCCAGGATCAAGGCTTCGTCGGCGCTCTTCAGCGGCGTGTCGGGCGCACGTTCGGCCCAGGCAGCGTCCAGTTGCTGCTGCAGCGCGCGGTGAGCGCGCTTGAGCACCGTCAGGTCGCTGACCCCGCGGCTGTAGCGGTAGGTATCTGGGAAAAACCGCCCCTCGGCCGGGATGCCCGGGCTGCCCACGGCGGCCATCAACTGCGCTTCGTCCATGCCGGCCGTGGTGGGCTTGAGTTCCGGCGCACGGGCCAGGGCTTCGCGCATCTGGCGAAAGGTCCAGCCCTCGATGAAGCGCACCGACTCCATGGCTTCGTCGCCCTGCACCATCTTCGCCAGCAGGCTGCGCGGGGTGGCGCCGGCCTCGACTTCGTAGCTGCCGGCGCGGATCAGTCGGCTCTGGCCCGACCAGCGGAACCATTCGAACAACCAGCGCGGCTGCGTCTGCACGCCGGCCTCCACCCAGGCCTGCGCCACGGCGCGGGGCGTGGTGCCGGGCTCGATCGACAGTTCCACCTGGGGCGTTCGCAGCGGCAGCGGCGCGTCCAGCCACCTCCAGGCCAGCCAGGCTGCGGCCGCGGCAGACAGCGCCAGCAACAGCAGCACGATGGCCAGCCACCGGGCCAGCAGGGCGAAGGATGACCGGCTCGACATGGCGGCTGATGATAATGACAGCATGAGCCTGCCCAACCCACCTTCCGCCCTGCCCCCACTTGAAGGCGTCGTGCGCCTGGCCGACTGGGGCGTGATACGCGCCGCTGGCGACGAAGCCGCGAAGTTCCTGCACGGCCAGCTGACGCAGGACATCGACCACCTGGCAGCCGGTCGCGCGGTGCTTGCGGGCTACTGCTCGGCCAAGGGCCGCCTGCAGGCCAGCTTCGTGGCCTGGCGACCGGCGCCCGACGAAGTGCTGCTGGCCTGCAGCGCCGACCTGCTGCCCGCGGTGCTGAAGCGGCTGCAGATGTTCGTGCTGCGCGCGCGCTGCAAGCTCAGCGACGCCAGCGCCGATTGGCCGTTGTGGGGCGTGGCGGGTACCGGGGGCGGGCCGGCAGACGCGCCCGTCTGGGCGGCCTGGCAGGCCAGGGGCCAGCACGCGCTGCGGCTGCCCGACGCCCTGGTCGAAGGCGTGTCGGTGCCGCGCTGGCTGCATGCCGGCCTTGTTCCACCCGCCGGGCCGGTGCTGGACCTGGCTGTCTGGCAGGCGCTGGAAGCCGCCAGCGGCGTGGCCCGCGTCGTCGCCGCCACCAGCGAACAGTTCGTGCCGCAGATGGTGAACCTGGAACTGGTGGGTGGCGTCAATTTCCAGAAGGGCTGCTACCCCGGCCAGGAAGTGGTGGCGCGCAGCCAGTACCGCGGCACGATCAAGCGCCGCGCCCAGGTGCTGCAAGGCACTGTCCCGCTGCTGCCCGGGCAGGAGGTCTTCCACAGCGCCGACCCCGGCCAGCCCGCAGGCATGGTGGTGCTGTCCGGCAGCCTGTCGGCCGGGCGGCAGCTGGCGCTGGTGGAGCTGAAGCTGGCGGCGCTGGAAGGCGGCAGCCTGCATGCCGGCAGCGCCGAAGGGCCTGTCCTGCACCTGGCCGCCCTGCCCTACGCCATTCCCAACGAACCGGCTTGAACGCTGCCGGCGCCATGCGCAGCCTGTTCGTCTACTGGAAGGTGGCGCCGGAACTGTCTGCAGCGGCCCTGCAGGCGGCCCGCGGCTGGCAGGCCGAGCTGCGGGCTGCGCACCCGGGTCTGCACACCGGCCTGTACCGGCGCAGCGACGCAGCCGCCCGCGCCGAGGGCAGCGTGACCTGCATGGAAACCTATGCCGTCGAAGGCGGTGTCGGCCCGGCGCTGCAGGCCGCCATCGATGCTGCTGCCAGTGCCGGTTTGATGCCGCTGGGCGCGCCGCGCCGGCACGTGGAGTGTTTCGACGCCGTCGACGCCTGATCGCCGCCTGACCAGGTTGCTGGTTCAGGCCAGCCGCAGCCCCATCGGCACATGCGGCACACCGCCCAGCAGCAGCGGTTCGGCATGGGCCACGGCAAAACCGGCCCGGGCGTAAAAGCCGACCGCGCTGCGCTGGGCCTGCAGCCGCAGCATGTGCAGCCCCTGCTGGCGCGCCTGGGCCACCAGGGCCGACAACAGCGCCCGCCCGACACCACCCCCGCGCACGGCCTGCAGCACCGACATGCGGCTGACCTGGCCGATGCGCCCGTCGTCGCTGGCCAACCGGCCGCAGCCCACCGCCAGCCCCATGCGGTTGCGCGCCAGCGCATGGGTGGCCGTGGCGTCGTCGGCGTCGATGGCAGCAGCCTCGGGTTGGCCCAGTTCATCGGCCCAGACGGCCTGGCGCAATGCCGCTGTTTCCGTGGCCAGGCCGCGCCAGGCCGCAGTCTCGACGTCGAGCATCGAGCCCCCGGCCTCGAACCGGTCCAGCGCCGCCCGCAGTGAAGGCGGCACCGGGCGGCTGGTCTGGGTCGCGGGGTCGGCAAACACGTACACCAGTTCACCGTGCACCAGCCGCTGTTCGCCGCGAAACAGCGCGGCCTTGAACAGCATCGAGCTGTTGCCGATGCGGGCGCAGCGCAGACCCACGTCGCAGGCGTCGTCGTAGCGGGCCGATCCCTCGTATTCCAGGGTGGCCTTGCGCACGTACAGGTCTCCCTGCAGGGCGTGCATGGTCTCGTGGTAAGGCAGCGCCAGCGCGCGCCAGTAGGCGGCCACGGCGGTGTCGAAGTACATCAGGTAGTGGCCGTTGAAGACGATCTTCTGCATGTCGACCTCGGCCCAGCGAACGCGCAGGCGGTCGAAGAAGCGGAAGTCGTCGCGTTGCGGGTTCGCGTCGTGTGCAGGTGCGGTCATGGTGGTTCAGGTTTGCAGGGCCGCGCGCAGGGCCGCGGCCAGGGTGTCCAGGGCCAGCGGCGCTTCCTTCAGCACGCGGCCCATCTTGATGAAGTCGTGCGTCATGCCGCGCACCAGTTCCAGTTGCACTGGCACGCCGGCGGCGCGCAGCCGGTCGGCATAGGCCAGGCCTTCGTCGACGAGCGGATCGCATTCGGCCAGCAGCACACAGGCCGGGGCGGTGTCGTCCACATCGGCCAGCAGCGGCGCGAAGCGCCAGTCGCTGCGCTGGCCATGCGGGATGTACTGGTCGAAGAACCAGGCGATGGTGGTGGCGTCGAGCAGGAAGCCGTTGGCGAAGAGCTTGTGCGAAGCCGTGTCGGCATGGGCGGTGGTGCCGGGCGTGATCAGCAGTTGCAGCGCCAGCTTCAGTCCGATGTCGCGCGCGTGCAGTGCACACACTGCCGCCAGCGTGCCGCCGGCGCTGTCGCCGCCCACGGCGATGGGGCCGGCGCGCAGGCCCAGACGGTGCGGGTCGCCGGCCAGGGCATGCATGGCGGCACAGGCGTCCTCCACCGCCGCGGGGAAGGCATGTTCCGGCGCCAGCCGGTAGTCCAGCGACACCACGGCCACGCCGCTGCGCAGGGCCAGCTGGCGGCACAGGCTGTCGTGCGTGTCCAGGCCGCCGATGACGAAGCCTCCGCCGTGCAGGTACAGCAGCACCGGCAGTTCAGAATGCCCCGGGGCGTAAAGACGTGCCGGCCGTGGCTGGCCGTGACCTCCCGGCAGCATGATGTCTTCCACCCGCGCCAACGGCGCCCGCGGCAGGTCCAAAACTTCAGCACCTGCCAGGTAGGCAGCGCGCGCCTGCGCCGGCGTCAGCGTGTGAAACGGCGGGCGGCCGGCACGCTGGATGCGGTCCAGCAGGCCGGCCATGGCGGGGGTGAGGAGTTGCAGCGACATCGGCGTGTTCCGGCGGCGGAGCATACTTTCTGCCCTGCCCCCTGGTTCTTCATCCTCCCACAGCACCCATGGCCCGCATCCTGTACCTGACCCAGATCGACATCGACCCCGGCGTGGTGAGCCTGCTGCGCGCCGAATGCCAGCGCGTGGGCATGCGCCGGCCGCTCGTCGTCACCGACGCGGGTGTCCGCGCCGCCGGCGTGCTGCAGGCGGCGCTGGTCGCGCTGGGCGACCTGCCCCACGCGGTGTTCGACCAGACCCCGTCGAACCCGACCGAGGCCGCCGTGCGTGCCGCGGCCGACATGGTGCGCCGCGAGGCCTGCGACGGCCTGGTGGCCGTGGGCGGCGGCAGCAGCATCGATCTGGCCAAGGGCGTGGCCATCGCGGCCACCCACCCCGGCCCCTTGAAGACCTACGCCACCATCGAAGGCGGCAGCCCGCTCATCACCGAGCGCGTGCTGCCACTGATTGCCGTGCCCACCACCGCCGGTACCGGCAGCGAGGTGGCGCGCGGCGCCATCGTCATCGTCGACGACGGCCGCAAGCTGGGCTTCCACAGCTGGCACCTGCTGCCGAAGGCGGCGCTGCTCGACCCCGAGCTGACGCTGGCCCTGCCCCCGGGGCTGACCGCCGCCACGGGCATGGACGCCATTGCCCACTGCCTTGAAACCTTCATGGCCCCGGCCGTGAACCCGCCGGCCGACGGCATTGCCCTGGACGGCCTGGCCCGCGGCTGGGCGCACATCGAAGCCGCCACGCGCAATGGCCGCGACGTCAACGCCCGCTGGCACATGCTCAGCGCCAGCATGCAGGGTGCAATGGCCTTCCAGAAGGGTCTGGGCTGCGTGCATTCGCTCAGCCACAGCCTGGGCGGCGTGAACCCGCGGCTGCACCACGGCACGCTGAATGCCATGTTCCTGCCGGCAGTGATCCGCTTCAACGCATCGGCAGCTTCGATCCAGGCCGAGCGGAGGCTGCAACGCATGGCCCAGGCCATCGGCCTGGACAGCTGCGACCTCGAAGGCCGCGACCTGGCCGAGGCCGTGCGTGACCTGAATGCCCGGCTCGGCCTGCCCCCGGGCCTGCGCGCGATGGGCGTGACCGAGGACCAGTTCGAGCGCATCGTCGACGGCGCGATGGCCGACCACTGCCACAAGACCAACCCGCGCCTGGCCACACGCGACGACTACCTGCTGATGCTGCAGGCAGCGATGTAGGGTCGAAGTGCAGCTTGCCGTCCATGGACACACGGGAACGGCTGATTCCTGAGATCTTCGCGCGTTTGCAGGCACCCCGCAGCAGTTCGGCGGTTCCTGGCAACTTCCGGCTATGCTGACCGTGGCACGATGAACCAAGAAACCGCACAGCAAGCACTTGCCGAAGCCCAGGCCTGCCTCGCCCGCGGCGAGCTCGATGCCGGCCTGCTGGCCGCAACACGCGCGGCGACACAGGCCACCGACCCCGCCACCCGGGTGCGCGCGGGCTGGCTGCAAGCCCTGTTCACCTTCCGCCGTGGTGACTACCCCGGTGTGCTGGCGATGGCAGAAGACCTCTCGCCGATGCTGCGCGCGCACAGCAGCGATGACCTCCGCGAGCTCCAGCGCATCGTCGCCTTCTCGGGCGCAGAGATCGGCCGTTTCGACCTGGCCCTGGCGGCCGCCTACGAGGTGCACGCGCTGGCCGAGGCCACCGGGCAGCCCGGGCCGCTTTCGCAGGCGCTCAACACCCTGGGCATCTGCTTCGAACGCATGGGCGACCCCTGGCAGGCCGAACGGCTGCTGCGCGAGGCGCTGGCCATCGCCCGCGAAGGCGCAGTGCCGCGGGAATTGTTCGGCGCGCTGAACAACCTTTGCGCCGTGTTGATCGGCACCTATTACCTGCAGCGCGGCGGCGAGGTCACAGCGGCCTCGCTGGCGGCGCTGGAGCGGGCGCTGCCGCTGGCCGAGGAAATGGTGGGCCTCAACGGTGCGACGGGCGACCCCTACTGGCGCATCATTTCCGAAGGCAACCTGGGCGAAATCCTGGTTCACCTGGGCGAGCGCGACCGATCGCGCGCGTTGCTGGACAGCACGCTGGCAGAGGCCCTGCGCCTGGGCTTCGGACCACAAGCCGAGCGCGTGAATTGCTCGATTGCCGAGTGGGCACTGCGCCACGCCGTCCCCGAGCAGGCCCGGGACCTGCTGCTCGCCATGCTGGCCAAAGCCGGGGACCGGCCGCTGACGCCGATGACGGAACTGCGAGCCCAGCACGCCCTGTACCAGGCCCACAAGGCGCTGGGCGATACCGCCGCCGCGCTGCGGCACCTGGAGCAGCATTCGGACCTGCTGCGCGAGCGCATCGTGCAGCAGTTGCGGGCGCAATCCGAGCAATTCATCACCCGTGTCGAAGCCGAGCAGTCCCGTCGCGAGGTCGAACGCCAGCGCGCACGTGCGCAAAGCCTGGAAGCCGACACCCGCCGGGACCCGCTGACCGGCCTGGGCAATCGGCGCGCGTTGGACCACCACCTTCCAGCTTTGCTGAGGGACGCCGCTGCCGCCGGCCGGCCGGTGACGCTGGCCATCCTGGACCTGGACCACTTCAAGCTGATCAACGACCGACACGGCCACCTGGTGGGCGACCGCGTCCTGGTGGCTTTTGCGCAGCTGCTGCGCGAGTGCGTGCGCCAGGCAGACCTCGTCGCCCGTATCGGCGGCGAGGAGTTCCTGGCCGTGCTGCCCAATGCCGATGAGTCCCGGGCGCGGGAAGTCTGCGAGCGCATTCGCCAGCGCGTCGCCGGCCACGACTGGGCGGCGCTTGCCCCTGGCCTGGCGGTGACGCTCAGCGCCGGCCTGGCCAGTGCGCCGCCTTACGACGAGACGGCGCTGTCGACCCGCGCCGACCAGGCGCTGTACCGCGCCAAGGCGCTCGGCCGCAACCGCGTGGAAGCTGGCTGATTCGAGCTGACCGAGGCCAGCACTGTCGCCGAGCTGCAAGCGCCGAGGGTTCCGCCCCTCATGCCGCATCTTGCCCCCTCCCCGACAGTTAGGGCCCCTAGCTTGCAAATTGCATCTACAGCGGCGGGTGGATGGCCGGTGGGGACGACCTGCGAAGAATGGAATTCACGTGAAGTGCATCCCGCACCCCACGCTGATTCAAGCCATTCACAGGAGTCCGACATGAACACAGTTCGATCATCGACCCGCGCCGCATGGGTGTGCAGCGCACTGCTCGCAGCCGCAGTTTCTGCCCATGCTGCCGACGGCATCGAGACCTTCACCAGCGGTGCACCGTTCTTCAAGCGCGTGGTGACCAACACCAACGTCAACCTCACCAGCAACACCGTGTTTGCCAACGTGCCCGGTGCCACGACTTCGATCTTCGTGCCCGCCCAGACCACGGTGCTGGTCAGCGTGGACTTTGCCGCTGAAGCAGCCTGCTACGGCGGCGGTGCCCAGCCCAACTGGTGCGAACTGCAGGTGCTGATCGGCGGCGTCGAAGGCAGCCCGCAGGCCAGCACCTTCGGCGGCGACACCTATGCCTTCGCCAGCACCGACGAAGGCAAGACCACGGCCAACTCCTGGCGCGGGCATGCGCTCAGCCGCCACCGCTGCATCACCAACACCGGCAACGCGCCGCTGCAGGTGCCGGTGGCCGTGCAGTGGAAGCAGGTGCAGTTCGGCGCCGATGCCAGCACCTTCTGGCTGGACGACAGCGCCATGGTCGTGCAGATGTCGCGCAGCTGCACCCGCACCCTGATACCCGCCGGTGTCAGCCGCCAGGAAGGCGGCGCGCCCACCGCAGGCCAGCGCTGATGTCGCCGCGCTGCCCACCCGCAAACCCCATTGGAGAACACATCATGAATCGCCAACTCACCACCCTGTGCGGCGCCGCCGCTTGCGCCTTGCTGCTGGGCACCGCCCAGGCTGCCAGCCCCACCCTGTATGGCACCCAGGCCGAATTCCTGACCGCGCTGGGCGCCACGCCCACCCTCACCCAGAACTTCGAAGGCTATGCCGCCGGCGCCAACCTGGCCGGAGTGCAGGTGCTGCCCGGCGTCACCATCAGCACCAACATGGCCAGCCTGGAAGTCTTCCAGGCAACAGGGCCGAACAAGGTCGCGTTCGCCACGCCGCGCAACCTGCCCGAGGCCATCTACAACATCAATCTGGGTGCGGGCTACTTCGCCTTCGGCTTCGAGATCACCGGCTACGACCCGGCCACGCCGGGCCCGGGCTTCCTCGACTTCCTGTTCGCCGACGGCGACACCACGTTCACCGCCATCCCGGTGCTGCCGACGAACCCGACGGAAAGCACGCCGCTGTTCTTCGGGATCATCAGCGACGTGGCCGTGCTGGGCATTCGCTGGTCGGAGGGCCCCGAGCTGAACGGCATCGACTGCTGCGAAGAGACCGGCCTGGACAACTTCATTGCCGCCAACCCGGTGCCCGAGCCCGGCACCTACGGCCTGATGGCCATGGGTCTGGCCATGCTGGGCGCCGCGCTGCGCCAGCGCCGGCAGACCGCGGCCTGAGCGCCTGAGCGCCCCGCCGGGCGCCCGGGCCCCGCGACGCCCGGCCCCGGCCGGGCGTTCCTGCTGGTGCAACTGATCGCCCGGGGCTGCAGCCTGTCGCATCGTCAGCGCGCTGCAGCCTGCCCCGCTGTTATGGTGTGTTACCTCACCAACACACCCGACGGGACAGCCGCCATGCCCACCTGGGACGACCGACAACCCATCTATCAGCAACTGGCCGACTTGCTGGCGGCGCAGCTGCTCGACGGCCAGCCCCCCGAAGGCCAGGCCATGCCTTCGGTGCGGGTGCTGGCCACGCGCCACCTGCTGAATCCGCTGACGGTGAACCGCGCCCTGCAGGCCCTGGGCGACGAAGGTCTGCTGGAGAACCGCCGCGGCCTCGGGCTGTTCGTGGTGGCCGGTGCACGCGAGCGGCTGCGCGCTGCCGAGCGCCAGCGCTTCCTGGAAACCGAATGGCCGCGTCTGCGCGAGCGGCTGCTTCGCCTGGGCATCGGTGCCGAACAACTGCAATGGGAACAAGCATGATGAACGAACCCCTGGTCGAGGCGCGCAGCGTCAGCGTGGCCTACGGCAGCAAGCGCGCCGTCGACGACGTCAGCTTCACCATTCCGAAGGGCCGCGTGGTCGGGCTGCTGGGTCACAACGGCGCCGGCAAGACCACGCTGATGAAGGCCATGGTCGGCCTGGCCAACATCACGGGCAAGGAAGGCAGCCTGCGCGTGCTGGGCCTGCACCCGCAGCAGCAGCGGGTGCAGCTGCTGCAGGGCGCCTGCTACATCCCCGACGTGGCCATCCTGCCGCGCTGGGCGCGCGTGGGCGACCTCATCACCTTGATGAGCGGCCTGCACCCCCGGTTTTCTGCAGACCGTGCCCGCACCCTGCTGCGCCGCACCAGCGTGAGCCTGGGCGACAAGGTGAAGTCGCTGTCCAAGGGCATGGTCGTGCAGGCCCACCTGGCATTGATCGCCGCCATCGACGCCAGGTTGATGATCCTCGACGAACCCACGCTGGGCCTGGACGTGATCTCGCGCAAGGCTTTCTACGAGATGCTCGTCGACGAATGGTGCGACGGCGAGCGCAGCGTGCTCATCAGCACCCATCAGGTCGAGGAGATCGAGAGCCTGCTGTCGGACGTGCTGATGCTCAACGAAGGCAAGCTGGTGCTGTCCATCAGCCTGGAAGACATGGACCGCCGCTTCGTCGCGCTGAACCACGACCCCGAAGCCGCAGAACGCATGGCCGCTGCGCACCCGCTGCTTCGCTATCGCAGTAACCCGGCCAATGGCGGCGCGCGCGGCGCGACGACCGCGGTGTTCGACGGCGCGCCACCCGACGAGGTGCTGGCCTTGGGCCAGCGGGTGCGGCCCAGTCTGGTCGACCTGTTCGTGGCACTCACGCGCAAGCCCGAACTCGACCGCCAGCACTTCTGAGCCACTTCGACATCTTCTGCCAGGACAACCCATGAACAACTTCACCACGCTGATCCGGCGCGAATGGATGCAGCACCGTTTCGGCTGGACCCTGCTCGTGGCGGTGCCGCTGGCTCTGGCCGTGCTGGGGCTGGCCTTCGGTCAGATTCAGCTGGACTCCGACCATGCCGACCGCGTCGGGCCGGCCTTCGCTACGCTGCTGGGCATGATCGCGATGACCGCCGGCACGGTCATCACCTTCCTGATCCTGTCGGCCACCTCCCTGATCCTCATCACCGGGCTGGCCCGGCGCGACCACGGCGACCGGTCGGTCGAGTTCTGGCTCTCGCTGCCGACCTCGCATGTCGCCAGCCTGGCTGCGCCCCTGCTCACGCACCTGCTGCTGGCCCCGGCCGCGGCTTTGGTGGTGGGGCTGGCCGGCGGTTGGCTGGTGTCGGCGGTGCTTGTCAGCCGTGTGGTGGGTTTCGGGGCCTGGCTGTCCATGCCCTGGGGCGACCTGGTGCCGGCCGGGCTGGCCATGGTGCTGCGCCTGATGGCTGGCCTGCCCCTGGCCTTGATGTGGGCCGCACCATTCCTGCTGGCAGTCGTGCTGGCCAATGCCTACCTGAAGCGCTGGGGCCTGCCGGTGCTGCTGCTGGCGCTGGTCATCGGCGGTGTGGTGCTGGACCGCTGGCTGGGCGTCGGCGTCGTCGCGCTGACCTTGGGCGAAGTGCTGCGCAATGCGAGTCTGTCGCTGGTGACGAGCAGCCCCAACGCCCTGGGCGGGGAAGCACCGGGCGAGGTCTACGCTGCGTTGAAGCAGGTGCCGGGCTGGGCTCTGGCCGACTTCGGCCTGGCGCTGAAGATGCTGGCCTCGCCGTTGTTCGCCGGCTGCGTGCTGACCGCGGCAGCCCTGTTCGCACTGCTGCTGGATTGGCGCCGCCGCGGTGCCAGCGCCGCCAACTGAAGAATCAAGCCAGGGTGATGCGGTCGCGCCCGCCCTGCTTGGACGCATACAGCGCAGCGTCTGCCCGGGCGATCAGGTCGTTCGCGGCCTCGCCAGGCTTCCAGGCGGCCACGCCACCCGATACCGTCACCGTCACCAGCACCTCCTGCGTGCTGCGGTTGCGGATCTTCAGGGCCTTCGTGCGTGCCCGCACGGCTTCGGTCAGTTGTCGCGACTCGGTCAGCGAGGTCGTGGGGAGCAGGATCGCGAATTCCTCGCCGCCATAGCGGGCTGCCGTGCCACGCGGGGACTTCACGGTGGCCCGCAGGATCTCGCCCAGGCCCTGGATGACGCGGTCGCCGATCAGGTGCCCATGGGTGTCGTTGACCTTCTTGAAGTGGTCGATGTCCAGCATCACCAGCACGTGGGCGCAGCCTTCGGCCGGATGCTCGGCCAGCATGGCCTGCAGGTGCTGTTCAAAACCGCGTCGGTTCAGCACGCCGGTCAGCGGGTCGAGCATGGCTTCTCCCCGTGCCCGGTCCAGTTCCATGCGCAGGCGGTTCACCTCCTGGTGGCCGCTTTCCACTTCACTGCGCAATTGCTCCACCGACGCTCGCATGCGCAGGGTGCCTGCCATCACGTCGTCCACCTGGGGCTGGATGCGGCCGGCATCCTGCGTCGCCAGTGCACTGTTGAGTTCCGACAGCTTGGCGCCGTAGTCGCCGGCATGACGGCTGGTTTCATGCGCCGTGCGGGCCACGCCCTGCATCAGCCGTTCCAGCGTGCTGCGCACCTGTTCCAGGCTTTCCTCGTTGGCCGGGAAGACATGCTGCTTGCACAAGGCCAGCACCCGCTCGTCGTCGATGACGGTGGCCTGGGCCGTCAGGGCGTCGATTGCTGCCGTCAGGCGAGCGTTCGTGCCCGCCACGTACTCGTACCAGAGGGTGAAGGTCAGCGGGTTGTAGGCGGCGCTGTGCTTGCCCATTTGCGCCAGGGCCAGGCGCAGGAGTTCAGCGCTGCGTTCTTTGGGTTCGGTGTATCGCATGGAGGGCGGACCGGCTTTCTACACAGCCGCGGCAGTACGGCTGCGCGGCAGATTTTTTGGCCCGCCTCATTCAAATTTACTAGGCTTCGGGATGGTCCGGGTGGAGGATTGCACACCATTGCAAGTTTCATCCCGACCGTGTAGCGGCCGCGCGTCGTCCCGACGCGCGGCCACCACAGGTGCGCGTCAGCCGTGCTTGGCTTCGAAGAACTGCTCGTCCTCGGTGCTGCCCTTCAGGGCGGCGGTGCTGGCCTCGCGCTCGATCGTCGTCGTCACGGCGTCGAAGTAGCCGGTGCCCACCTCGCGCTGGTGCTTCACGGCGGTGAAGCCCCTGTCGGCAGCGGCGAATTCCTTCTCCTGCAGTTCGACGAAGGCGCTCATGTTGTTGCGGGCATAGCCATAGGCCAGGTCGAACATGCCGTAGTTCAGCGCATGGAAGCCGGCCAGGGTGATGAACTGGAACTTGTAGCCCATGGCACCCAGTTCGCGCTGGAACTTGGCGATGGTGGCGTCGTCCAGGTTCTTCTTCCAGTTGAAGCTGGGGCTGCAGTTGTAGGCCAGCATCTTGCCCGGGAACTTGGCATGGATGGCATCGGCAAACGCCTTGGCGAAGGCCAGGTCGGGCTTGCCGGTCTCGCACCAGATCAGGTCGGCATAGGGCGCGTAGGCCAGGCCGCGGCTGACGGCCTGCTCCAGGCCGTTTTTCGTGCGGAAGAAGCCTTCGACGGTGCGTTCGCCCGTGGTGAAGGGCTTGTCGTTGTCGTCCACGTCGCTGGTGACCAGGTCGCCGGCTTCGGCGTCGGTACGGGCCAGCAGGAGGGTGGGCGTGCCCATCACGTCGGCCGCCAGGCGCGCCGACACCAGCTTGGCCACCGCTTCACGCGTGGGCACCAGCACCTTGCCACCCATGTGGCCGCACTTCTTGGCCGCGGCCAGCTGGTCTTCGAAGTGCACGCCGGCCGCGCCCGCCTCGATCATCGCCTTCATCAGCTCGAAGGCGTTCAGCACGCCACCGAAGCCGGCTTCGGCGTCGGCCACGATGGGGGCGAAGAAGTCGATGTCGTTCTTGCCTTCGCTCCACTGGATCTCGTCGGCGCGCTTGAAGGTGGCGTTGATCTTCTTCACGACCTTGGGCACCGAGTCCACCGAGTACAGGCTCTGGTCGGGGTACATCTCGCCGTTGCTGTTGGCGTCGCCGGCGACCTGCCAGCCGCTCAGGTAGATGGCCTTCAGGCCGGCCTTCACCTGCTGCATGGCCTGGTTGCCGGTCAACGCGCCCAGGCTGTTCACGAAGGGCTCGCTGTGCAGCAGGTTCCACAGCTTCTCGGCGCCGCGCTTGGCCAGCGTGTGCTCGATGGGCAGGCTGCCGCGCAGGCGCACCACGTCGGCGGCGCTGTAGCCGCGCTGGATGCCTTTCCAGCGTGGGTTCTCGTTCCAGTCTTTCTGCAGGGCAGCGGCTTGTTGTTCGCGGGTGGCTTGGCTCATGTGGGCTCCTGGGGTGGTGGATCGGGTGTCGAAGACGTTCAAGACCCCACAAGCGTAGCGGCGGCGGCAAGAGTCGCCAAGACATATGTCTTATATAAGACAAAAGAATGTTTCTAGAAGAATCAATGACTTAGGTGTCAATTACCACATCGTGGAAGGGCGTTTTTCCAGATGGTGGATTTTGCTGCGGTGCAGCGAAGCAATTTTTCGTATCGTGAAACGCAGTTCAACCGATGTGGAAGCCTGGGCCAGGGTGGCGGCCAGCCGCGGCACGAAGGCATGGAGCCAGGCTCGTGGCACAGTGCTGGGCGCCAGCCCGCGCCCGACCCCCACACTTCGAGACCACCTTGACCACGTTCGCCTTCCTGTCGCAGCCCGGCTTCCTGGCTGCACCCGCGCCCGCTGCAGACACTCCCTTCGCCGTGGCTGGCATTGCCTGGGACGGCAGCACCACGAACCGCCCGGGTGCGCGCATGGCGCCACGCGCCATTCGCCAGGCCAGCCAGATGCTGTGCGACGGTACACATCCGCACTTCGACCGCAGCCCGCTCGGACTGCTGGGCGACGCCGGGGACCTGGCCTTGCCCAACACCTCGCTGGAACGCATGCGGGCGGCGTTGCCGGCCCAGGTGGAACCGCTGATCCGCCACCACCACATGGCCTGGCTGGGCGGAGACCATTCGATCACGCTGCCGCTGCTGCAGGCCTACCGAGCCTGGCTGGGCCGGCCGCTGGCAGTGATCCACTTCGATGCGCACTGCGACACCTGGGACACGCATTTCGGGGAGCCCAGCGGTCACGGCACCTGGGTGTACGAGGCCATGCAGCAGGGTCTGGTGGTGGACGCCTGCTTCACGCAGATCGGCATCCGCTCGGCCGGTGAACGGGCGGCGCGCAACCATGTGGCCGACCGGGGCGGGCAGATCTTCACCGCCCGCAGCCTGCGCGGCCTGCAGAACGCCAGTCAACTGGCACCCATGCTGCACGCCATCCGCCAGCGGCTGGCCGAGCACGGTCACCCTCCCCTCTACCTGAGCCTGGACATCGACTGCCTGGACCCGGCCTTCGCCCCGGGCACAGGCACACCCGAACCCGGCGGCCTGTGCACCAACCAGGTGCTGACGATCCTGGAAGAGCTGTCCGACCTGCCCTTTGTGGGCATGGACTGCGTCGAAGTCTCGCCGCCCTACGACCACGCCGAGCTCAGCAGCCAGGCGGCGGCACATTTCGTCTGGACTTATCTGTGCGGCCAGGTCGCCCGGCGGACGGGTGGAGCTGGCACCACGCTGCGTGGTGACTAAACTCCACCTGCCGCTGCCGATTTCAGGGCGGCGCCACCAGGAGCCGCCATGAACAAAGCCATCGATCCCGCCTTGATGCAGGCCGCCGAATCCACCGGCACCCAGCTCGGTGCCTACTGGATGCCGTACACGGCGAACCGGCAGTTCAAGCAGGCACCCCGCCTGGTGAACCGCGCCGAAGGCATGCATTACTGGGACGTGCAGGGCCGCCAGATCCTGGACGCGGTGGCGGGCCTGTGGTGCGTGAATGCCGGCCATGGCCGGCCGCGCATCGTCAAGGCCATCCAGGACCAGGCCGCCGAAATGGACTTCGCCCCGCCGTTCCAGATGGGCCACCCGAAGGCCTTCGAACTCGCCGAGCGCCTGACCGCCATCGCCCCGTCCGGCATGGGCAAGGTCTTCTTTGCCAACAGCGGCAGCGAGGCCGTGGAAACCGCGCTGAAGATGGCGCTGGCCTACCACCGCGTGCGCGGCGAAGGCACCCGCACCCGGCTGATCGGCCGCGAGCGCGGCTATCACGGCGTGAACTTCGGTGGCATCTCGGTGGGTGGCATGGTCGCCAACCGCAAGACCTTCGGCGCCATGCTCGCCGGCGTCGACCACATCCGCCACACCCATGACCTGGCACGCAACGCCTTCAGCCTGGGCCAGCCGGCCCATGGCGCCGAGTTCGCCGACGACCTGGAACGCCGCATCGCGCTGCACGACGCCAGCACCATCGCCGCCGTCATCGTCGAACCCATTGCCGGGTCCACGGGTGTGCTGGTGCCGCCACAGGGTTACCTGCAGCGGCTGCGCGAGATCTGCACGAAGCACGGCATCCTGCTGATCTTCGACGAGGTCATCACCGGATTCGGCCGCACCGGCCAGCCGTTTGCGGCGCAGACCTTCGGCGTCACACCCGACCTGATGACCATCGCCAAGGGGCTGACCAACGGCAGCGTGCCGATGGGCGCTGTGCTGGCCCGCGACGGGATCCACGACGCTTTCATGCACGGCCCCGAGCACATGGTCGAGTTCATGCACGGCTATACCTACAGCGGCCACCCATTGGCCTGCGCCGCCGGCATCGCCACGCTGGACACCTATGCCGAAGAAGGCCTGCTCACACGCGCTGGCGACATGTCGGGCTACTTCGCCGAAGCCGTGCATTCGCTCAGGGGCGAGCCGCATGTCATCGACGTGCGCAACTTCGGCCTGGTGGCCGGCATCGAGCTGTCGCCCATCGCCGATGCCCCCACGCGCCGCGCCTTCAGCATCTTCCTCGACTGCTACGAGCGCGGCGTGATGCTGCGCACGACGGGCGACACGGTGGCGCTGAGCCCGCCGCTGATCATCGAACGAAGCCACATCGACCAGATCGTCGACACCCTGCGTGGCGCCTTGCGCCGCGCAGCCTGAATTCCGGGTCGGGGGCCGACGGCGAGCATGCCGTTCCAGCAAAGGGACGCGGCGCTCGCCCGCGACTCGTACTACGCTGCGACGGCGCCTGCCGGACCCGCCTGCCCGGCCCTGCACGGCGATGAACGCGCCGACGTCGCCATCGTCGGTGGCGGCCTGGCCGGGCTCAGCGCCGCGCTGGATCTGGCCGCACGCGGCCGCAGCGTCGTGCTGCTGGAAGCCCAGACCCTGGGCCACGCCGCCAGCGGCCGCAACGGCGGCCAGGCCATCCACGGCCTGGCTTGCGAGCAGGACTCGGTCGAAGCCCAACTCGGCCTGGACGACGCACGCCGCGTCTGGCAGCTGTCGATCGAGGCCCTGGACCTGCTGCGCCAGCGCATCGCCCACCACGGCATCGCCTGCGACTGGCAGGACGGCTACCTGGGCCTGGCCACCGGCGCCGGCAAGGGCCGGGCCCTGGCGCATTGGGCCGAGCGCATCGAGCGCGTCTACGGCTACCCGCTGGTGCGCATCGCGCCTGCAGAGGTTTCAGCCTGGATCGACAGCCCGCGCTTTCACAGCGGCATCCACGACCCCCGCGGCGGCCACCTTCACCCGCTGAAGTACCTGCGCGGCCTGGCCGCTGCGGCGCTGGCCGCTGGCGTGCGTCTGTACGAACACACACCGGCGCTGGCGCTGCAGACTGGCCGGCCGCAGATGGTGCGCACGCCGAAGGGCTGCGTGCATGCCGCGCAGGTGCTGCTGGCCGGCAATGCCCACCTCCAGGCCCTGGCACCGCAGCTGGCGCCGGCCATCGGACCACGGGTGATGCCGGTAGGCACCTACGTGGCCTGCAGCCAGCCGCTGGGAGCCGCCGCAGCCGATGCCCTGATTCCCAGCCGAAGCGCGGTCTGCGACACCAACTTCGTGGTCGACTACTTCCGCCTGACGGCAGACCACCGGCTGCTGTTCGGTGGCGGCGTGAGCTACAGCACACGCACACCACCGGGACTCAAGTCGGCCTTGCTCGAACGCATGCGGCGCACCTTCCCGCAGCTGCCCGCGCTGCAGGTGGACCACCTCTGGGGCGGCTTCGTCGACATCTCGATGAATCGCGCCCCCGACTTCGGCCGAATCGGGCCTGACGTCTACTACCTGCAGGGCTTTTCCGGTCATGGCCTGGCCCTCAGCGGTCTGGCTGGAAGGCTGGCCGCTGAAGCCATGGCCGGCGAGGCAGGACGGTTCGATCTGATGGCGCGTCTGAAGCACCGCAACTTCCCGGGAGGGCCTGCCCTGCGAACCCCTGCACTGGTGCTCGCGATGGCCTGGTTCCGCCTGCGCGATATGCTTGGGTGACGATGCCGACCCCCCCGCCCCTGCCCCTGGTGGTGCTGCCCAGCTGCCAGCGTGAACACGACGGCCACCCCATCCACACCTTGGGTCGCAAGTACGTCCAGGCCGTGCGCCTAGCTGGGGCGTTGCCGCTCATCGCCCCGCCGTGCAGCGCTGAGGAGCTCGAATCCTTGCTCGGCATGGTCGATGGTGTGCTGCTGACAGGCTCCCCGTCGAACGTGCACCCTGCTCACTTCGGCGAAGGCGTGCTGAACCCGGAATTGCCGCTGGACCCGCTGCGCGACGGCTTCACCCTGCCGCTGATCCGCGCCGTGCTGCAGCGGGGCATTCCGCTGCTGGCCATCTGCCGCGGCACCCAGGAAGTGAACGTGGCGCTGGGCGGCAGCCTTTACCAGGCCGTTCACGACGAGCCCGGCTTCATCGACCACCGCGGGCCCGAGGGTGCCAACCCGGACGTCAGCGTCGAGGAAGCCTACGTGCCCTTCCACAGCGTCACCGTCCAGCCGGGCGGCGTACTGGCCGCAGCCACCGGCCGCAGCAGCTTCGAGGTCAATTCCCTGCATGGCCAGGGGGTGCGGCGGCTGGCACCAGGCTTGCGGGTCGAAGCCCTGGCGCCCGACGGCTTCATCGAAGCCTTCAGCCTGCCCAGCCCCGAATTCGCGCCCGGTTTCAATCTGTGCCTGCAATGGCACCCCGAATGGCAGGCCGACAGCAATCCGGTTTCAATCAGCATCTTCAAGGCTTTCGGCCAGGCCCTCCGGGCCCGCCAGGCCCAACGCTTGCATGCCTTGCCAGGACACCCATGATCGCCCGCGACCGCTTCAGCTTTGCCGACCTCGAACTCTGGCTGGACGAAAACCACGTCACCGAGATCGAATGCCTGGTGCCCGACCTGACCGGTGTGGCCCGCGGCAAGATCCTGCCCCGCAAGAAGTTCACCGAAGACCGCGGCATGCGCCTGCCCGAGGCCGTGGTGGCGATGGGGGTGACGGGTGAGTTTCCGGAAGAAGGCCCGTACTACGACGTCATCAAGCCCACCGACCGCGACATGCACCTGCGGCCCGACCCGACCACCGTGCGCATCGTGCCCTGGGCCACCGACCCCACGGCCCAGGTCATCCACGACTGCTACGACCGCGAAGGCGTGCGTGTGCCCTTCGCCCCGCGTTCGGTGCTGCGCCATGTGTGCGAGCTGTATGCCGCGCGCGGCTGGGAACCCGTGGTTGCACCCGAGCTCGAGTTCTATCTGGTCGCCCGCAACACCGACCCCGACGTGCCGCTGAAGCCGCCAGTGGGCCGCAGCGGCCGCAGCGAGACATCGCGCCAGGCCTACAGCATCGACGCCGTCAACGAGTTCGACCCGCTGTTCGAAGACGTCTACGCCTACTGCGAGAAGATGGAGCTCAACGTCGACACCCTCATCCACGAGGTCGGCGCCGGGCAGATGGAGATCAACTTCTTCCACGCCCACCCGCTGGGCCTGGCCGACGAAGTCTTCCTGTTCAAGCGCACCGTGCGTGAAGCGGCGCTGCGCCACGACATGTTCGCCACCTTCATGGCCAAGCCGATTGCCGGCGAACCCGGCAGCGCCATGCACGTGCACCAGAGCGTGCTGGCCACGGCCACCGGGCTGAACATATTCAGCAACCCCGACGGCAGCCCGAGCAGGGAATTCTTCTGGTACATCGGTGGGCTGCAGAAGTACATCCCGGCGGCGATGGCCCTGTTCGCGCCTTACGTGAACAGCTATCGCCGGCTGGTGCGCAGCAATGCGGCACCCATCAACATCCAGTGGGGCACCGACAACCGCACGGTGGGCATCCGCAGCCCGGTGGCCACCGCCGCGGCACGGCGCATCGAAAATCGCGTCATCGGCGCCGATGCCAACCCGTATGTCGCGCTGGCCGCCACCCTGGCCTGCGGCTACCTGGGCATGGTCAACCAGATCGAGCCTTCGCCCGAATGCAAGGGCGACGCCTACCTGGGCGACTTCGAATTGCCCCGCAGCCTGGGCGAGGCACTGACCCAGTTGCGCGAGGCCAAGGAACTGGCCCAGGCCTTGGGCGAAGATTTCGTCACCGTCTACACCGAGGTCAAGGAAATCGAATACGCCGAGTTCATGAAGGTGATCTCGCCCTGGGAACGGGAACATCTCTTGCTGCATGTCTGAAGACCGCACCATGGCCGCACACATCCGCACGACCAAAGAGTGGCAGGCCGCAGACGCCGCCCACTTCCTGCACCCCTTCACCGACTTCCAGGGGCTGGCCCGCAAGGGCGCGCGCATCATCCAGCGGGCCGAGAACATCTACCTGTGGGACAGCGAAGGCCACAAGATCCTGGACGCGATGAGCGGCCTGTGGTGCGTGAACGTGGGCTATGGCCAGGAAGCGCTGGTGCAGGCCGCCACGAAGCAGATGCGCGAGCTGCCCTTCTACAACGCCTTCTTCCAGACCGCCACGCCACCGGCCATCGAACTGGCCGAACTGCTGGCCGAGGTGTCGCCACCCGGCTTCGAACACGTGTTCTTCGCCGGCTCGGGCAGCGAAGGCAACGACACCGTGGTGCGCATGGTGCGGCGATACTGGGACATCCTGGGCCAGCCCAAGCGGCAGGTCATCATCAGCCGCAACAACGCTTACCACGGCAGCACCATGGCCGGCGCCTCGCTGGGCGGCATGAGCGGCATGCATGCGCAGGGCGGGCTGCCCATTCCCGGCATCCTGCACATCGAGCAGCCCTACTGGTGGGACCATGGTCGCAATCGGGGCCTGAGCCGCGACGAATTCGGGCTGGTGGCCGCGCGCTGGCTCGAAGAACGCATCCTGGCCGTGGGCGCCGACAAGGTCGCAGCCTTCATCGGCGAGCCCGTGCAGGGTGCCGGAGGCGTCATCATTCCGCCGGCCACCTACTGGCCGGAAATCCAGCGCATCTGCGACAAGTACGGCGTGCTGGTGGTGGCCGACGAGGTCATCTGCGGTTTCGGCCGCACCGGCAACTGGTGGGGCAGCCAGACCCTGGGGTTCCGCCCCGACCTGATGACCTTCGCCAAGGGCGTGACCAGCGGCTATGTGCCGCTGGGCGGCGTGATGGTGGGCGAGCGCATCGCGCGCGTGCTGGTCGAACAGGGCGGAGAATTCAACCACGGCTACACCTACAGCGGCCACCCCGTGGCCTGCGCCGTGGCGCTGGCCAACATCGGGCTGATCCGTGAACTGGGCCTGGTCGAGCGCGTGAAGAGCGACCTGGGCCCCTACCTGGCCGAATGCTTCGCCAGCCTGAAGGGCCACCCGCTGGTGGGCGACGCGGAAACCTGCGGCCTGATGGGCGCGCTGCTGCTCGTGAAGGACCCCGCCAAGGGCACGCCCTTCGCCGAGTCCGTCGAGATCGGCATGGTCTGCCGCGGCCACTGCTTCGGCAACGGCCTGATCATGCGCGCCGTGGGCAACCGCATGATCATCGCGCCGCCGCTGGTGATCACGCGCGCACAGATCGACGAGATGATGGCGCTCGTGCGCCGCTGTTTGGACCTGACGCTGGCCGACGCGCAGCGCCAGGGCTGGTTGAACTGAAAACCCGCTGGAGACCCCTCGAATGAAGCTCACATCCCTAGTCCTGGCTCTTTCCGCCACCTTGCTGGCCGCAGCCGGCGCTCAGGCGCAGGAGGAGGAAAAGGTCCTCAACATCTACAACTGGTCCGACTACATCGGCGAAGACACGATCCGGAATTTCGAGAAGGAAACCGGCATCAAGGTCCGTTACGACAACTTCGACAACAACGAGATCCTGCACGCCAAGCTGGTGGCGGGCAAGACCGGCTACGACATCGTCGTGCCCTCTTCGCACTGGGCCAAGCTGCAGGCCGACGGCGGGCTGCTGCGCAAGATCGACAAGAGCCAGATCCCGAACCTGAAGTACCTCGACCCGGCCCTGCAGGCGCAACTGGCGCGCATGGACCCGGGCAACGAATACATGGTGAACTGGCTATGGGGTTACACCACGGTGGGCATCAACGTCGACAAGGTCAAGGCCACGCTGGGCAACCTGCCCATGCCCGACAACGTCTGGGACCTGGTGTTCAAGCCCGAGTACATCAGCCGGCTCAAGAGCTGCGGGGTCAGCTTCCTCGATTCGGCCACCGAAGTGGTGCCAGCGGCGCTGCACTACCTGGGAAAGCCTTCGTTCAGCAAAAACCCGCCGGACTATGCCGCAGCGGCGGCGTTGCTGAGGTCGGTGCGCCCGCATGTGACGCTGTTCAGCAGCTCGGGCTACATCAACGACCTGGCCAACGGCAGCATCTGCGTGGCGCTGGGCTGGAGCGGCGACATCAACATCGCGCGCCAGCGCGCCATCGACAACAAGACCGGCCAGAACATCCAGGCGCTGCTGCCGAAGAACGGCGGCCTGCTGTTCTTCGACGTGATGGTGATCCCCGCCGACGCCGCGCGCCCGGGCAATGCCCACAAGTTCATCAACTACATCCTGCGCCCCGAGGTCCATGCGCAGCTCACCAACAAGGTGTTCTACGCCAACCCCAACACCGAATCGCGCAAGTTCATCAAGCCTGAGGTGGCCAACAACCCCACGGTCTTCCTGTCGCCCGCCGACATGGCCAGGATGGTGCCGCCCGACACCCTGAACAACGACCTGCGCCGCCTGATGACGCGCACCTACACGACCTTCAAGACGGGACTCTGAGCGTGCAGGCCATCGCAACCCCGGCGCAAACGGCCGCGAACGCGGCCTTCCTGCGCATCGACAACGTCGTCAAGGACTTCAACGGCACCAAGGCCGTCAACGGCGTCAGCCTGGACATCGCCAAGGGCGAGATCTTCGCGCTGCTGGGGAGTTCGGGCTGCGGCAAGAGCACCCTGCTGCGCATGCTGGCCGGCTTCGAGACGCCCACCAGCGGCCGCATCGTGCTGGACGGCCGCGACATGGCCACGCTGCCGCCCTACGAGCGGCCGATGAACATGATGTTCCAGAGCTACGCGCTCTTCCCGCACATGAGCGTGCGCGAGAACATCGCCTTCGGCCTGAAGCGCGAGGGCCTGCCCAAGGACCAGATCGACAGCCGCGTCGACAACATGCTCAAGCTCGTGCAGCTGGGCAAGTTCGCCGACCGCAAGCCGCACCAGTTGTCGGGCGGCCAGCAGCAGCGCGTGGCCCTGGCCCGCAGCCTGGCCAAGCAGCCGCAGCTGCTGCTGCTGGATGAGCCTTTGGGCGCGCTGGACAAGAAGCTGCGCGAGCAGACCCAGATCGAACTGGTGAACATCATCGAAAGCGTGGGCGTGACCTGCGTCATGGTGACGCACGACCAGGAAGAGGCCATGACCATGGCCAGCCGCGTGGCCATCATGAGCGAGGGTCGCTTCCTGCAGGTGGGCGCGCCCGGCGACATCTACGAAACGCCGGCCACGCGCTTCGTGGCCGACTTCATCGGCAACGTCAACCTGATGGACGGCACGCTCGATGTCGACGAGAAGGACCACTGCATCATCGGCTGCATCGACTGCAAGCACTACGTCGGCCACGGCATCACCGGCACCGAAGGCATGGCCGTGACGGTGGCGCTGCGGCCGGAAAAGATCGAACTGTTTCGCGAAGAGCCCGTGCACCCGCACGGCGCCGGCTTCAACTGCGTGCGCGGCGAGATCAAGGAGATGTCCTACTTCGGCAGCTTCAGCGTCTACCACCTTCAGCTGGCCAGCGGTGCCAAGCTGAAGGTCAGCCAGGCCAACACCCGGCGTCACAACGACGACGCCCTGACCTGGGGCGACGTGGTCTGGGCGCGCTGGGCCGACAACGCGCATGTGGTGCTGACGCAATGAAGACGGGCAGCACCGGCAACGGCCGCTGGCTGTCGGGGCGCACCGCGGTCATCGCGGTGCCTTTCGCCTTCCTGCTGCTGTTTTTCCTGTTCCCGTTCTTCATCGTCGGCAAGATCAGCGTGTCCGAGATGGACAACGTGGTCTTCAAGGACGTGCTCACCTTCGTCGACGGCGCGGTGCAGCTGACGCTGAAGTACAGCAATTACATCTTCCTGGCGCAGGACGCGCTGTACGTCCAGACCTACATCACCAGCCTGAAGTACGCCGCGGCGGCCACGGTGCTGTGCCTGGTCATCGGCTACCCCTTCGCCTATTTCATGGCGCGGGCCAGGCCCAGCGCGCAGCCGCTGCTGCTGATGCTGGTGATGCTGCCGTTCTGGACTTCTTTCCTGCTGCGCGTCTATGCCTGGCGCGGCCTGCTCAGCGACAACGGCTGGGCCGCAGACGCCATCATCGGCCTGGGCCTGGACAAGCTGCTGCTGGCGCTGGGGCTGATCAGCACCGAAGGCAACCTGATGCACACGCCGTTCTCGCTGGTGCTGGGCATGACCTACACCTACCTGCCCTTCATGATCCTGCCGCTGTACGGCAACCTGGTGAAGATGGACCTGCGGCTGCTGGAAGCCGCGGCCGACCTGGGTGCCAGCCCCTGGGTGGCGTTCTGGAAGATCACGGTGCCCTTGTCCAAGGCCGGCATCATCGCCGGCAGCATGCTGGTCTTCATTCCCTGCGTCGGCGAATTCGTCATTCCCGAACTGC
>LNET01000061.1 GCA_001464055.1 Burkholderiales bacterium Ga0077543
CGTGAAGGCGTCGGGGTCGAAGCGGCGCTCGGTGACGGTGACGGTCTGCGAACGGGTCTCGCCGTAAGAGTCCGCCGTGAGCTGCTGGCGTTCGACCTGCACCTCGACCCAGCCCGGGCCGGTGTCGCTGTCGGCGGCGCGGCCCATCGCGGCGCTGTATTCGTCGCGCACGGCCTCCATGCCCACGTGCAGCCGCGTCATCGCGTCGTAGCGCACCTGGCCATACAGGCGCACCTGCTCGTGCGCCAGGTGGGTGGCCGGCGGGCTGGGGTCGCGGCCGAAGGTCTGGGCGATCTCGCGCATCAGCGGGTCGGCCAGCACCAGGTCGGTGACGCCCAGCTGCTGCACGCTGCCCATGGCCCGGCCCGGAGGCGGCGGGCCGGCGTTGATGGCATGGTCCGTCAGTGCCAGGCTGAGCAGGGCGCTGTGGCGGCTGACCAGGGTGGCCGGGTCGGTGCCGTACAGGTCGGCCAGGGTCTTCCAGGCGGCGTTGCCCTTGGCCACGGCCTCGGCCAGGAACCGTTCGGCAAAGGCGGTTTCGTTGAAGCCCGGTGCGTTGGGCGACTGTGCCAGGTCGCGGTCCAGCGCCAGGGCCTGCTGGTGCGCGGCGCTGTAGTCGGCACGCAGGGCCAGCAGGGCGGCTTCGCGCTGGGCCAGCCAAGTGGCGTCCACGGGCAACGCAGCAACGGGCGGGGTGGTGGTGGCCGCGGTGGTCGGCACGGCGGTGGCGGAAGTGGCGTCATTCGTCGCCGCGGTCAAAGCCAGGGTTTGGTCGGGTGTCGACGAGGGCGCCGGCTCCGGCGCGCTGACCGCAGGCGCCGGCAGGTTCAGCAGCGGGTTGTCGCCCAACGGTTCGCCCCACAATGGCCCGGTGTGGCCGATATCGGGGTGCAGCACCAGCGGTGGCAGTTGCTCCAGCCAGCCCGATGGCCCCTCGATGGGCCCCATGGGCTCGGGCGCCGGGCCGGGTTCGGGCTGGTGTTCGAAGGGCAGCAGCGGCTCGCCGCCGTCCAGGTGGATGGGTCCGCATGGCCATGGAATGCTCCCTGTTCTAACGTCGAACAGTAGAGGTCCTGGCGCGGGCACACAGCCTCGGATCGTTCCCAGGGTGGGGGTGATGACTGCCCAGGAACCCTGGGATCGTTCCTCAGTTGACAAACGGGCGCGGGTGCGTCAACCGCACCGGGGTCGAGCCCTCAGGTCAGGGCGCCGGCGCCTTCACCGCCAGCCCCAGGTGGTAGGCGATGAACGTCAGCATGTCCCCGCGTTCCTCGATGATCTTGCTGGTGGGTTTGCCCGCGCCGTGGCCGGCCTTGGTTTCGATGCGGATGATCTTCTGCGCCGGCCCGGTGTCGGCCGCCTGCAGTGCCGCGGCGTACTTGAAGCTGTGCGCGGGCACGACGCGGTCGTCGTGGTCGGCGGTCATCACCAGCACCGGCGGGTAGGTCTTGCCGGCGGCAATATTGTGCAGCGGTGAATAGGCCTTCAGGGCCTTGAACTGCTCGGGGTCGTCGCTGCTGCCGTAGTCGCTGACCCAGGCCCAGCCGATGGTGAACTTGTGAAAGCGCAGCATGTCCATCACGCCCACCGCCGGCACCGCGGCGCCGAAGAGTTCGGGCCGCTGGTTCACCACCGCGCCCACCAGCAGGCCGCCGTTGCTGCCGCCGTTGATGGCCAGCTTCGACGGGCTGGTGATCTTCTCGCTGATGAGCCATTCGGCGGCGGCGATGAAGTCGTCGAACACGTTCTGCTTCTTCAGCTTGGTGCCGGCCTCGTGCCAGGCTCGGCCGTATTCGCCGCCGCCGCGGATGGAAGCGCTGACGTAGACACCACCCATCGCCATCCAGGTGGCGGCGGTGATGTTGTAGGCCGGCGTGTTGGGCACGTTGAAGCCACCGTAGCCGTACAGCAGCGTGGGGTTGCCGCCGTCCAGCTTCAGGCCCTTGCGGTGGCCGATGAACACCGGAAAACGGGTGCCGTCCTTGCTGGTGACGAAGGCGCGGCGGGTTTCGTACTGCGTGGGGTCGAAGGCGGTGGCCGGCCGGCGGAACAGGCTCACTTCGCCGGTGGCCACGTTCAGGCGGTAGATGTCGGCCGGGGTGATCAGGCTGGTGTAGCTGAAGAAGGTCTCGTCGTCGCCCCAGCGGCCGCCGAAGCCGCTGGCGGTGCCCACGCCGGGCAGGGCCACGTCGCGAACCGGTTTGCCGTCGGCGGCATGCACGCGCACCAGGGTGGAAGCATCGCGCAGGTAACGCACGAAGTAGCGGCCACCCACGGCGGTGGCGCCCACCATGGCGTCACTGGTCTCGGCCACCACGGTCTGCCATTGCGGGGCCACGGCCGGGCTGCCGGCGGGCAGGTTCAGGTGGCGGGCCAGGTCGACGCTGACCAGGCGGCCGTTCGGCGCGCCGTTGTCGGTGCGCAGCACCAGGCGCTGGCCTTCCAGTGCCAGCGGGATGTACTGCGCGTCGAAGTCCAGTGTCAGCGGCTGGGGCCGGGCGGGCACGAAGGCGCCGTCCTTCAGCGGCAGCAGCATCAGGCCGTTGCGCCGCCCCGAACCCTTCCAGACGTTGACGAACACCATGCTGCCGTCGTCGCTGACGCGGGTGCCGAAGCCCCATTCCTTGTCGGCCGGGTTGTCGGCCACCAGCACGTCGGCGCTTTGCGGCGTGCCCAGGCGGTGGTAGTACAGCTTCTGGAAGACATTCGCGCCGCTCAGCTTGGCACCCGGGGCCGGGGCGTCGTAGCGGGAATAGAAGAAGCCGCGGCCGTCGGGGGTCCAGGTGGCGCTGCTGAACTTCACCCATTCGATGGTGTCGGGAAGGTCGATGCCGCTGGCCAGGTCGCGCACGCGCCAGGTCTGCCAGTCTGAACCGGCGCTGGCGGTGCCATAGGCCAGCAGCTTGCCGTCGCGGCTGGGCACGGTGCCGGTCAGGGCCACGGTGCCGTCCCTGGACAGCAGGTTCGGGTCCAGCGCCACCGTGGGCTGGGCCGTCAGTGACGTTGCGGTGAACAGCACGGCCTGCTGCTGCAGGCCGTCGTTGCGCGTCCAGAAATAGCGGCCGCCTTCCTTGAAAGGCACGCCGAAACGTTCGAAGTTGAACAGCTGCGTGTACAGCTGCCGCACCGGCTGGCGCTGCGGCATGGCGGCGAAGGCCTTTTCGGTGACCGCGTTCTGGGCCTGCACCCAGGCCTGGGTGTCGGCGGCGTTGTCGTCTTCCAGCCAGCGGAAGGGGTCGGGCACGCGGGTGCCGTGGTAGGTGTCGACATGGTCGACGGTGCGCGTGGCGGGGTAGCTCAGCGGCTGCGTGCTCTGGGCCGCTGCGGGCAGGGCGGCCGCGCCGATGAAGGCCAGCAGCAAGAGGGGTTTCAGGGGCATGGGTGACGCTCCGGCGGATTCGCGTGAAACTTCAAAGCGTTGCATTGTGCTGCGCCATCGCCGCGCCGGCACATCGCCCTTGTGCCCCACACTTGCGCCATGTCTCATCACGCCCGCATCGGCCTGCAGAGTTTCGTGTTCGAAGACCTGCGCACCCTGCTCGCCAAGGCTTCGCCGCTGCGCAGCGGCGACCAGCTGGCCGGGGTGGCGGCAGACAGCGCCGCCGAACGCATCGCCGCCTGCCTGGCGCTGGCCGACGTGCCCTTGCAGCGTTTCCTGCAGCAGGCGCTGGTGCCCTACGAGTCCGACGAAGTCACCCGCCTCATCCACGACAGCCACGACGAAGCCGCATTCGCGCCCGTGGCGCATCTCACCGTGGGCGCCTTCCGCGACTGGCTGCTGTCCGACGCCGCCGACACCGCCACCCTGGCCGCCCTGGCCCCGGGCCTGACACCCGAGATGGTGGCCGCGGTCAGCAAGCTGATGCGCAACCAGGACCTGATGGCCGTGGCGAAGAAGGTCAGCGTCGTCACGCGCTTTCGCAACACCCTGGGCCTGCCCGGGCACCTGGCCGTGCGGCTGCAGCCCAACCACCCCACCGACAGCCTGGCGGGCATCGTCGCCAGCATCCTGGACGGGCTGATGTACGGCGCCGGCGACGCCGTCATCGGCATCAACCCGGCGGCCGACAGCGTGCCGGCCCTGGTGGCGCTGCTGCGGCTGCTGGACGACATCGTGCAGCAGCATGGCGTGCCCACCCAGACCTGCGTGCTGACGCACGTGACGAACACGCTGCAGGCCATCGAACTGGGCGCGCCGGTCGACCTGGTGTTCCAGTCGGTGGCCGGCACCGAAGGCACGAACCGCAGCTTCGGCGTCAGCCTGGCGCTGCTGGACGAAGCCCATGCCGCCGCCCGTTCGCTGGCACGCGGCCCGCTCGGCCCGCACTGCATGTACTTCGAAACCGGCCAGGGCAGTGCACTCAGCGCCGGCGCCCACCACGGCGTGGACCAGCAGACCTTGGAAGCACGGGCCTACGCGGTGGCGCGGCGCTACCAGCCCCTGCTGGTGAACACCGTGGTGGGTTTCATCGGCCCGGAATACCTGTTCGACGGCAAGCAGATCATCCGTGCCGGCCTGGAAGACCACTTCTGCGGCAAGCTGCTGGGCCTGCCGATGGGATGCGACGTCTGCTACACCAACCATGCCGAGGCCGACCAGGACGACATGGACAACCTGCTGGTGCTGCTGGCCGCCAGCGGCCTGAATTTCGTGATGGGCGTGCCCGGTGCCGACGACGTGATGCTGAACTACCAAAGCACCAGCTTCCACGACGCGCTGTTCGCCCGCCAGCTGCTGGGCCTGAAGCGTGCGCCGGAATTCGAAGCCTGGCTGCAGCGCATGGGCATCACCGACACGCAGGGCCGGCTGCGCCCGGCCGGCAGCAGCGGCGCGCTGCAGCACAGCCTTCAGGCCCGCCTGCCCGGATGAGCCTGCCCACCGCGCCCCCGCCCGACCCCTGGGCCACGCTGCGCGCGCACACACCGGCGCGCATCGGCCTGGGGCGCAGCGGCCACAGCCTGCCCACCGCCGAAGTGCTGGCCTTTGCCGCAGCCCATGCCCAGGCCCGCGACGCCGTGCACACCCCGCTGGACAGCGCGGCGCTGTGTGCTGCGCTGCAGGCCGAAGGCTGGGCCACGCTGGCGCTGGCCAGCCGCGCCGCCGACCGCGCCACCTATCTGCGCCGCCCCGACCTGGGCCGGCGGCTCGACACTGCCAGCGCCAAGGCCTTGCTGGCCTGGGTTGCTGCGCCCACAGCGGCCGCAGCAGACGCCAGGCCGGCACCGCCCGACCTGGCCCTGGTGCTGGCCGACGGCCTCTCGGCGCAAGCCGCGCAATCCCATGGTGCGGCAGTGCTGCGCGAACTGCGGAGTGCGCTGGGCGGTGCCCTGACGCTGTCGCCCGTGTTCGTGGCCACCCAGGCGCGCGTGGCCCTGGCCGATGAAGTGGGCGCGCTGGTCCATGCCCGAGCCGTGCTGGTGCTGCTGGGCGAACGCCCGGGCCTGAGTTCCCCGGACAGCCTGGGCGCCTATCTCACCTTCGCGCCTGCCGTGGGGCGCAGCGACGCCGAGCGCAACTGCGTCAGCAACATCCGGCCCGCCGGGCTGGGCCCGGCTGCCGCGGCCGGGCGCCTGGCCTGGCTGGTGCGTGAAGCCCTGCGGCGCAGGCTCACTGGCGTGGCGCTGAAGGACGACAGCAACACGCCTGCGCTGTCCGGCGCTGCCGGACCCGACGCGGATTGATCCGGCCTGGCCCGGTTTGACCTGCTGCCACTGGCCAAGCCATCGTTGGGTGGCGCCTGGACTCCGGCAAGCCGGGGGTCGGCCCCCCGAGAAGCCTTACTAGGCTTGTGCGCTGCGCCGCCGCCGCACGACGCCTGCCATGGCCGCCAGGCCCAGCGCCAGCAAGGCCCATTGGCCGGGTTCAGGCACCGGCAGCGCCGAGATCGTGCCGCCATAGCCCCAGGGGGTGCCAGCCGGACGCTGGCCGATGACGTCGATCCAGACGCAGTTCGCGACCGGGCAGCTGGCCAGCACGGTGAAGCTGCCCGAACCCACGGCGACGGTGCCGGCTGCATTCAGGTTGAACAGGATGGTGTTGCGCACGCCCTGGGCGTCGAAGGAATTGAAGGTGACGCCGGTGAACAGGGCCGTGCCCTCGGCTTCCACGCGCAGCGAGCTGAAGTTGTAGATGCCGGGGGCAACGCTCGAGGTGCCGATGTTCCAGGTGTCGAAGTAGGGCAGCAGGGTCGTCGAACCCTGCGGGGCTTGCAGTCTGTCGGCCTGCGCACCGAGCAGCGAGGTATTGCGGCCGAAGCCGAACATCGAGACTTCGCCTTCGTTGCCGATCCCGGGCGGCAGGGGCTGCAGGAAGGCGCTGTTGAAAACAGTCACCTGCGCTTGCGCGGCGGTGGCTGCCGACAGGCTGATCACGGCCATGGCCAGTGCATGCTTGAGGTTCATGGTGTGCTCCCTGGTGCAGCCGGGGTTCACGGCTATCCTGTGCATCGAGGACGCGGGTGGCTGCAAAAGCGGACTCTAAGGCTGGGCGAGCCCCTACCATCCGCCTCGGGCGCTCGCCCGGACCGAACCCCCGTGAACAGGGGGGTGCCCGGGTTCTGCCCTTGCTGCCCAGACGCGTCACCGTTCCCGAGCCCATCCCCGACACCGCATGACTGAAGAGCAACGCCTGGAAGAAGGCATCGCCGCATTGCAGGCGCAGCGTGCCTTGCTGGGCGACGCCGTGGTCGAGATGGCCACCGCGCCCTTGCTCGCGCGTCTGGAAGCGCTGCGCCAGGAACACCCGGCCCAGCCGGCGCAGATGCTCAAGCAGGTCACGGTGCTGTTCGTCGACGTGGTGGGCTCGACGGCGCTGTCGCAGCGCCTGGACCCCGAAGACCTGCATGCCGTGTTCGACGGCGCACTGGCGCGCTTCACCGAACTGGTTCAGCAGCAGCACGGCCGCGTGCTGCAGTACGCTGGCGACGGCCTGCTGGCGGCCTTCGGCAGCGAGGAAGCGCGCGAGGACGACGCCGAATGCGCCGTGCGCGCCGGGCTGGCCATCATCGACGAAGCGCGCCTGCGCGCTGCCCGGCTGCAGCAGCAATACGGTGCCGAAGCCATGCAGGGCTTCAACGTGCGCGTGGGCGCACACACCGGCCCGGTGCTGCTGGGCGGCGGCGTGGACGCCGAAGGCACCATCCGCGGCAGCGTCGTCAACCTGGCAGCGCGCATGGAACAGCTGGCCCCGCCGGGCGGACTGCGCATCCACCACGACACCTACCGCCACGTGCGCGGCGTATTCAACGTCACGGCCGATGCGCCGCTGCGCGTGAAGGGCAGCGAAGAACCGCAGCTGACCTACCTGGTGCACAGCGCCAAGCCGCGGGCCTTTCGCGTGGTGACGCGGGGCATCGAAGGCGTCGAGTCGCGCATGGTCGCGCGCGAGGCCGAACTCGAGCAGCTGCAGGACGCCTTCCACCGGCTGTTCTCGCAGCCGCGGCTGCATGTCGTCAACGTCGTCGGCGAAGCCGGCCTGGGCAAGAGCCGGCTGGTCTACGAGTTCGAGAACTGGGCCGAGTCGCAGCCCCATCGCTTCAGCTGGTTCCGCGGTCGCGCCGAGCCGCTGATGCGCAAGCAGACCTTCGGGCTGCTGCGCAACCTGTTTGCCTGGCGGATGGAGATTGCCGAAGACGACACCGCCGAAACCGCCCGGCGCAAGCTCTGCGAGCATGTGGTGGCCCTGTTCGACGGCGACACCGAACAGGGTCTGGCCCAGGCCCACCTGCTGGGCCACCTGCTGGGGCTGGACTTCGCCGACAGCCCCCACGTGCGCGGCGTCGGCGACGACGCGCGCCAGCTGCGCAACCGCGGCTTCCACGCCGCGGCCCAAGTGCTGCGCCAGACCGGCCGCCACTTCGACGCGCCGCCGCTGCTGCTGCTGGACGACCTGCACTGGGCCGACGACGGCTCGCTCGATTTCCTGAGCTACCTGGCGCAGGTGCAGGCCGAAGAACCCATGCTTGTCGTGGGCATGGCGCGGCAGACCCTCTTCGAGCGCCGCAGCGACTGGGAACTGCTGGCCGCCGCCCATGCCCGCATCGACCTGCAGCCGCTGGACAAGCGCGGCGCGCGTGAACTCGCCGGGGTGCTGCTGCAGCGTCTGGAAACGATTCCAGCAGCGCTGCGCGAACTGGTGATCTCCGGTGCCGAAGGCAACCCCTTCCACATGGAAGAGCTGGTGCGCATGCTCATCGACAGCGGCGCCATCGTCACCGGGCAGGACCCCGGCAACCAGCGCTGGCAGGTGCGTGCCGACAAGCTGATGGAAGCCCAGGTGCCGGCCACGCTGACCGGCGTGCTGCAGGCGCGGCTGGACAGCCTGCCCGCGGCCGAGAAGCTGGCGCTGCAGCAGGCGGCGGTGGTGGGCTATGTGTTCTGGGACGACGCCCTGGCTGCGCTGGACCCGGCTGCGCCGGCGGTCCTGCCGGCGCTGGTGCGCCGCGGCCTGGTGGTGCCGCGCCAGCACGCCACCTACGAAGGCCAGAAGGAATTCACCTTCAAGCACCTGGCCTTGCAGCAGGTGACCTACGACAGCGTCCTGAAGCGCAGCCGGCGTGAACTGCATGCGCGGCTGGCGCAGTGGTTCCTGCAGCTGGGCGGCGACCGCACCACCGAGACCCTGGGCCCGGCGGCAGAACACTTCGAACGCGCCGGCGACAACGCCCAGGCCTGTGCCCACTTCCTGCGTGCTGCCGAAGCCGCCGCTGCGCGCAGCGCCGACGACGCCTTGCTGGGCTATGTGGCGCGGGCCTTGCACCTGGCCGCAGGCGGAGACACCGAAACCCGCTGGAAGCTGCTGAGCCTGCGCGAACCCGTGCTGCTGGCCCATGGCGAACGCAATGCCCATGCCGACGACCTGCAGGCCCTGTCCGAACTGGCCGAGGCCTGCAGCAACGACGCCTGGCGCGCCGGCGTGGCGCTGCGCAGGGGCGCGGCACTGCGCAGCACCGGCGACTACGTGGCCGCCGAAGCCGCCGACCGGCTGGGGCTGGCCCTGGTCAACAGCCTGCCGGTGGGACCGGCGCGCCGCACGCTGTCGGTGGCGCCGTACCACGGGCTGGCGGCTTCGCTCATCGGCCAGGGTCGCTATGCCAGCGCCCGCGAGGTCGCCGAGGCCGGCCTGCAGCTGGCCCACACGCTGGCCGACCGCCGCAGTGAAAGCCATCTGGTCAACGCGCTGGGCCTGATCGCCATGGAGCAGGGCGACCTGGCCGTGGCCGTGGCCCATTTCGAGGCCGGGCTGGCCATCGTGCGCGAATTGGGCAACCGCGGTGACGAGGCCTTGCGGCTGTCGAACCTGGGTTCGGTCTACCCGCGCCTGGGCGACTACACCCGGGCCCGGCGCTGCCTGGAGCTGGGCCTGCAGGTGGCACGCGACGTGGGCCGCCGCCACGACGAAGCGGCCCTGCTGCTGAACACCGCATCGGTGGCCCATCTGCAGGCCGACGACGCGGCCGCGCTGGGTTTCGCGCGGGCCGCCTTCGACAGCGCCGTGGCCAGCGGCCAGCGCGACCTGGAAGCCTTCGCGCTGCTGGTGGCCGGCCATGCCGAACTGGCCCTGGGCCGGCTGGACGCCGCACGCCAGGCCTACAGCGCCAGCCGCGACCGGCTGCAGGCCCTGAACCTGCGCGCCCAGCAGGTGCTGGACCCGGTGTCGGGCCTGGCCCGGGTGGCGCTGGCCGCCGGCGACCTGGGCACGGCGCTGCTGCATGCCGAAGCGCTGCTGGCCCACCAGGCCGCGGGCGGCAGCTTCGACGGCACCGAAGAGCCGCTGCTGCTGCCGCTGACCTGCTGGCGTGTGCTGCAGGCGGCCCGCGACCCGCGCGCCGACGCCGTGCTCGAAGCTGCGATGGCCGAACTGCGCACCCAGGCCGAACGCATCCGCGACGAAGCCCCGCGCCACGACTTCATGAACCTGGTGCCGCATCATTTCGAGATCGTCCAGGCCTGGGTGGCGCTCCAGGCGCGGCAGCTCCTGACCACCAGCGCCTGATCCCCATGTCGAACACCGCCCGCGCCACCCACCCCGCCCGGCACCAGGGTCTGACCCGACCCGGCCCGAAGCCGGCCCCTGCCCCGGCCCGGGTCGCTGGCCTGCTGCTGGCCGCCCAGCTGCTGTGGCTGGCGCTGCCGGCCTGGGGCCAGCCGGCGGCAGGAACGCCACCGAGCTTGCAGGCGCCGCAACCGACGGGCCCGGTCCTGTCGGCCGACCCGGTGCTGACGGTGGACGGCCTGCCGCGCCCGGCCGCCCCGCCGGCCGAGACCGGCCCGGTGGTGCCGGCCCAGGTGGAGCGTTGGCGCCTGGAAGCCAAGGCGCTGGAATATGGCGACGGCGGCCAGGCGCGTGACCCGGTGCGTGCCGCCGAGCTGTACTGCCGCGCTGCCCGCCATGGCGACCCCGAGGCGCAATACAACCTGGCCTGGATGCTGACCAATTCGCGCGGCATCGAACGCGACGAGGCCCAGGCAGCGCACCTGTTCGCCGCCGCGGCCGAGCAGGGCATCACCCAGGCGAAGAACATCCTGGCGCGCATGGGCGCGCCGCGCGGCGCGCCGCCGGCCTGCCTGCGCCCGCCCGAGGACGACCTGCTGCTGGCGGCCCCAGCGCCCGTGCCACCGCCGCCGGCGGCCGCGCCGGCCGGGCGCGTGCAGACACTGTCCGCCAGCCGCCTGCAGCCCCCGGCGCCGCCGAAGAACGCGCCTGCCTCCATCGTGCGCTTCGTCGAACTGGTGGCGCCGGAATACCAGCTCGACCCGCACCTGGTGCTGGCCTTCATCGCCACCGAAAGCAACTTCGACCCGCTGGCCGTCAGCCCCAAGAACGCCCAGGGCCTGATGCAGCTGATTCCCGGCACGGCGCAGCGCTTCGGCGTGCGCAACGTCTTCGACCCGGTGCAGAACATCCGCGGCGGCATGGCCTACCTGCGCTGGCTGATGGCCACCTTCGAAGGCGACATCCGGCTGGTGGCGGCGGCCTATAACGCCGGCGAAGGCAATGTCGAGCGCTACCTGGGCGTGCCGCCATTCGCGGAGACGCGCATGTACGTGTGGAAGATCGTCAAGGCCACGGGCGGCCTGATCGAACACCCCTTCGACCCGGCCGTGGCGCCGCCCAGCCGGGTGTTGCCGCTGATGCAGCCGCTGCCCTCTTCACGGCGCTGAATCCAGGCGCCGAAGCGCGTCGCGCAGGTCTAGGCCTTGCGCCGCCAGGCCAGCAGCCCGGCCAGCCCGCCCAGCGCCAGCCACAGCGTGCCGGCTTCGGGCACCGGCGCCAGGAACTGCGTGCCCCACTGCCAGGAATAGTGCACCTGCGGCGTGATGTCGGCGCCCAGCGCGTCGAAGAAGCGCAGGTCCACCAGGCCGGCGCTGTTGCTGAAGTTGCCGCTGGCGTTCGCCAAGCCGTCCCGGGCGGCGCTGGCCTGGCTCTGCAGCGTCAAGGTGCTGCTCAAGTCCAGGCTGTCGCCAATGGCGATACCGCTCAGCGCCACCGGCAGCGTCAGGCCGTCCAGCACAGGCCGGAATTCGCTGACGGCGGGCCCGATCGACTCCAGCACTTGCCGCGAGCTCAGGGTGCCGCTAGCGAAGCTGGCCGATGTACCCCAGGAACCGAAGGGCCGGAGGAAGGCGCGGTAGCCCACTTCGTTGATGGCCGCGGTGGATCGCCCCGATGCGGCGGCGTTCAGCGTGCCCGCCAGCTGGAAGCTGAACACCGCGCTGGCCGGCACCGTTCCGCCCAGGAAGGTCCAGCGGTCGTCCCAGCTGCTGGTGGTGGCTGCGATCAGGTTGACCTGCGCCACGCTGGATGTGGTGCTGGCGCGCAGGATGCCGCCCAGGTTCGACCCGCTGGCTGCGCTGTTGCCTTGAAGGCCTGGCGCCAAGTTGAAGTTGCAGCTTTCGCTGAGCGCGCCCTGCCCGCGCAGCAGGGTGGTGCCGCAGCTGGTGAGCTGAAGCTGGACGAGGCTGGCCGGTGCGGCCGGCAGCCCCTGCGCCTGTGTGGCCACGGCCCCACTCGCCAGCGCCATGGGCACCACGATCGCCCGCCACGCGGGCCAGCGGGCCAGTGCCCACCGCGCGGGTCCTAGGGGTGCGGCCTGCCGAGCAGGCCGGTGGGGCCAGGCAGTGGCCGTTGCTGATGGGCTGGGTTCATGGGTCTGCAAGCATGGGTTCATGGCGGGTTTCCTCCTGAAGCGGGCCCCGACCGTTCGGGGCACGGCACCAGTGTTGGCAACAGGCGTTCCCTGGCCGTTCCGCCAGTGCCCGCCCGGGCCTCCTCCTGCGTGCTGGCAGCCTGTGCCTTCAACCCGATGGGGGAAAGCGCAGCGCCGGGGTGCAAGGGCACGGGTGCCCGGGCCTGCCACGGCGACGCCAGGCTTGGCAAGATGCCGGGCCATGCCGCACCCCGCATCTGACCCTGCCGAACTGCGCCTGTTCGGGCCACCGGCCCTGCTGCGCGGGGCCGAAGCGCAGCCCCTGCGGCCGGAGCTGCCCATGCGCCTGCTGGGGCTGCTGGCGGCTTCGCACAGGCCCTGGCCGCGCGAAGCCGTGGCGGCGCTGTTCTGGCCCGAAGCCAGCGGTGAAGCCGCACGCCGCAACCTGCGCAAGGCCTTGTTCAGGCTGCGCGAATGGCTGCAGGGCCAGGGGGTGGACTGGGCCGCCGCCGGCCCGCTGCTGCAGTGGCCCGGCGCCAGCGATCTGCAACGCGCTCAGGCGGCCTGCGACGCCGGCCAGCCCGTGCAGGCCATTGCTTGCATCAGCGGCCTGCTGCTGCAGGGGCTGGACGGCGGCAGCCCGGGTTTCCAGGCCTGGCTGGACGCGGAGCGCGCGCGCTGGGCCGCCCACTGGCGCGCCCTGGTGCTGCAGCAGGCCGCCGCCGGGCTGCCGGCCCACCAGCTGCTGCCCTGGACGGCCCGGCTGCTGGCCGAAGACCCGCTGGACGAAGGCGCGGCCCGCGCACACGCGCTGGCGCTGGAACGCGACGGCCAGCAGCAACAGGCGCGGCGCGTGCACGCGCTGTGGCGCCAGCAGATGTGGGACGAGCTGGGCCTGCACACGCCCGCAGCCTTCTGGGCCCAGCCTGCGCCGGCCCCGGGGGCCCCCACCCTGGCCCGGCCCCGCGTGGCCAGCGCCTGGCCCGAATACCTGACACCGCTGGTGGGCCGGCAGACTGAACTGCAGCAACTGCGGGATTGGGCGCAAGGCCCGGCCGGCCTGCTGGCCCTGGTGGGCCCACCCGGCTGCGGCAAGACGCGCCTGGCCACGGCCCTGGCAGCCAGCCTGGGCCCGGCTGAAGGCGCGGCCCCCGCGGTGGCAGACCGGCGGCTGGCCTTCGTGGACATCGACAGGCTGCCCGCCAGCACCGAAGACAGCACGGCAGCCGCCCAGGACGCGCTCACACCCGCCATCGCCCAGGCCCTGGGCCTGGCCCTGGCCGAAGGCGAACAGCAGCAAAGCCACCTGCTGGCCGCGCTGCAAGACGAGCCCACGCTGTTGGTGCTGGACAGCTTCGAGCACCGCCTGGGCGACCTGCCGCTGCTGGCACGCCTGTGTGGCGTGCCGGGCCTGCACGTGCTGGTGACGAGCCGCGTGCGCCTGCCGCCCGCGCTGGGCGGCGAGCTGCGGCTGGACGGCCTGGCCGTGGACCTCCCGGCCGTGCCTGCCGCAGCGGCCGAAAGCGAAGCCCTGCAGCTTTTCCACCAGCGTTGCCCGGGCCTGGCGCCCGCCGTCCTGGCCGATGCCGACCGCCTGTGCCGGCTGCTGCAGGGCCAGCCCCTGGCCATCGAGCTGGCAGCGCGCACCTGTCGCAGCCTGGCACCGGCCGACCTGCTGCAGACGCTGCAGGGCGACCTGGCCCAGCTGGCCGCGCACGCGCCCGACCTGCCGCCGCGCCAGCGCAGCCTGCGTGCCAGCTTCGAAGCGCATTGGCTGCAGCTGCCGGCGGGCCTGCGCCGCGTCGCGGCCCGGCTGGCGGTGCTGCGCGCGGACTTCAGCCCCTTCACCGCCCGCGCCGTGGCCGCGGCCAGCGATGCCGATCTGGCCGCGCTGTGCGACCACCATGCGCTGCGGCCCTCGGCTGGCGGCCAGCGCCTGCACTGGCACCCCTTCCTGCGCGATTTCCTGCGCGAAGCCAGCCCGGCCAGGCTGGCCAACGACCCCGGCCTGCAGGCCGAGCACGAAGCCGCCCGCCGCGCGCTGTGCCAGCACTTCGCCAGCCAGCTGCGGCGCCTGGGCGCCGATGAAACCCGCCCCAGCCGCGCTGCGCTGCGCTACCTGGCCGACGAGGCCGACAACCTGGCCGCCGCCTTCGGCGAAGCGCTGGCGCTGCAGGACGTGCCCGCCCAGCGCACCCTGGCCGAGGCGCTGACCCTGCACCACGAATTCCAGGCCCGCTGCCTGCAGGGCGCGGCCGTGCTGCAGCCCTGCAGCGACCCGCTGGTGACGCTGCTGCGCGCCCGCCTGCTGCACTGGGCCGCCCCGGCCGAGGCCGAAGCCGTGGCCGCGCCGGCCCATGCCCAGCTGCAGGCCGCGGGCGACGAAGCCGGCCTGGTGGCAGCAGCCCGCGTGCGCGCGCTGATCGCCTGGCGGCGCGGCGCACTGGCAGAAGCCCAGGCCTGGTGCCGCGAAGGCCTGGCGCGCCTGGCGCCGGGCGCGCTGGCGCAGCGCGCCATCCTGCTGGACGGCCTGGGCCTGGTGCTTCAAAGCCAGGGCGACAGTGCCGGTGCACGCGCCGCCTTCGCCGAGGCGCTGGCCCTGAACGACGCGGTGGGCAACGAAATGCAGGCCGCGCAGAACCTCATCAACCTGGCCTTGGACGCCCGCGCGCTGGACGCCCCACGCGCCTGCGCCCTGGCCACCCGGGCGCTGGCGCTGTGCCGGGAAATCGGCTTTCGTCATTACGAACCGCATGCGCAGGTGGCACTCTCCCTGGCCCTGACGGCGGCAGGCCAGGCTGCCGAAGCACTGGCGGTGGTGCATGCCGCGCTGGCCCTGACGCGCAGTTCAGGCGACGGCTACGCCGAGTGCTGGGCCGGCCTGGCCCTTGCCCAGGCCCAGGCGGCCCTGGGCGACGTGGCTGCGGCGCGCGCGGCCTGTGCCGCCGCCCTGGCCCAGGCGCTGCGGCTGGGCGATGCCAGCCTGATGGCCCAGCACCTGGCGCAGGCCGGTTTGCCGGCACGGCCGGGCCAGCCGCTGGGCGAACGCGTGCACGAAGCGCTGGGCCTGCTGGCCCGGCCAGCGGCCTGAAGCTGATGTCTGGTGCCTGGCTGGGCCTTCAGCCGGCCGCCGCAGCCATCAGCCGCGGCAGGTTGGCCATCGCCGCGATGGCGCTTTCCTTGTAGCGCGCCAGCACGGCCAGCTTGGCGGTGTCGTCGGGGGCCACCTGGCTCATCAGGCGGCCGAAGCCGTCGAGGCGGCTTTCGCGCATCCAGTGGCGCAGGGCCTTGTCCTGCCCCCAGCGGAACTGGTTCTGCATGCCCACGGCCACCGCGCGCGGGTAGTCGGCCAGGGTGTGCGGGAAGGGCACCGTGGCGCAGACGGCGTTCTTCGCCGCCGTGTCGGGGTAGGCCTCGTCGTGCGCTTCCACGTACGCGATGGCCGCCGCGCTGAAGGCTGGCTGCGGCAGCCGCACGATCTGCAGCACGATGCGGCCCGGGCTGCCGGGCGGCCCGTCGTGGAAGATCGGCAGCACCGGCCGCGGCGCCACGGCCGAGGCCGTGCAGTCGATGAAGAGCGCGTCGGCCGGCAACGCCGCCTCGCCGCCGTCCAGCACCAGGCGGCCGGGCGCCACGCGCTGCACATGCCCCAGGCGCACGATGTTCTGCAAGGTGCGCAGCGCCGCCACTTCGGCCGTGCTGACGGTGGCCAGATGGAACATCGTCGGCATGCGGCCGGTATCCACGCGCAGCAGCGCGCCGCAGGCTTCCAGCCGCAGGTACAGGTCTTCCACCGAGGTGGCCGCGCCGAAGGCGGCCATCTGCTCGGCCTGGCTGCCGATGGCCTCGAAGAAGAACTCCGGCGCCGGCTGCGTGGTGATGCGATTGACCAGCCAGGCCTCGCGCGGCTTGACCCAGGTGATGGCCGATGCCGGCACGCCCGTGCCCAGCAGCCACAGCGCGGTGTCCATGGCCGTCTTGCCGGCACCGATGACGACATAGTGGCGCGGCAGTGGCGCCCCGGCCCCGCCCTCGGCCAGGCCGGGCAGGGCGTTGGGCGCCACCAGCCGCGCCCCGGGCTCGACCTGGAAGCGCGGCGTGTGCGTGGCCGGGATGTCCGGTCCGAGATAGCGCGCGTCGACGATCTTGCGGCGCACGTTCACGCGCTGCACGACGCCCGTCAGCAGGTTCTCGATGCGCGGGCCTTCGGGGCCGTCCTCGAGCACCTGGCTCATCGGGTGCCAGGCCACGCGCCCGCTGGGCAGCAGGGTGTGCTGCAGCACGCTGTCGAAGTAGGCGCAGATTTCGGCGCCGGTGGCCAGCTCGTACAGGCCCGCGTTGAGGCCGGCGCTGTCCTTGCGGCCGCTGCCCAGGGCCTGGGAGTTGACGCCGTAGAAGGCCGAAGGTTGGTGCAGGGTGACGAAGGGGTAGGCGTGGTTCCAGTGCCCGCCGGGCTTGCCGCGCCGGTCGACCAGGGTGATGTGCGCGCCGCTCTGGCCGAGCAGGGTGTCGGCGAAGGCCAGGCCTGACGTGCCGGCGCCGATGACGAGGTAGTCGGTGTCGATGGGGGTGGTGTCGGTTGGCATCCCTGCAAGGCTAACCGGCCTCTTGGGGTTCGCCCACTTCAGCCATCAACGGTTTTTGCGTCCGCTGGGCTGAGTTGCCGCGTTCCAGGGGTTCAGGAGGGGTGCCCCAATCGCGCGAAGTCAGCGACCTTGCGGGTGACGACGGTCATGTTGTGCACCATCGCGGTGGCAGCGATCAGGGCATCACGATCTTATCTGGGGTCAGGAACATGCAGCGCAGCGCAGCGCTGTGCAGCGCTGTGCCACGGCAGTATCCACCGGTAGAACGCGGCCTGAGAACGCTGGCAACACATGCTGGTGCAACCATGCCCTGAGCAAGGCCCCCTGCTGGGGGTCGCGGCCCTGCACCAGCAGAACGCCGGTTTCCAGTTCGAAAATCATGATGGCCGAAACAAGGAAGGAGCGAATCGGCTGGAACCCCCAAGGCCCATGCCGCCACGTTTCGGTCAGCCTTGCCCGCCTTGGCCTTGCGCAGTGCAGAGATGACGTGGGTGTCGAGGACGAACATCAGCCCAGATCTGCAGGCCGGGCCAGGCGGCACAGGAGCGGGGGTCGAACGCGACCCCATGGATGCCGCGCGGGCTCGGCTTTCCAATCAGCGCCCGATGGCTGTGCGCGACTTCCACCCCTTCGCGCAGCGTGCCGGCATCGAAACCGAAGCTGACGGCAACCCGGAGCTGTGGTTCAAACCACAGCTTCGCTACGCTCCTGCCGGAGCGCACTTGCGCGTGCACCAGCTCGCGAGGACCGACAGTGTCCAGGCTCCGCGCCCCTGCCCCCGACAGGGGGCTGGGGCGCCCGAAGCGCCGAGGCCTCAGCGTGCCCGCTTGCGGCGGGCCAGCAGCAGGGCGCCCAGGCCCATCAGCATCAGGGCATAGGTCTGGGGCTCCGGGATTGCAGCGGCCACATCACCGGGGAGCACAGCTACGGCAAGAAACGCGGAGCCCTGGACGCCGAAGTCCTGGAAGCCATCGTTGGCGACGAAGAACCACGCGCCACTGGGATCCGGCGCGAACACCGTACCGGACCAATAGCTGACGGACTGCACACCGTCAAACTGACCCGACAGCCCGGCAAAGCTGCTGCCCACACTGTTCCAGATCGACTTGTACTGGTTCAGGGCTCCTGCCGCCGCCCCGCCGTCGCCAGTGGGCAGCACCCAGCCCGTCAGGCCCGATGCCGCTAAGCCAGCCGATGCTGCCAAAGCCTGTGCCGAGCCTGACGCTGCGGCCGCGCTCCAGGTGCCGGTGCCCAGGTTCCAGTTGTTCAGAATCGTGATGTCCAGCGTGGTGTCGTAGAAGTACGTGCACTTGCCCGGGCCTGTCGCCGTGCAGGTGGCACTGGGCGCGCCCGTGGCGTCCCGCCCCTGAAACGCTGCTTGGGCCGTGCCTGACACGCCCATCAGTGCGCCCATCAGCGCGGCCGTCGTTGCCGCTGCTGCGGCCTGGTGATTCAAACGCATTGCAAGACTCCCTCGAAAGCTTGGATGGCAGACGCTTGGAGCGTTCCCACGTGAGCGCGCCCCGATCTACCTTCCCCCGCCCCCGATCTGGGGGGCTCCGGGGGGCTGCACCCCCCAGGTAAGTGCTTCGACATCGTCGACCGGGCAGTGCGGCGACCCAGCGACGCCGTCGGCCACGCACTGCGACGGCTGGAGTTCTCGCGCCGGCCATGAACGGCTGGTCGTCTCGCGGCCAGATGGCCGACCTTCAATCCATGCAGGTGCCCTTGTTCGCTTTGGACGGGGTGTCTATGCCTTGGCCAGCAGTTGAGCCCCACTGAGCTTGGCGGCGCTCTTGTCGAAGGTCCACAGCGGCTGTTCGTTGGCCTGGGTGACCAACGCGACGTGAAGGCAGTCAGCGAAGTCTGCCGAGTTCTTGCGGAACAACTGCAGCGCCACCTCGAGTGCTCGCTCGGATTCGAAGCTCAGCTCGGCTGCAGAAAGCAGGCTGGACAGTGTCAGCAGCACCTCGCTCTTCGCGAACCCGAAGCCGGACCTCAGAACCCACTCGAGTTCCAGCACGACGGTCACTGGAACAAACAGCGTCAGGCCCTGGCTGACGCAGCGGCTGATCAGCCGCTTCGCCGCAGCGAGTTGCGCGGCGTCGTCCTGGACGATGTAGCGCACCAGGACGTTGGTGTCGAGCGCCGCCATGTGTGTGCCGAAATCAGCGCCAGGGGTTCATGTCTTCGACACTGACGCTCTTGCCCTTCGGTGCCTTGAGCATGCCGGCCATGTCGAGGATGGACTTGGACTTGACCCGGACGATGATGGTGCCGTCCGGCATGACCGACCAGACCAGGCGCGTGCCCGGCTTGGCATCGACGAGAGCCCGGATGTCGGCGGGCACGGTGGTCTGCCCCTTCGTAGTGATGGTGGATTCCGTCATGGCGCTGCTCCTTACTAAGGGAAAGATTGTAATGCGCACCATCGGCATCCTGGGCTGACCGCTGCGGGTTGTCGAGTGGCCGACCCGCTGCGCTGTCGCCTGCATCCCGTGCTCAACCCGCCTTCAGCTCCCGCACCTTCTGCACCGCCACCGCGGCGGCGGCGGTGCGCGTCTCCACGCCCAGCTTCTCGAAGATGCGTTCCAGGTGCTTCTTCACCGTGGCCGGGCTCGTGCCCAGGATGTCGCCGATGTCTCGGTTGGTCTTGCCCTTCACCACCCAGTACAGCACCTCGCTTTCGCGCAGCGTCAGGCGCAAGGCCAGCATGGTGGCTTCCACGGTGGCGGCGTCGCTCACCTCGCGCAGCACCACCAGCCAGTCTTCGTCGCTGGTGCGGCCCTGCAGCGTGCACACCAGTTGGCGTGCGCCGCGCGCCACGCTCAGCGGCTTGTGTTCGGGCTGGGCCACGGCGCCCTGCAGCCAGGCCAGCAGTGGCGCGGGCACGCGGTCGGCGGCGGCGTCGGGCGGGGCGATGTCGAAGTAGGCCGGCAGCCAGCGCCGCGCCAAGGGGGTTTGCCACACCAGGCGGGCGCCGTCGTTCAGCAGCCCCGCGCTTTCCAAGCCCACCAGGCGCACGGCGATGGTGGCGTGGCCATAGGCGTCCAGCGCATTGCGCGCCTGCCGCGCCTGCCGGGCGCCGCGCATGTGCACGCCCATGCGCGCGATGACTTCGGCGGCGCGGATGGGCTTGGTGACGTAGTCCACGCCGCCGGCTTCGAAGGCGGCGAGCACGTGTTCGGTGTCGGTCAGGCCGGTCATGAAGATGATGGGGATGTGCGCCGTCTCGGGCCCGGCCTTCAGCCGCCGCGCCACTTCGAAGCCGTCGAGGCCGGGCATCACCGCGTCCAGCAGCACGATGTCGGGTTCGGCCTGCAGCGCGCGCTGCAGTGCGGTGGCGCCGTCGGTGGCCACCAGCACGGTGTAGCCGGCTTCGTCCAGCGCGTCGTGCAGCACGGCCAGGTTGTCGGGCACGTCGTCGACGATCAGCACCAGGCCCAGCGGGGCCTGCATGGCGTGCAGGGCCGGCCGCGCCAGGGGGCTGCCGGATTCAGTCGACACGGCTGCGCTCCAGCGCCTGGCGCACCAGCGGCGCCATGCGGTCGAATTCGAAGCCCTGGGCCAGGGCGCGCAGCGGCGCCATGAAGGCGGCGCATTCGGGGTGGTGGGTGGCGATGTCGTCCAGCAGGCGTTGCACGCCCCGAGGGTAGCCCAGGCTGACCACGTCCTGCAGCGCCAACAACTTGTCGCGTGGGGGCAGCGCGGCGTCTTGTGCGCTGCCCTTGCTCTCGCTGGCAGGCTCGGGCGCGGCCGCGTGCGGCAGGGCAGCCGGCCCCGCTGTGGCCGGCCCGTTCGGTGCCGCCTGCCACTGCAGGCCCAGGTGGCTGCCCAGCCAGTCCAGCAGTTCGTCGAAGCGCACGGGCTTGGTGATGAAGTCGGCCGCGGTGATGCCGGCGTCGTTGTCCAGTCCCTTGTCGAAGGCGTTGGCCGAGACCACCGCCACCGGCGCCTGGCTCAGGCCCTGGCGGCGCAGCGTGCGGATGGTCTCCCAGCCGTCGATGCCGGGCATGGCCAGGTCCATCAGGATGGCGTGGACCGCGGCCTCGGGGTGCTGCGTCTGTTGCAGTTCGTGCAGCAGGCCCAGGGCGGCATGGCCGCTGGCGGCCTGCAGCACCTCGAAGCCCAGGGCTTCGAGCCGGCGTGCCAGCAGGGTACGGTCGACCTCTTCGTTGTCCACCACCAGCAAGCGCCGGCGTGGCCCGGTGTAGCCGCCGCGTGCGGGCTGGACCCGTGGCGCGCGCATGCCCTGCAGTTCGGGCAGGAACAGGCGCACGCGGAACAGCGTGCCGCCGGCGCTGTCGGCCGTGGCCACGCGCGAGCTCACGGTCATCTCGCCGCCCATCAGGTCGGTCAGCATCTTGGCGATGGTCAGGCCCAGGCCGGTGCCGGCGTGGCCTCCCGCGCTGCCGCTGGCATGGGCGCCGCGCGAGAAAGGTTCGAAGATGCGGTCGATCTCGGCCGGGTCGATGCCCGGGCCGGTGTCCTCGATCTCGAAGATGGCCATGCCGCGCACCTGGCTGGCGCGGAAGGCCACCCGCCCCTGGGCCGTGAACTTCACGGCGTTGCCCAGCACGTTGATGAGGATCTGGCTCAGCCGGCGTTCGTCGGCGCGCACCAGGGCCGGTGCGCCTTCGATGTCGTGTTCGAAGCGCAGGCCCTTGGCCAGGGCCTGCAGTTCGAACATGCGCACGATCTGCTGCAGGCTGTCGCGCAGGCGCATGGGCTGGGGGTCGAGTGCGAGCTTGCCGCTTTCGATGCGTGCGATGTCCAGCGTGCCTTCGATCAGGCTGAGCAGGTGTTCGCCGCCGCGGCGGATCACGCCCACCGCCTGGCGCCGGTGCGGCGGCATCGACGGGTCTTCGTCGAGCAGCTGCGCATAGCCCAGGATGCTGTTCAGCGGCGTGCGCAGTTCGTGGCTGATGGTGCTGATGTAGCGCGTCTTGGCCTGGTTGGCGGTGTCGGCCGCCGCGCGTGCGGCGTCGGCATTCGCGCGTGCGGCGTCGGCCGCGGCCCGCGCGGCGTCGGCGTTTTCGCGCGCGGCCTCGGCCGTCTGCGTGGCGCGCTGCAGGGCCTCGTCGGTGCGGCGGTGGCTGTCGATCTCGCGCACCAGGGCTTCGGTCTGGCGGTTGCTTTCTTCCTGCGCCACGCGCCTGCTCATCTGCGTGAGCACCAGCCACCAGCCGATGATGCCGCTGACCAGCAGCAGCGCCGCATAGGCCTTGATGAAGCCCTGCTTCAGTGCCGGCGCCGAGGCGGCAGCCTGGTCGCCCAGGCCTTTCAGCTCGAGCTGGTAGGTCAGGCCCAGCAGGGCCGCGAGCGCGGGCGTGACCAGGGCCATCAGCAGCAGGTAGCGGCCCAGCCCGGTGTCCAGCTGCGGCCACAGGCGCTGCGGCAGCAGCGGGCGCAACAGCGCGCGCCACTGCGTGCGCAGGCGCGCTTCCTCGGGCTTGCACAGGTCGTGGCAACGCGCGTCGAGCGAACAGCACAGGCTGCAGATGGGTCCGCCGTAGGCCGGGCACTGCGCCATGTCCTCGCCTTCGTAGTCGCGTTCGCAGATGGTGCACAGGCGCATGCGGCGGGCCCCGCCCAGGTAGGCGCCGTCGGCGTCGGCCGAACTGCGGGCGATGTAGTAGCGGCCCTTCGTGGCCCAGGCGATCAGCGGAGACACGGTGAAGGCCACGGCCGCGGCAATGGCCGCCGAAAACGCCTGCGCCATCGGGCCGAAGGCGCCCAGATAGGCGGCGATCGAGATCACGCTGGCCGCACCCATCGCACCCACGCCCACCGGGTTGACGTCGTACAGGTGCGCGCGCTTGAACTCGATGCCCTTCGGGCTCCAGCCCAGCGGCTTGTTGATGACGAGGTCGGCCACCACGGCGATGAGCCAGCTGATGGCGATGTTGCTGTAGAGGCCGAGCACGCCGCCGATGGCCTGGAAGACTTCCAGCTCCATCAGCACCAGCGCGATCATGGTGTTGAACACCATCCACACCACGCGTCCGGGGTGGCTGTGGGTCAGGCGCGCGAAGAAGTTGCTCCAGGCCAGGCTGCCGGCATAGGCGTTGGTGACGTTGATCTTCAGTTGCGACACCACCACGAACAGGCAGGTGGCAGCCACCGCCCAGCCGTAGTGGGGGAAGACGATGTTGTAGGCCGCCAGGTACATCTGGTTCGGGTCGACCGCGCGGTCGGGTGGCACGGCCAGCTTCAGCGCCAGCATCGCCAGCAGCGCGCCGCCCAGCATCTTCACTACCCCCAGCACCACCCAGCCCGGGCCGCCCAGCAGCACCGAACCCCACCAGCGCCAGCGGTTGGCGGGCGTCTGCTCGGGCATGAAGCGCAGGTAGTCGACCTGTTCGCCCATCTGCGTGATGAGCGCGATGCCCACGGTCAGCGCGGCGCCGAACAGCAGCGGGTTGAACTCGCCACCCTGGCCGTCGAGACCGGCATAGGCCTGCAGGTCGGCCAGCAGCGTGGGGTGGGCGCTGAAGACGTAGATGTAGGGCAGCACCAGCAGCACCAGCCACAGCGGCTGCGTCCACATCTGCAGCCGGCTGATGACGGTGACGCCGTGCGTGACCAGCGGGATGACGACCAGCGCGCAGATCAGGTAGCCCCAGGCCGGCGGGATGCCGAAGGCCAGTTCCAGCGCGTAGGCCATGATGGCCGCTTCGAGCGCGAAGAAGATGAAGGTGAAGCTGGCGTAGATGAGGCTGGTGATGGTGCTGCCGATGTAGCCGAAGCCGGCACCCCGGGTCAGCAGGTCCATGTCCAGGCCATAGCGCGCGGCATAGACGCTGATGGGCAGGCCGGCGGCGAAGATCACCACGCCGGTGGCAACGATGGCCCAGAACGCGTTGATGAAGCCGTATTGCAGCAGCAGCGTGGCACCCAGGGCTTCCAGCACCAGGAACGAGGCCGCGCCGAAAGCGGTGTTCGACACGCGCCAGCCGCTCCACTTGCGGAAGCTGCGTGGCGTGAATCGCAGCGCGTAGTCTTCGACCGTTTCGCTGGCGACCCAGGCGTTGTAGTCGCGGCGAACCTTGATGACACGCTGCTGCGGCAGCGCCGCGGGTGCGGCGCCGGGCTCGGCTTGGGCAGCGGTGTCGGGCAGGCTCATGGCCGGGGCCGTGCAGGTTTCGCGCCAGCCCCAGGCAAGACGGGTTTCAACCGGGGTAGCGCTCGAACGCGTGCGAGGCCAGGCCGGCCTGCAGCCAGCCGATGCGCTCGGCCGTCTGCACCTGCGCCTGTGGCGCCATGATGCTGTCGGGCTCGTCCAGCGTCGCGCTCTGCACGTCGATCAGGCCTTCGAAGACCACGTCGTTGGTGTAGAAGAGCCCGGTGCCGCAGTCGCCGCAGAAGTGGCGGCGGCCGTGTTCGGACGAAGCCCGCACTTTCGCTGCGCCCCGGGTCAGTTCCACCTCGCCCAGGTTGAAGATGGCCCAGGCCACGGCGGGCGCGCCGGCGCTGCGTCTGCAGTCGGTGCAGTGGCAGATGGCATGCCGGCTCGGGGCTGCGCTGGCCCGATAGCGCACGGCGCCGCAATGACATCCTCCGTCAAGCATCTTCGGCTCCTGAAGTTCGGGCGCCAAGCGTATCAAGACCCGACGCTCGGCTCAGCCGCGGGGTGGCCCATGCCTTGGTCTGGTGCTTCGCCACGGCCGCGTCCGGTCGAGCCGATGACCCGGGCAGTGGCCCGGCGCAGCAGACCCCGGATCACCGCGATTTCCTTCACGCCCCCAGCCCTGAACAGTGCAAGGCCGGGCGCCTTGCGCCCCCGTGGCGTGGCCGACAATTCAACGGCGCAGGCGAGCGGGATGTCCGTCGGGCGCGCCCGAGGAACCCAGCGCGATGCCGACCCCTGCCGTCGATCGTTCGTCCAGCATTGCCGACGATCTCGCGGCATGGCGCGAGCTCCTGCTCGACCGGGTCATCTGGGTGGCTGTGGCCGCCTCGCTGGTGCCTTGCGTGCTGGTCACGCTCGAAGCGTTGCAGGGGGGGTCCTGGGCCCACGCGCTGTTCTGCTGGGGCGGCACGGCCATCCTGGGGGCCGTGAGCGTGCGTTCGCGACTGCCTTACCGGGTGCGCGCGCTGGTAGCCACCGTGATGATGTACGGCATCGGGCTGTGGCTGTTGTCCGGCGGCAGCGCCATGGGCCTGTTGTGCCTGCTGGCCTTCCCGGTGATGACGGTGCTGGCCGTGGGCACCCGCGCCGGCCTGCTGGCACTGGCTGTGGCCACGGCCACGCTGGTGGGGGTGGGCTGGTGGTTGGAACTGCCCATTCCGTTGACGGCCGGGCTTCCGGGCGACAGCCTGCTGCGCTGGCTGACGATCGGCAGCAACCTGCTGCTGCTGGGGTTGTTGCTGTCCTTGTCGGCGGGTTACCTGCTCAGGCAGCTGGAACGGGCCTTGGCCAGCCGCCGCAGCAGCGAAGAACTGCTGCGCGAGGTCGCTTCGCAGATCCCCGGCATGGTGTTCCGCCTGCGCCTTGACCAAGGCCGGGTGCCTGTGCTGCTGTACGTCAGCCCGGGTTCGCAGGACGTTCTGGGCCTGGACTCCGGGGCGCTGATGGCCGACCCGGGCCTGTTGCTGAAAAGCCTGCACCCTGACGACGCCCGGCAACTGCGCCGGCTGGCGCGTGCAATGCTTGCTGGTACGGCCCGACACGAGTTGCAGTTGCGCGCCGTCACGCCCCAGGGCAGGACCCGCTGGCTGCAGATCCAGGCCACCGAAGTGCAGCGGCTGGAACGAACGCTCGTGCTCAACGGCGTCATCACCGACATCACCGACCGCAAGCAGGCCGAGGCTACGGTCTGGCGACAGGCTCATGTCGACCTGCTCACCGGTCTGCTGAACCGTCTGTCGCTGCAGATCGAGATGAGCCAGGCACTGCAGCACGCGCAGGCCAGCGGCACCCAGGTGGCCATGCTGGTGGTCGACCTGGACCGGTTCAAGGAAGTCAACGACACCCGGGGTCATGCCGGCGGCGACGAACTGCTGGCCCAGGCCGCCAGACGCCTGCAGACCTGTGTCCGTGAAGGCGACTTCGTGGCCCGGGTGGGTGGCGACGAGTTTGTGCTGCTGCTGCCCAGGCTGGACAGCATCGAGACGGCCGAGTCCATGGGCCAGCGCGTGCTCGCCGAGATGGCCCGCAGCTTTGCAGTGCTGGGCCATCAGTCGCATGTCTCGGCCAGCGTGGGCATTGCCGTGTACCCGCAGGATGGCCGCGAACCCGAGGAACTGATGCAGCATGCCGACCAGGCGCTGTATCAGGCCAAGGCGCGTGGGCGCAACCGCCTGTGTCGCTTCACGCCCGAATTGCACGAACACGCCCAACGCCGCATGCGGCTGGCCCAGGATCTGCGCACGGCCATCGAGCGCGGCGAGATGTCGCTGGTCTACCAGCCCATCGTGGAACTGGACAGCGCCCGTGTGCGCAAGGTCGAGGCGCTGCTGCGCTGGAACCACCCCGAACTGGGTGCGGTGTCGCCCTCGGAGTTTGTGCCGATCGCGGAAACCACCGGCCTGGTGAGCGACATCGACGACTGGGTGCTGCGCAGCGCCGCAAGCCAGGTGCGCATCTGGCGGCAGCGGCTGCACCCGGATTTCCGCATCAGCATCAACCAGTCGCCCTTGCAGTTCCGCACCGAGCAGGCGCCCGCCCTGGGCTGGTCCGACCGGCTGGCCGCGCTGGACGTGCCTGGCGCGGCCTTGATCGTCGAGATCACCGAAGGCCTGCTGCTGGACAACGACGACGGCGTGGCGCGGCAGCTGCGCGAGCTGCGTGCTGCAGGCGTGCAGGTGGCGCTGGACGACTTCGGCACCGGCTACAGCGCGCTGGCCTACCTGCACCGCTATGAGATCGACATGCTGAAGATCGACCGCAGCTTCGTCAGCGGCGCATCCGTCGGCCACACCGGCCGGTCCCTGTGCCGGGCGATGGTGTCCCTGGCCGAGGAACTGGACATGCAGGTCGTGGCCGAGGGCGTGGAAACCGTCGAACAGCGCGACTGGTTGCGCAGCATCGGCTGCCAGAACGCCCAGGGCTGGTTGTACGGGCAGGCCATGTCGGCGCCCGGCTTCGAGCGCTGGTTCGAGCAACGGCGCGCTGTCACGGAGATGACCGAGGCGGCCTGAAGCCCCGTGCTACAGCCAGCCGTTGGCACGCGCAATGCGCGTGGCTTCGACGCGGTTCTCGGCGCCCAGCTTCTGCGCGGCTTCGTGCAGGTAGTTGCGCACGGTGCCGTGCGACAGGCCCAGCGCGTCGGCGATGTCCTTGTTGCTGCGGCCTTCTTCGGCCAGGCGCAGCACCGCGCGTTCGCGCTCGCTCAGTGGGTCGCTGGCGCCCCAGGCGGCCTCGGCCAGTTCCGGCGCCACCACGCGCAGGCCGGCGGCGACGCGGCGCACGGCGGCGGCCAGTTCCTCGCTGGGCTGGTCCTTCAGCAGGTAGCCGCGCACGCCAGCGTCCAGTGCCCGGCGCAGGTAGCCAGGGCGGCCGAAGGTGGTGACGATGAGCACATGCACCGGCAGCCTTTCGGCCTGCACGCGGGCGGCGAGTTCCAGCCCGGTCATGCCCGGCATCTCGATGTCGGACAGCAGCACGTCGGGCCGCTCGCGCTGGATCAGCGCCCAGGCGGCCAGGCCGTCGGGCGCGCGGCCGACCACCCGGATGTCGGGTTCCAGGTCCAGCAGCGCCGCCAGCGCGCCCAGCACCATGCCCTGGTCTTCGGCGACGACGACACGGATCACGCGCCGACCCCGGTGCCCGGCCCGGCCGGCAGCGGCACGCGCGCCAGCACCGTGCTGCCCTCGGGCCCGAACTGCAGCGCCAGCGTGCCGCCGACGTCGGCCAGGCGCTGGCGCATGCCGGCGATGCCCTGCCCCTCCGAGGACTTCGGTGCAAGTGGTGGCGAGTGCGATGCCGGCAACCCGACCAGGGCCGGGCTGGCCTGCTGGCTGTCGCGGATGAGCAGGGAAATTGCGCCGTCGGCGATGCCGAAGTCCACCCGGCACTGCCGCGCCCGCGCATGGCGAACGACGTTGGTCACGCCTTCCAGCAACACGAAGGCCAGCGCGGTTTCCACGGCCGGCGGCAACGCCGGGGGCACGCCCTGGGTGCTGAAACCGATGCCGGCGCTGGCCAAAGCGCGACGTGCGGTGGCCAGCTCGGTGGCCAGGCGCGTGGACCGCATGCCCGTGACGGCTGAGCGCACATCGGCCAGCGCGGTGCGGGCGGTGCGGTGGATGTCCTCGATCTCGGCCTTCGCGCGCGCCGGGTCGGTGTCGACCAGGCGGCCGGCCAGGTCGGCCTTCACGGCCACGGCCGTGAGGGTGTGGCCCAGGATGTCGTGCAGGTCGCGGGCGATGCGTTCACGTTCGGCCGCCACCGCCAGACGCCGCGCCTCGTCGCGCGAGGCCAGCAGCTCGGCGCTCTGCACGCTGTAGGCGGCGGAGTACATCGAGATCATGGTCGTCATCGTGCTGAAGAAGAACGTCGGCAGCCAGTCCCACAGCGGCAGGCTGCGCCACAACACCAGCCCGACCACCAGGGCAGCGACGATGCCCACGGCCTGGGCGGCGCGCCGCCGCGGCAGCACGCCCCCCAGGATGCCGCAGGCATAGACGATGAACACCCCCCAGATGCCGCCGAAAGGTTGCAGCGCCAGGCCCACGGCCGCCACCGCCGCCCCGCATTGCAGGGCACGGGTGTCGCTGCGGTTGAACCCCGCCAGGTAGAAGGGCAGGAAAACCGCCACCCCGACCACCGAGGCCAGCACGTCCAGCCAGCTGGGCGGGCGGCTCAGCCAGGGCAGCGGGTAGATCAGCAGGTAGGCCAGGAACCAGTAGCCCATGCCGCGCGCGTTGCGGTCCAGCTGCTGCAGTTCCGGCGGGGTGGTGGTGTTCATGGACGAAGTGTTCATGGTGGCAGGCCGTCGGGAGCCGCCGGCCGCTCACGGTGCTTCAGGATAGCGGCGCCGCTCCACGGCCGAGCCGTTCTTCCAGATGCGCACGATGGCCCGTGTGGCGCGGATGTCGGCACTGGGGTCGCCGGCCACCAGCAGCAGGTCGGCGCGCTGGCCCGGTGCGATGCGGCCGCGGTCGGCCAGGCCGAAGCGGCGCGCTGGCAGGGCGGTGGCGGCGCGCAGCGCTTCAGTGGGCGTGAGCCCGGCGCGCACCAGCAGCTCCAGCTCGTGGTGCAGGCTGGCGCCATGGGCCGTGCCGGGATTGGGCGCGTCCGAGCCGGCCAGCACGTCCACCCCGGCGGCATGCAGCGCACGCACCGTGTCCAGCGCTGTCTGCAGGTTCGACATCACCAGCTTCGTGCCGGGCTCGTATTCCAGCCCGCGCCGTTGTTCGGGCGTGATGAAGGGGCGAACCGCGGGGTCGGCGGCGAAGCGCCGGCCTTCGCGCGCTTCACCGGCGGGTGGCGGGGTGGGGTCGAAGCCGGCAATCACCGCCAGCGTGGGGATGACGAAGGCGTCGCGGTCGCGTGCCTGCTGCAGCAGGCGTTCGTCGGCCACGCGGTCGGCGGGTGCGTGCACCAGGCCGTCGGCGCCGGCTTCGACGGCCTCGACCGCCGGCCCCAGCCGCGTGACGTGCACCACCGCCCGGTGCCCGCGGGCCTGCGTGGCCGCCACCAGGGCCGTCATCGTGGCGAGGTCGAGCGAGGGGAAGGGCGGGCCCAGGCCGTGGGCGTCGCGCGGCTCGTAGACGATCTTGACGAAGTCGGAGCCTTCGGCCAGCCGTGCGTCGACCCAGCCGGGGGCCTCGTCGGGCGTGGCCAGCGTGGGCACCGGCAGGCCGAACTGCGTGCCGTGGCCGCCGGCGGCCGTGGCCAGCCAGCCGGCGCTGAACAGGTCGGCGTGTTCGCGCGGGGCCAGGGCATCACGGGTGCGGCGCAGTGTGCGGGCCGCGGCGGGGTCGGAGAACATGTCCAGCACCGTGGTCACGCCGAAGTTCAGGGTTTCGGCCAGGGCGTTGCCCCAGGTGTGCACATGGGCGTCGATCAGCCCCGGCAGCAGGGTGTGGCCGCGGCCGTCCACCACGGGCAGGTCGGGTGGCACGGCCAGATCAGGGCCGGCTTCGACGACACGGCCGGCACGCACCACCACGGTGGCGCGGTCGGTCAGGATCTCGCCGTCGAACAGCCGCACGTCCTGCACCACGAAGCCCGGCGCGGGGGGCGCCAGCCGTTCTTCGCCAGGCTCGGGCAGGGCCAGGAAGAAGGCCGCCAGCGCCGTGGCCACGGCCAGGCCGATGCCTGCGGCGCGCAGCCGCTGAGCCGTGCCCGGCGGCTGCGCGGGTGGACCCGGCCGTGTCATCAGCGGTGCGCCCGCCGCCAGGCCCAGGCCACGGCGGCCGCGAAGAAAAGCGTGAAGCCGAGCGTGACCGCGCCATGCCCCAGCGCGCTGCCGGCGATGCTGCGCCCGCTGATGGCCAGCGCCAGCTCGGCCAGGTGAAAGCTGGGCATGGCCAGCGCCAGGGCCTGCATCCAGCCCGGGAACAGGAAAACCGGGATCCACAGGCCCCCCAGCACCGACAGCGCCAGGAACACCAGGTTGGTCACGCCCATGGCGGCCGAACCACCGAAGCGCAGCCCGATGACCAGCCCCAGCAGCCCGATGGGCACGGCCGCCAGCACATGCAGCAGGGCCAGCGACAGCCAGCTGGAAAGGGGCAGCACCACGCCGGCGCCCCAGGCCGCCAAGGCGTACAGCGCCAGCAGCACCCCTGCGGTGAAGCCCACGCAGGTGAGCAGCTTGGCACCCAGGACGACGGGCACCGGCAGCGGCGCAATCTGCTTGAGCGCCAGCTGCCCGGTTTCGCGTTCGTGGGCGACGCCGGCGCCGAAGGCGAACAGGGCCGGGCCGAGCGCGGCAAACACGCCGTAAGTGGCCATCAGGTAAGCCGCGTTGCCGCCACCCGGCCTGGCCAGGACGATGCCGAACAGCGCGTAAAAGGCCAGGGGCATCACCAGCGTCGGAATGGCGAAGGCAGGCTGGCGCCAGGACTTGCGCCACTCGGCCTGGGTCTCGGCCCACAGCAGGCTCAGGGTGTTCATGCAGCCTCCTTCAGGGGCGCGCCTTGCAGCAGTTCGAGCACGGCGTCTTCCAGGCTCGTGCCCGTCACCTCCAGGTCGGCCAGCGCGGCGTCGGCGGCCAGCAGGGCGCGCAACGTGGCTTCTGCAGCCAGGGTGCGCAGCGCCACGTGGCGGCCGCGATGTTCGGCCGCCGTGACGCCGGGCAGGCCGCGCAGTTGCAGCAGCGGCAGCGTGCTGATGCAGCGCACCCAGCGCGCCGCCACGCGGGCGCGGATCTCGCCCGGTGTGCCGTCGGCCAGCAGCCGGCCGCTGGCCAGCAGCAGCACGCGGTCGGACAGGGCTTCGGCTTCTTCCAGCAGGTGGGTGGTCAGCAGCACGGCGCAGCCCTCGATGGCCAGCGTGCGCAGCGTTTGCCACAGTGCGCGGCGCGATTCGGCGTCGAGCGCATGGCTGGGTTCGTCCAGCACCAGCAGGCGCGGCCGTCCGCAGATGGCCAGCGCAAACTGCACCCGCCGCTGCTGCCCGCCCGAGAGCGCTTCATAGCGGCGATGGGCCAGGTCTTGCAGCCCGGCCAGCGCCAGCGACTGGGCCAGCGGGCGAGCGCCGGGGTAGTAGCCGCTGTACAGGGCCACGTGCTCCTGCACCGTCAGCTGCGGTGCCAGGGCGGCCGCCTGCAGCATGGCACCGGTGGCCTGCCGCGCGGCCAGACTGCCCGGGGCGTGGCCGGCCACATGCAACGTGCCGGCGTCGGCGCGCAGGCGGCCCAGCACCAGGCCCACCAGGGTGCTCTTGCCGGCGCCGTTGGGGCCGAGCAGGGTGGTGACCTGGCCGGCGTGGATGTCCAGGTCCAGCCCGGCCAGTGCCGTGAGCGCGCCATAACGGCGGACCAGGCTGCGGGCTTGAACGACCGGTGGCATGGGGGCGGACATCGTCGAATTCCTGGCGTGGCGAATGGCGCCACTGTGGGCCAGCCCGGGCCTGGCCGCCAGTGCGTGGAGTCAGGTGCCAGGCATGACAAATGTCATGGGTCCCGCGCCGGGCTGGAGCGAACCGACGCGCGCCGGGCTCAGCCGCCTTCAGAGCGTCCGGGGTCCTTGATGTCGGCGAACTTGGCGGCCATGGTCGGATTGCCGCGCGTCAGCTTCTTGATCGTCACGTCCTGTGCCTTGTCGTTGGCCAGGCGCAGGTTGCGGTCGGTGCCGAGCAGGGCTTCCTTGGTCTTCTGCAGGTGGTCGATCGACTTGTCGATCTCGTCGATGGCGGTCTGGAAACGCCTGGACGCCAGGTCGTAGTTCTTCGCGAACGCGGCCTTGAACGATTCGAGCTCGCCTTCGAAGTTCGTGATGTCGACGTTCTGCGCTTTCACCAGCGCCAGTTCCGACTTGTACTTCAGTGAATTCAGCGCCGCATTGCGCAGCAGCGTGATGATGGGAATGAAGAACTGCGGCCGCACTACGTACATCTTCGGGTAGCGGTGGAAGACATCGACGATGCCGGTGTTGTAGAGCTCGCTGTCGGGTTCCAGCAGCGACACCAGCACGGCGTATTCGCAGCCCTTTTCGCTGCGGTCCTTGTCCAGTTCCTTCAGGAAATCTTCGTTGCGGTTCTTCGTGGCCGTGCGGTCGGCCTCGTTCTTCATCTCGAACATGATCGAGACGATCTCGGTGCCGGCCTCGTCGGCATCGCGGAAGATGTAGTCGCCCTTGCTGCCGCTGCGCGCGTCGTTGTCCTTCTCGAAATAGGCGCGCGGGAAGGCCATGGCGCGGATGCGGTTGAATTCCGTCTCGCAATGGAGTTCCAGCGTCTCGCCCAGCATCTTGGTCGAGAGCCGGGCCTTCATGTCGCGCAGGCGTTCGATGGCTTCGTCGCGGTCCTTGATCTGGGTTTCGTACTTGTCCTGCAAGGCCTTTTCGGCCAGCTGCTTTTCAAGCCGCGCGCGTTCCAGCCCGTTCTTCAGCTCGTCGCGTTCCTTTTCCACCCCGGCCAGGGCTTCGGCAAGCGCCAGCTTTTGTGTCAGTTCGAAGGATTCGAGCCGCGACTTCAGGCCCTGCGTTTCGGCCTGCTGGGTGGCCAGTGCTTTCTGCAACTGGTATTCGAGCTGTGCTTCGGCCAGCCTGGCGGCGGCCTGCTGGTCGTGCCGGGCCTGGGCCAGTTCGTTGGCCAGCGCATCGCGTTGCTTCTCGATGCGGGCCATGGCTTCGGCCACCGCCAGCTTGCGCGCCACTTCGCCGGCTTCGAGCTGTGCTTTCAGGTCCTGGATCTGCGCGTCCTTGGCCATGGCGGCTTTTTGCTGCGCGGCGGCGAGCCTGGCCTCAGCCAGTTCCACGGCATTGCGCTTGTCGCGCTCGGCGATTTCCAGCCGTTCCTGCAGCTGCTGGCTGAAATCGGCGTCGCGCACCTGTTTCAGGATGTCGGCATAGCCGGCTTCGTCGATCTTGAAGGCCTTGCCGCAATGGGGACAGTCGATCGAATGCATCGGAAGGTGTGTCTCTGAGTGGGTGGGCGCACGCCGAGAACCGCGGGTGTCTGCACAGCATAAGCTGGCGGGCGGAAGTGAAAACGGCACAGCCCGGGCGTGCACAGTGGCGTGGGCGGCGCTGGCGTTCGCGATGAAGATGTGCCCCGCGGCGCAGGCGCCCTGGGCGTCGACCGCCAGCCCGGCAAGAAGAAGCAACAGCCCCAACCCACCACCGAGGAAGCACCATGGCCAATGTCACCCTGATGTTCGCATTCACTGCCAGCAATCAATTCCAGCCCTTGACCGGCAGCAGCCCGCAGCAGGGCTTGTGCACGCCGGCGATCGCGTTGATCGATGGGCAGGGCGAGGTCACCATCAGCGGGGACATGCTGCCCTACAAGGTCAATAGCGGCGGGAAGCTCTTCGACGCCTACCCGACGGCCTTGAGCACCAGCGGCAACCCGACCGTCCTGACCGTGCTCAGCGGCAAGCAGCCGACCTTTCAGTTCACCGTCTCGAACGTCGTCTCCGGCCTGGCTGGCAATTTCTACCTCGGCGGCATCGCGCTGAAGAGTGTTCCTTCGACGTCCGGAGGAACCTCGACGGCCGGCGAAGCCGGGGACGTCTTCGATGCCATCACCGTGGATGTGGACCCGAGCACCGGCGCCACGACGCTGAAGGTGCACGACAACAACCCCAAGGCGGCGACCAGCAAGACCTACGAGTTCTGGGTGATGGTGCAGAACCCCAGCGGGGATGTGGGCCTGATCGACCCGCGCATCGTCAATTCCTCGAATTGAGCGGCGTCGTTTCTGTTGTCCCGTCTGTGGCGCCTGCTCCCGTCGGGTGTGCCGACAGTTCACTGGCCTCGGTTCCAACCAGACCACCGCTGGCCGCCAGCAGCTCGCGATGGCAGGCCACGCGCTGGAGGAAGTTCTGCCGCTGCACGGGGCTCAGCAGCCGCCCGGCGCGGGTCAGCAACTCGCGCCGGGCTTCGGCCAGCACGCTGCTGGCGCGGGGGTCTGCTGCTGCCCGCAGCGCTCGCCAAGTGGCCCAGTGGATGCGCATCGGCTCGTCGGTGCCCTCGATGCCTACGCCACGACCCAGCCGCGCCAACACCTCGTCGGCGTGCTCCAGCGCTGCTGCCGTGTCCTGCCGCGCCAGCGCTTCCTCGGCCAGTGCGGCAATCGCTTCGAGCGCCAGGTTCTCCATCTTCAAGGCATCGAACAGGTCGCGTGACTGGGTGCACCGGTCGCGCGCGGCCTGCAACTGCCCCAGCTGCAGCGCGGCCTGGCCGGCCACGCGCAGGGCGGCAGCCTCGGCCCAGCGGTCGCCCAGGGTGCTGAGGGTGGCCAGCGCGCGCTGCGCGTGCTGTGCTGCCAGCTGCGGCCGGCCTTGCAGCAGCGCCACGATGCCCAGGTTGATGTCGATGATGGCGCGGTTCTGGCGCTGCCCCACGCGTTCGCACAGCGCTGCCGATTGTTCGAACTGCGCCTGCGCGCTGTCGTAGTCGCCCACAGCCAGCGCCGCGAAGGCCAGGTTGCACAAGGTGCCGCCTTCGTTGGAAACATGGCCCACGGCCCGGTGCAGGGCCAGCGCGGCCTGGTAGTGGCTGATGGCGGCGTCGATGTCGCCGCGGTCGAAGGCCATCATGCCCAGCTGGTTCAGGGTGCTGGCTTCGATGCGCGGGCGGCCTGCTGCGCGGGCCAGTCGCAGGGCGTGCGCGGCGGCGCTGGTGGCTTCTTCGAAACGCGTCAGGCGGCACAGCACGTGCATGGTCTCGGACCAGATGGCTGCCCCGATATCGAGCCGTTCGGCTGGCGCCTGCCGCAGGGCTTGTTGCGCCAGCGCGAGTGCGGCTCGGGCATCACCGAAGTGAAACTCGTGCTTTGCCTGCCGCAGCAGCGCCTGGCTCCGCCAGGCCGGGTCGCCGTGCGCGTCGGCCAGCTGCGACAAGCCCCGCACCGCATCGGCCATGCCTTCGCGGTCGGACATGGTTTCCAGCACGTCCAGGCGGAGCAGGATCAGCGCCAGGTGCTGCGCGCACTGTTCGGGCGCCGCTGTGTCCAGCAGGGCCAGCGCGCGGCCCACGTGGGCCAGAGCGTCGGCATTCGCGAACCGCCGCTGTGCCAATTGGGCAGCCTGGTGCCAGGCCGCGCAGGCGGCCTGCGCCTGGCCGGCGCGTTCCAGATGTTCGGCCAACTGGTCGGCCAGGGCCTCGGCGCCGGGCTGCGCCGCCAGCCAGGCCGCCAGCGTTCGGTGCGCGCCCTGCTTCACGCGCTTGAGCAGGCTGTCGTAGGCCACCTGGTGCAGGCTGTGGTGCCTGAACGCAAATTCGCGCGCATCGGGCAGGCGGCTTTGCGGCTGCGGCGTGATGAGGTCGCGCCGCACCAGGTCGCCCAGCGCGGCTGGCGCGCTGGCGTCCAGCACGGCCAGGGGCTGGTCCCAGAAGGTGGCGCCGACGATGGCCGCCGTCTGCAGAGCGCGCCGCCGGGTGGCCGGCAGGGCGTCCAGCCGTGCCTGCAGCAGGCCCTGCAGCGTGGTGGGCAGGGTCATCGGCTGTGCATTGCCGGCCTGCAGCTTCCAGCTGTCGCCGTCCACGGCAATCACGCCGGTGTCGATGAGCATGTTCACCCGCTCTTCCATGAAGAAAGGGTTGCCTTCGCTGGATGCGGCCACGGCTTGCGCCATCGCTTGCGCTGCTGCAGGGTCGCTGCCGGCCACGCGGCGCAGCAGCGATTGCGCCAGCCCCAGCCTGGCGCTGGGGGGCAGCGGCTGCAGCAGCCGCTGCAGGCTGGCGGGGCCGGCCCAGGCGGGCCGGCGGTCCAGCAAGGCCGGGCGGGCCAGCACCAGCAGGCACAGCGGCAGTTCGCCCGGGTCTTGTGCCAGGTGTTCGAGAAAGTCGAGCGAGCCGTCGTCGGCCCACTGCACGTCGTCCAGCGCCAGCAGCAGCGGGCCGTGGTGCGCGGCCAGGGCGCGCAAGATCTGCCGGGCCAGCTCGAAGGCCTCGTCGCGCAGTGCGCGGGCGTCTGCCCGGGGGGTGTGCGTGTCGGTTTCGCCAAGGCCGGGCAGCGCCAGCAAATGGCCCAGCAGGCTGGCGCCTTCGGCCGCTGTTGCTGCCGGCAACCAGGGCCCTGCGGCCTGCTGCCAGGCCTGCGGTGCCAGGGTGACTGCGCCGCCCTGGGCCTGCAGGCCCAGCACAGCCAGCAACAGCTCGCGCAGCAGGCCGTAGGGGCGGTTGCGCAACCGTTCTGCCGCACGCGCCACCCAGGCCGCTGCCTGCGGCTGGCTGTGGGCGCGCCGGGCCAGCAGTTCGTGCAGCAGCCGGCTCTTGCCCAGCCCGCCTTCGCCCACCAGCAGCACGCGGCGCAGGCCGTTGGCGCTGCTGCAGGCGGCTTCGAGCCAGGCGAGTTCCTCGCTGCGGCCCAGCAGCGGCGCATGCACGCCGTCGACACCGCGGCGGGCCGCGCTGACGGGTTGCTCCAGCAGCCCGGTGACGAGCCAGGTGCGCAGCGCTTCCTCGTGGCCCTTCACCTGCAGGGGAGGCTGCGGCTGCGCCTCGAACAAGCCGCGCACCAGGCGCCAGGTGTCCTGGCTGATGCGCAGGCCGCCGACCGGCGCGGTTTGTTCCATGCGTGCGGCCAGGTTGACGGTGGCGCCGCGCATGCGGCCCTGGCCGTCCACCCCTTCGCTGAGCAGCACGCTGCCGCTGTGCACGCCCACGCGGATGGAGAACGCCGGCAAGCCCGGGTGCCGCAGGCGGATCTGCGCCGCCTGGGCCTGGGCTGCCTGCAGCAGGGCCAGGCCGGCGAGTACGGCACGCTCGGCATCGTCTTCGCGCACTTCTTCGATGCCGAAGGCCGCCAGCACGCTGTCACCGGCGTATTCCAGCACCTGGCCGCCATGGCGGTCGATGACTTCGGTGAAGGCCGACAGGGCGCCGTCCATCACCGTGTAGGTGTCTTCGGCGTCCATCGACTGGGTCAAGGCCGTGGAGCCGACGACGTCGAGAAACAGCACCGACACCAGCCGCAGCGGCCTTTCGGCGGCCAGCGGCTGGCGGGCAGCCTCATCGGCCAGCGCTGGCGGCGCCAGCGCCTGCAACTCGGCGCGCAGGCTGGCCAGCGCGGCATCGGTGGCCGAATCGCCCAGCCGCTCGCGCTGCGATTCGAGCAGGCTGATGGCGCCTTGCAGGTCTTTGGGGGTGCGCTGCATGGCGCGATTGTGTCGCGAGGGCTGGTTCAGCCGGGCCGTTCAGGTGGGCCTGGAGGTGGCCCTACATCAGAACGATGTCGTATTGAGGGGGCGGATTCGGAAAGCGTTGACGGGACAACAACTTGCGCTCACGCCCTCGGTGTGTGTCGGTTCGAGCTACCCGTCTGGCTACCTGGATTGCGTGGGCTTTCATGGGACGCCTCGACACCCGATGAAGCGGGGCTCGTTCACTGGCTGGCAAGTCTACTGGTCGTACGGAAACTCAAGTTTCCCGAGACGCCAACCACCAAGGTCATGACGCGTCGTCAAGCGGCCGGTTCCGTCACGGCAGGCCGCAGGCGCAGCTCGTGATCGAACTCACCCCGCCGCACCTCGACCAGGTCGCTCATCGAGGCCAGCATCTCGTTGAAGGTCGAGAAGCCATAGCTTGATTCGTGAAAGGTCGAGTCGATGCGTTGGATGAACGGCCGGAGTCTCGCCTTCTGGATCCAGGTCTCGCCACGGTTCTGCGCCAGGCGCGCTATGGCCTTGCCGACAAGATCGCGCGCAGCCTTGCGCTGAGCCGCCGCGGTCTCGGCCACGTCGAGTAGCGTCCGCATCTCCTCCAGCTGAGACGTGGAATTCGCATCGGCGCCTGAAGCTTCGGCCGCAGCCGCGGCCGGCTGCGCCGCTGGGGCGACAGGCTCACCCGCCGCAGCCGGGGCTATCGCGCCAGCCGGTGGCTGCGTTGAAGCTACTGCCTCTGCGGCCGGCACCGTCGGTGCCAGCAGCGCTTCGTAGAACTTGAACTCGTGGCAGCTTCGAGCCCAGTGCTGGTTCGTTCCGCGCCGGCTGCCGATGCCCACCAGCGTTCGCCCTGCAGCCTTCACCTTGTAGGACAGGGGCATGTAGTCGCTGTCGCCGCCGACGACGATGATGGTCCCGATGTGCGGAAAGCGGACCATGTCCTCCATCACGTCCAGGCAGAGCTTGATGTCGGCTCCGTTCTTCGCGTTGGCACCGGGCGGAAAGACCTGGATCAGCTCGATCGCAGCCTGCAGCAGGGACTGCTTGTAGCGATTGAAGGACACCCAGTTGGCGAAAGCGCGATTGATGGCGATCGGGCCGAGCGAGAGTGCGTACTCGACGATCGTCTCGACATCGATCACCTCGTCCTGAGGCCTGAACCTGTTGGCCAGATAGGCGCCCTGGCCATGAGCCTGATCCACCAGGTTGGCGTGCAGGTTCTCGAAGTCCCAGTAGATCGCGACCGACTCGGAGCCTTGTGCCAAGTTGTTCTCCCTGACCGTGTTCTCTGCAAACCGTCCTGCCAGGCTGCCCGTCCCTCACCGGTCAAGCGGCTTGGTCCTTGAGATGCAGCAGGCGGTGCACCAGCGCGTGCATGTTCGTGTAGGGCTGCGTGCCATCCTCGGCCGTGTGTCCCGCAGCCAGCAACGCTTCGGCTCGCGCCGTTGCGACATCGAGGCGCTCATGCGTCACAGCCCAGTGTGAGCCCTGGCCCTTGGTGTAGCCAGCCACATGCACCCGAAGCCGGGCGAGAGCCTCGTCGCGATGGAGCGGCGCGAACACGTCCTCGAAGTGCAGCAGCAGCCACAGCTCGAAGCAAGGCACGGAGACCACGGCCTCGAAGGGCACCTTGACCCGTTCGTCGTTCTCGAGCCGCCCATTGAGTGCCGCAACACGCTGCAATGCAGCGTGGTAGGTGTGGTGCTCGTCGCGGTCGAACACAACGACGACCCGATCGAAGCTCCGCGCGTGGATGCCAAGCGCGCGCTGGCCCTCGGTGAACAGTCGCTCGGCGTACTCGACGATCCTGAGCGGCTCGGTGCCGTAGGCTGCAGGTTGGACCTGCACGTTGGCCGACGGCAGCCGCAACTGCTGCCGGATCTCGCCCAGGTACAGGGGCTCGGTCTTCGACCCTTCGCACACGATGAGCAGGCGCTCGGCAGGCTGGCGCTGCGCCTTGCGCCGCATCAGTTCACGCGCCGCCTGCCGGTGTTTGGGCTGACCGTCCTTACCCATCAGGCATGCGGGTCCGTCAGACCGTCACCGGAGCACCCGGAGCCGAGCGCGCCGACGGCGCGACCACCGACGACGCCGTCTCCGGCAAGGCGGAGAACATCGGCACCGCCCCGTAGCGCCCCATCAGGTAGCCGCGTTCCCACGCCTCATGCTTGCGCGGGCTGAAATCCGACAGCGGGAAGATCCGCGTGGCCTGCGTTCCGTCCTTCTCGGCGAACCACACCTGGTCGCGCCGGAACAACGTGTGGTCCAGCAACGACGTGTCGTGCGTGCTGAAGACCAGCTGCGCGCCGTGCGGGTTCAGCACCGGGTCGTGGAACATGCCGACCAAACGCCGGACCAGCAGGGTGTGCAGGCTGCGATCCAGTTCATCCACCACCAGCACGCGGCCATGCTTGAGCACATCCAGCACCGGCGCGGCCAGGCTGAACAGGCGCTGCGTGCCTTCGGACTCCTCGTGCAGCTCGAACTTCGCGCTGCCCTGCTCGGTGCGGTGCTCGAAGATCGGAAAGAGGAACTCCCCTTCCTCCTGCCGGGCCTGGGCAACACCCCCGGGCTGAAACATCACTTGGCCGCGGAGCCCCTTTCGCGGCACAGCCGACACCTCGGCGATGGAGATGTCTGCCGTCGCCAGGAAGTCTCGAACCGCGGCACGGCCCTCCGTCGATTCCAGCAATGCCGTCGTGAACGCGTGGTCGATGAACGCGCCCGCCGGCAAGTACACCAGGCCCTGCACCAACCACCGCGCCACCGGGCCGAGCAACTCGCTGTTGAGCTGCGCCGCCGTCGACAGGAACAGCGCGTTGGGCCGCGTGCTCTCCTGCCAGAGCTTGCGCGGGCCGGTCAGGTAGGCGCTGAACTCGTAGACGTAGCGTTCACCACTGTCGTCCAGGCGGCGGCTGAACCACTGCGTGGGCTTCGCGGTGCGCCAGACCATCAGCTGCTCGCTGACGATGCGATCGGCCGTCATCGCGAAGCTGTACTGATGGCGGATGCCGTCGACCAGGAAACTGGCCTCGAACTCGGTTGGCTGGCTGGCCGTAGCCGGGTCGAGCCGGAAAGGCTGGACGTTGTAGGTCTGACCCGGCTGCACGACCGTGGCCGACTCGGCCACCATCGCCCGAAGGTAGTTCAGCGCAAAGAGCAACGTGCTCTTGCCGCTGGCATTGGGCCCGTACAGCACCGCCGAGCGAACGGCCTGGGGCAAGGCCTTCAGGCCGGTCGGCGCCAGGTGCGTGGCGGCCAGTTCCTTGTCGGCCGGCGCGGCCACAAAGCTCAGGGACTGCTCGTCCTTGATCGACCGGAAGTTGCGGATGCGGAACTCGAGCAGCATGATCGGCTCCGGATGAATATTTCATCCATTCTTGCACATGAACTTCCTGGATGGCGATAATTTTTTCTTCCCCGGCCGCGGTCATGAGCCTCACTCCCAGGCCTTGACCTCAGTTGTGTACGATGTACACTTCTGCTGTGAATGATGTTCACAGGGTGACATGACTCAGCAGAGCGATGAACTTGTAGGTATCGGCGAGATCGCCGAGATGGTCGGCGTCTCCAGGCAAGCCGTTGCCAACTGGCGCGTCAGGTCGTCGGACTTTCCTCGCCCAGTCGCAGAGCTGGCGTCCGGCCCTGTCTTCAAGCGCTCGCAGATTCGGTCTTGGCTCAAGAGAAACAAGAGGAACACTCCTATGGCTCATGTGATTTCGACGATCAACTTGAAGGGCGGCGTTGCGAAGACGACCACGTCCGTGGCTCTGGCCGAGGTCTTCTCGGGCGAGATGCGGAAGAAAGTTCTCGTGATCGATCTCGACCCGCAGACCAACGCCACCATCATGCTCTTGGGCGAAGACAAGTGGCTCGAGCTGAACAACCAGGGCCACACGTTGGCCCAGCTGTTCAAGGATGCGATGAACCCCGATGTGAAGAAGTTCAATCTGGAGGCGACGCTCCAAAAACGAGTCGGCGACGTGCAGGAAGCCAGAACCATTGACCTGTTGCCATCAAGCCTTGACTTGATCGACGTGCAGGATCAACTCGCCTCGGCTCCGTCAGGCAAGTTCTACGCGGTCAACCCTGTCGAGCTGCTTTGGCGCGCGGTTAAGGCGAAGTTGGACGACTACGACATCGTCATCGTCGACTGCCCGCCGAACCTGGGCATCGTCACGCTGAATGGTCTGCGCCTGTCCGATGCATACATCATCCCCACCATTCCCGACCACCTCTCGACGTACGGCATTCCGCAGATCGTTACTCGCGTGGGCGAGTTCGCCCAGGCGATAGGCGAGGAGATCGAGCCCTTGGGCGTCGTGATCACCAAGTATCAGGCCAACTCAACGGTGCATAACACGGTGCTGAGACAGCTCCAGACGGACGCGAACCTGCCCGACGTCTACACGACAAAGGTCAAGCAGACCAACACTGCGTCAGCCGCAGCCGAGTACTCCCCCTTCAAGCGCACTCTTCGACAGAAGTACGGCTCGGACCCGAACGGACTTACCTCGACCTACATCGAGCTAGCGAAGGAGATCTGGAACGACCTGGAGGATGATCTGTGAGCCTCAAGACCACGCTGGGTCGCCTCATGCGCGTGGTGCTTGACGAAGCCGAACGCAACCCCGCTTTCGAGGCAGCCTTGATAGAGGCTCTCGATCCTGTAGGACAGAAGGCCAGAGTGCCCAAGGAAATGCCCGCTACGGAGGCATCCGATAGAGGTCAGGCGAAGCGAGGCAAGAACAGGCGAACCGCAGCCGCTCTAGATCCAGTTCAGATAGTGAGAGAGGGCGAGCAAGCGCTTCGAAACGCGCTTGAGGGTCTAACCCTGGATCAACTACGCGACATTGTTGCAGAGTATGGAATGGATCCTGGGAGGCTGGTGATGAAGTGGAACACTGCAGACCGCGTGATCGACCGGATTGTGGAGATGTCGATCGCAAGAGCGCAAAAGGGCAGCGCCTTCCGGAGGTCGGCCGAAGAAGGGCCACCGGACCCCGCCGCAGACGAGTTCGTAAAGCCAGACGGCCGATCTGACGGCAAGGCACCGCTGTCAGAGTGAGTGAAGCTGTCGCTCTGCTTGCCTGTAAGACGAGTCCGTGACACTTCACTAAGGCATCAAGGTTCAGATTTTGGCGACCACTTCTCAACGGCGCCGAAGACTTGGAGTATGGGCACGAGGAGGAGGATCGTGCACGTGCCTGCCAACTCAATGCATTCGCACGACCGCGCTCGAAGTCCGCCACGCCTCAAGATCGATCGCCCGATCCACCCGCCACGCCAGCCGCTGCCGCGCCACCCAGCGCACCGTCGCCACGACCGCCAGCACCACCGCCGCCGCGGGCAAGAACAGCACCATCCCCGCATCTCCCAACCAGGCCGTCATGCCGACAAACCCCGCGGCCAGCCACAGCACGTCACCCACCCTCACCAACCCCGGCGGCTCGCTGCGGGCGTAGTTGACGCCGTCGATCGTCGTCCAGTTGGCCAGGGCCAGCACGCGCGGGCGGCGGTGCGTGGTGGTGATCAGGCTCACCTCGTGCCCGCGGCGCGCCGGCATCTCGCGGGTGTGGACGGTGAACTTGCGCTCGGTGCCGTCGGGCGCGCGCAGCCACAGCTCGTAGCGGTCGGTCGGCGCGATGGGGTGCAGGTGGCGCCAGTGCACGTTGACGTGGCGCCGCACGTCGACCAGGTGGCCGTGGAAGGTCTGCAGGTCGGGCATGGTGACTCCTCGGTACAGCGCCACCAGGCTCGACCCGCGAACGCGCTCGTCAAGGGCGCGTTGAACGCCAACACCGCCACCCACCGACACTGCGCTATACGCGCACCGTGTGCTGGCAAACACCCCATTGCCAGCGGCCGACCAGGCACGACGTCACGGCCTCCCGGCGCGCCCCGGAACCCGCGCTGCCGTATCACCAGACCGCGATCTGCGGGCGCTCCGACAAGGCCACGCACCTCGTTCCTGATCGCCGTTCGGACCCAGAGGTAGAACACCTTCCCGTCAACCCCAGGCGAAATCACGGCCCTTTCGCCATCGGCTCGCCAATCGGCGAATTTCGCGGTTGCAAGGCCCGCCCTGGCAGCCCACACTGCCGGTGCGCAAGCAGGGATCAGCTGGCAGCCCTGGGCGGCATCGAGCCCCCGAAGTCGCAAGACTGCAAGCCTTGGAGCAGTGACCTCGTCACCATTGCGCCCGCCACGGCGGGCGCGCACAGAAGCCGACGCACGCGCGTCGCTGCGTCGTCATCGACGCCATCGCGCCACGCCAGGGCCCGACCCTGGCGCCACCCTCGAGCCTGTGCCCGACACCGGCCCGAGGTGAGGCGCACCCGGCAGCCGCCGCCCCGAGCGGCCCTGCCCCGACCGGTGGCCTGACCATCGATGCCTGCCCGGCCCCAGAGGCCGCGGCAGTGACCGTCCCCAGCTCTCGCACCCGTTCCGGGCTGCGAAATGCGCCTGCTCTGCGGAGCCGGCGTTCGAGTTCCTCCCCCACGCGCTCACGCATTGGCCTCTGCTTGCAAGCCAGCCCTGCAGTGCCCTCGGCGATTGCCGCCGGGCGGCGGCAGGGCCCGCGTGAACGGCCTGCGCGCCCGTCGCGGAACGGGCGCTGCCAGTCAGACCGGCGTGGGGGACGAGTTCGCGGTGCCGCTCGGGCGCCGCACCGGGAGTCAAGCCCCCGGGGTTGCCTCGGGCCCCTGGAGGGCCTGGTCTGCTTCGGCAGACGCCACATCGCGCCCGACGCGTGCTGGCTGGCGATCGCTTTTACGAACCTCCGCGCGGTGGCAGCCCTTCGGGGTGGCCGCCGCAAGCCACTGGCCAGGCATCGGCCCCGGAACCCGCCGATGCCTGCACCACAGGGTTCTACCGTTTCAACTGCCGAGGACTCGCCCCATGCCCGCCACACCGCACCGCCCCACGCCCGCCCCCACACGCCGCCCCGCGCGCGCCGTGCCCATCGCCCGGCCACGCACCTATGAGCAGCCGGCACTGACCGATCTGCCGCTGAACCCGCGCCGCGGCACCTACGTGCTGAACCTGATCCTGCAGCAGCACAACTGGCGCCACAGCAGCAAGCACAAGGGCGTGAGCCACAAGACCATCGCCGAGCGGGCGCGCTTCTGCCACTGGCTCTTCACCTTCCTGCGCCAGCACTCCAAGCGCTTCAAGCTCGACCCGCGCTCGTTCAGCGGCCGGCATGTCGAGGCCGTCACCGCGCACTGGCAGGCCGAGGCGCACGCCGGCCGCATGAGCCCGGCCACCATCCAGACCTACTTCAGCTTCATGCGCACCTTTGCCGGCTGGATCGGCAAGCCGCGCCTGCTGAAGCCCATCGCCAGCTACCTCGACGACCCCGCGCTGCACCGCCGCAGCCTGGCCGCCACGGTGGACAAGACCTGGCGCGCGCAGGGCGTGGATGCCGACGCGGTGATCCGCGAGGTGGAAGCCCACGACCGGCACGCCGCCGTGTCGTTGCGGCTGATGCAGGCCTTTGGCCTGCGCTTCAAGGAAAGCCTGATGTTGCGGCCCCACCGGGACGTGCTGACCGCGCAGCAGGCCGGCCGCCCCGCCGACGGCCCGGCGCGCTACCTGGACACGCACCGCGGCACCAAGGGCGGCCGCGACCGGCTGCTGCCCATCGACACCCCGCAGCGCGAGGCCGCCGTGGCGCAGGCCTGCCGCTTGGCCATCGGTCCCGACGACAGCGTCAGCGACCCGCGCCGCACGCTGGCGCAGGCCGAGCGGCGGCTGCGCTACGTGATGGAACGCCACGGCATCACCCGCGCCGGCCTGAAGGTGGTGCCGCACGGCCTGCGCCACCAGGACGCGGCCGATGCCTACTGCGCGATGACCGGCCAGCCGCCCCCGGTGGCCGGCGGCGGCGCGGTGGACGCGGCGCTCGACGCGCACGCGCGCCAGGCCATCGCCGAGCACCTGGGCCACGGCCGCCCGGCGATCGTCAATGCGTACCTGGGCCGACACCACCCCGGCGCCCCGGCGTCTTCACCCGCAGCCCACCCGAACCCCGACACCCGCAACCCCGAACCCCAAGGAGATGAATGATGTTCGTGACCGACGAAACCCAGGAACGCAGCCCGTACTGGCTGAGCCCCGGCATCGACGTGCCCACGCGCGAAGAGATCCTGCCCGGCATGCGCAGCGCCAGGGACCTGTTCCACATCTGCGACGAACACGCCGAAGGCGCCTTCGTGCCGACGGCCGCCTTCATGGGCAACTCGCCCACGTGGCGGCTGGACGTGCTGGGCGACATCCTGCTGGACATCCAGCGCGCCCAGCAGCACGCGGCCGTGGAGCTTTTTCGCGAGCTGTCGCGGAAGAACTCGGAGGTGGGGCTCGAGCGGCAATTGCAGGGCTTCCGGAAAGCGTGCGAGCAGCTGGGCCTCGTACTGCCGGAAAACGTGGAGGCGTTGATCGTGCTGGATCGGCAGTTCACCGGTGAGCACTGCTGATGGGTCAGCGGCGGCATCGCGCCATCGGGCAATGCCGCCGCTTCATTGGCCGCCACGAATTCCCATACTAAACGCAACACTCTTCGGCATACGCTTCATTCGGCGTATCGAACCCGAGGACCTTCCTCGGTCTGTCATTGAGCTCTCGCTCGATCTCGTTGCATCGGCGCTGCGTCAGTTCCTTGAAGCATGTTCCCTTGGGCAGGTACTGCCTGATCAGCCCGTTCGTGTTCTCGTTCGTTCCCCGCTCCCATGAGTGGTACGGCTGCGCGAAGTAGATCTTGATGCCCAGCTTCTCCTCCAGTTCCTTGAACCCGTGGAACTCCGTCCCGTTGTCCAGCGTCAGGCTCTTCATCTTCAGCCTGCCCGCCCTCACTTCTCTGATCAGCGCCTTGTTCACCTCGCTGACCTGCCTGGCCGGCAGCTTCAGGATCCTTGTCCATCTCGTCTTCCTGTCCACCAGCGTCAGCAGGCAGTGCCGACCGTCCTTGCCCATCACCGTGTCCCCCTCGTAGTGCCCCACTTCGCTCCTGTCCGTCGCCCCTTGCGGCCGCTCGCTCAGGGGCCTCTTCCCACTCATCCTCCCTCTGCGATCCTTCACCCTGTAGCCCTTGCGGTACCGGTGTGACAGTTGCCTCGTTTGCAGCCAGCTGCTGCCTCCCTGCGCCTTGTCCCTGGCCAACCATCTGTAGATGGTCGCCTTCCCGATGTCCAGCCGCCCAAGCTTGCGCAGCCTGCCGCTGACCTGCTCCGGGCTCCACTTGCCCTGCATCAGGTTGTGCACCTCCTGAACCTGTCCAGCCTCAAACTGCGTCCCCTTGCGGCTTTGCCTGCGCCTGGCCCTCGCGTAGCTGATCGCCTTCTCAGCTCGGTACCTCCCGTCGCTCCTGTCCGCGTTGCGCCTGACCTCCCGACTGATCGTCGACGGGCTCCTGCCCAATTCCCTCGCTATCTGCCTGATGCTGTCTCCTCTGGACTTGCCCCGGGCAACCAAGTACCGTTCCCAGTCGGCGAGTTGCTGACTTCCCATGTTGCAGATCCTTCTTGCCGGAAGAGAAGCAGCTAGTTTGCAACTCGCCACCTCTCACCTTGAAGGTGTTGCGTTTCACCTGAGAATCCGCCGTTCGCGGCAAGCGATTCGACCGCAACGTGGAAGGGGTCGTTAGCGGAGAAATCGGCAGGCTGGACCGTGTTCTGGCTATTGGCCGAGCGCGAAATCGCAGCAACCATCCTGGAGAGGTCATCCTGCTGGACCACGATGATCTTCGCGGGCACACGGACGCTGGAGACGTCGATGCGGTCGACCGTGACGGCGCGGTGAATCGACGCGGTGGTCTGGCCGCCGTTGACGATCTGGAGACCCGTAAGTCTGGACACCGATAGCGATCCGTCGCCGGCCTGATTCAGGTCGATACCGTCAACCGTGGCGACTATCCCGTTGTTGTACGCAAGGAAGTGCTGCGGTTCCTCGCGGAGCGTCGTCCTGAGGCCGGCATTGACACTTTTCCGACCACGGAGGCCCAGGAAGGCCCGCACGTTCAACTCCAGGAGCCGAGTCCCGTAGCGCTGGTATGCAGCGGCTAGCAGCGTGCCGGGAACGACAGCGAGATAGGCCCGGTAGTCGCCCTCATAGCCGCAGTCGAGGCATGCGAGCGGGCCGGAACCCATCTCCTCGAGATCGACGACGATGTCCTCTCGCGAAACGCCTTCCCCAAGAATCCTGTGTAGCCTCTCGATGCCGAACAACTCAACCTCGACGCGGGTGCCTTCTCGGTCAGTCAACTCGACCTCGCGGCCTTCGACCCTGCCATCGGTGAGCACGACAACCTTGAGGTGGCTGATGCGCGCGGTCGCCGACAGGTCGAACAGCCGTCGAGCCAGATCGCTGGCGTCCGTGTTCGCAGGCTCGATCTTCTCGTGCAGCCCCTGTGCGCTGTACCAGAGAAAGCGGGCTGCGAGTTCAGCCGCCTGCTTCAGATCCCCCGCCGTCACTGACCGCGGCGGCAGCACACCGAAGTAGAGCGTCGCGAACAGTGTGAGACGGTCCTCCTCGTCGGAGATTGAATAGCCGGAGATTGCATACCGGCCGCGGCCAAACGAGCCTTCCTGCATCAGAAGAATGGGGTTCTCGAAGACCGCCTCTTCAGCGAGTCGCTCCAGCGTCAGCCTAGTCAACTCCTCCGACTCGTATGGCGATCCCGCCTCGGCAATTTCAGCAGCGAGCCCCCGCGCGAACTTGTCGACTCCGTCCTCACCGCCGCTCATTCAACTCTTCTCCTCGAAGCTCGCCAACAACGCGTCGAACGCCGCGTCCGTCATCCGATAGCTGTTCGCCGCAGTGGCATCGAGCCGGTACTCGGCCGAGAGCACGGCCGCCGGTACGGTTTCCCGGGTCACGCGCGGGAAGTCCCTGCAAACCTCATAGGCCTCGACTCCGACCACGGACAGGGGCTCAAACGGCGCATCCCGTTCGCTGGGATCGACATAGCCGCTCATCAGTAGTCGCTGATCAAACCCTCTGACAACCGCAGGTCCTGCGACGACCGCAGCGGCCCGCGCGCGCGCGGCTAAGTCGACTAGGCTGGTGCCGACAACGTCAGGCACGACGACGATGCGGCACAACGCAAGCTGCCGCAGTCCCGACGGGTCGAGTTGATCAAGCGATCCGATGCGCACGGCTCCCGACGCACCCTGACTCGTCTTCACTTCGACCGCGAAGGCACCAGCCTCGAAGTCGTGTAGCCCGCGTTCCGGTCCGGTCCAGACGGCCACCGCACGTGCCATCCCGACCAGGGAGGCCAGGCGTTCAAGCAGCACCAGCTCTCCGTACAAGCCGAGCATGCGCTCCTGACCGAATCCGTCCCGCCGCAGCTTCAGACACGTCTGCCAAGCCGAAAGCCGGGCTCCCAATGTCGCGACCGCCTCTTGGACGTCATCTGCGGCCCTTGACGACTCAATGAGATCCTCGGCCACGACGAGGAACACCGCTTCGAGATCGGTGCGCTCCAGCGTCAATGCGATCCTGCGGCTGCCCTGCCGTCCCTCCCTGTCGTCGGCAAGATGTAGCCCTTCACTCTCGAAGCGCAATCGCCAGGCGGGCGCGTATGCCAACGGGCATTCGAAGAGCACAGCACGCGCGCTGTCGGTTTCGCGCATGGCCGCGAACACGTCGAGCCTATGCGCAAGCTCGATGCGAAGCGCGCGCCACTCGCGGTCGCCGGCGGGACCTCGGGCCAGGGAGTCCCAGGACGCCACCAGTGCATCGCGGACCCCTGCAGTCACACCAACTCCACCCGGTCGAGAACCGTGTTGAATCGGTATCTCACCGCCCTTGCGGTATCCGACTCCGGGAAGCTCACGACGATGCCGACGATGGGCACATCGACGTCGATGGCAGGTTCCGCAGGGTCGAGCGGATAGATGATTACGAGACCTCTCCGAGGATCGCCAGTCACCCCTGCCTCGGCCCAGCCCTTACCTCGCACAGCGCGTACCGGGCCGCCAGCCGGGCGGTCCTCCGCCTTGAGCCCCTTCTCGGCCCGCGCGCGATTGGTCATGTCCAGGGCAGCAGCGAATTGAGCCGGGTCGAGATCAATGGACTCGTCCCAGGGGTCGAGGATCGTCCCGACCACGTAGCGGTCCTTCCGGATGACGCGACCCTCGCGGTCGAGCACCTTGCGACGGGCTGTCTTGACCTCGTGATTGCCAAGCTTCATCGAACGACCGGCGCCGGTAGCCGGCACCACTACGGTCCAATCGGAGAGTTCACCCACGGCCGCCTGGGCGTCGATGTATTCGGCCATGCGCAGGCCTGACACGTCGTACGACTCCGGCACGAAGCGGAGACGACGCAGCCAGGAGGCGACCTCGGTGCCGGGCACACCGGTCCAGATCAAGCGGCCGTTCCAGGCCGCCTGAGTTCCATCGGGCAGGGAGATCACCCTTCCGGTTTCTACTGGCGCGCCCTGCCGCGCCAGGAAGTCGACCGTGTGCGCTGCATTGGCCCGGATCACCGTCGGATCGCGATCGAATACCGTCTGGATCTTCCCCTGGCCGGCGAAGCTCACCTCGTATTCGTTCGTGTACCGCATCTTGTTTCGGGCGGTGACGAGCAGGAACGAGTGCGACTGAATCTTTAGCCCGTAGCGCTCTGGCGTCTCGCCCAGTGCCTGCATGTGGTCGAGCTGCTCGCGCAATTCCTCCGCGGCCGACGCGACGTGCCGGTAGTGGAGCCGCAAGTCCTCTGTCGTGTAGAGGCGGCAGAGATCGACGTAACCGTGCCTATACCCGAACCAGCGGCCCATCTGCATCAGGCTGTCGTACATGCGCGATGCCCGGAGAAAGTAGCTCACCGAAAGTCCCTCGAGCGTCAGACCGCGCGAGAGTTTGTCACCGCCGACTGCGATGACGTTGAGCCCGGTGTCCGAGTGGGCCTCGTAGTCCAAGGGCTCCAGCGAGTCGCTGTTCACGACTACGACCTTGATCCGGTCCACGACATCGGCCAGCTGCTCACGCACCTCGTCCCAGCCAGGCAGCGGGACTCCAGGATCGAAGCCATTGGCGACGGACTCCGTCGACGAAGGCACGAAGTCCGAGTGCCAAAGCTCGCTCAGGCGTTGAATCATCTCAGCGGGCGAGTAGCGCAGCTGACGCCGGAAGACTGTGAACCAGTCCTCCACCTGACTGTGGACGACTCGGTGCAGGTCCTTGAACCTGGAGACATGGATCAGCATCGAGTTGTGCTTGTTCACCTGCCCACGTGCGCGCCTCGCGGCACCGGCCAAGACGAAGGCCATGACGGCCTCTTCCAGGCTGGGCGGGAGCCTCTCCGCGCCGTCGAACGTCGGCACGTGCGAACGGTCGTGGTCCTGCGGCATCCAGTTCTCGCGCACCTGATCCACTTCACGGAAGGCGTCGAGGATGCCGACGATCGGTGCGCCCTCGCGCGCGATGCCGAAGACCTCGACCGGACCGATGTAGGACGACGGCCGAGGCAGATTGATGATGAAGCTGCGCGGGAACACGTCGGCCCCGTGCTGGTCGGTTTCGCGCTGGTCGTGAACAAGGATGTTCGCGAACGGCGTCGCCGTGTACGCAACATATGCCGACTTGTGGAAGGACTTCAGCAGCTTACGGATCTCGCCATTGACGCGTTTTGGTTCGTAGTCCGGATCCGGCAGCCCGTCGATGAAGTCTTGCTCACCCGTATCGACGGACGCCTGATCCGCCTCGTCGTCGATCACGAGCAGAGGGATTTCGCGCGTATCTCCTCGCGGCACCAGGAAGTCGCCGACCCAGGCGTTCAGGTTCGCCAGGATCTTCGCGTTCTTCTTGACGACCAGCAGAAGCGGCCTGCTTTCAGGGGCAATACCGGCGCGGTCGGCGGCTGCGCGGTTGAAATCGCCACCGGCGGTCCGTGTCGTCAGGAAGTCGGCCCTGGGCCGCCGGTCTATGTTGCCGACGCCGACCCAGGTGAACCCTTCCGGCGAGCCGACAGATGTCGACTTGTAGCCGAGGAAGTCGCGGTCTAGCCGGAGCTGCGTTTGCAGGCGCAACACGTTGTGCATGCCGGCCAGCACGATCAAGAGGCGGTAGCCAGCATCGGCTGCCTTGCAGAGCAGCCCCGCGTAGTTCGCCGTCTTGCCCGACTGGACGTGGCCCAACACGAGACCGCGCCGGTCCCATGGGCCCGGCCGTTCCGGAGCCTCGAGCAGTTCCATGACCGCATCCGTGGAATCGTCGAGCGAGTCGAGGAGCCCAGTCCCCCAACCTTCCACTTGTTGAAGATAGGCCGCATACCGGTTGTAGAAAACCCGACCTACGCTGCGTCGCTGCCCGAAGTACCAGGGAACGTGACCGGTGTCGTCCTTGAGCTTCGTCGGCCGCCCTATCGTGACCTGTTCCCTGGCCTCGATCTCCGCGATCGCGGCGCGCAGGTCCTCGTCGCCGATGTCTGGTAGCCCGCTGGTGACCGCCGACACGGTTTCGGCGATGAACGGCCGGTCATAGGGGCCATCGGGCCTCAGCAGCTTCATGCGCTGCTGCGCCATCGCGGCGATCGCGTTGATCTTTGGCGTCACGTGCCGTCCTCCCCAGTACCCCGTGCATTTTCCAACAGGAGCCGCTCAGCGATACCCGAAACCTGGTTGAACGGCTCCGAGCCGGCGACACGATTTATCGCGGTCGTCCGATCCAGTCCGAGCGCGAGAAGGTTGCGCAGCAGCACGTTTGCGGCAAGGACGATCTCGTCCACTTCCTCGGTCTCCGCCCGCACGCTATTCGGGGCCAACGAGAGCGGAGCACTGCGCTCGATGGCGAGGAGCATCGCGTCGACCATGGACGGATCTTCAGCTGCGTCAATGACAGCCTGGACCGCCGGGTGGTCTCGCTTGATCGCATACGGGTACCGCCGGCTGGCCGTCGACTTCCACAGGCCGCCGGCAGGTCCGCCTCCCGGACTTGGAACTCGCATGCCCCGGTGCGCGTAAACCTCGCGTGCAGCGCGGCGAACGTCGACGGCGATGCGGGTCAGGGAGTCCCGCAAGGCAGCTGGGGGGCGAGCCGTAGCCTTACGGACGTCGATGCGCCAAGCCCTATCGCCGGTGTTCAGGATGTCGACGCGGATGCGAGCGAGCTGGCTGGCCTCGTCGCGCAGCCACTCGCGGGAACCACCGAGACCGAGCCAGCCGCCGGCAACGATGAGCCTGCCGGCCCGATAGACGTAGAAGCCCTGCTGCGCAACCCATCCATCGGGACCGCCAGCGGCCTCGTGCTCGTCGGAGTTTCGGAATCGGTCACGATGCGGCAGCACGTAGCCGCGAACCTCTACATGGCCGGATGCATCGCGCAGGCGAGCTGGCCGTTGCGGCATCGTTGCCGGATTCGCAACGACAAAGGGATCCCAGCCCTTCAAGGCTTGACCGTTGAATCGAATCACCACCCGTCGCTGGTCGCCGTCGATGTAGCGGTGGAACACCATCGCCAAGTGCCTCTCGACTCGTTCGAGCCCCTCGGTAAACCGCGCCAGCGAACTCTCGGTGCCGGTCCTAAGGACCTCCCAGAGGATCAGCGTTCCCGTCCCTCCGCGAGACCCAATGGCGCTGATGCGGTCCTCCGATCCCGGAGCCGTACCCTCGAGAAGGTCCCAGGATCCGCCTGTCGCCATCGCATCGAGGTCCCATCGGGCCACGGAAATGTCGCCCCTCTGCCGGCTGCCGACGGTCAGCCGCCGGCATTGCGAGAAGGACGCTGTCTTTAGTCCGAGGCCGTAGCGGCCAAGATCGTCGCTGCGCCTGACCGCCAATGGCCCCGTGCCTCCGAGCCTCATTGCCTCGACAAGCTCGGCTTCGTTCATGCCGCAGCCATCGTCCAGAATCTGAGCGAAAGGCTCGCCTCCGTTCCATTCAAAGCAGACCTCAACCAGCGACGCTCCAGCGGCGATGCTGTTGTCGATCAGGTCCGCAACAGCCGCTTCGAGCGAATAGCCAAGGTTGCCAAGCGATTCGACTAGTGCGGAGGGATGAGGTGGGACTGAACCGTAGGTCGACATGAAGACGGAACATACACGTCAAGCGATAGGCTCCAGCTGGTCACACGCGCGCACACGACGCGACGTGATGACGGTTGAGCAGCGAAGCCTGCTGATGGGCCGGATCCGCGGCAAGGACACGACCCCAGAACTCATTGTGGCGGCGATGCTGCGCGCGCACCGGTTCAAGTTCGAGCAGCATGCATCCGACCTTCCCGGGCGGCCGGACTTCGTGCTCCGCCGCCGGCGAGTTGTCATCCTAGTTGACGGCGATTTCTGGCACGGATGGCGGTTCCCTGCGTGGGAGCACAAACTCTCGCCGTTCTGGCACGCGAAGATCGCGACCAATCGCGCCCGGGACTGCAGGAACATCAGGAAGCTCCGCCGCGCGGGGTGGGTCGTCGTGCGCGTTTGGGAGCACCAGCTGTACCGGAGCGCCACGGCAGTCCACGATCGCATCCTCCTCACGCTGCGGGCAAGCGCGCCTAGAAGCGGGCCGAAGTGAGGGACAGGCAACTGGCGTCGCACCTGGTCGCCTCGGTTTCGAGCAGGCACAATGTATGGATGCCCATCCATACCCTTGACCTGTTCTGCGGCGCCGGGGGCTCCAGCCAGGGCGCCGTCCAAGCCGGCGCGGTACTAGTGGGTGCGATCGATGCCTGGGACTTGGCCACCGCCACGATCAAGAGCAACCATCCGAACGCGGCAGTCTTTACGCAAAGGCTTGGTCCTCGAAGCAGGCCAGACGAATCGCTGGTGAAGCGCGGCGTCCAACTTCTACTGGCCTCGCCGGAGTGCACGAACCACTCGGTGGCGAAGGGAAGCGCACCACGTTCGGAGGAGAGTAGGCGCTCGGCGAACTACATCTTCAACTACATCCAGGACCTCGATCCGAAGTGGGTAGTGCTCGAGAACGTCGTACAGATGCGCGACTGGCACGGGTACGACCCGCTGATCGAGAGGCTCGAGAAGATGGGCTATGGCGTTACGCCGCAGGTCCTGGACTCTGCCGAGTTCGGCGTGCCGCAGACGAGGCGTAGGTTGTTCCTGCTCTGCCGGCGCGGGTCTGCGCCTGAGCCGGTTCCTTTGCCCAAAGGTGTCGCGAAGAAGGCTGCAAGGTCCTTCATCGACCTGGGTACGAAGTGGCCATCCCGCATCCTGTATCTGCCAGGGCGTGCGAAGGCGACGCTGGCCCGAGCTGAACGAGCAATAGTCGAAACGAAGGCAGAAGAACCCTTCCTGATCGTCTATTACGGATCCGACGGCTCCGGCGGCTGGCAGACACTTGACCGGCCCATTCGCACGCTAACCACGCTGGACCGCTTTGGCCTAGTGACTTGGCGCAAGGGTACGCCATTCCTCCGAATGCTCCAGGTAGAGGAACTGAAGGCTGCAATGGGATTCCCAGCTACGTACAGGTTCGAACATGGAACGCGCCGGGACCATGTGAAGATGCTTGGCAACGGCGTATGCCCGCCCGTGATGGAAGCCATCGTCAGGCATCTAACGGCCCCGCCCAGCACTGGAAATCCGTTTATCGGTATCCGACCCCGAGACAAGCGGCAGATAGTCGAGATCCTTTGACGCTCACTCCATCGATCAACGACGGGCGTCGGTGGCGTGGCGCCGAATCACCATGACTGTGGTGCTTGAAATCAGCGGATCGTTGTTCCTTTGATGCGCAACTGCGAGACCGTGGGCCTGCAGCCAAGAGCCAGGGGTCGGTGGTGAATCAACGCGGCTCAACTAGGCCGGGCGGGGTGACTGGAAGTCAAGGCGGACAGCACTGCCGCCCACTTCCCCAACGCCTCCCGCCTCTCCTCGAAGTACGTGTGCCGGTCGTAGATCCCCTCCACCCCCGACAGCTTGTGGTTCAGGCACATCTCCGAGATGTCGCGCGGCACGCCCAGCGCGCGCAGGTGCGACTTCACGGTGCTGCGCAGGTCGTGCGGCGTGAAGCGGCGCACCGCGGGCTTGGCGGCGCGCAGCCAGTGGTCGATGGCCTCGCGCAGCGTGTCCTTGTTCAGGTGGGTGTCGCCGCCATGCCGGGCCGCGCGGCTGCGTGAATGCGCCGGCAGCACGTAGGCCGAGTTGCCGGCCAGCGTGCGCAGTTCGCGTAACCAGTCCACCACCACGGGCGCCAGCGGGATGTCCATCGCCGCGCCGGTCTTGCTCTTCGGGATGTGCCACTGCGCACCGTCCAGGTCCACGTCCGCCCACTTCGCCTGGTACAGCTCGGCGCTGCGCACGGCCGTGGCCAGCAGGATGCGGATGGCCAGCCCGTTGCGGCGGCGCATGGGCGCGGCCAGCAGCAACTTCAGTTCCTCGCGCGTCAGCATCAGGCGCTGGCGGCGAGGCGGCCGTTCGCCCAGCAGCGCCGAAAGCATGATGCCGTGGCAGGGGTTGGCGTTGATCAGCCGCTTGCCACAGGCGTGCGTGAACAGGCACTTGGTGGTGATGAGCAGCATGTTCGATTCGCCCCAGGTGAGGCCGGCGCCTTCGATCAGCGCCACCACATCGCTGGCCTCGATTTCGCGCACGCTCAGCGCGCCCAGCTTCTTCTCCACGCGCTTCAGGTGCCGGCCGTAGCTCACCTGCGTGCTGTGCGCCAGGCTAACCAGTTTCTTGGCGCGGTAGTCCTTGGCGAGGTCACGCACCGTCCAGTCGCGCGCGGCGGTGGCCTTGGCCTTCTGCTTTTCGGCCGCCGGGTTGCGGCCCTGCTGCACCTCGGCGCGCTTGAGGGTGGCAATGCCGCGCGCCTCAGCCAGGCCGATGTCGGGGTAGCGGCCGATGGTCAGTTCGCGGCGCCGGCCGCCGTGCCGGTAACGCAGGATCCAGCCGGCCACGCCGGCGGCCGAGAGCGTGAACGTGAGGCCGTCGCCGTCGGCCTTGGCCAGCGGCTTGCCGGCCTTGATCCAGTGCCTGAGTTGCAGGTCCGTCAGGTGGCCCTTGTCCCGTGCCATGCGCACCCCCGTTGTTCGGATGTGGGCCGGATCGCGGCTACCCGCCTAGCTACCCAGCCAGCTACCCGATTGGAGTGGGACTCGGTGAGACTTCAAGGGCCTCGGAAAAACTTGCCACCCGAAAACGCCTGGGAAATCAGGCGCTTGCGGGTGGCAACTGACACGGGGTGAGACCCCGTGAACGGCTACATCAGAACGATGTCGTACTGCTCCGGGTTCATCGAAGGCTCGGCACTCAGGCTGATCGGCTTGCCGATGAATTCGCTCAAGCCCGCCAGATGCACGCTTTCCTCGTCCAGCAGCATTTCCACGACGCTGGCGTTGGCCACCACGCGGAACTCTTTCGGGCTGAACTGGCGCGCTTCACGCAGGATTTCGCGCAGGATGTCGTAGCACACGCTGCGCGCTGTCTTCACCTGGCCGCGGCCTTCGCAGGTGGGGCAGGGCTGGCACAGCATGTGGGCCAGGCTTTCGCGGGTGCGCTTGCGGGTCATTTCCACCAGGCCCAGCTGGGTGAAGCCGCTGACGGTGGTGCGGGTGCGGTCGCGCGCCAGCTGCTTGCGCAGTTCGGCCAGCACGGCCTGCTGGTGTTCTTCGCGCGTCATGTCGATGAAGTCGGCAATCACGATGCCGCCCAGGTTGCGCAGGCGCAACTGCCGCGCCAGCGCGCCCGCGGCTTCCAGGTTGGTCTTGAAGATCGTGTCGTCGAAATTGCGCGCGCCCACGTAGCCGCCGGTGTTGACGTCGATGGTCGTCAGCGCCTCGGTCTGGTCGATGACGAGGTAGCCGCCGCTCTTCAGGTCGACACGCCGGCTCAGCGCACGGGCAATCTCCTCCTCGATGCCGAACAGGTCGAAGATGGGGCGTTCGCCGCTGTAGAGCTCGAGCTTGTCCACCGCACGCGGCATGTACACCTGGCCGAAGGCGTGCAGCTGTTCGTGCTGCATGCGGCTGTCGATGCGGATGCTGTGCGTGGCCTCGTTCACCAGGTCGCGCAGCACCCGTTCGGCCAGGCTCAGGTCCTGGTGCAGCAGCGTGCCGGGCGGGCGGGTGTTGGCGCGTTCCCGGATCAGTTTCCAGGTCTTGCGCAGG
>LNET01000062.1 GCA_001464055.1 Burkholderiales bacterium Ga0077543
CGGTGTTGCCCGGGTCTTCGGCACTGGCCGTGGCCAGGGCCAGAACCCGGGCGCGCAACTGTTCGCGCAGTTCGTGGCTGCCGATCTTCTGGCTGATGCCGATGTGGTTGTCGTGCGGCAGGAAGACCAGCATGCGCCCGGCGATGCTCACCTGGGTGGACAAACGTGCCCCCTTCGTGCCGATGGCGTCCTTGATGACCTGCACCGTCAGCGTCTGGCCTTCGAAGACCTGGCGTTCGATCGGTGGCAGCGCAGCGTCGCCGCGGTGCGGGCCGCTGGCGCTGACGAGATCGGCCACATGCAGGAAGGCGGCACGTTCCAGGCCGATGTCGACGAAAGCGCTCTGCATGCCCGGCAGCACGCGCACCACTTTGCCCAGGTAGACGTTGCCCACCTGGCCCCGTTCGAGCGTGCGCTCGATGTGCAGTTCCTGCACGGCGCCGTTTTCGACGATGGCCACCCGCGTTTCCTGCGGGGCCCAATTGATGAGGATGTCCTGTACGCCCATGGCGCGGAGTCTAGGGCGTCAGCGCCATCGGCACCCTGCTGGCTTGCAGCAGTTGCGCGGTCTCGAACAAGGGCAGTCCCATGATGCCGCTGTAGCTTCCGGCGATGCGCGCCACCCAGCCGCCCAGCGCGCTCTGGATGGCGTAGGCGCCAGCCTTGCCGAAGCAGTCGCCGCTGGCGATGTAGGCGTCGAGCACCGCTGGCGGCAGGGCTGCGAAGCGCACGCTGGACACCGACAGCGCCTGGCGCGTGCGGCGGCCGTCGTGCACGGCCACGGCGGTCAGCACGCGGTGACTGCGGCCGGCCAGGGCCTGCAGGCTGGCGCGGGCTTCGTCGGCGTCGGCCGGCTTGCCCAGGATGCGGCGGCCCAGCGCGACGGTGGTGTCGGCGCACAGCACGGGTGCCGGCGGCAGGCCGCGCGCCTTGCGCCGTGCAACGGCGGCGCGCAGCTTCAGCGCGGTGACACGTCGCACGTAGTCGGCCGGCAGTTCGCCGGGGTGCACGGCTTCCAGGGCTTCTGCGTCCTCGTCGGCGGCCGGCAGCAGCAGCTGATGGGCCACGCCCAGCTGGTCGAGCAGCTGGCGCCGGCGCGGGCTTTGCGAAGCCAGGTACAGCGGGGCGGGCTTGTCGGCACCAGCGTCGGTTCGCGCCTGGGTCGGGCCGTGCTGATGCCGCTCAGTACGGGCGGCGCCTGCGGGTGGTCTGGGGCGGGTCGGCATGGGTCGCATTGTCGGGGGGCTGCCCGGTCGCCTGCTCTGCGCGCGGCTCAGGCAGCGTCCGGTGAATCAGCCGCTGCACCAGCGGGTGCTGCACCCGGCGCTCGGTGGCGATGGCGTAGTAATGCTCGTCGACGCCCTCGCAAGGGCCCAGGCAACGCACGCCGTAGCGCGCCAGCAGCTCTGCATGCACCAGGGCCGGCGCCGGAAACACGCCCATCCCACCAGCACCGAAGGTCTTCAGCAGGGCACTGTCGTCGAATTCGCCGACGATGCGGGGCCGCAGCCCGCGCGCTTCGAACCAGGCATCGAGCCGCTGGCGTGTGGCTTGCTGCGGGCTGGGCAGCAGCAGGGGCAGCTGTTCCAGCTGCTGCGGGAAAGGGGTGTCGGCGGGCGGGCACAGTGCGGGCGCGGCATACCAGGCCAGCGGGCTGGTTTCCAGCGGGTGGCTCACCAGGCGCAGATGTGTGTCGGCGGGGGCCGGGCGGTCGGCCAGCACCACGTCCAGCCGGTGCAGGGCCAGGTCGGCCAGCAAAGTGGGCAGGTCGTTCTCGCGGCAGCGCAGGCGCAACCGCGGTTCGGTCAGCACGGGCTGCAAGAGGCGGTGAACCACCAGCTTGGGCACACCGTCGTTCACGCCCAGTTGCAGACGCAACACCGGGTTGCCACCGGCTTCCTGCACCAGGCCTGGCAGCGCCTGGCCCAGCTGAAAGATGGCTTCGGCCTGCTGCAGCGCAGCCTGGCCGGCTTCGGTGAGCGCCAGGCCGCGGCCGGCCGGCTTCAACAGGCTGTGGCCCAGGCTGCGTTCCAGCTCGGCCACTTGGGCGCTGACGGTCTGCACCGCCATGTCCAGCCGTGCTGCCGCACGCGCCATGCCACCTTCCTTGGCCACCACCCAGAAGTAGTACAGGTGCCTGTAATTGAAAACCAGTGTCATGGGTGCAGATCTCGAACGTTCCGGTTTTTGCGAAGGGTGGCTCCGCCCAGGCCTGCTTTTTACGCGTGGCGCCTGCACCCAGGATCGAAGGGTCTTCCCCTCAACCTGTCCGGAGAGTGCGATGCAAGTGTTGTTTGAAGCCCGTGACCCTGAAGGCGCCCCGCTGCGCGAGGTGGCCATTCGCCGCGCACGCTTCGTGATGCGGCGTCTTTCCTGGCTGGTGCCGCGTGCGCGAATCTGCCTGTCCGACGACAACGGCCCGCGCGGCGGCGTCGACAAGCGTTGCCAGATCGAGCTGAGCACCCAGCACGCCGGCGTGCTGGTGGTCACCACGGTGGCGCGCGACTGGCGCACCGCGCTCGACGGCGCGCTGGCGCGTGCCACGCGCGCGGTGCTGCGGCGCCTGCGCCGCAGCCAGCCGCAGACGAGGTCTGCGTGATGCCGCTGCGCCCATACCCCGACAACAGTCCCCAGGCCGCAGGCCGCGTGATGGCCCTGGCCATCCTGGCCGACGGTGAATTGTGCGAGGCAGAGCGCCGCATGCTGCTCACGCTCGACGCTGCGGCCCGGCTGGGGCTGGACGCCCCCACTTGGCAGGCGGTGGTGTGCGGCTTCGCCGAAGACCTGGCCGCCAGCCGCGCACCGCGCTGGGCCCACGCCTGCCAGGTGGACCCCTGGACCATGGCCGGCGTGTTCGACGCCGTCACCGACCCGGCGTTGCGGCGCCGGGTGCTGCGCCTGTGCGCGGTGCTGGTGGAGGCCGACGACCGCATCGACGCCGGTGAATCGACGGTGCTGACCGCGGCCGTCGAGCACTGGGGCCTGCAGGCCGAGCTGATTCAGCCCGAGCCGGCCTGAAGCCAGGGCCGGGCGCCCGGCCGGCGGGCTATTCCCGGTGGTACGGGTGCCCGCTGGCCAGCGTGTGGGCGCGGTACAGCGCCTCGGCCAGCAGCACCCGGGCGAAGGCGTGCGGCAGGGTCAGGTCGCTCAGCCGCAGGGTTTCGTCGGCACTGGCCTTGACCGCCGCGTCCAGGCCATCGGGCCCGCCCACCAGAAGCGCCACGTCGCGGCCGTCGCCGCGCCAGAATTGAAGGCGCTCGGCCAGCTGTGCGCTGGTTCGGCGGCTGCCATGTTCGTCCAGCACCACACGGCGCACGCCCTTGGGCAGTGCGGCCTCGAAACGCTGGGCTTCGGCGGCCATGCATTGCGCAGCGGTCTTGCCGCTGCTGCGTGGCTCGGCCTTCAGGGCCTTCAGCTCCAGCCGCAGTTCCGGCGGAAAGCGCTTGGCGAAGTCGTCCCAGGCCGTGTCGGCCCAGGCCGGCTGGCGCTGGCCCACCGCCACCACCAGCAGCTTCATGGCGTCAGCGGCTGCGTCCCGGGGCCTTCTTGGCCGGGGCCCGTTTGGCGGCCGCCTTCTTCGCTGGCGCCTTCCGCGCAGGCTTGCTGGGGGCGATGACCAGGGTCTTGACCTTCGGCGCGGGTTTGGCGGGCGCGCGCGTGGCGCTGGCCGCGGGGGCCTTGGCGCTGGTGTTGGCTGGGGCCCTGGCTGGTGCTTTGGTCGGTGTCTTGGTCGGTGCTTTCGCCGCTGTCTTGGCTGATGCCTTGCCCGCGGGTTTCGTGGTGCCCAGGCCGGTGGGTCGGGTCGTGGTCTTCGTCGCTGCCTGGCGCGATGCCACCGCAGTGCCCGCGCGCTGGTGTGCCGGCTTGGCCGCAGGTTCAGGTTCGCTGGCCTTGACCAGGCCGGTCTTGGCCTCGCCCAGCTTCAGCTTCACCGCCTTGCCGCCCCAGATCTCTTCGAGGTGGTAGTACTCGCGAATCGAGGGCTGCATGATGTGCGCCACCGCCGCGCCGCAGTCGACGATGATCCATTCGCCGTTGTCCTCGCCTTCGGTGGCCATCACTTGCATGCCGCGCGACTTCACGCTCTCGCGCACGCTGGAAGCCAGGGCCTTGGTCTGCCGATTGCTGCTGCCCGAGGCGATGATCACGCGCTCGAACATCGACGACAGGTGCTCGGTGTTGAAGACGACGATGTGCTGCGCCTTCACGTCTTCCAGGCCATCGACGATGGCGCGTTGCAGTTTGCGGATGTCCATTCAGCTCCTATTCAGTCAGCCCTTGTAGAGCTGGTGCTTGTCAATATAGCGCGCCACCTGGGGTGGCACCAGTTGCGAAATGTCCTGCCCGGCGGCCACGCGGGCGCGGATGTCGGTGGACGAGATGTCGAGCATGGCCAGCGGCACCGCGCGGTGCGGGTAGGCCAGCACGTCCGGGTGCACGGCCGCGGGCACGCCCGGTCGGTTGGCCACGGCCAGGGTCACGCGGGCCAGCAGCTCGGGCCAGTTGCCCCAGGTGTGCAGGCCGGCATATTGGTCCTGGCCGATGATCAGCACCCACTCGGTGCCGGGCTCGCGCTGCTGCAGCGCACGCACGGTGTCCAGGGTATAGCTGGCGCCCTGGCGTTCGATTTCGATGCGGTCGACGGTGAAACGCGTCTCCCCGTCGATGGCCAGGCGCACCATGGCTTCGCGGTGCACGGCGTCGGTGATCTCGCCCTTCTGCCAGGGCCGTCCGGCGGGCACCCAGCGCACCTCGTCGAGCTGCAGGCCGGTCAAGGCGGCGTGGGCCAGCGCGACATGGGCCGTGTGCACCGGGTCGAAGGTGCCCCCCAGCAGCCCCACACGGCGGCTGCCGTGGGCTGGGCCCTGCTGGCCGGCGTCATTCATTCATTCAGCCAATCGCGCGGGCGCAGGAAGTCGGTGTACAGGCGCGCCTCGGGTGACCCGGCTTCGGGCTGCCAGCTGTAGCGCCAGGTGACGATGGGCGGCATGCTCATCAGGATGCTTTCGGTGCGGCCACCGCCATGCAGGCCGAAGTGCGTGCCGCGGTCCCAGACGAGGTTGAACTCGACATAGCGCCCGCGGCGGTAGGCCTGGAATTCACGCTCGCGTTCGCCGTAGGCCGTCTCGCGCCGGCGCTGGACGATGGGCAGGTAGGCCGGAACGAAGGCGTCGCCCACGGCTCGCATCATCGCGAAGCCGTCGGCGAACGTGCCTTCGTTGAAGTCGTCGAAGAACACGCCGCCGACGCCGCGCGGTTCGTTGCGGTGCTTCAGGAAGAAGTATTCGTCGCACCACTGCTTGAAGCGCGGGTACTTGTCGGCGCCGAAGGGCGCCAGGGCGTCGGCGTTGACGCGGTGGAAATGGCGGGCGTCGTCCTCGAAGCCGTAATAGGGCGTGAGGTCCATGCCGCCGCCGAACCACACCACCGGGGGCTGTGCTTCGGGCGTGACGGCCAGCATGCGCACGTTCATGTGCACGGTGGGAACGTAGGGGTTGCGCGGGTGCATCACCAGGCTCACGCCCATGGCCTCGAAAGGCGCGCCGGCCAGTTCTGCACGGTGCTGCGTGGCCGAGGGCGGCAGCGCCTGGCCTTTCACGTGGCTGAAGTTGCAGCCGCCGCGTTCCAGCAGGTTCCCCTGCTCGACCAGTTGCGACAGGCCGTCGCCTTCGAGCTTGCCGCCGGCCGGCCGCACCCAGCCGTCGCTGATGAATTCCTTGCCGTCTTCGGCCTGGAAGGTTTGCACGATGCGTCCCTGCAGGCCCAGCAGGTAGGCGCGTACGGTGTCGGTGTCGATCATGGTGTCAATGCTTGATGGCGCGATGGCCGATGTCGTTGCGCCACTGGGCGCCGTCGAACTGAACCTGACGAACGCCTTCCAGGGCCCGCTGCTGGGCCAGCTTCACCGAGTCGCCCAGCGCGGTGACACACAGCACGCGCCCGCCGCTGGTGTGCAGCCGTCCGTCCTGCAGCGTCGTGCCGGCGTGGAACACCTGCAGCTCGGGCGTGCCTGCGGGCAGGGCGGTGATGGCGTCGCCCTTGCGCGGGGCGGCCGGGTAGCCGGCCGCGGCCATTACCACGCCCAGTGCGATGCGGCGGTCCCATTGCAGTTCGACCTTGTCCAGCGTGCCGTCGGTGGCGTGCATCAGCAGTTCGAAGAGGTCGCTTTTCAGGCGCATGAGGATGACCTCGGCCTCGGGGTCGCCCAGCCGGCAATTGAATTCCACCGTGCGCGGCTGGCCCTGGCCGTCGATCATGAGCCCGGCATACAGGAAGCCGGTGAACGGCCGCCCCTCGCGCGCCATGCCGTGCACGGTGGGCCAGATGATTTCCTGCATGGCCTTGGCGTGCACGTTGGGCGTGACCACCGGCGCCGGCGAATAGGCGCCCATGCCGCCAGTGTTGGGACCGGTGTCGCCTTCGAAGATGCGCTTGTGGTCCTGGCTGGTGGCCAGCGTGACGACGTTGCCGCCGTCGCACAGCACGATGAAGCTGGCTTCCTCGCCCTGCATGAACTCCTCGACGACGACGCGGGCGCCGCCGGCGTTGTGCTGCACGCCCAGCGTGTTCGCCGACAGCATGTCGGTGATTGCGGCATGGGCCTCGTCGGGCGTCATCGCCACCACCACGCCCTTGCCCGCAGCCAGGCCGTCGGCCTTCACGACGATGGGCGCGCCCGTGGCGCCCACTTCGGCATCGACATAGGCGTGTGCCGCCGCAGCGTCGGTGAAGGTGGCCGAACGCGCCGTGGGGATGCCATGGCGCTGCATGAAGTCCTTGGCGTAGGCCTTGGAGCTTTCGAGCTCGGCCGCGGCTTTGGTGGGCCCGAAGATGCGCAGCCCGCGGCTGCGGAAAAGGTCCACCACGCCCGCGGCCAGTGGCGCTTCTGGCCCGACCACGGTGAGCACGATCTTCTCGGTCTGGGCGAAGTCGGCCAGGGCTTCGGGGCTGTGCAGCGGCACGGTGACGAACTGCGGGTCGCTGGCCGTCCCGCCATTGCCCGGGGCCACGTACACACGCTGCACACGTTCGCTCTGGGCGAGTTTCCAGGCCAGCGCATGTTCGCGCCCGCCGCTGCCGATCACGAGGACTTTCAAAGGGCGGCTACCCGGCGATCAACGCGTTGTGGAAGACGTCCTGGGTATCGTCGAGGTCTTCGATGACGTCCAGCAGCTTCTGCATGCGCGCGGCGTCTTCGCCGGCGAGTTCGATGCTGTTTTCCGGGCGCATGGTCACCTCGGCCACGGCGGGCTTGAAGCCGGCGCCTTCCAGTGCCGTCTTCAGGGCTTCGAAGTCGGGCACGGCGCACAGCACCTCGATGCTGCCGTCGTCGCCGGTGACCACGTCCTCGGCGCCGGCTTCCAGCGCCACTTCCATCAGCTTGTCTTCGGGCGTGCCGGGCTCGAACACGAATTGCCCGCAATGCTTGAACTGGAAGGCCACGCTGCCTTCGGTGCCCATGTTGCCGCCGTACTTGCTGAAGGCGTGGCGCACCTCGGCCACGGTGCGCACGCGGTTGTCGGTCATGCAGTCGACGATGATGGCCGCGCCTCCGATGCCATAGCCTTCGTAGCGGATTTCCTCGTAGCTGACGCCTTCGAGGTTGCCGGTGGCCTTGTCGATGTTGCGCTTGACGGTGTCGACCGGCAGGTTGACCGCCTTGGCCTTCTCGATGGCCAGCCGCAGGCGCGGGTTGGCAGACGGGTCACCGCCGCCCAGCCGGGCCGCGACCATGATCTCGCGGATCACCCGGGTCCAGGCCTTGCCGCGCTTTTCGTCCTGCCGGCCCTTGCGGTGCTGGATGTTGGCCCATTTGGAATGTCCGGCCATGGGGTGCTGTGCTCCTCGCTGTCGAGGCGAGATTTTAGCTGGCGCCGCCAGCCCGCCGCCGGCCGCTGCCCGGCGTCAGAACAAGCCGACCACGCGTCCGTCGTCGCCGAGGTCGATCTTCTCGGCCGAAGGCACCTTCGGCAGGCCGGGCATGGTCATGATGTCGCCACAGACCATGACCACAAATTCGGCACCCGCGGCCAGGCGAACCTCGCGGATGCTCAGGCTGTGGCCACTTGGGGCGCCGCGCAGGGTGGGGTCGGTGGAGAAGCTGTACTGGGTCTTGGCCACGCACACCGGGTAGTGGCCGTAGCCCTCGTCCTGCAGCTTCTGGATCTGTGCACGCACCTTGGTGTCGGCCGTCACTTCGGCAGCGCCGTAGATCTTGGTGGCGATGGCCTTGATCTTGGCCATCAGCGTCTCGTTTTCCTCGTAGACGAACTTGAAGCCGCTGGGCTGGCCGCTTTCGGCGATTTCCACCACGGCGCGCGCCACGTCTTCCGCGCCCTTGCCGCCCTCGGCCCAGTGGCGGGCCACGATCACCGGCGTCTCCAGCCCGGCCATCTTGCTTTTCAGCAGTTCCAGTTCGGCCGGGGTGTCGAAGCTGAAGTTGTTGACCGACACCACGCAGGGCAGGCCGTAGTGCTTGCGCACGTTCCAGACATGCCGCTCCAGGTTGGCCAGGCCCTGTTCCAGGGCGGCCAGGTTCTCGGTGTTCAGGGCCTTGACGTCGACGCCGCCATGGAATTTCAGCGCACGGATGGTGGCGACGATGACCACCGCGTCGGGCCGCAAGCCGCTCTTGCGGCACTTGATGTCGATGAATTTCTCGGCGCCCAGGTCGGCGCCGAAGCCGGCTTCGGTGACGACATAGTCGGCCAGCTTCAGGCTGGCCTGGGTGGCGATGACGCTGTTGCAGCCGTGGGCGATGTTGGCGAAAGGCCCGCCGTGCAGGATGGCGGGGTTGTTTTCCAGCGTCTGCACCAGGTTGGGCTTGAGCGCGTCCTTCAGCAGCACGGCCATCGCGCCATGCGCCTTCAGGTCGCGCGCCGTCACCGGCTTTTGCTGCGCGGTCTGAGCCACGACGATGTTGCCCAGGCGCGTCTTCAGGTCATTCATGCTGGTGGCCAGGCACAGGATGGCCATCACCTCGCTGGCCACGACGATGTCGAAGCCGTCCTGGCGCGGGTAGCCGTTGCCAGGCCCGCCGAGCGAATTGACGATCTCGCGCAGCGCCCGGTCGTTCATGTCCACCACGCGCTTCCAGCTGATGCGGCGCACGTCGATGCCGAGTTCGTTGCCGTGGTGGATGTGGTTGTCCAGCATCGCGGCCAGCAGGTTGTTGGCCAGTGCGATGGCGCTGAAGTCGCCGGTGAAGTGCAGGTTGATGTCTTCCATCGGCACCACCTGCGCATAGCCGCCGCCGGCCGCGCCGCCCTTCATGCCGAAGACCGGGCCCAGCGACGGTTCGCGCAGGCAGACCATGGTCTTCTTCCCGATGCGGTTCAGCGCGTCGCCCAGACCCACCGTGGTTGTGGTCTTGCCTTCGCCGGCCGGGGTGGGGCTGATGGCGGTGACGAGGATCAGCTTGCCGTTGGGCCTGTCTTTCAGGCTGGCGATGTAGTCCAGCGAGATCTTGGCCTTGTAGTGGCCATAGGGTTCCAGGTGTTCGTCGGAGATGCCCAGCCGGTCGCGGGCGATCTGGGTCACGCGTTCCAGCTTCGCGGCCTGGGCGATGTCGATGTCGGTGGGCATGGCGGGGTTCCGGTGGCGCGCTGGGCTTTGCCCTGGCGCTGGCCGGGCGATGAAGGTGCACGCATTATGAATTCAGCCGCCAGGCCGCCGCATCCGAACAGCGGCCGGCGGCCAGCCACCGGCCGCCGGCGTTTCAGGCCAGTCTGAACACCGCCACCGCCTGCACCAGTTGCTGGGCCTGCTGACGCAGGCTTTCCGCGGCAGCCGCACTTTCTTCCACCAGTGCAGCGTTCTGTTGCGTGGCCTGGTCCATCTGGGTGACGGCCTGACCGACCTGGGTCACGCCATTGCTCTGCTCGACGCTGGCGCTGCTGATCTCGCCGACGATGTCGGTGACGCGGCGGATGGCTGCGACGATCTCCGCCATCGTTGCACCCGCCTGGTCCACCAGCACCGTGCCCTGGTCGACACGTTCGACACTGGCCGAGATCAGGGTCTTGATTTCCTTGGCCGCCTCGGCGCTGCGCTGGGCCAGGCTGCGCACCTCGGCTGCGACCACGGCAAAGCCGCGACCCTGTTCACCGGCGCGCGCGGCCTCGACAGCGGCGTTCAGCGCCAGGATGTTGGTCTGGAAGGCGATGCCGTCGATGGTGCCGATGATGTCGGCAATGCGTTTGCTGCTGTCGTTGATGCCCTTCATCGTGGTCACCACCTGGCTCACGACTTCGCCACCCTTGACTGCCACACCCGATGCGCTGAGCGCCAGCTGGTTGGCCTGGCGCGCGTTGTCGGCGTTGTTGCGCACGGTGCTGCCCAGCTCGTCCATCGTGGCTGCGGTCTGTTGCAGCGAAGCGGCCTGCTGTTCCGTGCGGCCAGACAGGTCCTGGTTGCCCTGGGCGATCTGGCTGCTGGCGGTGGCCACGTTCTCCGAGCCGCTGCGCACCTGGCTGACGGTGCTTGCCAGGCTTCCCTGCATGGCCTTCAGCTGGGCCATCAGGCTGCCGCTGTCGCCGGCCTTCAGCTGGATGGGCGTGCTCAGGTCGCCCGCGGCCACGGCCCGCGCCACGTTCACCGCGGCGGCCGGTTCGCCGCCGAGCTGGCCCAACAGATTGCGCGTGATCGCCACGGCCAGCCCGAGGCCGGCGGCCAGGGCCAGCACCAGGAGAGTCAGTACGGCGATGCGGGCCCACGCATACGTTTGATGCGCCGTCGCAGCCGCAGCTTCAGCCTGGCTGAAGTTGTAGGCACTGAGCTTGTCCAGCGCGACCAGCATTTCGTCATAGGCCATGCTCCCCAGGCCGTCGCTGACGTCGGCAGCGTCCATCTGCTTCTTTTCGCGGCCCAGCGAGACGACCTGGAGCTGGGCCTTGACGTAGGAGGCGTGGGCCTTGCGAAGCTCGCCAAAGAGCTCGCGCTCCTTGGCGCTTTCCAGCTTCGATTCGTAGGCCTCCAGCGCAGTGCCGGCTTGCTTCAGACCGGTGGCGATCTTTTCTTCGTACTCGGCGTGGTAACTGCTGTCATCGGTGCGCGCGTGCTTGCTTTCCCAGCTGCGGGCGTCGATCAGGTTCACGCGTGACGCAGCCAGGTGCTGCACGCCGTGGAGCCACTTGCCTGCAAGCGCAGCGGCCTGGTGGTCGACCTTCTGCAGGCCCAGCAGGGCCATGCCACCGAGGACTGCCATCAGCAGCAGCACGGTGCCGAACGCCAGTTGCAGCTGGCGGGCGACGGTCAGGCCGTTCAGGCGCAGGCCTGGCAGCCGCCAGCCTCGCTTTCCCGGCCCGGGGGCGGTTTGAGAACTGCTGTGCATGGCGCGTGTCCTTCAGGGATGGCGGGGCAGGGGGCTCTTACTTTTTGTGGCCGACGTAGCTGACGCCGATGACTGCGCCGCTCTTGTCCTTGATCGGGTTGTAGCAAGCGTCGAAGGCCGTGCCCAGCACGTCGATCGGACCGCAGAACTGCTGCCCCTTGCTGAGGGCGGCGTGGGCGGCGTTTCGCGCGAGCTGTGTTCCCACGCCGCGCTTGCCCTCGGGGGTCAGCACATTGGTGCTGACGCGTACGAACTCTTCGCCGTCCTTCACGAAGACGGTGGCGGTGGCCTGGTGCGCCCGGCGGATGGCGTCGACCACGTCGTAGTTGTTGTTGATCTTGCGCTCGCCGAAGAAGATGGCGGGCACGGTCTTGCCGCCCACGACTTCGGTGCCTTCGATCTTCGGCGCGCCGATCTTGGCCAGCCTGGCGTCGAGGTCGGCGATCGTCGCCTTCGGGTCGGAAGCCTGCGCCACGGCGACGAAGCCGAAAAGCAGGGTGGCAGTGAGGATGCGGACGGTCGTATTCATGATCGGGATTCCTTGACGTTGGGAGAGATGGGGGCAGGTGGTGGGGCAACGGAGGGCCGAGTCAGGACCACGTCAGAGTTTTCGGCCCTGAGGCGCCGCACTTAAGGCCAGCTTTCCATGCAAAAGCGGCGCAAGTCCGGCCTGTTGGCCATGCACCGGTCCGGTGCATGGCCGGGGTGGGCCCGCGGCTCGGTATCCTCAGCCCATGTACGCGTCATTCTTCGGGCTGAGCAAGGAGCCGTTCTCCATCGCGCCGGACCCGCGTTTCCTGTTCATGAGCGACATGCACCGCGAGGCGCTGGCGCACCTGCTGTATGGCGTTTCCGGCGGCGGCGGTTTCGTGCTCCTGACGGGCGAGATCGGGGCCGGCAAGACCACCGTCTGCCGCGCCTTCCTGGACCAGGTGCCTGCGCATTGCGCAGTGGCCTACATCTTCAATCCGAAGCTCACCGTGGTCGAACTGCTGCAGACGATCTGCGAGGAGTTCGGTGTCCAGGCGCCGGCCGCTGCGGCTGGCGCCTTGCCCTCGGTCAAGGCTTATGTCGACGCCTTGAACGGCTTCCTGCTGTCCGCCCATGCGGCCGGCTGCCACACCGTGCTGATCATCGACGAGGCCCAGAGCCTGGCCGCCGACGTGCTGGAACAGTTGCGCCTGCTGACCAACCTGGAGACCTCGGAACGCAAGCTGCTGCAGATCGTGCTGATCGGCCAGCCCGAACTGCGTGACATGCTGGCCCGGCCGGAACTGGAGCAGATGGCCCAGCGCGTGATTGCCCGCTATCACCTGCCGGCGCTTTCAGCCACCGAGACCGGCCAGTACATCCAGCATCGCCTGGCCGTTGCCGGGCCCTCGGGCGGGCGCGAGCCCTTCGACAGCCGTGCGGTGGCCCGCATCCATTCGCTGACGGGTGGCGTGCCACGGCGCATCAACCTGCTCTGCGACCGAGCTCTGCTGGGGGCCTATGCCCACGGCCAGCACCGCGTCAGCGCCGACATGGTGGACAAGGCCGGGCGCGAGGTCTTCGGACCGCCGCGCGCTGGATCGGCGGGAACTCCGGCAGCGCGTGCCTGGGGTCTGGCACTGGGTGCTGCGGCGGGTGTGGCCACGCTGGCCTTGGCGGCCGCCTGGGTATGGCGGGTCGAACTCGGCTTGCAGCCGCCAGCCACGGCTGCGGCTGAAGTGGCGCCAGGCCTGGCGGACCCGGCTTCAGCTGCTGCCCCGGTTTCGGCAGCGTCAGCTGCCCTGGCTGCGGCGACAGCGGCTTCAGCAGCAGCGGTCGCTGGCGACGGCGCCGCGGCCTCGCCCGAAACCGCGCTGACCGACCCTGCACCCCTGATGTCTGCAGCCTGGCGTGAAGAAGCGGCCGCCTGGCGTGACCTGGCCGGGCACTGGAAGCTGCCCTTGCCTGAAGGCGAACCCTGCGAGCAGGCCCTGGCCGCCGGGCTGGTGTGCCACCGTGCCACCAGTGGCTTGGGCGTGTTGCGGCAGCTGGCAAGGCCGGCCCTGCTGGTGCTGCGTGAATCCGATGCCGCGCCGGTCTACGTCAAGCTGCTGGGCTTCAGTGCCACGGGCGCGACCCTGGCCACGGCCGACAGGCAATGGCGCTTGCCCCTGCCCGAACTGGCCCGTGTGTGGCGCGGCGAATTCGCCACGTTTTGGCGCGCGCCGCCAGGCTGGCGCCCGGGCCCCGATGCCACCGACGCGCCTGCCACCCAGGCCTGGCTGCAGCAACGCCTGTCCGCCGCTGGCGTGAGCGACGCGGCCGGCCCGCTGCGTGAACAGGTGCGTACCTTCCAGATCGCCAATGGCCTGCAGGCGGATGGCCTGGCCGGGCCGCTGACGCTGATGCTGCTGGGGCGTGCCGACGAACCCGGTTTGTTGCAGGATCGCTGAAGCCATGTCCTACATCCTCGATGCCCTGCGCCGCGCCGATGCCGAACGCGAACGCGAGAAAGGCGCCGTGCCAGGCCTGCACGCCCGCCCGCTGGGCACACCCGCGCCCGAGCCTGCGGCTGCCCCGGGCCGGCCACAGGCCGTGTGGCTGGCGCTGGGCCTGGCACTGGGGCTGCTGGCTGCGCTGGCGTGGTGGAGCTTCAGCCGCCCTGCGCCCCAGCCGGCACCGCCGGTGGTGCAGGTTCAGGTCACGCCCGTGCCCGTGCCCATGCCCGTGGCGGTTCCTGCTGCGACCGCGCAAGTGCCGGCGGCCGCAGCCCTGCCTGCACCGGCGCCCGAGGCTGCCGCGGCCACGGCACCTGCGCCGACACCGTCGCCTCGTCCGCAGCGCGATGCGGCGGCCGACAGGCCGGCCTTGCCTGTACCTTCGTCGCCTCAGCCCAGCGCGGCAGCCGCCCTGCCGGCCGAGACGGCGGTGCCTGCGCCTGGCGAGCGCCCGCCGCTCCCGGTTGCCGCGGTGGCCAGCGCCCCGCCCTTGCCACGGGCCATTGCGCTGGCCCAGCTGTCACCCGAGCTGCGCAACGAGATGCCGGCGATGACGGTGGGTGGATCGGTGTACTCACCCGACCCGCCCAGCCGCTTCGTCATCATCAACGGTCAGGTCGTGCGCGAAGGCGAAGGCGCTGCGGCTGGGGTCACGCTCGAGCGCATCGGGCCGAAGTCGGCGGTGCTGCGCTGGCGCGAGATGCGCATCGAAGTCCCGCTGTAGATGGGTGCCGTGCGCTTGCTGCGGCGTGCTCTGCTGGTCCTGCCACTGGTCGTGGCAGGCCTGGCGGCGAGCGCCGGCACGCTGATGGCCGGCCCCGAAGGCACGCCGCTGTCGCTGGCCAGCGCCGTAGACCAGGCGCGCGACGGCGACACCATCGAAGTCCTGCCGGGCGACTACCGCGAGCCGCCGCTGCTGATCGAGGGGCGCCGGCTGACGCTGCGCGGCGTGGGTGGGCGCCCCGTGATGCACGGCAATGTCACCCCGGGACCGCAGCGTGCGCTGTGGACCGTGCGCGGCGGCGAAGTGCTGGTGCAGAACATCGAATTCCGCGGCGCCCGTGCCCAGGACGCTTCGGGTGCCGGGCTGCGCCAGGAAGGTGGTGTGCTCACCGTGCGCGACTGCGCCTTCTACGACAACGAACACGGCTTGTTCGCCAGCAACGACGGGCAGGCCCGGCTGCGCATCGAGAACACCCAGTTCGGCCTGGCCCCCCGCGTGGTGGGCGGCCTGCCGCACTTGCTGAACGTGGGTCGCATCGCGCGGCTGGAAGTCACCGGCAGCCGCTTCCAGCAGGGTTTCGAAGGCCACATGATCAAGTCGCGGGCGCGCGAGACCTTCATCGGCTACAGCTTCCTGCACGACGGCGGGGCTGGCGGTTCGTCCTACGAGATCGACCTGCCGGTGGGCGGCCTGGCCACGGTCATCGGCAACGTCATCGGCCAGAGCCCGCGCAGCCAGAACCGCGTGCTCGTGGCCTACGGCAGCGAAGGCGCAGCCTGGGAGCGCAATGCGCTGCACCTGGCGCACAACACCCTGATCAACGGCATGCGCACGCCGGCGTGGTTCCTGCGCGTCTGGCGCGACAAGCTGCCCGAAGGCACCGAGGTGCTGGCCGTGAACAACCTGCTGGTGGGCCCCGGTCTGTTCTGGCTGGGGGCCGCTGGCCATTTCTACGGAAACCGGCCGGCCACCACCGGCATGCTTGCCGATGCCGCCACCTACGCTTTCGAACTGCCGCCGGACTCTGTCTGGCGCGGCAGCGGCGTCGACCCGCGCCAGGTGCACGGTGTCGACCTTTCCCCGAAGGCCGAATTCAGCTGGCCCATGGGCAGCCGGCCCCTCAGCCCCGAGCGCAGCAGCTGGTCGCCGGGCGCCTTTCAGAAATGAGCAGAAGTGACTCCATGAACGACAAGCCGCACGACAAGCAGCACCCCGACAGTGTCGCCGCCCAGGCCCTGGGCTGGATCGACGAAGCCACGCGCGCCGTCATTCCGCCCATCCACGTCAGCAGCACCTACCTGCGCGACCCCGACAACCAGTACCGCAGCGGCCGCGTCTACGCCCGCGCCGACAACCCCGCCTTCGACCAGGCCGAGGCCGTGCTGTGCCGGCTGGAAGAAGGCGACGAGGCGATGCTGTTCGCCAGCGGCATGGCCGCGGCCACGGCCGTGTTCCAGGCGCTGCAGCCCGGCGACCATGTGCTCGCACCGCAGGTGATGTACTGGTCGCTGCGCAACTGGCTGATGACCTTCGCCACCGGCTGGGGCCTGCAGGTCGAACTGATCGACATGACCAGCCCGGCCGCGCTGAAGGCCGCGCTGCGGCCGGGCAAGACGAAGCTGGTGTGGATCGAAACGCCCGCCAACCCGTTGTGGACAGTGACCGACATCGCCGAGACGGCGCGCCTGGCGCATGCCGCCGGCGCTTTGCTGGCCGTGGATTCGACCGTGCCCACGCCCATGCTGACGCGCCCGCTGCTGCTGGGTGCCGACCTCGTGATGCACGCGGCCACCAAGTACCTGAACGGCCATTCCGACCTGATCGCCGGCGCGCTGGTGGCACGTGTGTCCAATCACAGCCAGGACCATTGGCAGCGCGTGCGCAAGGTGCGCGCGCAACTTGGCGGCACGCTGGGCAGCTTCGAGGCCTTCCTGCTGTTGCGCGGCATGCGCACCCTGCACCTGCGCGTGCGCGCGGCCTGTGCTTCGGCCCAGCGCATCGCCGAACACTTCCACGGCCACGCCCAGGTGGCCGAGGTGCTGTACCCCGGGCTGCCCGGCTGCCAGGGGCACCAGATCGCCAAGGCGCAGATGCACGGAGGCTTCGGCGGCATGCTGTCGATCCGCGCGCGCCATGGCGAGGCCCACGCCATCGCCGTGGCCGCACGCACGAAGTTGTGGAAACGCGCCACCTCGCTGGGCGGCACCGAGAGCCTGATCGAGCACCGCGCCAGCGTCGAAGGCGCCGGCACGCCCGCGCCGCCCGACCTGCTGCGGCTGTCGGTGGGCATCGAGCACTGCGAAGACCTGATCGCCGACCTGGAGCAGGCGCTGGCAAGCTGATGGCCAGGGCAAGTTGCCTGGGCCGGACCGTTGTTTCCTGGGTGAGCGGGTCAGGTGGAAGAGTCGGAGTTCTGGCCAGTCTGCAGCGACGCTTTTCCTGATGCGCCGCCATCCCGGCTCGGACCGCACTGCGCCCGCTTTCCGTGGCCGGCTCGGGTCGTCCGCCGGGTGATGCGGCCGCCAGCTGTCCTCATCCGTCGCTGTCGAAGCGGAAGCCGATCTGCATCTCGATCAACGGAACCGGGTATGCCATTTCGCAGCGCCAACCGCGGAAGCGCTGGTCGGTCAGACCAGCTTGCGCCAGCACGTCGCGCAAGGTCTGCGTGTGGTTGGGCGCGCATTCCAGGCTGGACGCGACGAGGCCGGTCGGCAGCAGTTGCGCATGGCACATCAGTTGCACCTGTCTGTGGTTCGCGCGGCCTGGTTCAAGTTCTACGGCGGGCGAGCCGGTCGGGCCCGGTAGGTAGAAGTCGATCAGCAGTCGTGCATCGGGCCACAGGCCTTCTGCCAGGTAGATTTCCCGGACCAGGGTTCGGCAGGGCGTGTGCAGCATGTAGCGCCGCGGAACGGTGTACGGCTGGGCGGCTTGCACGGCCGTAGCGCGCAGCACACGCATGCCCAGCGCCAGATGCTGACTGGCGGTCGACGGCGGTGCGGGGTCCAGTGCGAATGTGAGGAGGGATCCTTCTTCGACCGTGCCGAGTGCCGGCAGAGGCCGGCTGCAGGCTGCGGCAATCAGGAAGTCCTCGGGACGGCGTGTGCTGACGTTGCCCGTGAGGTCTGCAACGCAGGCCTGCGTGTCGGCCGCCGCTGTGGGGTCGACCCTGTGCAGGCTCATCAACGCGATGGGTCCGCCGGCGACCAGCCGCTGCAGACCGATGCGGCGGTGCACTTCGACAAAGTCGACCTTGCCCGGCGTCTGCGATGGCACGATGAACAGCGTCGTTGCCACCACGTCGCAGTAGTGCCCGAACAGGTAGGAAATGGCCTTGAACGACGCCTGGCGCGCCACGTGCTCGCGTTTGCGGCGTATGTCCGCCGTGTTGCCACCCAGTAGGGCGTCCAGGGCCTGTCGGCCGTCGGGCAGAGCGCCCAGCAGATCCTCGAAGCTGTCAATTGCCAGCCCGGCGGCTTGCCGCAGCGCTGGTGCGACCTGGTCCGCGCTGCTGTCCAGCAGCATGCGCAGCCCCGTGGGCGAGGGGCAGGCATGCAGGAACTGCGGGTCGCCGTTGGTCTTCACAGCCTGTACCAGGCGGCTGGCCAGGCTTTTGTCGAGCCCCGTGCGGCGTATCAGCCGGACAGGGCGCGGCGGTGTGCCGGCCAGCGCTTCGACCAGCGGCGTGAGGCTTCGCCGCAGTTCCGCTGCGATGGCGCTCACCCTGGTGTTCATGTCGCCGCCCTGGGCAGTCGCGAGCGTCTTGGGCTCTGTCGTTGCAGTCATCGCAGGGTCAGTCACGCGCAGAGTCAGAGTCAGAGGCAAGCTATGCCATGGCCGACCGCATGGCCCCAGCCTTGTGGCCCGAGTTCCGGCAAGACTCCAAGCCGGCCCGGCGCAACCTCGAAGGCGAGCGGGACCGCGGCCGCGTCAGCGACGGGGGTGCCCGGCCTCGATCGTGGGGCCGGGCTGTCGACCCTGTCGGCGGGTTGCACACGATCGAGGTTGCGGGGGCTGCGCAGGCGCTTGGGCGGGGTTCGAGCATGGTGAAACGTTACTCTCGAAGAAGCGTGAGAGTTCTCTCAGAGAATCTTGTATGCTGCTTGAAAAATTGCTTTTTCCCGAATCCATCCGTCACCGCGAACCTTGCCTGCGCAGCGGGAGGGGTTGCAAAGCCTCACCAGGAAGCCTTCCATGCGCAACTTCGACCTGCCCCGAACCAAGATCTCCCGTGCGGCCCTGCTCGCCTTGCTGGCCACGGCCGGAGGCTCGCTGGCCCAAGCCGCCGATGTCACGTGGACGAATGGCGCAGGCAGTTTCCTGTGGAACACCAGCGCCGCGAACTGGTCGATCGGTGCTTGGAGCAACAGCGGCAACGGGGCGGTGTTCGGGCCCCTGGGGGCAGGTGCCATCAACGTCACGGCACCGGTTTCCGTCAACAGCCTGAACTTCACCAGCAGCGGCTACACGCTGAACGGCGGCGGCGTACTGAGTTTCGTCTCGGGCTTCAGCACCGCGGGGACCGGCTTTGTCAACGTGGACCCTGGCATCACGGCCAGCATCAACACGGCCGTCAACAGCTCCCTTGGTCTGCTGAAGATCGGCGCCGGGACGCTGCAATTGGCCGGGCCGCTCAGCTTCAGCGGCAACGGCCTGCCGTTCTTTGCCAACGGCAACTTCCCGATGGACCTGGTGGTCGCCGGCGCCAGCAACCTGAGCAAGGGCGGCACGCTGCAGATCATGAACAGCAACGTGCTGCCGGCAAGCACGCGGGCCGCCATCTCCAACGGCCTGCTGGACATTGGCAACAACGACGTCACCCTCGGTTCGCTGCTCTTCATCAACCAGGGCGACAGCAGCGTTTGGGACCCCGTCACGCGCTCGGGCGGTGTCGGCGTCATCGGCAACGGCACTCTGCGGGTGACGGGCGACATCAACGTCATCGGCACCTTCGCCGGCAACCAAGCCAGCAACAACATCGGCGCCAATCTCGACCTGGGCGGCGGCACGCAGATCATCCGCACCTCGATCAATGGCTCGGCCATGCTGGGCCGGGCGCTGCAGATCAGCGGCACCATCTCCAACGGCTCGCTGCTGAAGACATTTGGCTTCACCGATAACGGGGTGATGGGCGACCCTGACGGGCTGGCCCTGTACGGCAACAACACCTACACCGGCGCAAGCATCTTCAATGGCGGCAGCACGGTCGTCACGGGCACCAATGCCAGCACCTTGGTGAAGGTGATGGGCGACCGGGGCGTGGCCGGCAGCACGCTGACGCTGCAAGGCGCGAACGGTTCCTACCTGTCGGCCACCACGATCCAGGCCACCACCGGCAGCTTTTTCGTCATCAACAACAGCGCCGCGATCACTCCGGGTGGCGACATGCCCACCATCCCGGCGGCACAGAACAACAACCGCATCCGTGACGACGCCGAAGTCCTGCTGCGCCTGGGCGGCTTCACCTACCTGGGCCTGGCTGGCGCGACGGCCAGCGAGACCTTCGGCAACCTGAACGTCGTGGGCGACCACAACGTCGTGCGCATGGTGCCAGGCAGCGGCGGCACCGTGACCCTGACGACCAGCGGCGACCTGCTGCTGGCGCCCCGCGCCACGCTGCAGATCACTTCCACCACGCTGGGTGGTGCGAGCAAGCTGTTCGTCGAGGGCGCGCTGCCCGCGGCCGACGCCACCGGCATCCTGCCGCGCATGTACGGCGGCAGCGGCGACTTCCTCACCTACAACACCAGCACCGGCTTCACGCCGCTGACCACCTACGCCACCAACTTCAGCACGCCAGGCGCCAACGTCGCCATCACTGCGGCGTCGACGGTGGGCAGTTCGGTGACCATCAACGCGCTGAAGCGCACCGGCACCTTCACGACCACCATCGCCCCGGGACAGACGCTGGGCATCTCGTCGGGCATGATCCTCAATGCCTCGGGCACCGGCACCTTCAGCGGCGGCACCATCGCCTTCGGTGCCGTGCCGGGTGTCTTCTTCAACGGCAGCTACGCCGTTTCCAGCGCGCTCGCGGGCACCGCCGGCCTGATCAACGCCGATGCCACGCTGACCTTGAGCGGCGACCTGTCCGGCTTGTCGGGAAACCTCACGACCACCAGCACCGGCAACACGACGCTGTCCACCAACACCTTTGCTGGTGCCATTGATGTGCGCGGACGCGGTGGCCTGAACATCACCACCAGCCAGACTCTGGTCGGCCAGGGTGCCATCACCATCGGGCAGGCCGAAAACGAATCCGATCTGGTGGGCTCCAGGCCGGCCTTGAGCTTCGCTGCAGCCGGTGCCAATGCCGTCATCGGCCGCGACATCATCATTGACAACGGGTCGCAGACCGCTGCCGGCAATGCCCTGTCCTTCGCCTACGTCCCGACGCTCGCTCCGATGAGCAATGCCACCGCGACGCAGACACTGAGCGGCAACATCACCGTCAACAGCCCGGTGCGACTGCAGGGCGGCGGCACCTCGACCACGTTGAACGGCAGCACGAACCTGACCGGCAACATCGACGGCCCGTCTTTGTTCATGGTGGCCAACGGTCGCGCCAATTTCAGCGGAAACCTCGGCAACGCTGGCGGTTTCCGCATCGGTGAAGGCGGTTTCTCGGCGCAGGTCACCTTCTCCGGCACCACCACCGGGTCGGCGCCGGTCACGCTGGTGGGCGGCAACAGCACCAGCCTCAGCTACATGCCGGGCTCTCTGCCTCGCGGTGCCTTCATCATCAACAACAGTTCGGGGCTATCGGGTTTCTCGGCGACCGTGGTGCCGCTGGCCACGTCGACCATCGACAACGTCGTCACGCTGCAAGGCATCGCCACCGCCAACGTTGGCGCCGGCATTGCCGCCACCTGGAACGGGCCGGTCGGCGGCAACGGCGCGCTGGTGAAGAACGGCGCGGGCACATTGGTTCTGGGCAACCCGGCCAACGCCTACACCGGAGCCACTACCGTGAACGCCGGCACGCTGCGGGTGGACGGCGCGCTGGCGAGTACGACGGTCAACGTCGCCGGCACCGGCACGCTGGGCGGCCAGGGCAACATCGCCAGCGCCGTGAACGTGGCTGCGGGCGGCACACTGGCGCCGGGCAGCAGCGTCGGCACCAGCACCCTGGGCGTGGGCGGGTTGTCGCTGGCAGGCACCTTCCTGCCCATGATCGACCTGAATGGTGGCGGTGCGGCATCCGCCGATCTGCTCGACGTGTCGGGCTTCATCGGCATCGCCAGCGGTGCCGTGCTGCAGTTGTCGCTGACCGACCTGCCGGCGGGCGCCTTCGAGGGCACCTTCCTGCTGGCCGCCAACGACGGCGCGGACGCCATCACGGGCAGCTTTGCCAGTGTCCTGGGTCTGCCCGAGGGCTACTTCGCGACCATCGACTACAGCTTCGGCGGCATCGACGCGCTGGGACGCATCGGCACCGGCAACGACCTGGCAGTGCAGTTGACTGCCGTGCCCGAGCCTTCGTCGTTTGCCCTGCTTGCCGCCGGCGGGGCGCTGCTGATGGCACTGCGCCGCCGGCGTACCGGCCCGGTTACTCGGCAGGCTGGTTGAGAGCCGTGCGGCGGGCGCCATCGCGCGCCTCATGCTGACGGCAAGGCTGTCACGCGGCCAGATACAGACCGCTGCAGTCGGCAGCAGGCCCGATCGGCTGTTCGAGGACCGCCGCAATGAACTTCCTGACCATCGTCAGGGCTGCCGCGCGCGGCCGCGTGCAGGCTCGGTTCGTCGATGCTGGCGCACAGATTCCGGCTGGAATCTTTTTCCAACGACCGGCCTCGACCGATCGCCTCGCGGGCCGGGCGCGCGCCACTTCGTCGACGAGATCGTGCCTCGTCGCGGCGGTGCGCGTCTGCGGGCCCTTTGGCGCGGCGCGGGTTTGACCGGGCGATGAAACCTGGGCATCATCACGATGTAACTAAATTACATCCCCACGCGGGGCCCTCAGGATGTCCTTTGATCTCGTGCTTTTCGGCGGTACCGGCGACCTGACCTGGCGCAAGCTGATGCCCGCGCTGTTCCAGGCCCACCGCCACGGCAAGCTGCCACCTGGCGGGCGCATCCTGGCGGTGGCCCGCGACGAGCGCAGCGACGATGCCTACCGCGCCTTCATCAGGGAGCGCTTTGCCGAAGTCGAGGCCAGCAAGCGCCCCAGCGACGAGGAATTCGCGCGCTTCGCAGCCTTGCTGCACTACCGCCGCATGGACCTGTCGCAGCCCGACCACTACGCTGGCCTGCGCCGCTGGGTGGAAGACAGCCGCAGTGACGGTCCGGCCGACACCGTGGTGATGTACCTGGCCACCAGCCCGTATCTCTTTCCGGTGATCTGCGAACAGCTGGGCGCTGCCGGCCTGAACGGTCCGCGCGTGCGCGTGGTGCTGGAAAAGCCGCTGGGCCACGACCTGAAAAGCGCGCAGGAGATCAACCGCGTCGTCAAGTCGGTGTTCCAGGAGCAGCAGGCTTTTCGCATCGACCACTACCTGGGCAAGCCCGCGGTTCAGAACCTGATGGCGCTGCGTTTCGGCAACGCCCTGTTCGAACCGCTGTGGCGGCGCGAGAGCATCGCCAACATCCAGATCACCCTGGCCGAGGGCCTGGGCGTGGGCACCCGCGGCGACTACTACGACACCACCGGCGCGCTGCGCGACATGGTGCAGAACCACGCGCTGCAGTTGCTGACGATGATCGCGATGGAGCCGCCTTCCACCAGCGACGCCGACGCCATTCGCGACGAGAAACTGAAGGTGCTGCGCTCGCTGCGTCCATTCACGCCAGAGACCGTGGCGCGCGACGTGGTGCGCGGCCAGTACCGCGCGGGCACCGTGGGCGGCCAGGCCGTGCCGGGGTATCTGGACGAGGCGAAGGTGCCCCCCGGCAGCCGCTGCGAGACCTTCGTGGCGCTGCGCACCGAAGTGCAGAACTGGCGCTGGGCCGGGGTGCCCTTCTACCTGCGCACCGGCAAGCGGCTGGCGGCGCGCGACGCGCAGATCGTCGTCAACTTCCGCGAGGTGCCGCACCCCATCTTTCCGGGCACGCGGCAAGCCAACCAGCTCGTGATCAAGCTGCAGCCCGAAGACGGCCTGGAACTGCACCTGCTGGCCGCCACTGGGGGCGGCAGCAATGAAACCTTGTCGCCGGTGAGCCTGGACCTGGACTTCGACAAGGCCTTCCCCAGCGCGCGCGTGGGCGCTTACGAACGCCTGTTGCTCGACGCCATTGCCGGCCGGCTGAACCTGTTCGTGCGCAGCGACGAACAGGAACAGGCCTGGCGCTGGGTCGAGCCCATCCTGGACGCCTGGGCGCAGGACAGCGTGGGCCCGCGGCCCTATGCCGCCGGCAGCTGGGGGCCGCCCGCGGCCAGCGCGCTGGTGGCGCGCGACGGTTCCACCTGGGCCGAAGAGCAGTGAAGTTGCCGCGGCCGCGTTCAGCCGGGACGTGGCTGCTGCATGGGGCCCGCCTGGCTGCCCTGATGCGGGCAGCCTGCGCCTTGCTGGCTGCAGCGGCGCTGCTGCAGGCCGCACCCGCCAGCCAGGCCGCCAGCATCATCGTCCGGCCGGGCCAGAGCCTGGCCGAGGCGATCTCGCGCGCGGTCGACGGCGACGAGGTGCTGATCGAAGCCGGCGACTACCGCGGCCAGGTCGCCGTCATCACGCAGAAGCGGCTGACCTTGCGCGGCGTGGGTGGCCGGCCGGTGCTGCACGCCGCTGGCCAGGCGGCAGAGCGCAAGGCCATCCTGGTGGTGCGCAACGGCGACGTTCGCATCGAGAACATCGAGTTCCGCGGCGCCCGCGTGCCCGACCGCAACGGTGCCGGCATCCGTTTCGAACGCGGCCGGCTGCAAGTGCTGCGCTGCGCATTCTTCGACAACGAGAACGGCGTGCTCACCGCGAACTTCAGCGATGCCGAACTCGAGATCATCGACAGCGAATTCGGCAGCGCCCCGGCCGACACGCCACTGCCGCATCTGGTGTACGTGGGCCGCATTGCACGCTTCACGCTCAGCGGCAGCCGGGTGCGTGCGGGCAACGCCGGGCACCTGGTGAAGTCGCGCGCGCTGCAGAGCTTCGTCCGCTACAACGAACTCGTCGACGGCCCGGGCGGCCGCGCTGCCTACGAGCTGGAGTTTCCCAACGGCGGGCTGGCGGTGGTGGTGGGCAACGTCATCGGGCAGAGCGCGGCCAGCACCAACCCGGTGCTGGTGTCATTTGCCGCCGAAGGGGCCGACGACCGGCCGCGCGCACACGGGCTCTACATGGCGCACAACACACTCATCAACGAAGGTGTGCGCCCGGCCTTCTTCGTGCGGGTGCATGAACCGGTCGAAGGGCGGCAGACGCCCTTGCGCCTGTTCAACAACCTCTTCGTCGGCCTGGGCGGCAGCAATGCCGGCTGGGGCCAGGCCACCCAGGGCAACTTCCCGATTCCGCGCGCGATGCTGCGCGACGTCGACGCCTTCGACTACCGGCTGGGTGCGGCGTCGTGGCTGCGCGCTCGGGCCGTCGACATGCCCGAACTGCCAGGGCCGGTGGGCACGCAGCTGCGCCCGAGCGCCCAGTTCCAGGCCCCCGCCGGCACACGGCCGGTGCCGGCGAACAGGCCCCTGCATCCCGGCGCCCTCCAGATCGACTGACCATGCTCGAACGCATCCGCGCTGCCATTCCCGCCCTGCCGCCAGCCGAGCAGCGCGTGGCCCACCTGTTGCTGGCCGACCCGCGCAGCTTCGCCACCTTGCCGGTGGGCGAACTGGCAGCCCGCTCGAGCGTGAGCAAGCCCACCGTGGTGCGCTTTTGCCGCAGCGTGGGCTACGACGGCCTGGCCGATTTCAAGCTGAAGCTGGCCGGCAGCGTCAATGAAGGTGTGCCCTTCGTCCACCGCGCGGTCGACGACGACGACAAGGCCGGCGACATCGTCGTGAAGGTCATCGACAACGCCGTGGCCGCGATGCTGCGCTACCGCAATGCCGCCGCCAGCCAGTCGATCGAGCGTGCGATAGCGGCGCTGGCCGAGGCCGGCCGCGGCCAGTCCCAGGGCCGCCGCGTGGAGTTCTATGGCGTGGGCAACAGCGGCATCGTCGCGCAGGACGCCCAGCACAAGTTTTTCCGCCTGGGCGTGACGGCCACCGCCGTGAGCGACGGCCACATGCAGGTGATGAGTGCGACGATGCTCAAGCCCGGCGACTGCGCCGTCATCATCAGCAACAGCGGGCGCAGCCGCGACCTGCTGGACGTGGCCGAGATCGCGCGCAAGAAGGGCGCCACGGTCATCGTCATCACCGCCAGCGGTTCACCGCTGGCGCGTGAAGCGCTGGCCGGTTCGAACCACGTGCTGCTGGCCGTCGACCATCCTGAAGACGCCGACCGGTACAGCCCGATGGTGTCGCGCCTGCTGCACTTGCTGGTCATCGACGTGCTGACCACCGGCGTGGCGCTGCGCCTGGGCAGTGCCCAGCTGCGCCCGTTGCTGCAGGAAATGAAGAAGAACCTGCGCCTGCGACGCTATGCCGCCACGTCAGAACGTGTCGATGGAGCCGAAGGCGACAGCGACAGCAGGTCTTCGACGCCATAGAGTCGCGCCAGTTCGACCAGCTTCGCTGGAGCGCCCGCCACGCTGAAGCTTCGCCCTTCGGCCAGCGCCAGACGTCGCGCCTGCATCAGCAGCGCAACGGCCGAGGTATCGAAGTTCTGCAGCGCTCCGGCGTCGACCTGCAAGGGCCCGTTGCCGCCGGCCAGGGCCCGGGTCAACTGGGCCAGCAAGGCCGGGGCGTCGGCCAGAGTGGCGGAGTCAGGAAGCTTCAAGAGATTGTCCTCTGAAGCTTCCCGCCACGGAACCGGCTCTGCCGGTCCGTCGGCGGATGGTCCCCTCGGGTGGCAGCGAGCGCCATTTCAGCCCTTGCCGGGCTTGTTGCGCTCGACCAGGGCCGTGATCAGGCCTTCGATGCCGCCCTTGGTGATTTCGGTGGCGAACTGCGAACGGTAGCTTTGGACCAGCCAGATGCCCGCGACGTTGACGTCGATGATCTTCCAGGCGCTGGCATCGGCCGGCTTGTCCATGCGGTAGTCGAGTTTGATTGGCTCGCCCGAACCGCGCACCTCGGTCTGCACCACGACCTGGCTGCTGCCGGCCACTGGCAGGGTCTTCGTCACCTCGACGCTCTGGTCCTTCACCTGCGTCAATGCGCCGGCGTAAACACGCAGGAGCAAGGTCTTGAATTCGTTCTGCAGCTTGGTGCGCTGCTCGGGCGTGGCCTGGCGCCATTGCGGGCCGACCGCCGAACGGGTCATGACCTCGAAGTTCACGCTGGGCAGCACCTTGCTGTCGACCAGGGCGACGATGCGATTCAGGTCGCCAGCCTGGATGGCCGGGTCCTTCTTGGCCGCGTCGATCACGTCGACGGAAATCTGCCGGATCAGCGCGTCGGGTGTGGCTGCGGTGGCCTGTGCCAGCATGGGGCTGGCGATGGCGGCCAGCGCCAGGGTGGAAGCGGTCAGCAAGGTCTTGTACATGATGTGCTTTCGTCGAAACTTCTTCGAAAAACTTTCAGGCCTGGGGCAGTTTATTTCTTCGGTGCCGTCGGTGCCGCTGTGGCCGCCGGTTGGACGGCAGGTTTGGCCGGGGGTTCCGTCTTCCCCCCCGCAGGGGTGACGGGTTCGTCGGCGAACTCGTCCTCGAAAGGCGGCGCGCCGTCGTAGAGCGCGTCGCGGCGTCGTTGCAGGTAGGCGTCGCGCAGGAAGCTGTAGCGGTCCAGCGCCACCTGGTCGAGCATGCGGGTGGCGTCGAGCAGGCTGGCGCGCAGGCTCACCACCTGCAGGGTGGTGATGGCAGTGGAACCCGCGTCGGTCGAGGCCAGGCTGGAGGCCGAGAACTGGCGGTCGGCCACCAGGCCGAAAGAATCGCGCACCGTGGAAGGCCCCAGCAGCGGCAGCATCACGTAGGGGCCCTGGCCCACGCCCCAGACACCCAGCGTCTGGCCGAAGTCCTCGCTGCGTCGCTGCATGCCGATCTCGGTGGCGGGGTCGAGCACACCGCCCAGCCCCATCAAGGTGTTCGTCAACACACGGAAGCCCATTTCGAGCCCGCTGCCCACCTTGCCCTGCAGCAGGTGGTTGGCCGCCGACCAGACGTCGCCGATGTTGCCCAGGAAGTTCGACACGCCGGTGCGCACCAGTTGCGGCACGACGTCGCGGTAGGCGGTGGCCACGGGCTTGACGACGGCGTTGTCGACCGCGTCGTTGAACGAATAGACCTTGCGGTTCCAGTTTTCCCAGGGGTCGGACGGCACCGTGGCTGCGACCTGGCCACCGGCTGGGGCCGTTGGTACGCTGGCACATCCGGTCAGCAGCGCAACGGCTGCAGCCAGGGCCAGGCTGCGCGCTGAAGCAAAAGCGGCTGTCATGGCTTGGCCTCTGTCGTGGTGGGCGCCGGGGTGGTTGCTGCAGCGGCACCCGCTTCGTCGGCCCGACCGGTGAGGAACTGGCCGATCAGGTTTTCCAGCACCACCGCCGACTGGGTCTGTGCCACGGTGTCGCCATCGGCCAGGTTGGCATCATCGCCACCGGGTTCCAGGCCCACGTACTGATCGCCCAGCAGACCGGCGGTCAGGATCTTCGCGGCCGTGTCCTTCGGGAAGGCATAGTCCTTCTGGATGTCCATCGTCACCAGGCCCTGGTAGGTCTTGCCGTCCAGCACGATGCTGGTCACCCGGCCCACCGTGACGCCAGCGGCTCGCACCGCTGCGCGCGGCTTCAGGCCGCCGATGTTGTCGAAGCGCGCCTGCACCGTGTAGGTGGCACCGCTGCCCAGGTTGCCCAGGTTGGCCGCCTGCAGCGCCAGGAATACCAGCGCACCGATGCCCAGCAGCACGAACAGGCCGACCAGGGTTTCCAGATTTCGTTTACCCATGATTCACGATGTTTCCAGTTTGTCGTTGGCCCTGTGCCTGCGCCCGCTCGCTCAGGGCGTCGAGAACATCAGGGCGGTCAGCACGAAGTCCGTTGCCAGGATCAGCAGGGAAGAGATCACCACCGTGCGCGTGGTGGCATAGGCCACGCCTTCGGGTGTGGCTTCGGTCTCGAAGCCCTGGTACAGCGCCACCACCGTGCAGATCACGCCGAACACTGCGGCCTTGACGATGCCATTGCCGACGTCGCGCCACCAGTCCACCTGGGTCTGCATGATGGACCAGAAGTTGCCTGCGTCGACACCGATCAGTTTCACGGCCACGACCCAGGCGCCGAGGATGCCCACGGCCGAGAACAGGGCCGCCAGCAGGGGCATCGACACGATGCCGCCGATCAGCCGCGGCGCCAGCACGCGGGCCTTCGGGTCGATGGCCATCAGCTCCATCGCGGCGATCTGCTCGCCGGCCTTCATCAGGCCGATCTCGGCTGTGAGCGAGGTGCCGGCGCGGCCCGCGAAGAGCAGTGCGGCCACCACCGGCCCGAGTTCCCGCACCAGCGACAGGTTGACGATCAGCCCCAGGCTTTCGGCCGCGCCGTAGGTGACCAGGGCGTAGTACATCTGCAGCGCCAGCACGAAGCCCACGGCCGTGCCCGAAGCCACGATGATCACGAGCGAGCGGTTGCCGATGGCGTAGATCTGCGCCACGACCAGGTCGAACCGGCGCAACGAGGCCGGCACCGCGCGCAGCATGTCCAGGAAGAACATGGCCGCATGGCCCCAGCCGCGCAGCTGGTCCAGGGTCCAGGCACCCAGGCGAGCCAGCTGGTTCATCGTGCGCCCAGCCCGAAGTCGGTCGCGATGTCGGGCGCCGGGTAATGAAACTTCACCGGGCCGTCGGGTTCGCCGCGCACGAACTGGCGGGTTTCGGGGTCGCTGCTGGCCATCAGCTCGGCTGGGGTGCCCTGAGCTACGACCCGGCCCTGACTGGCCAGCAGGACGACGTGGTCGCTGATGGCCATGCATTCGGGCACGTCGTGGCTGACCACCAGGCTGGTGGCGCCGGTGACGTCGTTGAGCGTGCGGATGAGCTTGGCCGCCACGCCCAGGCTGATCAGGTCGAGGCCGGCGAAAGGTTCGTCGTACATGATGAGTTCGGGGTCGAGCACGATCGCCCGCGCCAGGGCAATGCGCCTGGCCATGCCGCCCGACACTTCGCTGATGCGCAGCCCGGCCGCGCCGCGCAGGCCCACCGCGTTCAGCTTCATCAGCACGATGTCGCGCACCATGTCTTCGGGCAGCTGGGTGTGCTCGCGCAGCGGGAAGGCCACGTTGTCGAAGACGTTCAGGTCGGTGAACAGCGCGCCGAACTGGAACAGCATGCCCAGGCGGCGACGCAGCCTGTACATCTGAGCCTTGTCGCGCGTCTTGACGACCTCGCCGTCGAACACCACGCGCCCGCTGTTGGCGGCGTGCACGCCGCCGATCAGCCGCAGCAGTGTGGTCTTGCCACAACCCGAGCCACCCAGGATGGCCGTGACCTTGCCGCGCGGAAAACGCAGCGATATGTCTTTCAGGATCAGGCGGCTGGGGTCGTAGCCAAAGCTGACGTGGTCGATCTCGATGAAGGGGGGGGTCGTTTCCAAAGCGGCGCGATTCTCTCACGGGCCCAGAAGTGTTTCAGGGTTACCCCCAGGAGCCCGCCTCGGCGGCGACTGTGACATGCCAGGCCGGGCATGCGCCAGCGCCACGGCCGCACTTCGTCCCTGCCGAAGTGCAGTCTGTCGCATCGCGCAGGCCCGCTGCTGTCGGCAAGGCGCGTGGCGGCAGAATGGCCGCATGAAAACCAAGGCCGCCACTCCCACCCTGAACCAGGCGCAGGCCGCAGAACTGCGTGAACGCCTGCGCGGCCTGGACCCGGCCCAGGCCGAGATGATGCGGCAGGTGATGCGCCTGCATGCCGAAGGCGACCGGTTGATGGCCACGCAGTGGCTGCTGCAACTGGCCAGGGAAGCACCTGACCATCCCGAAGTGCAGCTGTGGCAAGGCCTGCGTCACCATGAGGCTGGCGAATGGGCTGCCGCCGTACCGCACCTGGAACGCGCCGCAAGCACCCGGCCTCAAGACTTCAGGCTGCAGGGCCTGCTGGGCACGGCCCTGGCGCGGGCGGGCGACACCGCAGCCGGGCGCAGCTGCCTTCAGCGCGCCGCCACCCTGGCGGCGACGGCGCCGCAGTGGCTGAAGCTCAGCACCGAATGCGACGAGCTGGGCGACTACGAACTCGCGCTGCAGGCCGTGCAGGGCCATCTGCGGCTGCAGCCGCAGTCGGCGCCGGGGCTGCTGCAGCGCTCACGCGTGGCCAAGGCGCTGGGCGACAGCGCCCTGGCTGCGGCCGACGCCCGCAGCCTGATTGCCAGCGGGCGTGAAGTGGCCCGGGCCTGGTTCACCCTGGTGGACCTGAAAACCGTGGCGCTGAGCGACGACGAGCGCTCGCGGCTGGCCCGCACCGCCGGCCAGGCCAGCCTGCCGGCCGAAGACCGGCTGCTGCTCGACTTTGCGCTGGGCAAGGCGCTGGAGGATGCCGGCGAGCATGCCGCCGCCCTGGCCGCCCTGCAGCGCGCCAATGCCGCCGTGGCCCGGCGCCAGCCCTGGGACGCCGCGGGCTTTGCGCGTTACGCGCAGTCCCTGCGAGCAGCGTTCGCCACGCCCGCGGCGGCAGCGCCGGCCGGGCAGGGCAGCGAAGTCATCTTCCTGGTGGGGCTGCCGCGGTCGGGCAGCACCCTGGTGGAACAGGTGCTGGCGGCGCACCCGCAGGTGGAAGGCGCCAGCGAACTGCCTTATCTGAACCAGGTGCTGCAGGCGGAATCAGCGCGCCGCGGCCGGCCGTTCCCTGCCTGGGTGCACGAGGCCACGGCCGAGGACTGGACCCGCCTGGGGCAGGACTATCTGCGCGCCAGCGCGCCCTGGCGCAGCCGCCGTCCTGTGGCCACCGACAAGCTGCCCGACAACTGGCAGTTTGCCGGCGCCATCCGCGCGATGCTGCCGGGTGCGAAGATCATCGACTGCCGGCGCGACGCGCTGGAAACCTGCTGGTCCTGCTACAAGCAGTTGTTTGGCCCCGGCTTCGCCACCTTCAGCTATGGCTTCGACAGCCTGGCGCAGTACTGGGCGGCCTGCGAGGCCGAGGGCGAGCACTGGGCGAAGGCTGCACCTGAGGCCTTCCGCATCCAGCACTACGAGGCGCTGGTGGCCCAGCCTGAAGCGCAGATCCGAGAACTGCTGGCCTTCTGCGGCCTGCCGTTCGACGCTGCTTGCCTGGACTTCCAGAGCGCCGAACGCGCCATCCGCACGCCCAGCGCGCTGCAGGTGCGACAGCCGATGAAGCGCACGTCCACGCCGGCGGCAGGCTACGGGGCGCTGCTGGACCCGCTGCGTACGGCGCTGGTGTCGGCTGCAGCGTGCAACGGCGCCAGCTGAATGCAAACAGCCCGCCTCGTTGCCGGGGCGGGCTGAAGAGTCCCCGTAGCGTGGCTGCAGGGGCGTCAGGTTTGATCAGTCTGCCTTGCGACGGCGGGCTGCGAAGCCGGCGATGCCAGCCAGTCCAGCCAGCATCAGCGCGTAGGTGCCGGGCTCCGGAACGACGCCGGCCGCGATGGCCGTGTTGGGCATGCTTTGGAAAGCGTAGCCCGTGATCGCGCGGCTGGTCACGCTGCTGCCGAAAGTCACTTCAACCCACGCGAAGTGGGTCGTGGGAGTGAGGCCTTCGGCCGTGAACTGCACGCCGAACAGATTGGGCGCGTTCAGCGTTACGACACCAGCAAGCTCGGCACCACCGCCTGGGCGAAAGAAATTGGTGCCTGGGCCGATGGGGGTGCCCGGCGCCAGCACATAACCTGCGGCGTTGAGGATGGCGTTGTTGGTGTTCAGCCAAGTCGTCGTCGTGGCGCCCCAGAGGTTGAAGCCGGGCGCCAGAGGGGAGGCCGAATAGGGGTTGATGTCCCACCCGGGAGCGCCCAAACCCGACGTAGCACTGGCCCCGGTGACGAGGTTGAGGTAGATACCGTCGATGTCGCCAGGGATGGTGATGTTCACCGGGCCGCTGTAGACGATCTGGGCATGAGCCGGTGCCGCCATGACGGTGGCCACGGCGGTGACGGCCAGAGCGCCGCGCAAAACAGATTGCAGTTGCATGAAAGCAGACTCCAAGTAGGGTGAGAGAGTGGCAGGTGCAGTGGTCGACCGATGCAAGCTCAGACAGGGCGCTGCCATCGCTTACCACTTGTTGAGGATAATTTCATGAGCCGCGGGGTCCGCATACCCCTCAAACCGGGTGTCCGGAGGCGGTTTCGCCAAGCCGCGTCATCCGGGCGCCCTGCTGGCTCGAGCCCAAGCTCGTTCAGCGCGGCAGCCGCGAACTGCCCATCAGGAAACGGTCCACCTCCCGCGCCGCTTGCCGCCCTTCGCGGATGGCCCACACCACCAGGCTCTGGCCACGCCGCATGTCGCCGGCAGCGAACACCTTGTCGACATTGGTCCTGTAGCCGCTGCCGTCGTCCACGCCGGCCCGGGCATTGCCCCGGGCGTCCTTGTCGATGCCGAAGGCGTCCAGCACGCTGCTCACCGGGCTGGTGAAGCCCATCGCCAGCAGCACCAGGTCGGCCTTGTATTCCTTGTCGGTGCCGGGAATCTCCACCAGCTTGCCGCCCTGCATTTCCACGTGCACGGTCTTCAGGCCCACCACTCGGCCCTTGTCCTTGCCGGTGCCGGCCACCAGTTCCTTGGTGGCGATGGCGAACTCGCGGGTGCAACCTTCCTCGTGGCTGGAACTGGTGCGCAGCTTGGTGGGCCAGTAGGGCCAGGTCAGCGGCTTGTTTTCTTCTTCGGGGGGCTGTGGCATCAGTTCGAACTGCGTCACGCTGGCCGCGCCATGGCGGTTGCTGGTGCCCACGCAGTCGCTGCCGGTGTCGCCGCCGCCGATGACGATGACGTGCTTGCCGGTGGCCATGATCTGGCCCTTGACCTTGTCGCCGGCCACGACCTTGTTCTGCATCGGCAGGAATTCCATCGCGAAGTGCACGCCGTCGAGTTCTCGGCCAGGCACGGGCAGGTCGCGGCTGGTTTCGCTGCCGCCGGTCAGCAGCACGGCGTCGAATTCGGCTTTCAGCTGTTCGGGCGTGATGGTGTCCTTGGCGTCGTTCGTCACCTTCGCCGCCGGGCCGTCCTTCGGCCAAGCGCCCACCAGCACGCCAGTGCGGAAGACCACGCCTTCGGCCTGCATCTGCGCGATGCGGCGGTCGATGTGGCTCTTTTCCATCTTGAAGTCGGGGATGCCGTAGCGCAGCAGGCCACCGATGCGGCTGTTCTTCTCGAACACCGTCACGTCGTGGCCGGCGCGCGCCAGCTGCTGGGCGGCCGCCAGGCCCGCCGGGCCGCTGCCGACAATGGCGATCTTCTTGCCCGTCTTGGTGGCCGGTGGCTGTGCGGTCACCCAGCCCTCGGCCCAGGCGCGGTCGATGATGGCGTGTTCGATGCTCTTGATGCCCACTGCGTCGTCGTTGACGTTCAGCGTGCAGGCGGCTTCACAGGGTGCAGGGCAGACACGGCCGGTGAATTCCGGAAAATTGTTGGTCTGGTGCAGGACCTCGATGGCGCTTTGCCAGTCGTTCTGGAACACCAGGTCGTTGAAGTCCGGAATGATGTTGTTGACCGGGCAGCCGCTGTTGCAGAAAGGCGTGCCGCAGTCCATGCAGCGCGCCGCCTGCTGCTTGCCCTGGTCGGCGTTGAGCGTGATGACGAACTCCTTCCAGTTCTTCACCCGCTGCTGCGGCGGTTCGTAGCCTTCTTCCAGGCGTTCGTATTCCAGGAAACCGGTGACCTTGCCCATGGTGCTTGCTGCTTTGTCTGAAAGGGGTGGATGGGTTTACTTGGAGGCTGCCGTGGCGGCCGAGCTCTGGGCCTTGGCGGTGGCCGCCGCAGCGCCAGCCTGCGCCGCACGCGCGGCCAGGGCCCGCTTGTATTCGTGCGGGAAGACTTTCACGAACTTCGCGCGGGCCTCGGTCCAGTGGTCCAGGATCTCGCGGGCGCGCAGGCTGCCGGTCCAGCGGTGATGGTCTTCGACCAGCTTCTTCAGGATGGCTTCGTCGGGCAGTTCGCGGTGCAGGCCCACGGCCGGGACGCCGGCCTGTTCGTCGCGCGGCACCACCTTCTCCAGCGCCACCATCGCGGTGTTGCAACGGCCGGCGAAGTGGCCGTCTTCATCGTACACATAGGCCACGCCGCCGCTCATGCCGGCAGCGAAGTTGCGCCCGGTCTTGCCCAGCACGGCCACGGTGCCGCCGGTCATGTATTCGCAGCCGTGGTCGCCGGTGCCTTCCACCACCGCGGTGGCGCCTGAAAGCCGCACGGCAAAACGTTCGCCACCCACGCCACGGAAGAAGGCCTCGCCGCTGGTGGCACCGTACAGCGCGGTGTTGCCCACGATGATGTTCTTGGCGGCGTCTCCGCGGAAGTCGATGCTGGGCCGCACGGCGATGCGGCCGCCGCTCAGGCCCTTGCCGGTGTAGTCGTTCGCGTCGCCGATGAGGTAGAGCGTGATGCCCTGGGCCAGGAAGGCGCCGAAGCTCTGGCCGCCGGTGCCTTCGGTCTGGATGAAGATGGTGTGGTCGGGCAGGCCTTCGGGCCGATGCCGCACCAGTTCACCCGACAGCATCGCACCCAGGCTGCGGTTGCGGTTGCGCGCTTCTTCGAGCAGCTGCACTTTCTCGCCCTTCTCGATGGCGGGGCGGCATTTCTCGATCAGCTTCACGTCCAGCGCCCGTGCCAGGCCGTGGTCCTGCTCTTCGGTGTGGTGGCGCGGCACATCGGCCGGCACGGCCGGCTGGTGGAAGACGCGGCTGAAGTCCAGGCCGCGCGCCTTCCAGTGTTCGATGCCCTTCTTCGTGTCCAGCAGGTCGGCACGGCCGATCAGTTCGTCGAAGCGGCGGATGCCCAGCTGCGCCATGATCTGGCGCGCTTCCTCGGCCACGAAGAAGAAGTAGTTCACCACGTGCTCGGGCTTGCCCGCGAACTTGGCGCGCAGCACCGGGTCTTGCGTGGCCACGCCCACCGGGCAGGTGTTCAGATGGCACTTGCGCATCATGATGCAGCCTTCCACCACCAGCGGCGCGGTGGCGAAGCCGAACTCGTCGGCCCCCAGCAGCGCGCCGATGACGACGTCGCGCCCGGTCTTCATCTGGCCGTCGGCCTGCACGCGAATGCGGCTGCGCAGGCGGTTCAGAACCAGGGTCTGCTGGGTTTCGGCCAGGCCCAGTTCCCAGGGTGTGCCGGCGTGCTTGATGCTGGACCAGGGCGAAGCGCCCGTACCGCCGTCGTGCCCGGCGATGACCACGTGGTCGGCCTTGCACTTGGTCACGCCCGCGGCGATGGTGCCCACACCCACTTCGCTGACCAGCTTCACGCTGATGGAAGCTCGCGGGTTGGCGTTCTTCAGGTCGTGGATCAGCTGGGCCAGGTCTTCGATGGAATAGATGTCGTGGTGGGGCGGCGGGCTGATCAGGCCCACGCCGGGCACGCTGTAGCGCAGGAAGCCGATGTAGTCGGACACCTTGCCGCCGGGCAGCTGGCCGCCTTCGCCGGGCTTGGCGCCCTGGGCCATCTTGATCTGGATCTGGTCGGCGCTGACCAGGTATTCGGTTGTCACCCCGAAGCGGCCGCTGGCCACCTGCTTGATCTTGCTGCGCAGGCTGTCGCCGGCCTGCATTTCCACCTCGGCCGCCATCACGCTCTTGCCGATGATGTCGCTGACCTTGGTGCCGGCCGCGATCTTGATGCCTTTCAGTTCTTGCCGATAGCGCGCCGGGTCTTCGCCGCCTTCGCCGGTGTTGCTCTTGCCGCCAATGCGGTTCATGGCAATGGCCAGCGTGGTGTGGGCTTCGGTGCTGATGCTGCCCAGGCTCATCGCGCCGGTGGCGAAGCGCTTGACGATGTCGGCCGCGCTTTCGACCTCGTCCACCGGGATGGCCTTGGCCGGGTCGACCTTGAATTCGAACAGGCCGCGCAGCGTCATGTGGCGCTTGCTCTGGTCGTTGATGAGCTGGGCGTATTCCTTGTAGGTGTCCCAGCGGTTGGCGCGCGTGCTGTGCTGCAGCTTGGCGATGGCATCGGGCGTCCACATGTGTTCTTCGCCGCGCACGCGCCAGGCGTATTCACCGCCGGCGTCGAGCATGCGGGCCAGCACCGGGTCGTCGCCGAAGGCCTTCTCGTGCATTCTCAGCTGTTCCTCGGCCACTTCGAACACGCCGATGCCGCCCACCTGGCTGGCCGTGCCGCGGAAATACTGGTCGACGAAGGCCTTTTCCAGCCCGATGGCTTCGAACAGCTGCGCGCCGCAATACGACATGTAGGTGCTGACACCCATCTTCGACATGATCTTGCTCAGACCCTTGCCGATGGCCTTGACGAAGTTGTAGATGGCCCGTTCTTCCATCGTTCGGGCATCGTCGGCCCCGGCCTGGCTGCCCTGCAGTTCGACCAGGGTTTCCATGGCCAGGTAGGGGTGCACGCCCTCGGCGCCATAGCCGGCCAGCACGGCGAAGTGGTGCACTTCGCGTGCGCTGCCGGTTTCCACCACCAGACCGGCGGTGGTGCGCAGACCTTCGCGCACCAGGTGGTGGTGCACGGCGCTCAGCGCCAGCAGGGCAGGAATGGCGACCTGGCTGCGGTTCATGGCGCGGTCGCTGATGATGAGGATGTTGTGGCCGCTGCGGATGGCGTCCACGGCCTCGGCACACAGGCTGGCCAGCTTGGCTTCGATGCCTTCGCGGCCCCAGGCCAGCGGGTAGGTGATGTCCAGCGTGATGCTCTTGAACTTGCCGTTGGTGTGGCGTTCGATGCCGCGAAGCCGCGCCATGTCGTCGAAGTCCAGCACCGGCTGCGTCACTTCCAGCCGCATCGGCGGGTTCACCGCGTTGATGTCCAGCAGGTTGGGCTTCGGCCCGATGAAGCTGTTCAGGCTCATCACGATGGCTTCACGGATCGGGTCGATCGGCGGGTTCGTGACCTGGGCGAACAGCTGCTTGAAGTAGTTGTAGAGCGGCTTGTCCTTGTCGCTCAGCACCGCCAGCGGGCTGTCGTTGCCCATGCTGCCGGTGGCTTCCTCGCCGTTGGCAGCCATGGGCGCCAGCAGGAACTTCAGGTCTTCCTGGGTGTAGCCGAAGGCCTGCTGGCGGTCGAGCAGGCTTTCCGGGAAGGTCTGCGCTTCGGCCTTCGCCTCGATGCTGTCCAGACGGATGCGCACGTTGTCGATCCACTGCCGGTAGGGGCGGGCGTTGGCGAACTGGGTCTTCAGTTCTTCGTCTTCGACGATGCGGCCTTGCTCCAGGTCGATCAGGAACATGCGACCGGGCTGCAGGCGCCACTTCTTGACGATCTTGTTTTCGGGGAAGGGCAGCACGCCGCTTTCGCTGGCCAGCACTACCAGGTCGTCGTCGGTGACGACATAACGCGCCGGGCGCAGGCCATTGCGGTCGAGCGTGGCGCCGATCTGCTTGCCGTCGGTGAAGACCATGGCGGCCGGGCCGGCCCAGGGCTCCAGCATCGCGGCGTGGTACGCGTAGAAGGCGCGGCGGCGCGGGTCCATCAGCTCGTGGTTTTCCCAGGCTTCGGGAATCATCATCATCGCGGCCTGCGCCAGCGGGTAGCCGGCCATGGTCAGCAGTTCCAGCGCGTTGTCGAAAGTGGCGGTGTCGCTCTGGCCTTCGAAGCTGATGGGATAGAGCTTTTGCAGGTCGTCGCCCAGCACCGGGCTCTTCATCACGCCTTCTCGGGCGCGCATCCAGTTGAAGTTGCCCTTGACGGTGTTGATCTCGCCGTTGTGCGCCACCATGCGGTAGGGGTGGGCCAGCGGCCATTCGGGGAAGGTGTTGGTGGAAAAGCGCTGGTGCACCAGGGCCAGGGCCGACATCGCGCGTGGGTCGCTCAGATCCTTGAAGTACACGCCCACCTGGTCGGCCAGCAGCAGGCCCTTGTAGATGACGGTGCGGCAGCTCATGCTGGGCACGTAGTACTCGCGGCTGTGCGTGAGCTTCAGCGCCTGGATGGCGGCGCTGGCGGTCTTGCGGATGACGTAGAGCTTGCGTTCCAGCGCGTCGGGCACGATGACGTCGGCACCGCGGCCGATGAAGATCTGCTTGATGACGGGTTCCTTGGCGCGCACGGCCGGGCTCATGGGCATGCTGCGGTCCACGGGCACGTCGCGCCAGCCCAGCAGCACCTGGCCCTCGGCCTTCACGGCGCGCGCCAGTTCCTGTTCGCAGGCCAGGCGGCTGGCGTGTTCCTTCGGCAGGAAGATCATGCCGACGCCGTATTCGCCCGGCGGCGGCAGTTCGACGCCAATGCTGCCATCAGGCGCCTGGCCCGACACGGCCATCTCTGCCCGGTACAGCTCGTCGGGCAACTGGATCAGGATGCCGGCGCCGTCGCCCATCAGCTTGTCGGCACCGACCGCGCCACGGTGGTCCAGGTTTTCCAGGATCTTCAGGCCCTGCTGGACGATGCTGTGTTCCTTTGCGCCCTTGATGTGGGCGACGAAGCCCACGCCGCAGGCGTCGTGTTCCTGCCGGGGGTCGTACAGGCCGTGTTCGGCCAGACTGGCAATCTCGGCGTCACGGGCGGCGGGGGTTTGGTCAGGCACGGGCTTCTCCGGGGCGGGGATGGGGCGGGGCGCAAGTGCGCACTTCGGTAGGTCTCGGAAGTTACCGCAGTGCAGCAACCGCGGCAAGCGAAACAATCGGGGTCAGACACGCAATCAGAGCCCTGACATCACGAGGGCAAAAATACGGGGACAGGCTTTCGATCTCAGTCCACTTCCTGTCGCAGGTCGCTATGCACGCGGTGTGCCATGCCCAGGACCCTGGGGCTTCCTGGGGCGTCCTGGTGGCCTGGGGCGAACCGGGCGCGGGGTCAACCGGGCCAGCTCGGTGGCAAAGGACGGTGAACCGATGGCCCAGCCCCCCAGTGCCGCCTGCTGCCAGGCCCGGGCCTGCGCAGCCGATACGCCTTCGGCGAGGCGGCGCCGATAGGCGGCTTCGCGTTCGAAGGGCGTGTTGCCCAGGGCCCAGAACTCCGGCGGGTGCGCCAGCATCGGGTCTGGCCGGCCGGCCAGACGAAGGCTGGCGCTGGTCTGGCTGGCTTCCGCGGCCATGCCGTCAACCCAGGCCAGCAGGGACAGCAAGGTGGCGCCGGATTCGACCGGGGCGCATCTGTATCGCCCGTCCCACAGCGTGCCGGCCCGGCCATGGCGGCGGTTGTAGGCGCTGACGTAGCGCCGGCCCACCGACTGCAGCAGCCGGCTCGGGCCCGTGGCAGAGGCCGGCCTGACCAGCAACAGCACCTGATCGTCGAGCAGAGCCCAGGCCAGCAGCTCCACGCCGCTGGCGGGGGCCGATTCCCGCAATGCCGCGAGGTAGTTGGCGCGGTCGATGTCGTCGACGAACACGGGCCGGTCACCATGGCCGCGCTGCACCAGCACATGGGCGTGGCCGGGAACGACCAGGCGGGGCAGGCGGGCCACGGGGGAGTCGACGTCAGTCGCCGAACACCCGGCGCCCCGTCAGGCGATGGTGCTCGCGCAGGGCATAGCGGTCGGTCATGCCGGCGATGTAGTCGGCCACGGCGCGGGCGCCGTCGGGGGCAGACGCAAAGTCGGCCGGCATCGCTGCGGGGTCGGCACGGTAGGCCTTGAACAGTTCGACGAGGGCAGTGCGCGCCAGCGCCGTGGTCTGCACCACCTGGGGGTGACGGTAAAGGGCGCTGAACAGGAAGCGCTGAAGCTCGGTGATCTGGGCCTGCAATGCCGGGCTGAAACGCACCAGCGGCGGTGCCCTGCGCGCGGCGTCTGCGTCGGCGGGGCCATGCTCGTGCAGGGCCCCGCGAGTGGCCTCGATCAGGTCGGCCACCTGGGCCGACAGCATCCGGCGCAAGGTCTCGAACAAGAGCCGCCGCCCGGGCTGGCCGGCCAGGGCCGGATACTCGTCCAGCACCTGCTGCTTCCATTGCGCAAACAGCGGCACGGTGTCCAGCTGCGCCATGGACAGCAGGCCCGAGCGCACGCCGTCGTCGATGTCGTGCGCGTTGTAGGCCATGGCGTCGGCCAGGTTCACCAACTGGGCTTCCAGGCTGGGCTGGGTGCCGTCGACGAAGCGCTGCGCCGGGCCCTCGGGTTCGGCCTGCACCAGCCGCGCGGCGTTGCGTGCCGAACAGTGCTTCAGGATGCCTTCGCGCGTTTCGAAACTCAGGTTCAGGCCGTCGAATGCGGGGTAGCGGGCCTCGAGTTCGTCGACCACGCGCAAGGACTGCAGGTTGTGTTCGAAGCCGCCGTGTTCGCGCATGCATTCGTGCAGTGCGTCCTGGCCGGCATGGCCGAAAGGCGTGTGGCCCAGGTCGTGGGCCAGGGCGATGGCCTCGACCAGGTCTTCGTTGAGCTGCAGCGCGCGCGCCGCAGAGCGGCCCAGCTGCGCCACTTCCAGCGAATGGGTCAGGCGGGTGCGGAACAGGTCGCCTTCGTGGTTGATGAAGACCTGGGTCTTGTAGACCAGCCGCCGGAACGCCGTGCTGTGGACGATGCGGTCGCGGTCGCGCTGGTGTTCGTTGCGCGGCGGCGCCGGAGGTTCGGGCACGCGGCGGCCACGGGTGCGACGCGGGTCGCTGGCCCAGGGCGCCAGCGGGGCAGGGTAGGCGGGCAGGGCTGGCGTGGTCACGCCGACAGGCTGTGGCGCTGGATGACCCGGGCCACCAGTGCGTCGGGTGCGGGCCGCAGCGCGGCGCTGCCGGGCCGGTCGATCACGACGAAGCGGATCTCGCCGGCGCTGGTCTTCTTGTCCAGGCGCATCAGTGCCAGCCACTGTTCGGTGGGCATGTGCGGCGCCTGGATGGGCAGGCCAGCCGCTGCAATGATTCGCTGCAGCCGTTGCGCGAAGCTGGCATCGACCAGGCCGAGTTCGACCGACAGCGAAGCCGCCATGACCATGCCGCAGCCCACGGCTTCGCCATGCAGCCACTGGCCATAACCCATCCCGGCCTCGATGGCGTGGCCGAAGGTGTGACCGAAGTTCAGGATGGCGCGCAGCCCGCTTTCGCGCTCGTCCTGGCCCACCACCTGGGCCTTGATCTCGCAAGAGCGCCGCACTGCATGCGCCAGCGACGCCGGGTTGCGCGCCAGCAGGGCGGGCAGCTGCGCCTCGATCCAGTCGAGGAATGCCATGTCGGCGATCGGGCCGTACTTGATGACTTCGGCCAGGCCGGCCGAGAGTTCACGCGCCGGCAGCGTGGCCAGTGTCGACAGGTCGCACACCACGCGGGCCGGCTGGTAGAAGGCGCCGATCATGTTCTTGCCGCGCGGGTGGTTGATGGCGGTCTTGCCGCCCACCGACGAGTCCACCTGCGCCAACAGCGTGGTGGGCACCTGCACGAAGGGCACGCCGCGCATGAAGCTGGCGGCGGCGAAGCCCGTCATGTCGCCGATGACGCCACCACCCAGCGCGAACAGCACGGTCTTGCGGTCGCAGCCCCGGGCGAGCAGGTGGTCGAAGATCAGGTTCAGCGTGGTCCAGTCCTTGTGGGCCTCGCCGTCGGGCAGCAGCACCGTGCTGACCTGGCCGTAATGCGGCGCCAGGGCCTGGCGCAGTGGCACTTCGTACAGCGCGGCAATGGTCGGGTTGCTGACGATCACGGCCTGTGCGGCTTGCGGCAGGGCGGCCCAGGCGGCAGCATGGCCCAGCAGGCCGGGCTGGATGAGGATGTCGTAGCGGCTGTCGCCTGCGGCGACTTGCACGGTGTTTTCCAGCAGCGAAGTCATGCCCGCGAGTTTATGCCGCGCCCCAGGATGGGCGTGGCCGGCGTCGCGCGGTCAGGAGGCAGGCTGGTCGATGGGCGAAGGCACCTGGCCCGGGTCGACGATGCCGGCCAGTTCCAGCTGCATCAGCACCATGCCCAGCAGTGCGTGCACCGAAGGCCGCGCCGACTCGACGACGAAGTGTGCCGTGCGGCGGTACAGGGGGTCGCGTTCACGGTAGAGCTCGCGCAGGCGCTTGAGCGGGTCGGCCACCTGCAGCAAGGGCCGCTGCGTGTCGTGGCGCAGCCGGCGGTGCAGTTCATCGGCGGTGGACCGCAGGTAGAAGACATGGCTGCGCGAATGCAGGGCGTCGCGGTTCGACGGCCGCAGGATGGCGCCACCGCCAGTGGCCAGCACGATGCCGGGCCGTTGCGTGAGTTCGTCGATCACGTCCTGCTCGATGTCGCGAAACGCGTCTTCGCCCTGCTGGGCGAAGTAGTCGCGGATCGGCATGCCGATGCGGTGTTCGATCTCGGTGTCGCTGTCGACGAACTTCAGCCCGAGCTGGCGCGCCAGGTGGCGCCCGACCGTGGACTTGCCACAGCCGGGCATGCCGACGAGGGAGAGCGAAGGTGCGACGTCAGCGGCAGAGGTTGGCACGGGCTCGGCCGTCGGGCGTTTCCACCACCGGACGAATCGCTTCGGTAGGCTCTTCTCCGTAGGGGCTGAGGACAAAAGGCGGCGCCGGCTCGGCCTGGACCGCGGTGAACGGAACGATGAGGCGGCCGGTGAAGCTGGCTCGGCCTTCCGTGCCGGCCACACCCGATGCTGCCACTGTCAGTTCGTACTTCACCCAGCTGCCGTAGTTGCGCGGGTAGGTGATGCGCAAGGGAATCCGGCCGGTTGAATCGGTGCGGTGGGGCGGAGGACCTTCGAACGACACCACGACGTCGGCCTTGCGCGGCTCCAGCTGTCCGTTGTTGTTGGCGTCTTCGACACCGCCATTGGAGTAGACCTCGAGAACGCCGTTGCGGTTGACGTCCTCGTTCTCGCAATCGAAAGCGACGACCTGCTGCACCCAGCGGTCGGAGTCCAGCGGGCGGATCCAGCGACCGCGCGAGTAGGTCAGCAGGTCCAGCAGCGGACTGATGGGGGTGTCGGCCTTGGCCAGGCCCGATGAGTCGTTGACCTGCACGACGAACCGCTGAATGTAGACGAGCGGGTCGTCGAGCACGACCTGGTTGTCCGTGCCGATGGTCACCGAGAGCGGGTCGGAGACGACGGTCAGGCTGGTGACGGTCGCAACCGGGCTGGAGTTCGGGCAGGTACCCGCCGGGAAGTCCACGTAATCCCAGCAGGCGCGGACCGAGACGCCGTCCGTCGGGCTGAACCGGGATCCTGGAATGTAGGCCGACAGCGCGATGCCGTTGGCGTCGCTGTAGACCAGGGTCGAGCCCGAGGACATGGTGCCGCCGATGGAGTTGATGTCTCCGTTCAGGTCGAAGCGGACACGGATGTTCTGGATCGGCTGGTTGGCATTGCCGACGAACAAGGCGCGGATCTCGGCGCGGTTCTGGCTGGACCCTGGGCCGTTCACGACCACCACGCTCGGGTTGGCACGAACGCTGGCCGACCGCACCGAGCCCGCCTGGGCCGGGGGAATGACGCCGGCACCCGTCTGCACGATGACGGTGGTGAGATTTTCGACACCGCCTGCAACGGCGCGGATCGCCACATTACCCGACGCCACGGGGGCAGAGTAGCGGTACTCGAAGGCGCCGTTGAGGTCGGTCACGGCTTCGGTGGCGACGCCATCGGGTCCGCTGATGCGTATGGGCAGCGCGGCCATGGCCGAATTGCTGGCGTCGGTCACCCGGTACTGGATCGTGCCGGGCGTGCCGGGCAGCAGGACGGCGGGCAGAGCCGTGGCCGCGATGCGCGTGCCGGTGACCTGCAGCACGGCTTCGCGCGTCAGTGTGCCGCTGATGGCGGTGACCACGATGGGCCGGTTCGTCGGATTCGAGCCGATGCTGATGGCCCCGCTGACCACGCCGGTGTTCGAGGTGGCGGGTCCGGTCACGATGATCGAGGCACCGTTGTTGACGCGCAGCGTGACGGGGATGCCCGAGATCGCGTTGCGGTTGTTGTCGACCGCCGTCACGGTGGCCGTGACCGTGGCCGTGCCGGAATTGGGGATGCTGGGCGCGCTGAGCACCAGCGAGATGTCTGACGCCGTGGGCACCGGCTGCGAAGCCGTGATGACGGTGAGGTTCGCGGTCTTGCTCAAGGCGCCCGAACGCGCGGTCACGACGATCGTGCGGTTCGTGAGGTTGGCGCCGATCCCGACGCTGGCTTCGTACAGGCCGGTGGCGCTGGTGACGGCGCCGGTGGTGGTGACGGTGACGACAGCGTCGTTGTCGGCCGTGATCGTGACAGGCACGTTGGGCAGCGCATTGCGGTTGGCGTCGAGCGCGGTGACGGTGGCCGTGATGGTCTGGGTGCCGCTGTTGGCGATCGAGGCCGAACTCAGCACCAGCACCAGGTCGGCAGCCGTGGGCGCTGCCGCGCCGCCGCCCGGGCCGCCGCCGAATGGCGGTGCACCTGAATCACCACCACCGCCGCCGCAAGCCGCCAGCACCAGCAGGCTGCAGATCGAAAAAAGTCTTTTGAGAATTGTCATGGTCGATGTCCTGCGTCTTGGCGGCGCGCGGAAGCGAAAGCGGGCGTCGCTTACGTCGGGAAGGCTGGAGGCTGGCGCGGCTGGGGGTTCAGCGTGCAGCCGAACGGTCGGTCACGATCTTGGGCGTGATGAACACCAGCAATTCGCTCTTGGTCGTGCTGCGCACCCGGTTCTGGAACAGCAGGCCCAGGTAGGGAATATCGCCCAGCAGCGGCACCTTGTTGATCTCGTTGCGCTCGTCCTGCGTGAAGATGCCGCCGATGACGACCGTGCCGCCGTTTTCCACCAGCACCTGGGTCTGCACCTGCTTGGTGTTGATGGCCGGGCCGGCCGCGGTCAGCGCGCCACGGCTGTCCTTGTTGACCAGCAGGTCCAGGATGACGTTGCCTTCAGGGGTGATCTGAGGCGTGACTTCCAGGCTCAGGCTGGCCTTCTTGAACGACACCGAGGTGGCGCCGCTGCTGGTGGCCTGCTGGTAGGGGATTTCCTCGCCCTGCTCGATGCGCGCCTTGGTCTGGTCGGCCGTGATGATGCGCGGGCTGCTGACGATGTTGCCTCTGCCCTCGGCTTCCAGCGCCGACAGTTCCAGGTTCAGGAAGCGGTTGGCCGTGGCGCCGAACAGGCTCAGCGCAATGGTGGCGGCCGATGCGCTGGCGAAGCTGGTGTTGGCCGGCAGGTTCACGAACTGCGAGTCGGGGATGAAGCTGCTGTCGGTGTTCGGCGTCTGGCCGGTGGTGACACCGATGTTCGAATAGTTGCCCCCAATCGCCGCGTAGTTGCCGCCACCCACGCCGTAGCCCGGGATGCCGCCCCGCACGCCGCGCAGGTCGGTGCCGCCCAGCTTCACGCCCAGGGCGCGGCCGAAGCTGTCGTCGGCTTCGACGATGCGGGCTTCGATCAGCACCTGGCGCACCGGGATGTCGATCTTGCTGATGAGCGACTGGATCTCCTCGAGCTTGCTCGGGATGTCGCTGACGAAGAGCTGGTTGGTGCGGGTCTCGAAGATGACGCTGCCGCGCGGCGACAGGATGCGGGTGTTGGTGCTGCCGCCACCGCCGCCGCCGCCACCCTGCGACAGGTTCTGCCCGGTCAGGCCCTTGGCCACTTCCTCGGACTTGGTGTAGTTCAGCTGGAACGACTGGGTGCGCAGCGGCTCGAGTTCCTCGATCTTCCGCTTTGCTTCCAGGTCGACCTGTTCCTTGGCGGCGAGTTCGTCCTTGGGCGCGATCCACAGCACGTTGCCGTTCTTGCGCACGCCCAGGCCCTTGGCCTGCAGGATGATGTCCAGGGCCTGGTCCCAGGGCACGTCTTTCAGGCGCAGGGTGACGGTACCGGTGACGGTGTCGCTGGTGACGACGTTGAAGTTGGTGAAGTCGGCAATCACCTGCAGCAGCGCGCGAACTTCGATGTTCTGGAAGTTCAGGCTGAGCTTTTCGCCCTGGAAACCCACGCCCTGTGTCAACTTGTTGGGGTCGAGCTTGACCGGCCGCACTTCCAGGACGAACTGGTTGTCGCTCTGGTAGGCGCTGTGTTCCCAGGCGCCGGTGGGTTCGACCACCATGCGTACGCGGTCGCCTGACTGGAACGTGGAAATGCTGCGCACCGGCGTGCCGAAGTCGGTGACGTCCAGGCGGCGGCGCAGGCTGTCGGGCAGGGTGCTGCGCAGGAATTCGACGACGAGGCTCTGCCCCTGCTGGCGGATGTCCACGCCCACCTGCGTACTGGGCAGGTTGACGACGATGCGGCCGGCGCCGTCGCTGCCGCGACGGAAGTCGATGTCGCGCAGGCCTTGCGGGTTGTTGTTCTGCGGCGGTGCAAAGCTGGTGGCTGCCGCGGCCGTGGCCGGGCCGCCAGTGGCGCTGGGGGCGGCGGCCAGGGCATCGCCGCTGCTGCCGCTGACGCCGTCGAGCACCAGCACCAGGGCCTTGCCCTGCAACTGGGCGCGGTAGCTGGAAGCCTGCTTGAGGTTCAGCACCAGGCGCGTGCGTTCACCCGCCTGCGCCACGTTGATCGACCGCAGGTTGCCCTGGTTGATCTCGATGCTGTTGCGGCCCATGGCATTGGCCACGCCCGGCAGGTCGATGGCGATGCGCGGTGGCGACTGCACCGAGAAGCCGCTGGGCACGGCGGTCAGCGCTTCGCTGAGCTCGATGCGCACCACCTCGGTACCGGCCTGCTGGTTGCTGGTGATGGACTGGATGGCGTTCTGCGCCCAGGCACCGCCGGGAGCAGCCATGAGGCTGGCTGTGAGGGCCAGCGTGGCCATTGCTGCCATGGCGGCACGCCAGTGGGGCCCGTGGGACATGTTGCGGCTCTCCTGAGAATTCATCATCGCGCCCGCTCTTGCAGTTGCAGGGTGGCCGGGCGTTCAATCCATTCGCCGGCGGCGTCCTGGACAATTTCACGCAGGCTGACTTCGGTTTCTGAAATGGCGGTGACGCGGCCGTAGTTCTGGCCCAGGTAGTCACCCACTTTCACTTGGTACAACAGGTTGTCCACCCGCAGCAGGGCAAACGGACTGGCACCGCGGGCCACGCTGCCGACCATGGTCATGCCGTCCAGCGGGTAGGACTCCAGCGGCTCCTTGCGCCGGTTCAACTGCGCCGACAGCAGCGAGTTCGGCGCGCGGGCCTCTTGCCGGATGGCCACGGTCAGCTTCTGCGTGCTGAAAGGCTCGACGCCTTGCGCCGCCTGGTAGGGCTGTGGGTCGAACTTCTTGGGCGGGAGCAACGGCGTGACGTTCGGCTTGGCTTCGCGGCGCTGCTGCTCCATCCATGTCTGCAGTTCGTCGGTGCCTTCGCCGCAGCCAGCCAGCAAGGCTGCTGCCAGCACGGCTGCAGTCAGGTGCATCGGCTTCATGGCTTGGCCCCTCCGGCCGTGGCCTTGGCCTTGGCCTGGCGCTGTTCGGCCACTTCGGTGGGGTCCAGGTAGCGGTAGGTGTGGGCCGTGGCGTCCATGGCCAGCATGCCCGAGGTGCTGTCCCGCGCCTGCAGCGGCGCGATCGAGAGGTTCTGCAGCGTCACGATGCGAGACAGGTTGGCGACGTCTGCAGCGAACGCCCCAATGTCGTGGTAGCGGCCGCTGACACGGATGGTGATCGGGAGTTCGGCGTAGTAGTCCTTGACCTGCACCTGGCCAGGGCGGAACAGTTCGAACTGCAGGCCGCGGCCCAGACCGGCCTGGTTGATGTCTGACAGGAGGGCGTCCATGTCGGCCTTGCCGGGAAGCTGCTTTTCCAGCTGTGTGACGTATTCCTGCACCTGCTGCTTCTGCTTGCGCAGTTCAGTCAGGTTGACGGCCTGCGCCAGGCGGTTGCGGTATTGGTCCTTCAGCCCGGGTTCGCGGGCGCGTTCGGCTTCCAGGTCTTCGGTGCTGGTGGACAGCACCGCAAACCAGGACAGCCCAACAATCGCGGCCGTGACAGCCAGCCACACGGCCAGTTTCGGCAGCACCTGCCACTGGCCAGGCTCTTTCCAGTCCACGCCGCGGAACTGCGAGGCGGCCCGTTCGAACATTCCGCCGAAGTCGATCGAGGGTGAGGGCGACTTGGTAGCCATGTCAGGTTTTCTTGTCCGTGCTGGCCGGAGCCGACGCGGCCGGAATGGCGGCCGGGGCGGCGGCGGGGGGCTGGGGCCGCTTCAGGTTGACGCGCATCGAGAAGTCGAACAGGCGCCGTTGTTCGCGGTTCGCGGCCGTCAGCGTCGCGACCTTGATTTCCACGAGTTCGGGCCGTTCGAGCCACGGCGAGTTGTAGAGCGTGTTGCGCAGGAATTCGCTGACCCGCTCGTTGGTCTGGGCCACGCCGGTGACAGCGACCACCTGACCGGTCTGCTTGATGCTCGTGAGGTACACGCCTTCCGGCGTCTGCTTGACGAGTTCGTCGAGCAGATGGATGGGCGTGTTCCGGTCGGTCTGCAGGTCTTCGACCGCCTTTTGACGCGCCTTCAGCGCTTCGATTTCCGAACGCAGCGTGGCAATGTCCTTGATCTGGGAGTCCAGACGTGCAATCTCCGACTGCAGGAAGTCATTGCGTGCCTGTTGCGCAGCCGTCATCTGCTGCAGCACGGAATACCAGACCAGGGCAATCGCAGCACCGGCCAGGGCGAACGCTGCCACGCCGACGAAGAACGCACGCTTGCGCTGGAGGCGCTTGGCCTCGCGGTGCGGCAGTAGGTTGATCAGGATCACTGCAGGAACCTCCGCATCGCCAGGCCGCAGGCCGTCAGGTACGAAGGCGCTTCGCGGCGGACGCGGCTTTCACGCACGGCCGAACCCAGCTGCATGTGCTCGAAGGGATTGACGATGTTGGACGCGAAGCCGGTCAGGTCGGTGACGCGGTCCTTCAAGCCGGGCAGGGTGGCCGTGCCGCCGGCCAGCATCACGTAATGCACCTTGTGGTGCGGGGTGCTGGTGAAAAAGTACTGCAGGGCGCGACCGATTTCCTGGCTCAGGCTGTCGACGAACGGGGCCAGGATGGCGGTGTCGTAGTCTTCGGGCAGGTCGCCGCTGAGCTTCTTGGCTTCTGCTTCCTCGAAGCTGAAGCCGTATTGCCGGCTGATCAGCTGGGTGAGCTGGCTGCCACCGAAGGCCTGATCGCGGTCGTAGAGCATTTCGTCGTCGCGCAGCACCTTCAGGCTGGTGGTGTCGGCACCGATTTCGAACAAGGCCACCAGGGCGTCGCGGCCTTCGTTTGGCAGACCCTGGACGATGCGGCCGATGGCCAGTCGCGAAGCGTGTGATTCGATGTCCAGAACCACTGGCTTCAGGCCGGCGGCTTCGGCCAGGCCCTGGCGGTCCTGCACGCGGTCCTTGCGGCTGGCGGCAATCAGCACCTCGACGTCGCCAGCCGATGTGGCGCTGGGGCCCATTACGCAGAAGTCGAGACTGACCTCGTCCAGCGAAAACGGGATGTACTGGTTGGCCTCGGACTCGACCTGCAGTTCCATTTCTTCTTCGCGCAGGCCGGCCGGCAGCATGATCTTCTTGGTGATGACGGCCGACTGCGGCATGGCCATCACGACCTGCTTGCTGCGCGTGCCGCTTTTGCTGACGACGCGCTTGACGGCGTCGGCGACCTCGTCGAACTTCTCGATCTGGCCGTCGGTGATCCAGCCTTTCTCGAAGGGCTCCGAGGCGAATCGCTCGAGCACAAATTCGCCCGAGGAGGTCTGGCCGAGTTCCACCAGCTTGACGCTGGACGAGCTGATGTCCAGGCCGATCATCGGTGGGTGCTTGCGGCCCAGCAGTGCGTCGAGAAAACTCAAATCGAATGCTCCACGGCCGGATGAGATGAAGTTGACTACCCGCTTGCGGGCTTGTTAAGAAGTCACTTGAATGCTAGCAGCAAAGCCCTTGTGAACAGCCGAATAACGGGGTGGTTCCGCCCCCATCTCCGGTACTGGCACGATGGGCAACGACAGTGCCGCAGCCGGGCTTTTAGCTGCATTGCGCCTGCGGTGACAACCCTTTTGGCCTGGAAACAGCAATTGGTGACCACCCTGTTCACGAGAACGTGGACAAGTTCGCGTTTGCCCATTGCGACGAGCGCGGGTCGGGGTGGCTGCTGCGCCTTGCGGCTTTCAGACAGAATGCAGCCAAGAGCTTCGTCCTGACGCGTGAATTCCCCCACTCCTGCCCCCGCCTCATCGGCTGCCCTGCCAGGCTGGCTGCGAGCAGGCCTGCGTGGGCTCGGCTGGATCTTCGGGCTGGCCGTGGCCGGTTTGCTTGGGGTCTTGTGCATGGTGGCGCTGGCGCTGGCCGTGGCCTACCCGAACCTGCCCGAGATCAGCAGCCTCACCGATTACCGGCCCAAGCTGCCCCTGCGCGTGTATTCGTCCGACGGCGTGGAACTGGGGGAGTTCGGCGAAGAGCGGCGGACCTTCGTGCCCATTGCCGAAATCCCCCAGGTGATGAAGGACGCGGTACTGGCAGCAGAGGACGCGCGCTTCTACCAGCACGGCGGGGTCGACTACAAGGGTGTGGCACGGGCGGCGCTGGAGAACCTGCGGGACGCCCGCAGCCAGGGTGCGTCGACCATCACCATGCAGGTGGCGCGTAACTTCTATCTGTCCACCGAGAAGACCTTCACGCGCAAGATCTACGAGATCCTGCTGGCCCTGAAGATCGAAAGCATGCTCAGCAAGGACCAGATCCTCGAGCTGTACATGAACCAGATCTTCCTGGGTCAACGCGCCAGCGGCTTCGCTGCGGCTGCAGAAACCTACTTCGGCAAGAAGCTGAAAGACGTGACGGTGGCCGAGGCCGCGATGCTGGCAGGTTTGCCGAAGGCGCCTTCGGCCTACAACCCGATCGCCAACCCGAAACGCGCCACTCTGCGTCAGCGTTACATCATCGACCGCATGTTCGAGACCGGCTTCATCACCGAAGCCCAGCACGACGAGGCCAAGGCCGCCGAGTTGCGTTACCGCACCCAGACTGAAGTCGCGGTCCACGCCGAATTCGTGGCCGAGACAGCGCGGCAGCTGGTCTTTGCACAGTATGGTGAGGAAGCCTATTCGCGGGGCCTGAATGTCTACCTCAGCGTCAGTGCCGTCGACCAGGTCGTGGCTTATCACGCACTGCGCCGTGGCCTGATGGACTTCGAGCTGCGCCAGGTCTATCGCGGCCCCGAAGCCTATGTCGACCTGCCGGCCGACGAGACCACGCTCGACGCCCGCGTGGCCGAAGCGTTGGCAGACCGGCCGCAGCGCGACGACCTGGTCGCTGCGGTCGTGCTCGAAGCCAGCCCGCGCAAGGTGGTGGCCATGCTGCAGTCGGGCGACACCGTCACCATCACTGGCGACGGGCTGCGGCCGGTCACCTCGGGCCTGGCAGCCAAGGCGCCGCCCAAGGTCCAGATCCGCCGGGGCGCGGTGGTGCGCCTGTACCGCACGCCGCGCTTCAACAAGGGTGGCTGGGCGGTGACGCAGCAGCCCGAGGTGGAAGGTGCGCTGGTGGCGCTGGACCCGCGTGACGGCAGTGTTCGTGCGCTCGTGGGCGGTTTCGACTTCGGCAAGAGCAAGTTCAATCACGTCACCCAGGCCTGGCGCCAGCCCGGCTCGAGCTTCAAGCCCTTCATTTATTCAGCGGCTCTGGAGCGGGGTTTCACCCCCGGCACCATCATCAACGACGCGCCGCTGTTCTTCAGTGCCGGCGTCACCGGCAGCCAGCCCTGGGAGCCGAAGAACTACGACGGCAAGTTCGACGGCCCCATGCCGCTGCAGACCGCGCTGGCGAAGTCGAAGAACATGGTGTCGATCCGCGTGATGCAGTCCACTGGCGTCGACTTCGCCCAGGAATGGCTGCAGAACTTCGGGTTCGAGCGCAGCAAGCATCCGCCCTACCTCACCACGGCGCTCGGCGCCGGCTCGACCACGCCCATGCAGATGGCCACGGCCTACGCAGTGTTTGCCAACGGCGGATACCACGTCACGCCGCAGCTGATCACGCGCATCACCGACGCCAAGGGTCGGGTTCTGCTGGACACCCAGCCGGTTCCGCCCGACGAGACCCAGCGCACCGTGAGCGCGCGCAATGCCTTCGTCATGAGCACACTGCTGCAGGAAGTGACGCGCTCGGGCACGGCCGCGCGCGCGCAGGGCACTTTGAGGCGCCCCGACCTTTACGGCAAGACGGGCACCACCAACGATTCGATGGACGCCTGGTTCGCGGGCTATCAGCCCAGCCTGGTCGCGGTGGTGTGGATCGGCTACGACAACCCGCGCAAGCTGGGCGACCGCGAAACCGGGGGCGGGCTGGCGCTGCCGGTGTGGATCGAATGGATGCAGCACGCACTGAAAGACGTGCCGGTGCAGGAACCGCAGGCGCCGCCAGGGGTGGTGCAGGTGGGCGGCTACTGGACCTTCGAGGAATTCAGCCAGGGCGAAGGCATCAGCAGTGTCGGCCTGGAAGACGTGGTGCCTCAGGCCCCCAGCGAGGAAGAGCGCAGCAGCATCCTCGATCTTTTCCGCCGCTGAAGGCTGGCTGTCAAAAGCTCAGCGGCTTCGCGGCCTGCGCACTGGCGTGCCGGGACAGCGCGGCGATGAATTCGCTGCCGTCGCGCGTGTCGCGCCAGGCGCCTTCGACCCACTTGTAGTGAAAGCCACCACCGCGCGCGGCCAGCCACACTTCGTGCAGCGGTGGCTGGGTGTTGATGATCAGCTTGCTGCCGTTCGGGAAGCTCAGTTCGAGCAGGCCGCCACTGCGGTGGGTGTCGATGTCGATCACGTCGTCCTGAAGCCAGCGGTCGGCCGTGGCCTCGATGCGGGCCAGCAAGGCCTGTGTTTCGCGCTGGTAGTCGGCGTCGCTCATGCCACCGGCGGTGGCAGGGTGGGCGGGGGGTGTGCTCATAGAATTCAAGGTATGTCGAAAACTGCAAAATCGAGTGTAGCGGCGCGATCGATGGGTCCGTGGGCCACCATCCTGGCGATAGGGCTGGCCATGCTGACCGCGGGATGCGGGCAGAAAGGTCCGCTGACCTTGCCAGCGCCCGTGGCGGCCCCGGCGGCCCCGGCTTCGGCGCCCCGATGAGCGCGCTGCCGGGCGCCCCCAACCTGGCCCGGGCCGGGGCCGTGCTGCAGCTGGACGGACAGCCGCTGGCTGCGCTGGCCCAGGCTTTCGGCACGCCGCTGTTCGTCTATTCGCAGGCGGCGATGCTGGCGGCCGTGGGCGCTTACCAGCGCGCCCTGCAGGGCCGCCGGCATCTGGTCTGTTACGCGATGAAGGCCAATTCCAGCCTGGCCGTGCTTCAGACCTTCGCCCGGGCTGGATGCGGCTTCGACATCGTCAGCGGCGGTGAACTGGCGCGCGTGCTGGCGGCCGGCGGCGACCCGGCCCGCGTCGTCTTCTCCGGCGTTGGCAAGCGGCCGGCGGAGATGCGGCAGGCCATGCAGGCGGGCGTGCGCTGCTTCAACGTCGAGAGCACGGCCGAACTCGACACGCTCAACGCCGTGGCCCTGGCCATGGACCGCCGCGCGCCGGTGAGCCTGCGTGTCAACCCCGACGTCGATGCCGGCACCCACCCTTACATCAGCACCGGCCTGAAGGGCAACAAGTTCGGCATCGCCCATGCCCAGGCGGTGGCGGCCTATCGCCATGCCGCTTCTTTGCCTGGCTTGCAGGTGGTGGGGATCGACTGCCACATCGGGTCGCAGATCACGCAGGTCGCTCCTTACCTGGACGCGCTGGACCGCTTGCTGGACCTGGTCGAGCAGGTCGAGGCCGCCGGCATCCCCATTCACCACGTGGACGTGGGCGGCGGCCTGGGCATCACCTACAGCGACGAATCGCCGCCCGCGGCCGACGTGCTGGTGGCGCAGTTGCTGCAGCGCCTGGATGCCCGCGGCCATGGCCACCGTGAACTGCTGTTCGAGCCCGGCCGCAGCCTGGTGGGCAATGCCGGCGTTTTGCTGACCGAAGTGCTGGTGCTCAAGCCAGGGGCCGACGACGGCAGCGGCGGCAAGAACTTCTGCATCGTCGACGCCGCGATGAACGACATGGTGCGCCCGGCGATGTACGAGGCCTGGATGCAGATCGAAGCCTGCGTGCTGCGCGATGCCGTCCCGGCCACCTGGGACGTGGTCGGCCCGGTCTGCGAGAGCGGCGACTGGCTCGGCCGCGAACGTGTCCTGGCAGTGCAGCCCGGGGACATGCTGGCCATCCTGTCGGCCGGCGCCTATGGCATGACCATGTCCAGCAACTACAACACGCGGCCGCGCGCGGCCGAGGTGATGCTGGTCGACGGGCAGGCCCGACTGATCCGTCAGCGCGAGGCCGTCGCCAGCCTGTTCGCTGGCGAGCTTTTGCTGGACGCCCCGGAACCTGGCGCGTAGCGGACTAGATCCGGCCTTCCTCGACCGCGTGGCAGGCCACCTGCACCGAGGCGGTCGTGCCCTTGAACTGCATCAGCGCCGGCCGCTCCGCGCTACAGCGGGCGTTGGCATGGGGGCAGCGTGGGTGGAAGGCGCAGCCGCTGGGCGGGTTCAGAGGGTTCGGCACCTCGCCCTGCACCGGCGTGCGCGAGCGGCCGCTCATGTGGATGTCGGGAATGGCGTCGAGCAACATCCGCGTGTAGGGGTGGCGCGGGTGGCTGAAGAGTTCGGCCTTGTCGGAAACCTCGACCAGCCGGCCCAGGTACATCACGCCCACCTGGTCGGCCACGTGTCGCACCACGGCCAGGTTGTGGCTGATGAACAGATAGGTCAGGCCCTGCGTGCGCTGCAGGTCCTTCATGATGTTCAGCACCTGGGCCTGCACCGACACATCCAGTGCCGAAGTGGGTTCGTCGCAGACCAGGAATTCGGGTTGGGTGGCCAGGGCACGCGCGATGCTGATGCGCTGGCGCTGGCCGCCGCTGAACTGGTGCGGGAACTTCTCGACGTCGGCTGCAGCCAGGCCCACCTGCAGCAGCAGCGCGCCCACTTGTTCCCGCAGCCCGCTGCCTTCCTTGGCCAGGCCGTGCTCGCGCAGCGGCTCGGCCACGATGTCCAGCACCTTCCAGCGCGGGTTCAGGCTGGCATACGGGTCCTGGAAGATCATCTGCATGCGCTTGCGCAGCGTGCGCAGGCCAGCGGCGTTTTGCGCAGCGTCGGTGGGCTGGCCGTCGAAGCGCACGTCACCGCGCGTGGGCTGGTACAGGCCCACCAGCAGCCGCGCCACGGTGCTCTTGCCGCAACCCGATTCGCCCACCAGCGCCAGCGTCTTGCCGCGTTCGATGCTGAAGCTGACACCGTCGACCGCGTGCACGAACTGCCGCGGCTTGCGTTCCACCACCCGGTTCAACCAGGGTGCCGAGACATCGAAGACCTTGGCCAGGTCGCGCACTTCCACCAGGGCCGTCATGTCGTCACCTTCGTTTGTGCGACCAGCCAGCAGGCGGCCTTCGTTGGCCCGGCGTCGAACAGATCGGGCCGGTCCTGCCGGCACTTGTCGAAGACCTGCGGGCAGCGCGGGTTGAAGGCGCAGCCGCGCGGGATGTTGTTCAGGCGCGGCATCGCGCCGTCGATCTGCAACAGGCGTTCGCGGTTGTCTTCCATCGACGGGATCGAGCCCATCAGGCCCTTGGTGTAAGGGTGGCTGGGGTGGTGGATGACATCGCCCACCGGCCCGATCTCGGCCACGCGGCCGGCGTAGAGCACGGCGACGCGGTCGCAGGTCTCGGCAATCACGCCCATGTCGTGAGTGACGAGCATGACCGAGGCGCCATGCTCCTTGCACAGCCGCTTGAGCAGCGAAATGATCTGCGCCTGGATCGACACGTCCAGCGCCGTGGTGGGTTCGTCGGCGACGATGAGCTTGGGTTCGGCGGCCAGGGCCAGCGCGATGACCACGCGCTGGCGCATGCCGCCGCTGAACTGGTGCGGGTACTGGTCGATGCGCTGTTCGGCTGCCGGAATGCCGGTGTCCTGCAGCAGCTTGATGGCACGCTGCCGCGCTTCCTCGGCGCTGACGGGCAGGTGCGTCAGGATGGTTTCGGTCAGCTGCCGGCCGATGGTGTACAGCGGGTTCAGGCTGGTCAGCGGGTCCTGGAAGATGGCGCCGATGCGCCGGCCGCGGATGGCGCGCATCTGCTCGTAGGGCAGGTTGTCGATGCGCTGGCCTTCCAGCAGGATCTGCCCGCCGGCGATGCGGCCTGGGGGTTCGAGCAGGCCGATGATGGCCGCACCCGTGAGCGACTTGCCGGCACCGGATTCGCCCACCACACCCAGGATCTCGCCGGGGGCGATGTCGAAGGAAATGTCGTCCAGTGCCAGCAGGGTGCCGCGGCGGGTGGGGAACTCGACGCGGAGGTTGCGGACTTCCAGTAGCGGTGCCATTCAGTGACGGTTCCGATCAAGTTTCCCGCCGCGGAACCGGCTTTGCCGGGCCGCAGGCGGACGGCCCCCTCGGGGGGTAGCGAGCGCCAGCGAGCTTGGGGGTCTCATCTCAGTCGGGGGTTCAGCGCGTCTCGCAACCAGTCGCCCAGCAGGTTGACGCTCAGCGCGATCAGCACCAGCATCACGCCCGGGAAGATGGTGATCCACCATTCGCCCGAGAACAGGAAGTCGTTGCCGACGCGGATCAGCGTGCCCAGCGAAGGCGAGGTCGGCGGTACGCCCACGCCCAGGAAGGACAGCGTGGCCTCGGTCAGGATGGCGGCCGCCACCTGGATGGTGGCCAGCACCAGCACCGGGCCGGTGACGTTGGGCAGCACATGCTTGAACATGATGCGCAGGGGTGCCACGCCGATCACGCGCGCGGCCTGCACGTATTCCTTGTTGCGTTCCACCAGGGTACTGCCGCGCACCGTGCGCGCGTACTGGACCCAGCCGGTGAGCGAGATCGCGACGATCAGCACGCCGAAGGCCAGGCCTTCCTGTGCGTTCGGGAACATCGCGCGGCCAACGCCGTCGATCAGCAGCGCCACCAGGATGCTGGGGAAGGACAGCATCACGTCGCACACGCGCATGATGAAGGCGTCGGTCTTGCCGCCGACGAAGCCCGACAGCAGCCCCAGCCCGACGCCCACGATCAGCGACACCAGCACCGCGGCAAAGCCGACCGCCAGCGAGATGCGCGCGCCGTAGAACAGTGCTGAAAGGATGTCGCGGCCCTGGTCGTCGGTGCCCAGCAGGTACTTGCTGCTGCCGCCTTCCATCCAGGCTGGCGGCAGCCGGGCATCGGACAGGCTCAGGCTGGCCAGGTCGAAGGGGTTGTGCGGCGACACCCAGGGCGCGAACAGGGAACAGAACACGCAGATGGCAGCAATCACCGCGGCCAGGATGGCCATCGGCGAGGTGCGGAAGCTGTACCAGACGTCGCTGTCGGCCCAGCGGGCGAAGAAGCCGGGGCTGGCTTGTGGGGGAGCGGCGGTGCTCATGGCGTGGGTCTCAGTGTCCGGCGCCGGAGCGCTCGATGCGCAAGCGCGGGTCGACCAGAAAGTACAGCAGGTCCACGACGAGGTTGACGATGACGAAGATCAGCGCGATCAGGCACAGGTAGGCGGCCATCACCGGGATGTCGGCGAACTGCACTGCCTGGATGAACAGGAAGCCCATCCCCGGCCACTGGAACACGGTCTCGGTGATGATGGCAAAGGCGATGAGACTGCCCAGTTGCAGGCCGGTGATGGTGATCACCGGGACCAGCGTGTTCTTCAGCGCATGGCCGAAGTAGACCGCGCGGTCCTGCAGGCCGCGCGCCCGCGCGAACTTCACGTAGTCGGTGCGCAGCACTTCCAGCATTTCTGCGCGCACCAGCCGCATGATCAGCGCGAGCTGGAAGACGCTGAGCGTGATGGCCGGCAGGATCAGGTGCTTCCAGCCGTCTGCCGACAACAGCCCGGTGGTCCAGACGCTCGATCCGAACAGCGCCACGGTGTCGCCGCGGCCGAAGCTGGGCAGCCACTTCAGCGTCACCGAGAACACCAGGATCAGCAGGATGCCGATCAGGAAGGTGGGCAGGGACACGCCCAGAAGGGACAGCGTCATCACCACCTGGGAACCGAACCGGCCGCGCCGCAGCGCTGCGTAGACGCCCAGCGGCACGCCCACGACCAGGGCAATCACGGCAGCCGCCATCGCCAGTTCGAGTGTCGCCGGAAAGCGCTCGGCGATCAGCACCGAGACCTGGCGGCCCTGGCGCAGGCTCAGGCCGAATTCGCCCTGGACGGCATTGCCGACGAAGCGCGCGAACTGCACGGGGAAGGGGGCGTCGAGTCCGAGGTCCTGGCGCAACTGGTCGCGCTGTTCTTGCGTGGCGTCCTGGCCCAGGATGCTGGTGACGGGGTCGCCGACATACTGGAACAGCATGAAAGCCAGGAACGCGACCGTCAGCATGACCACCACGGCCTGCAGCAAACGGCGAAGAATGAAGACCAACATCAGTGATGCGCAATACCGGAAAAGGGCTGCGGCAGTATGCCGCAGCCCTGGGGACGCCCCGCGGAGGTGCTGACCGGACGCAACCCCCGTGCCTGATGGCCGCAGGGGCGCGCGCGTTTTGCGTCAGAAGCGGTGGCGGATGCCCAACGCCATGCTCGTGGAGTCGGTGCCTGCGCTGGCGGTCACGCCGCCCAGATAGCCAGCACCGCCGGGTGCGGCCTGGCCCAGGCCGCTGTTGTCGAAGCGCGTGACGACGGCATTGATGTCGGTGCGCTTGGACAGTGCGTAGCTGTAGGCCACGCCGAACGACCGGGTGTCGGCGTTCGCCAGACGCTTGTCGTCGTACTGGGTGTAGGCGAGATAGATCGTGTTGGCACCCGCCTCGATCTTGTAGCCGGTGTGGGCCAGGGTACCGTCCTGCTTGAAGCCGTTGATGAAGGCGTTCTGCACCAGGCCCGCTGCTGCCGCGCCCACGACCGGCGTGACGCTGGCGGCGATGCCCGACAGACCGCTGGGGTTGTCGTCCTTCACCGAGCCCCAGGCGCCGAACAGGCGGCCCGGGCCCAGGCCCAGCGAAGCGCCGACGATGACGTTGGTGAGCGACTTCGCGCCACGCTCGTTCTCGCGGGAGTTGTAGCCTGCGCCCACCGAGAAGTTACTGCCCTTGTACATGGCCATCGCGCCCATGAAGCGGCCCGTGTTTGCCGCGCCCTCACCGGCGGCAGCCATCGCAGACGCCGTGAAGCCACCGAGCTGCACGCGGTACTGCAGGGCGTTGGACAGCCGGATGTCGAACGACGCCGGCAGCGACGCCACCTGGCCCGCGGCCAGGCTCGACTGCGTACCCAGCGTGTCGAAGGTGGCCGACACCTCGTAGGCCGGGGTGTACTGGCGACCTGCCAGCACGGCACCGACTGGCGTGACCAGTCCCACGAAGACCTGCCGGTCCCAGAATCCGCCGGCCTGGTTCACGCCGATGCCTGCGCCGATGGTCGAGCCCACGGCCGTGACCACGGGTTGCAGCTGTGCCGGCAGGCCCAGCCGGGAAGCCTGGGCCACCCGGTCGGGCAGCTGCGAGCCGCTGGGCGGACGGTTGCTGACCCCACCTGTGTCGATTTCCAGGCGATGCTCCAGCGTGCCGATGGCGCGCCAGCCGCCGCCCAGGTCCTCGGAGATGCGGAAGCCCAGGCGCGAGCCATCCATGATGCCGCTGACCAGCTGCTTGACGCTGCCGCCACGCAGCCCGGAGACGCTGGTGACACCCGCGTCGACGACGCCGTAGATGGTGACGGTGGACTGGGCGCAGACCGCGGCGCTTGCAGTGGCCAGCAGGGTGAACAGAAGTTTGTTTTTCATTGCAGATATGCCGAAAAGGGGTAAGGCCTGGTTCGCCAGGCTGGACATGTGAGTCGAGTGTCGGGTGTTCAGGGGGTGCTGCCACTCAGGGCTTGCACCCGGTTTGGTGCATGGCGGCAACGCCAGGCAGGGTTGTTCGACTCAGGGATGCGCCGGCGTGGGCCCGGCAGCGGGCTCGTGCACGGCCACGGGGCCGTACCAGGCACGGGCCTGGCTGGCGGTGTTGTCGCTGTCGGTCATCACGGCCACCGACACCAGGCGCCCGGGCTTTTCGCCGAAGGCCAGTTGGTAGTCGGCGCGCAGGTCGCGCCGGTGGTCGCGCCAGCGGCCCAGGGCGTCGCTCCCGGAATCGATGACGATCTTGCGGATGCGGTCGGTCCGGGGATTGATGATCACGGTGCCCACGGGCGCCTGATTGTCCCAGACGTACATCAGGGTCGCGTAGGGTGGCTGTTCGCCCGTCAGGGCCTGGGCCAGGTCGAACATCATGCGGGTGCGTGGCGGCAGGCTGCCGACGTCGCCGGCAAAGCCGAACAGCAGACGCGCGGCTGCGTCCTCGCGGTTCACGTCGGCGACACTGGCCTTTGGGGGCAGGGCGGGCACCCACCAGGAAAAACTGACCTCGCCCAGCGCCTCGGGGGCGACATCGAGCTTGCGGCGCCACATGCTCGCCGACTGGGACGATTCGGCAGCGATCGCTGCACGTCCGTCCTTGAACGTGGAGGTGTAGCGTGTGGCGGTCTTGCCCGGCAGGCCGACTGCGTGCCAGTCCTGCGGGCCGGTGGGCGTCGGTGGCGAACTGGCGCAGCCGGCCAGAACGATCGACAGGGCCGCCAAGGGCCCGGCGGACAGGAGCAGCGGCTTTCGGGTCACGGCAGAAGAGTGTCTCTTGGTTTTTCATGAAAAAAGCCGCCCGAAGGCGGCTTTGGCGCTGGCGTGCGGCATGCAAAGCATGCCGCCAAGCTGTGGCGCATGCCGAACTCGTAACCCGTGGACTTGAAGCCGCGGGCGATCTGAGCCGCGGTCGGGGCCACGCCCGAGCCGCTGGCGGTGAAGCCGGAGCCGGCTTCGTTGTCCACCTGGCTGAACGTGGTGTACAGCGCGGTGCGCTTGGACAGGTCGTACTGGTAGCCCACGCCGATCTGGGTGGCCTTGCGGAAGTCGCTGGTCTTGCCGTAGGTGAGCTTGATCGAGCTCGCGCCCATCGGAATGACGCCGGCGATCGTGAAGTTCTTCAGCTCGGAGTTGCTGTACTTGTAGCTGTGGTACTGGCCCAGCAGACGCATGAAGCCCAGGTTGTAGGAGCCACCGAAGTTGTAGGCCGTCACGTCGTCGATCATCGTGCCGGTCTTCTCGGTGATGCCATAGGCAAACGCGACGTTGATCGGGCCGGCTGCGTAGCCAATGCGACCACCGATGTACTTGTTGCCCGTGCGGCCTTCGCCAGCCGCCACGTTGAACTGGCCGTAGATGCCGCCCAGGCCGCCCGGCAGGTGGTAGCCGATGGAGTTGTCGGCGCGAACCAGGGTCGTCGCCAGGCCACCCGGGATGGTGATGATGTTGTTCTGCGCAGCAACGCCGACGGTGTTGTACGGGTCGAACAGGGTGTGCGTCCAGAAGGTGGGGGTGTAGTCACGGCCCAGGCGCAGCTCGCCCCATTTGCCCGCCAGGCTCACGGTCGAACGGCGGGTCCAGGTCAGGCCGCCGGGGGTTGCGCCCGGTGCCACGTTGGCGGTGCCGCCACCGGTGTCGGGTGCAATGGCAGCCTCCAGCCAGAAGCTTGCACGCAGACCGCCACCCAAGTCTTCCACGGCGCGCACGATGAACCGGTTCGAAGCGGCGCCTTCAGGGCTGAGCGTACGGACTTCGCCGCCTGGGTTCTTCACGCTGCGTGCAGCCAGATCGACGATACCGCCGATGTTCACCGACGATTGCGCCGAAGCCACACCGGCAACCGTCATCATGGCGGCCATCGCGAGCAGTGATCTTTTCATTGCGTTTATCTCCTAGGTTGAAAACGAGGTCCCGGTCGCAAAAGACATTGGCATGACAAATCAGCCGGGCCGACCTCCGTTTGGAAGTTCGATGAATTGCACCAGACCCGTCAGGATGTACACCTAGGCATAATCCTGGATGCGACAGAATTGTTGCCATTGAACAACGGTTTCCAGGTGCCTTCCGCCCCAAACTGGTGCGTCCCCCCACTGCGTGTGAGTTTGTCCCTGTCTTCATGAGCTTCACCGATCGGCTGTTGATCAGTCTCGACAACGCCTTGCGCACGCTGGCCGGTCCGGCCCATGCAGGCCGTCCGAATCCTGCGGCCTCGCACGGCGATGCCGAACTGGCTCCCCAGGACCGTGCGCTGTCGGGTGCGCTGATGCGCGTCAACCATGTAGGCGAAGTCTGTGCCCAGGCGCTTTATCAGGCCCAGGCGCTGACCGCCCGCAGCGAAGACCTGCGGCGGCAGATGCAGGTCGCGGCCAGGGAAGAGACCGACCATCTGGCCTGGACGCAGCAGCGCCTGGACGAACTGGGTGCGCGGGCCAGCCTGCTCAACCCGCTGTGGTATGCCGGTTCGTTTGCCATCGGTGTGCTGGCCGGCAGCCTGGGCGACCGCGCCAGCCTGGGCTTCGTCGTCGAGACCGAGCGTCAGGTCGAGCAGCATCTCGCAGGTCACCTGGGTCGCCTGCCCGCGGCAGACCAGCGCTCTCTGGCCATCGTCGCGGTGATGCAGGACGACGAACGCCGCCATGCAGAGGAGGCGCTCGACGCCGGCGCTGCCGAACTGCCCCCGCCGGTACGCTGGCTGATGAAGGGCGCGGCACGGGTCATGACCGAGACCGCTCAGCGCATCTGACTGCCTCCCGCTAGGCTTCGACGAGGTCGAAGCCGGTGGTGATCTCGGCCGACTTCGCCAGCATGATGCTGGCGGAGCAGTATTTCTCGTGCGACATCGCGATGGCACGCTCCACTGCGGAGGCCGGCAGTCCGCGGCCGGTGACGGTGAATTGCATGTGGATGCGCGTGAACACCTTCGGGTCCTTGGGTGCGCGCTCGGCCTGGATCTTGACCGTGCAGCCCCGCACGTCATGGCGGCCGCGCTGCAGGATCAGGACCACGTCGTAGGCCGTGCAACCGCCGGTGCCGGCCAGCACGGTTTCCATCGGACGCGGGGCCAGGTTGCGGCCACCGCCATCGGGCGCGCCGTCCATCGTGATGAAGTGGCCGCTGCCAGTTTCGGCGATGAAGCCCATGCCGGTGCCCGGCAGCCAGTTGATGGTGCATTCCATGGTGAATTGGCCCTGTTGTGGCGCAAGTGCGCGCTGTGGCCTGGATTCTCGCGTGCTCGAGGGCAGAACTAGTTCGTCTTGCATATTGCACTGCAGCAAAAGCATCGTTAGACTGCGTCGCGTGGGGTTTCTTCGGAGCCCCGCCCTTTGTCTCCTCCACCTCCTCCAATGGTGGATTCAGCCCGGTGCCGCAAGGTACCGGGCTTTTTTCTTGCCCGGGTCTGCCGGCCTATGATCGGCGCCCCCCGTCACCCGAAGATCCCCGGAGATTCCACCGATGCCCGCAGGCGCCTCTCGCCCCACCACGCCGACGGTCCCGCCGGCCCCGACACAGGTCGCGTCGCGCGAACTCCGCGCCCAGGGCAAACGCATCGCGGCGAGCTACCTGCAACGAATCCTCAATGCGCGCGTTTATGACGTCGCCCGCGAAACTGCGCTCGACCCGGCGCGCAGCCTGTCCCGCCGCATCGGCAACCAGGTGTTGCTCAAGCGTGAAGACCAGCAACCGGTGTTCAGCTTCAAACTGCGCGGGGCTTACAACAAGATGGCACGGCTGGACGCCGAAAGCCTGAAACGAGGCGTCATCTGTGCTTCGGCCGGCAACCACGCCCAGGGCGTGGCGCTGGCGGCCAGGAGATTGGGCACGACGGCGGTGGTGGTGATGCCGGAAACCACGCCCAAGCTCAAGGTCGACGCCGTTCAGGCCCTGGGCGGTGCGGTGGTGCTGCACGGCGACAGCTACAGTGACGCCCATGCCCATGCGCTCAGCCTGCAGGCCGAACGCGGCCTGACCTTCGTGCATCCCTTCGACGACCCCGACGTCATCGCCGGGCAGGGCACGGTGGCCATGGAGATCCTGCGCCAGCATCAGGGGCCGATCGATGCCGTGTTCGTGGCCATCGGCGGCGGCGGGCTGATCTCGGGCGTGGCCGCCTACATCAAGGCCGTGCGCCCGGAGATCCGGGTCATCGGCGTGCAGACTGCCGACTCCGACGCGATGCTGCAATCGGTTCGCCGCGGCAAGCGCGTGACGCTGACCGACGTCGGCCTGTTCTCCGACGGAACGGCGGTGAAGCTGGTTGGCGAGGAGACTTTCCGCGTGACGCGCGAACTCGTCGACGACTACGTGGTCGTCGACACCGATGCCGTATGCGCGGCCATCAAGGACGTCTTCCAGGACACCCGTTGCGTGCTCGAACCCGCCGGCGCGCTGGGCGTGGCGGCCGTCAAGCAATACGTGGCCGCGCACAAGCTCAAGGGCCAGACATTGGTGGCCATCACCTGCGGCGCCAACATGAATTTCGACCGCCTGCGCTTTGTCGCCGAGCGGGCGGAGTTCGGCGAACAGCGCGAGGCCCTGTTCGCCGTCACCATTCCCGAAGAGCGCGGATCGTTCAAGCGCTTCTGCGAAATGCTGGGTCCCCGTTCGGTGACCGAGTTCAACTACCGCATCAGCGACGCGCACCAGGCCCATGTGTTCGTGGGTCTGGCCATCGCCAGGCGCGAGGAGGCGGACAAGCTCGAGCGCCATTTCGTGCGCCAGGGCTTCGCCACGGTCAATCTCACCGACGACGAATTTGCCAAGGAACACCTGCGCCACATGGTGGGTGGGCGCAGTGATCTGGCGCGCGACGAACGCCTGTTCCGCTTCCAGTTTCCCGAGCGGCCGGGAGCGCTGATGCGGTTCCTGGCGACCATGCACCCGGGCTGGAACATCAGCCTGTTCCACTACCGCAACCAGGGTGCGGACTACGGTCGCATCCTGGTGGGCATCCAGGTGCCTGCCGGTGACGAGGCCGCGTTCGACGACTTCCTGCAGACCCTGGCCTATCCGTGCATCGAGGAAACAGCCAACCCTGTCGCCGCCTTATTCCTGCGCCAGGCTGCTGCCGCCTGAATACACTCGGGCGCCATGGTCAACACCCGTTCGCTGGTCGCGCCCTCGACCAACCCGCTGCTCGAGAAGGCCTTGCGCGACAAGCTGCAACGCCGCAATGAAGCCGGCGGCAGCCTTGGCGAACTGGAACCCCTGGCGATACGCCTGGGCCTGATGCAGAACACGCTGAAGCCGCGCTTTCGCCAGCCGCAGCTGCTGGTGTGCGCCGCCGACCACGGCCTGGCAGTCGACGGCCTGGAGCCTGCCGACCCACGGCAGACCTGTGACAGCGTCGCGATGCTGCTGGACAACCAGCTGCCGCTGACCGTGTTCGCGCGCACCCAGGGCATGAGCGTGCAGGTGGTGGACTGCGGCACGGCCACCGAGATGCCCTCGCATGAACGTCTGCTCGTGCGCAAGATCGCGCACGGCACGCGCAACGCCCGCGCCACCGCGGCCATGACCGTGGCCCAGGCCCATGCGGCCATGCGCGCCGGCATGGAGATCGCCGACCAGCTCGAAGGCAATGTCACGGTCATGGCCGGGGTCGGCATGGGTTCACACGAAAGCGCGGCCCTGGTGTTGTCGCGGCTGACGGACTGCGCGGTGCGCGACCTGGTCATGTCCAGCACCGAGATGGACACCGACCGCCTGGCCCACCTGCTCGTCATCCTTCAGGGTGCGCAGGGTCGACACCGCGACATCGTCGAGCCCATCGAGGTCCTGGCGGCGTTCGGCGGATTCGAGATCGCGGTGATGGTGGGCGTGATGCTGATGGCCGCGAGCAAGCGCCATCTGCTGATGATCGACGGCGTACCGGCCTGCGCCGCGTTGATGGTGGCTGCGCGCATCGCACCGCCCGTCACCGACTACAGCGTCTTCTGCCGCAGTCACACTCACCTGGGCCTGGACCAGGCACTGAACCTGTTCCGCGCTTCGGCGCTGCTGGAACTGGGCATGGACAGCACCGACGGCACCGGTGCCACGCTGGCCTGGCCCCTGGTGCGCAGTGCGGCGGCATTGCTGACCGAAGTCGCCGAGGGCGAGGATGGCGGTTCGTCGCGGCCGACCCCTCTGATGGATGCGCCCGAAGCCATCACGCTGCCGGCCGGCGCAAACACACCCCCGTCGTCCAGCGGCATTTGAACGCGGCACACCCGGTGTGGCAGCCAAGCGGGGGGAGCTTCAGCGAATCTGAGGCGCGTTGTCGTGCATTTCGGGCACATCGACCGTCTGTGGCTGGCCTTCGTTCATCAGCTGCCCCTGCATCGCAGGGTTGAAACCGGGGGCGCCGGGGGGCAGCATCATCTGCCGCGCAGCGCCCGACCCCATCGTGCCAGCCTGACCCTGGCCGCCGATCGAGGGAAGGGTTCCGGTGGCCGCGGGTGGCAAGGGCGGCAGTTCCAGGCTGACCAGCGCCTGGCCACCGCGCGGCCCGAGCTGCGCGCCGCGAGCCTGCACGGACTGCAGTACGGTATTGCCGTCGACCGCCATCCCAACCCGGTAGGCCCTGGCCGGGTTGCCGTCGATGGCGATCAGGGCAACACCTTCACGCGCTGCTGCAGCACTGCGGGGACTGACGACGCCCACGAGCGTGAAGCGTGGATCGGGCGCGGCAACGGGCTCGACTTCGGCCACGGCTGGCGGCGCGTCGACCCCGAACAGGCGAGTGAGGTCGCCGCGCACGTCGCCGCCGGGCTGGGCCACACGCGCCTCGCGCGGGGTTTCCGGCGCCTGCACGAAGACGCGCAGACCCCAGAAGAACGTGCTGGCCGCGACCAGGGCCCAGACACCGAATGTCCACCAACGTGCCACCATCGGCCGATTATGATCGAACGATCTTGTCAGCCGGGCCCGCGAAGGCCCGCCAATGGCCTCATGCAACCTTCCTTTTCCGCCCTTCGAGTCCGCCACAGCGGTCCGAAGATGTTGCTGCGCCGCGGCTTCACGCTGATCGAACTGCTGGTGGTGCTGGTGATCATCGGCATCCTGGGTGCTTTGATCGTTCCCAACTTCCTGGACCGGGCAGACGACGCCCGCGTCACCGCGGCACGGACCGACGTCAACAACCTCATGCAGGCCCTGAAGCTCTACAAGCTGGACAACCAGCGCTACCCCAGCGCCGAACAAGGGCTGCAGGCCCTGGTCAGCAAGCCCGCCGTGGGCAACGTGCCACCGAACTGGAAGGTCTACATCGACAAGCTGCCTGCCGACCCCTGGGGCCGGCCGTATCAATTCCTGAACCCGGGTGTGAAGGGTGAAATCGATGTCTTCAGCTTCGGCGCCGATGGTCAGCCGGGCGGCGAAGGCAAGGATGCCGACGTCGGTTCCTGGCAGTAGGGACCCGCTGCGCCGCTTTGCGGCCTTCGGCGGCCGGATCCGGCGCGGCTTCACGCTGCTGGAACTGCTGCTGGTGCTGTTGATCCTGGCCGTTTCCGCGGGTGTGGCCACGCTGGCCCTGCGCGACAACGACGCCACGCAGCTCGAAAGAGAAGCCGTGCGCCTGGCTGCGCTGCTGGAGATGGCCCGTGCCGAATCGCGCGTATCCGGCACCGCCGTTCGCTGGGTCCCGCGTGGCGCCGACGGCGCGCCTGCGGCCAGGCGTGAAGACGGTTCGCCGCCGGCGGGTTTCGGCTTCCCTGGTCTGAGCCGGCTGGCGCCGCTGCCTACCCACTGGATGGACCCTCAGGTCACCGCCGAGGTGCCACCACCGGGTTTCCTGCAACTGGGCCCCGAAGCCATCCTGCCGCGCCAGCGGGTGCTGCTGCGCCTGGGCGACCAGCAGCTCGAAATCAGCAGCGACGGGCTCGGGCCTTTCGAAGTGGCGCCGCTGGCGCAGGCCGCTCCCACATGACGCCGCACCGGCCGCGAGGTTTCACCCTGATCGAAGTGCTGGTGGCCCTGGCGGTCGTGGCCATTGCCCTTGGAGCCGGCTTGCGGGCCTCGGGGGTGCTCACCGACAACGCGCAGCGACTGTCCGACGTCATCGCGGCGCAGTGGTGCGCCGACAATCAGCTGACCGGGCTGAAGCTCGGTCGCGTCTTTCCCGGCATCGGTGACGCCGATTTCACTTGCGAACAACTCGGCAAGACATTCCAGGGCAAGCTCATCACCCGTCCCACGCTCAATCCCAGCTTCCGCCGTGTCGACGCCCAGGTCGCCGACGCCGATGGGCGACCTCTGGTGACCTTGTCCACGGTACTGTCCCGCAATTGAAGTACGTCCTGTACCGCAGCCGCGCGAGCGCCGGCTTCACGCTGGTCGAAGTGCTCGTTGCCTTGCTCATCATGGCGGTGCTGGCAGCATTGGCCTGGCGCGGTTTGGACGGCATCGTGCGCGCCCGCGACGGCGGCAATGCCGCCATGGACCGGGCACTGCGCCTGAACAACGTCGTCACGCAGTGGGAACAGGACCTGCTGGCCGTGCAGGACACTGGTGCCGTCCCGGCGCTCAGCTTCGATGGTCAGAGCCTGCGCCTGACGCGCCGCGTCGACGGCGGGATCGCCCTGGTGGTGTGGTCGCTGCGCGGTGGTGTCTGGCAGCGCTGGTCGGCCCCGGTGGCCACGCGCAGCACGGAACTGGGCGAGCACTGGCTGCGAAGCCAGCAGCTGCTGGGCAACGAGGCAGGCCAGCTCAATGTCGGCAAGGCATCGACCTGGCAGGTGTACTTCTATCGTGGCAACGCCTGGACAAACGCGCAGTCCACCGGTGATCTCGCCCGGTTCGACCCCGGTGCGCCGCTTCCGCCCCCCACCACGGTGCTGCCACCGGCCAGCGCCGGGTCGCAGGCCGAAGCCCAGCAGCCTGACGGTGCAGGTGCCGAGGCTGCCGGCGGCAACTCCGCACAGGAAGCCGCGGCGCAAGCCGCCGCTGCCGCCGCGGCGGCAGCTGCCGCCGCCGCCGTTGCGCGCCAGCGCGAACTGCTGCCCAACGCCGTGCGTCTGGTCATCAGCCTGGACGCCGGAACACTCACGCGCGACATCGCGCTCGGACCGGCGGGCGGCTGATGCTCCAACCCCCGCGCCGTGGCGCCGCCTTGCTTCTGGCGATGCTGATCCTGACCTTGGTGGCCACCCTGGCCGCCGGCATGCTGTGGCAGCAGAACCGTGCGATGCAGGTCGAAGCTGCAGAGCGCGTGCGCACGCAATCGCTGTGGATCCTGGGCGGCGCCATCGACTGGGCCCGCCTCATCCTGCGCGAGGACCTGCGCAGCAGCAACAGCCAGGGCCAGGTGCCGATCGACTCGCTCGACGAGATCTGGGCCACGCCACTGGCCGAAGCTCGGCTGTCGTCGTTCCTGTCAGCCGACCGCGACAACAACGCCGAAGGCGGTCCAGAGGCGTTCATTTCGGGGCAGATCGTCGACGCCCAGTCGCGCTGGAACCTGCGCCGTCTGATCGACCCCGCCGGCAAGCTCGTGGCCGCAGAACTGGCCACGCTCGAGCGCCTCTGCGCCCAGGCCAACCTGCCCGGCGGCACGGCACAGATCCTGGCCGAAGGCTTGCGCAGCGCCTGGGCGCCGTCGACCGGCGGCCCCGGCGCGGCCGTGGCTGACGCCCCGCTGGCGCCGCAACGCATGGCCGATCTGGCATGGCTGGGCATCGAAGCCGAATGGCTGGAGCGTTTGTCCCAGTGGGTCGACCTGCTGCCCGTGGCCACGCCCGTCAACTTGAACACCGCCCCGCGGGAAGTGCTGGCCGCCGCCATCGACGGCATGGACCCGGGCAGCGCCGAACGTCTGGTGCAGGCGCGCCAGCGTGAACCCTTCAAGACCGTCGAGGCCGCCAAGGCGCTGTTGTCGCAAGAGCAGATGAAGGATGCCAGCCGCGTGAGCGTCACGAGCAGCTGGTTCATCGCGACCGGGCGCCTGCGGCTGGACGACCGTGCCGTGGAAGAACGGGCACTGATCGAACGCCAGCCCAATCAGGTGGTGGTGGTGCGCCGCGAGCGCGTGAATCTGACGATCGGCCCGGGCTCATGACGATGAAGCCCCTGAACTGGCCTGTTTTCCGCCAGCCGAACCGACAAGGCCGCAACATGGGCCCCGCCACAATACGCGGCTGGGGTGGAATGGCCCCAGGTTCGCAGCGGCTGACCGTCTTCGGCCGCTGAACCCGGTCCAGGTTTCCCTGCACGCAACTTCGCCCAGTCCCCACGCCCACGCCCATGTCCATCCTCGTCATCCAGTTGCCTGCGCGCGAGCGCCTGTCTGCGCATGCGGAGCAGGCCCATGGCTTGCGCCTGCCGGTCGAACTGGACTTCGTTCTCAGCGTCGATGGCCGCAAGGTCAGCCAGACGGGCCGCGCCGCACCGGCGTTGCTGCCACGCGCCGACGGCGTGGTGCTGGTGTTGGCCGACGCCGACGTCAGCTGGCACCGCATCGACGTGCCCAAGGCGCCACCGGGTCGCCTGCGTGCGGCCCTGGCTGGCGTGCTCGAAGACACCCTGCTCGAAGACGAGTCCACGCTGCACTTTGCCCTGGCGCCCGGGGCCGTGGGTGGCCAGCCGGGCTGGGTGGCAGTGATGCACCGCGCATGGCTGAGCACAGCCCTGGTCGGACTGGAGCAGGCTGGGCTGGCCGTGGAGCGGGTGGTGCCTTCCAGTGTCCCGCTGGTCATTGCTGCAGGTGCCGCCACTGCCGGCCGCGGGCACTTCTTCGAGACCGACCCGGGCATCGACATTCCGCCCTGGCTCACCCTGGCTCGACCCGACGGCGTGGTTTGCGTGCGCCTGGCCGGCGCGCTGGCGCGTGCGCTGCAGCCGCCGGCCGATGTGGCCGTGCAGTGGTCGGCCACGCCCGCCGCCGCCGCTGCGGCAGAGCGCTGGCTGGGTGCGCCCGTGGCGGTGATGACCGCGGCCGAGCGGGCGCTGGAAGCCGCCCAGTCCGATATCAACCTGCGCCAGTTCGACCTGGCGGCACGCCACCGCGGCACCCGTGCGCTGCGCGACCTGGGTCGCCGTCTGCTCAGCGCCGAGTGGCGGCCTGTGCGCTGGGGCCTGGCAGGCCTGATCGCGGTGCAGCTGGTGGGCCTGAACGCCTGGGCCTGGCAGCAAAAGCGCGCAGTCGACGAACGCAAGCAGGCGATGGTGGCGCTGCTGCAGGCCACCCACCCTGGCGTGCGCGCCGTGCTCGACGCGCCGGTTCAGATGGAACGCGAGACCGACCGCCTGCGCGCTGCAGCCGGCCGCGCCGGCGACTCTGATCTGGAAGCCCTGCTCGCTGCCGCTGCGGCCGCCTGGCCCGACGGCCAGGGCCCCGTGCAGACATTGCGGTTCGAATCGGGCCGGCTGACCGTGGCTGCGCCGGGCTGGGGCGAACCGCAGCTGGCCCAGTTCCGCGAACGTCTGCGCGCCGTGGGCTACGCAGCCGAGGCTGCCGAGGGCCGGGTGACGGTGTCGCGCCAGACCGAGCGGGGAGCGGCATGAAGCCCTTGCCGAAGGCGCTGGCTGCCCTGGCGCCCCTGCAGGCCCGGTGGGTGGCCTTGCCGGCGCGGGAAAAACGCCTGCTGCTGCTGGCCGGCACGGCTTTGGTCCTGTTCCTCATCTGGCAGCTGGGGGTCCGGCCGGCCCTGCGCACCCTGGCCGTCGCGCCAGCCCAGCGTGCCGCGCTGGAAGTTCAGTGGCAAGCCATGCAAAAGCGCGCGGCCGAAGCCGCCGAACTGCGTGGCGCCACGCCGATGAGCCCCGAGCAGAGCCTGGCCGCCCTGAAGGCCGCCACCGACCGGCTGGGCGAGAGGGCGCGCATGACGGTGCAGGGCGACAGGGTGGTGCTCACGTTGAGCAATGTCGGCACCGCCGAACTGCGCGACTGGCTGTCCGAGGCGCGCAGCGGCGCACGGGTGCGGCCGGTGGAAGCCACGCTGTCGCGGGCGGCCCAGGGCTACAGCGGCACGCTCATCGTGGCGCTCGGGGGTGCGCTGTGATGGCAGGCCGCGCAGCCTGGCTGTTCGGTCTTGCCGGCGGTTTGCTGGGGTCTGTCGTGGCCCTTGTGGCCTGGGCGCCGGCGGCCTGGCTGGCCTTGGCGCTGGCCTCCGCCACCGGCGAGCGCCTGTTGCTGGCCGAAGCCGAAGGCACGGTCTGGCGCGGCAGCGCCGTGCCGGTGCTGACTGGCGGCATCGGCAGCCGTGACGCCAGCGCCTTGCCCGGCCGCCTGCAGTGGCAGCTGGGGCTGCAGGGTACGGCGCTCGTCGTGCGCGCCCGTCATGTCTGTTGCATCAACGGCGAATTGCTGCTGTTCGTGCGTCCAGGTTTCGGCCGCGTCCGCGTCGAGTTGCCCGCGTCGCAGGGCGCCATTGGCCAGTGGCCAGCGGCCTGGCTGGCCGGTCTGGGTACGCCCTGGAACACGCTGCAGCCCAGTGGTTCGCTGCAGTTGTCCAGCCCCGGCCTGATGGTGGAGAACGTGCAGGGCCGTTGGCGCGTCGATGGCCGGGCCGACCTGGCATTGAACGCTTTCGCCTCGCGCCTGTCCACACTGGACGTGCTGGGCAGCTACACGCTGGTTCTGGCGGGCACGTCGGCAGTGGCAGCCGGGGGCGAGGCCGGGGCCACGCTGCAGTTGGCCACCACCAGCGGCGCGCTATTGCTGCAGGGCCAGGGCCAATGGGTGGCTTCCAAGCTGCGCTTCGACGGCCAGGCCAGTGCGGCACCGGGCTCTGAAGCGGTGCTGAACAACCTGCTGAACATCATCGGCCGGCGCCAGGGCGCGCGGTCTGTCATTTCGATCGGATGAGCATGAACGCACCCCACCACCGTCCGGCCCGCCAGCCCCTGCGAACGTCGTCGCAGCGTGCGCTGGTCCTGCTGTGCGCCCTGTCGATGGCCCTGCCGCTGGCGCCCGGGGCGGCGCTGGCCCAGGGCATCCAGTCGCGCGCGCCGGTCACGGTCAACTTCGTCAATGCCGACATCGAAGGCGTGACGCGTGCCTTTGCGGCCATGCTCAACCGCTCCATCGTCGTCGACCCGCGCGTGCGCGGCAGCATCACCGTGTACAGCGAGCAGCCGCAGACCGTGGCCCAGGCCTGGCAGGGCTACCAGACCGCGCTGCGCGGTCTGGGTTTCGCCGTCGTGGAGAGCGGCGGCCTGCTGAAGGTGGTACCCGAAGCTGATGCCAAGCTTCAGACCAGCGTCGTGTCGGTGGGTGAGGTGAAGGTGCGCGGCGACCAGGTCATCACCCAGATCTTCCCGCTTCGTTTCGAAAACCCGAACAGCCTGGTGGCCGTATTGCGACCGCTGATCAGCGCCAACAACACCATCAACGCCAACCCGGGCAACAACAGCCTGGTCATCACCGACTACGCCGAGAACCTGCAGCGCATCGCCCGCATCATCGCCGCGCTGGACCAGCCCAGCGGGACCGATGTCGAAGTCGTGCAGCTGCAGCATGCGGTGGCCAGCGACCTGGCGCCGCTGGTTCAGCGCCTGGCCGAAGGCGGTGCTGCCGTTCCGGGTGCGCCCCAGGTGGTGGGCGGCGGCACCACGGTGCTGGTGGACGCCCGCAGTAACGCCCTGATCATCAAGGCCGCCAATGGCGCAAGGCTGGCGGCGCTGCGCGCGACCATCGCGCGGCTGGACCGCCCGGTTTCGGCCGTCGGCCCCGGGGGCGGCATGTATGTCGTGCACCTGAAGAATGCCGATGCGGTACGGCTGGCCACCGTGGTTCGGGCCGCCTTCGGAGCCCAGGGCGGCGGCGGCGACAGTGGCGCCAACCCCGGGGCGCTGGGTCGCGCACTGTCGGCCAATCTGAACCTGAACAACGCCGGCACCGGCGTCGGCGGGCCCGGCGGCCAGGCCGGTGCTCTGGGTACCGGCGGCGGTACCGTGGCGTCACCGGCGGCGGTGTCCACCGGTGGCTTCATCCAGGCCGACCCGGCGACCAACTCGCTCATCATCACTGCCCCCGAGCCGCTGTACCGCCAGGTGCGCACGATGATCGACCAGCTCGACACCCGCCGGGCCCAGGTCTACATCGAGAGCATGATCGTCGAGGTCAGTGGCGGCGACGCTGCCGATTTCGGCTTCCAGTGGCAGGGCCTGCTGGGCCGCAGCGGCGACAGCACCGGCCTGATCTACGGCACGAACTTCGGCAGTGCGGGCTCGCCCAGCATCATCGACATCAACACCAGTGCCGCACAGGGCACGGTCAACCTGGGCTCGGGGCTGAACGTCGGCCTGCTGCGCAGCATCAACGGCACGATCACGCTGGCTTCGATCGCGCGGCTGCTGCAGTCGCAGGCCAACACCAACATCGTCAGCACCCCGAACCTGATCACGCTGGACAACGAGGAAGCCAAGATCGTGGTCGGCGAGAACGTGCCCTTCATCACTGGCCAGTTCACCGGCACTGGCGGCACTGGCGGCACCACCAACCCTTTCCAGACCATCGAGCGCAAGGACGTGGGCATCACGCTGCGCATCAAGCCGCAGATTGGCGAGGGTGGCGCCGTGCGCATGACGATCTTCCAGGAACAGAGCAGCGTGAAGACCGACGTGGCCGCGGGAACCAGCAACGCCGGCCCCAGCACCACCAAGCGCAGCATCGAGGGCACGGTGGTCGTTGATGACGGCCAGATCCTGGTGCTGGGTGGCCTGATCGAAGACCGCTTCATCGACAACAAGAGCAAGGTGCCGCTGCTGGGCGACATCCCTTACCTGGGAGCACTGTTCCGCAGCGAAAGCCGCGAGCGCCGCCGCACCAACCTGATGGTTTTCCTGCGGCCCATCGTGATGCGTGACGCCGACAGTGCCAACCGCTTCTCGATCGACCGCTACGAACAGATCCGTGGCCAGCAAAGGGAGATGCAGCCGAACGTGACGCCGCTGATCCCGATCAACGAAACCCCGGTGCTGCCACCGATGCGCGAGCCCGGTGCCCCTCCGGCGTCGACCCTGCCGCCGCTGGCACCACCCGCACCACCGCCGGCCGAGCCCGTGTTTCCAGCCCCGGCGGCGCCCGCCCTGAACTGAAGCAGCAGCCCCGACCATGGCCACCCGCCACCCCTTGCCCTACGCCTTCGCCAAGGCGAACACGCTGCTGCTGGAAGACGACGGGGAACAACTCGTGCTCTGGGCCGGCGAAAGCACGCCGGCCTCGGCCATGTCCGAAGTGACGAGGCTGTTCGAGATCGACAGCTTCGAGCGCGAAAGCCAGGACGTGCTCACCCAGCGCATCAGCGTGGTCTACGCGGGCGGCGAGAGCAGCGCCGCGGCGGTGATCGGCGAGGTCGAGAGCGGCGTCGACCTGAGTCGCATGATGCAGGACCTGCCGGCCGTGGAAGACCTGCTGGAAGCGGCCAACGACGCGCCCATCATCCGCATGCTCAATGCCTTGCTCACGCAGGCGGCCAAGGACGGGGCCTCGGACATCCACATCGAACCCTACGAACGCAGCAGCGCCGTGCGCTTCCGCGTGGACGGCACCCTGCGCGAGGTGGTGCAGCCCAACAAGGCGCTGCACGCCGCGCTGATCAGCCGGCTGAAGATCATGGCCGAGCTCGACATCGCTGAGAAGCGCCTGCCGCAGGACGGCCGCATCAGCCTGCGCATCGGCGGGCGCGCCATCGACGTGCGCGTCAGCACGCTGCCCTCGTCGCACGGCGAACGCGCGGTGCTGCGCCTGCTGGACAAGAGCGAATCGAAATTCACGCTCGAAGGCCTGGGCATGGGCCC
>LNET01000063.1 GCA_001464055.1 Burkholderiales bacterium Ga0077543
GCGATGATCACGCGCAAGGTGGCCCCGGCACTGGCCGCGGGCTGCCCGGTGGTCATCAAGCCGGCCGAGCAGACACCGCTGTCGGCGCTGGCCCTGGCCGAACTGGCGCAACGCGCGGGCATGCCGGCGGGCGTGCTGAACGTGCTGTGCGCCGATGCCGACAACAGCATCGCCATCGGCAACGTGCTGTGCAGTTCCGACGTCGTGCGCCACCTGTCCTTCACCGGCAGCACCGAGGTCGGCCGCATCCTGGCGCGGCAGTGCGCGCCCACCATCAAGAAGATGAGCCTGGAACTGGGCGCATCGTGTTCGACGATGCCGACCTGGACAGCGCCGTCGAAGGCGCGATGGCCAGCAAGTACCGCAACGCCGGCCAGACCTGCGTCTGCGCCAACCGGCTGTATGCCCAGGCCGGCATCTACGACGCGTTCGTGGCCAGGCTGGCCGAAAAGGCCAGGACCATCAAGGTCGGCAACGGCTTCGACACCGGGGTGCAGCAAGGCCCGCTGATCGACGCCCAGGCCCTGGCCAAGGTGGAATCGCACGTGGCCGACGCCTTGTCGAAGGGCGCCAAGCTGGTGACCGGTGGCGACCGCGTCAGCGGCCACTTTTACACGCCCACGGTGCTGTCCCACGTCACCAGCGAGATGCTCTGCGCGAAGGAAGAAACCTTCGGCCCGGTGGCCCCGGTGTTCCGCTTCGAGACCGAGGCCGAAGTCATCGCCGCCGCCAACGCCACCGAATTCGGCCTGGCCAGCTACTTCTTCAGCCGCGACATCGGCCGCATCTTCCGCGTGGGCGAAGCGCTGGAATACGGCATGGTCGGCATCAACACCGGGCTGATCTCCACCACCGAGGTGCCCTTCGGCGGCGTGAAGCAAAGCGGCCTGGGGCGGGAAGGCGCACGCCAGGGCATCGACGACTATGTCGAGGCCAAGTATCTGTGCCTGGGTGACATCCTGAAATAGCCGGGCGGCCGAGCGCCGTGTTGCACGCCGAACGTGAACGGCTGCTGCAGATGCGCGCGGCCGACGAGAGCCTGCGCACCGAACTGGCGGGCCTGGGGCAGCTGCACGCCGGCTACCACCCGGCCATGCAGCGCGTGCACACGGCGAACGCGCAGGCGCTGGGCGACATCATCGACCGTCATGGCTGGCCCACCGAAGCCCTGGTGGGTGCCGACGGTGCCGAAGCCGCATGGCTGGTGGCCCAGCATGCCATCGGCGAGCCGGCGTTCATGCGCCGCTGCCGCAGCTTGATCGACGAAGCCAGCGCCCGGGCGCGGGTGCCGCGCTGGCAGTTCGCCTACCTGGACGACCGCATCCGGGTGTTCGAAGGCGGCTTGCAACGCCATGGCACGCAGGTCGACCTGCGTCCCGACGGCGCCTTTGCGCTGGCCCTGGAAGGCGAGTTCGCCGAGGTGGATGCCCGGCGGCGTGATGTCGGCCTGCGCCCCTTGGCCGAACATCTGCAGGCCGCTGGCGCCGGAACCCGCCCGACGGCCGAAGAACACCGTGCAAGGCAGGCCGCGGAGGAAGCCTGGCGACGTCAGCTCGGGTGGATCTGAACTCGCATCCGGCACGCCGCATTCCGCAAGGTCCCAGCCCCGGGAGCAGCGGCCGCGGGGCGAGTGAAGCCTCAGGCGTCGTTCGCCGCCGCCTGGGGGCCCCGGTCGGCCGCCGTGGCCGACTTGCCGCCGCCGATGCTCGCCCGCTGCGTGGCCTGCGCCAGCGCACGGCGCAACAGGCTGTCGGCATCCTTGCCATGCTCGGGATACGAGGCCAGGCCCACGCTGACGGCCAGGCCCTGCTCGCGTCCGGCCACGCTGAAAGGCCGGGCCAGCGCATGCGCCAGCTTCGAGGCCACGCGTTCGCCGTCCTGCGGCGAATCGATCCAGGCCAGCAGCACCGCGAAGGCGTCGTCACCGATGGAGGCCACCACGTCGCTGGCGCGCAACGCCGAACGCAGCCGCACCGCCGCCTTGCGGCGCAGAACGTTGGCCGATTCGACACCCAGCAGGGCTTCGGTGGCCGCCAGGCCAGAGACCCGCAGCGCGATCAGGGCCATGGGCGCGGGCTCGCGTTCGCGCAGGGCCAGCAGGTGCGTCATGTGTTCCTGCAACTGGGGCAGGTGGGGCAGCCCGGTGGACAGGTCGGTGGCGTAGGCGCGGCGCGTGGCGGCTTCGAGCCGCTTGCGCTCGATGGCATGGCGCAAGGCCATTCCCAGGCGCGGCCCGCTGGCTTCGGCCGTGGTCAGCACGTCCTGGACACCCGCCTGCAGCAACGGCAGCGACAGCGACCAGGGCGACGGGTCGGTGATCACCACCACCGCCGTCTGCAGCGACAGCGCCGGCAGCATGGTCCAGGCGGCCAGTGCGGCCAGGTCGGGGGTGGCAATCAGCACCGCGTCGGCGTCGGCGCTGGCCAGTTCTTCGGGGGTGGCCACCGGCTGCACGGCGAAGACGCCGCCGCCGGCACCCGCAAGCAGCGCAGTGGGATCGATGCCGACACAGGCAATCTGCAAAGGTGCGTTCACAGCGGAGCCTGCTGACAGGGCGCGCAAGGCGCCAGCGCCGGATCAACGGCTGAAGATGGAGCGGGTGAAGGGAATCGAACCCTCGTATGAAGCTTGGGAAGCTGCCGTTCTACCATTGAACTACACCCGCATCGAAGCCGAATGTTACGCCATGGCGCTGTGCGCCGGGCTCACTTGTCGGACTTCAGGATGGTGCCGAGCTGCAGCGTCTTCACGTGGTACCGGCCGGGCACGTCTTCCAGGCGCAGCAGGTTGTTGCGCGCCATGATGATGCCCATGGCGGCTTCATGCTGCACGAAGACGATGTCGCCGGCCTTGACCGAGAACTGCGCTTCGGCCCAGTTTTCGGCCCGCAGCCCGAATCCACCTCAAGGGGGCCCGCTGGCGGGTGGCGCCTCAGCGCGCCAGCCCCGCCAGCGAGAGCTCGCCCTTGCTGCTGAACCGTTGGCCACCGAAGGCCGCGCCGCCGATCCTGCCGCGCACTTCGTAGGCCAGCTTGTCCGGCCAGGGGCCGTTGGTGGCCAGGCCCAGCATCTGCCGCAGCGCGCCCAGCGCCGACACGCTGATCGGCACCTCCAGCACGCGTTCGCCGAAACGCGGCACGCTGCCCTTGATGTCGCTGGCACCGGCGGCAAAGTTGCGGCCCTGCAGGTCCAGGTCGACGAACACACCGTCGTAGTCGATCGGCGTGTCGTTGGGGTTCACCACGCGCAGGCGCACGTTGAAACGCAGTTCCAGGCCCTGGCCCGGCAATGGCTCGACGCCCACCACGTTCACGCGCACCGGGTCGCGGCCCGGCAAGGCGGCGCAAGCCGTCAGCCCGGCACCGGCAGCAGACAGAGCAAGCAGGCTGGCCAGGCGGGCCAGGGTCGATCGGCGTGGCAGGTTCAAGCGCGTGCTCCTTGCTCAGGACAAGGTGCAAGTCTAGTGGCCCGTCACGCCGGCCCCGGCCCCGAGCGCTCTTGTTCACCCGTCACCGGCCTGGGGCAAAGCTCACTGCGCAGTTGAGACCGGTGCGGGCGGCAGCGGCCGCCCGCCGGCGCCCGCGGCGAAGGTCAAGGGGCTGACCGCCGCCTGCTGGCCCACGCCCGGCTTCGACCAGTCGCACACGCCGTCGCTGAACACCGCCTGCAGGCGCGTCCATTGCGCGTCGGTGAAGGTGCCGGCGGCGTAGTCGCTGCGCAGCAGCGGCTTGAGCTGGCACTTCAGCACGTTCTCGGCGCGCGGGCCGCCGGCCACCTGGCGCGGCGACAGCGAAGGCTTCAGGAAGGGGTCGGCATCGCACAAGGCGGCGTTCGTCACCTTCACGGTCTGCGTGGCGTCGGAGGGCAGCAGGCAGAAATCGGCGGTGCTGGCCGGGCGCGCGGCGCGCACCTTGGCTTCGAGCGTGCGGCCACTGGTGTCGGCCTTGAGCGCCGTCAGCCATTGGTCCATCGCCAGGAAGGCGTCGGTGCCCATCGTGCCCGGGGGCGTCAGGCCGGTGCGGGCAAAGCGCCACATCGCCTGGTTGCCAGCGTCGCCGGCCGCAGCACTGATGCGGTCGCGCAGGCCGAAGCTGAACCACTGGTGGTGGATGGGGATGGTGCCCGGGGTGTTGCCAGGGGGCACGGTGATGTTGCTGTCGTCCCAGCCGCGCATGTCGATGATCGCCATCTTCGCCAGTTGCGCACCGCTGGCGACGATGCCCGAGCGGTAGGCGATTTCCAGCGCCGCGGTGTCGGCCACGCTGCGCGCCGCCCGGGGCGTGGAGTCGCGGTCGGTGCCGCCGACGATGGCGTTCAGGGTGACGAACTGCTCGGCGCTGATGACGCCGTCGCGCAGCGCCTTCAGGCCGTACTGCACCCCGGTGTTGTCGCGCGTGTCCAGCGCCGCGGGCGAACCGGGCACGCGGCCCCAGATGCTCTCGGCCCAGCTCCAGGCGTTGCAACGTGGCAGGTTGGCGGTGGCCGTGGGGTTGGCCGGGTCGTAGACGGCGCTGTTGGGCATTTCGCAGTTGTTCGTCTGCGTCGGCTGCTGGACGATGGCGCCAGTGATGTTGTTGCTGACGAAGCGCGGGTTGAACAGGCCGGCGCGGCCGTTGGTGCCGAAGGCGTTGTACCAGGCATGGCAGGCGCTGGGGTCGGGGTGGCCGTTGATGGCGGCCTTGCGGGCGTTGATCTCGGCCTGGGTCAAGCCGGCGGTCAGCGCCAGCCACTCGGGCTTCTGGTAAGCCTCGACCAGGCCGACGCAGTCGCCCACCTCGATGGCGGTGGTTTCGGAATCGGGGTAGGTGCAGGTGGTGGTGATGCCGTCGAGCAATCCGGGCTGGATGCTGCCAGCCATGTTGCTGTTGATCGAGCCGCCCGAGCAACCCGAACCGATGGTGAAGCGGATCGGCCCCAGGGTGTCGGCGATGTGCTCCTTCATCATCATGATGGTTTCGCTCATCAGCACGCGGTTCGAATTGCGCGCCGAATCCAGCATGCTGTGCGACAGCACCATGTAGCCGCGCGAGATCTGGGCGTCGGAACCCGACCAGGCCGTGGCCGGGCGCGCCTGGCGCCGCGGCTGACCGGTGCTGGCGCCGAAGTTGATCAGCAGCTTGCCGTTCCAGGCCGCCGGCGGCGTGAATGCGCTCACCGGCTGTGTCGGGTTGTGCAGCACCGCCAGGTCGTAGATGCCGCGGCTGGTGGTGCCGCGCTCCAGGCGCACGATGTAGGGCACGCGCACGCCGGCGTCGGTGGTCGCGGTGGCCATGTCGGCGGGGGTGCTTCCGGCGGTGTAGGGCTTGAAGCAGGCGTTGGCCGGCGGCGCGGGGTTGGCGGGCACGACGCTGGCCGTGGCGGCCATCGCGGGTGTCGGGTCGGGCAGGGCCAGGCTGCAACCGGCCGCGCTGCTGCGGTAGTACAGCTTGATCTCGGTGGCGATGTTGCAGTTGGCGTCGGGGGCGCCGCTCAGGCCGCTGGCATTGCGCGCGGGCGTGTTGCCGCTGACCCCCTGGGGGGTCGGCGTGGCGCAGAAGAAGGGCTGGTTCAGCGGTCCGCTGATCACCGGGCCATGGCGCGGCGCGTTGGTGATGACCAGGGTGGCCGGCTTGGCGCCGCCCGTTTCGGCCAGCACGGTGGTGGCGCCCGGCGGCAGGCCGGTCAGCAGACCGACGACGCGGCCGTCGGCCAGCGTGCGGAAGGCATCGCTCTGGTCGCGTCCACCCACGTCGACGCGCAAACCCTGGATGCCGGTGCGTGCGGGCAACACCAGCTCGACCAGTGCGTCACCGCCGCTGATCAGGTCGGCACGGTTGTTCAGTGTGCGGATTTCAAGCGGCTGGCGGTCGTCGTCGAGGCTGCACGCACCCAGGGTGGCCAGGGTCACGGCTGTCAGTGCCAGCGCCAGCGGGCGTGGACGGATGTTCATGGTTTGTCTCCAGGGTTCGAATTTTCCGCATCGGGCCGTCTGCTGTGCATCACGCGGCCTGCAACCGATGCTAGGCAGGCGCTGCGCAGCGCCCATACGGCCGAACCCGCATCGGCAGGCGCCGGCTGCGCCACTACACTGCGCGCCCCATGCATGCAGAAGACACCGACGACCCGGCCGCCACAGCCCCCTCCGCACGCCGCGCCATGCGCAGCTTCGTGCTGCGCGCCGGCCGCATGGGCACGGGCCAGCAGCGGGCCCTGGTCGAGCTGGGCCCGCGCTACGTGCTGCCCTTCGAGCCTGGCGTGGCGCTTGACTGGCAGGCACGCTTCGGACGCCAGGCGCCCCGGGTGCTGGAAATCGGCTTCGGCATGGGCGACGCCACGGCGCAGATCGCGGCCGCCCTGCCCGGCACCGACTTCATCGGCATCGAGGTGCATGTGCCCGGGGTCGGCGCCTTGCTCAAGCGCATTGGCGAACTGGGCCTGGGCAACCTGCGGCTGATGCAGCACGATGCGGTCGAAGTGCTGGAACGGATGGTGGCACCCGCCAGCCTGGACGGCGTGCACATCTTTTTTCCCGACCCCTGGCACAAGAAGCGGCACAACAAGCGCCGGCTGATACAGCCCCCGTTCGTCACCCTGCTGGCTTCACGCCTGAAGCCCGGCGGCTACCTGCACTGTGCCACCGACTGGCAGCCCTATGCCGAGCAGATGCTGGAAGTGCTTCGTGCCGAGCCTGCGCTGGCCAACACGGCTGAAGCCTATGCGCCGCGGCCGGCCTACCGTCCGCTGACGAAGTTCGAGAACCGCGGCCTGAAACTGGGCCACGGCGTCTGGGACCTGGTGTTCACGCGCCGCTGAGCGCGGCGTCCTGGCGCTTGCTCAGGCCGACCAGGTGACCCAGCCGGTGTAGGCGGTCAGCAGCACGATGCAGCCGAAGACGATGCGATACCAGGCAAACCAGGTGAAGTCGTGTGTCGACACGTACCGGATCAGCCAGCGGATGCACAGCAGCGCACTGAAGAAGGCCATGATTAGGCCGACGGCGAACATCGGCAGGTCGCTCATCGACAACAGGTGGCGGTTCTTCAGCACCGAATAGGCGCCCGCGCCCATCAGCGTGGGAATGCCCAGGTAGAAGCTGAACTCGGTGGCTGCCTTGCGCGAAAAGCCGAACACCATCGCGCCGATGATCGTGGCGCCAGAACGGCTGGTACCCGGCACCAGCGCCAGGCACTGCACCAGGCCGACTTTCAGCGCGTCCATCGGTGTCATGTCGTCCACGCTCTCCACCCGGGCGCGGCGGCCGCCTTGAAGGTCCATGTCGCCATAGAGCCGGCGATGGCGCCTTTCGACCAGGAGGATGATGATGCCGCCCACGATGAAGGCCATGGCCACCGGCACCGGGTGGAACAGGTAGGTCTTGACGATGCCGCCGAAAGCCAGGCCCAGCACCACCGCCGGGAAGAAGGCGATGCCCACGTTCAGCGCAAAGCGCTGGGCGACGGGATCGTGGGTGATGCCGGTGACAGTGCGCTTCAGGCGTTCGCGGTACTCCCAGATCACCGCGAACATGGCGCCGGTCTGGATGGCGATCTCGAAGACCTTCACGGTTTCGCCAGTGAAGTTCAGCAGGGATGCGGCGAGGATGAGGTGCCCGGTCGATGAGATGGGCAGGAACTCGGTCAGGCCCTCCACCACGCCCATGATGGCGGCCTTGATCAGCAGGATAGGGTCCAAGTAGCGCTCTCTTGTTGCGGTGGGGGGGGGCTTGGCGCCGCGCGATGATAGGGGCCACCCACGGGACATCGGCGACCTTGACCGTGCAGGATGCCCGGGCGTAGCATTACTGACCAATCGGTCAGTAAAAACTTGAGCAAGCCCCCCCTTTCAGAACCGCCGATCCGTCAGCGACGCAAGCAAACCCGCCCCCAGGAGTTGCTGGACGCTGCTTTGGCCCTGTTCGTGGAAAAGGGCTTTGCTGCCACGCGCACCGAGGAAGTGGCACATGCCGCCGGTGTCAGCAAGGGCACTCTGTATCTGTACTACCCGAGCAAGGAAGACCTGTTCAAGGCGGTGGTGCGGCAGAACCTCGTCAACCTGATCACCGAGGGCCTGGAAGTGCTGGCGCACTTCGAGGGCAGCAGTTCCGACCTGCTGTGCCATCTGATGAACACCTGGTGGGAACGCGTGGGCAGTACGCCGGCTGCGGGGATTCACAAGATCGTGCTGTCTGAAGTTCGCAATTTCCCCGAACTGGCCACCTTCTACGCCGCAGAAGTCATGGAACCCGCAGACCGCCTGTTCAGCGGCGCGGTCCGGCGCGGCATCGACAGCGGCGAGTTCCGCCCGGTGCCCGTGCACGAAGTGGCGCACGCGCTGATGGCCCCGATGATCTTCCTGGCGCTGCACCGCCATTCCTTCGGCGCCTGCAGCCCGCCCTGCGGCAACCCCGACCTCGACCCCCGCGCGCTCATCGACACCCACCTGGACCTGGCCTTGCGCGGGCTGCAGGTGCGTCAGCCTGGCGCGCACAGCGCACCCTAGAATTTCGGGTTTTCCCGCCACACCTCGATCGACCCTGCCACCATGAACACCGAACTTGCCCGCTTCAACATGATCGAGCAGCAGATCCGCCCCTGGGAGGTTCTGGATCCGGGCGTGCTGGCGCTGCTGGCCCAGGTGCGACGCGAAGACTTCGTTCCCGCCGGACTGCGCGCACTGGCCTTCGTCGACACCCAGGTGCCCCTCCTCGAAGGCGAGCCCCTGGGACCCTGCATGCTGGAACCGAAGGTCGAGGCCCGCCTTCTCCAGGAACTGCAGCTGCAGCGGCACGAGAAGGTGCTGGAGATCGGCGCCGGTTCGGGTTTCATGGCGGCGCTGATGGCGCATCGCGCGATGACGGTGATCTCGCTCGAATGCCGCCCGGCGCTGGTTCACATGGCGGCGCACAACCTGCAGCGAGCCGGCGTGATGAACGCCAGCGTGCAGCTGGTGGACGCCGCCGAAGGTGCGCGCGGCCTGCCGGCCGAAGCACCGTTCGACGCCATCCTGCTGTCGGGTTCGGTGCCCGAAGTGCCGCAGGCGCTGTTGCAGCAGTTGAAGATCGGCGGGCGGCTGGCCGCGGTGGTGGGCGACCTGCCCATCATGCGGGCCAGGCTGTTCACGCGCGCTGGCGCCTCGGCCTGGTCCGACGTCGACCTCTTCGACACCGTGGCGCCGCGTCTGCAGGGCTTCGCCGAACCCACTCGCTTCAGGTTCTGAAGCAGCCGATGGCGCTGCCGCGCATGCCGCTCGTCACCCGCTGGCGGCAACTCGTCGCATCGGCAGCGCATGTCGACACGGCCCCCGCCTATAACCCGCGTCCAGTCGCATCGTGGCGACCGCTACCCGAGGACTTCCGCATGCACGCCCCCGCCGCCCGCCGCCTGGCACCCCTGGCTTTCACGGCCCTGATGACTGCGCTCCTGCCTGGCTGGGCTGGCGCCCAGAGCCTGCAAGAACTGTACGAAGCGGCGCGCAACTACGACGCCACTTATCTGGGCGCCAGGGCCCAGGCAGAGTCGATCGAATTCCGCATCGAGCAAAGCGAGGCTTTGCTGCGGCCTTCGGCCAACGCCACGGCCAGCGCCAGCACGGCGCGCACCGACCCGCCGCGCATCGGCGCACTCAGCAGCACGGGCGTGCAGGGTGCGCTGAACGGTCGCTACCCGCTGTTCAACCGGGCCAACCGGGTGACGGTGGAACAGGCGCGCAAGACCGCCGAAACCGCCAAGGCCGACCTGGAAAGTGCCGAGCAGGACCTGATCGTGCGCGTGGCCCAGGCCTATTTCGACGTGCTCGCGGCCCAGGACACGCTGGCCACCACGCGCGCCAGCAAGACCTTCATCACCGAACAGCTGGCCTCGGCCAAGCGCAATTTCGAGGTCGGTACCGCCACCATCACCGATTCACGCGAAGCCCAGGCCCGCTTCGACCTGGCCACTGCGCAAGAGATCGCCGCCGACAACGACCTGCGCGCCAAGCGCATTGCGCTGGACCAGCTGGTGGGCCGCCAAGGCGTGGAACCGCGGCCGCTGCTGGTGCCCGTGAACCTGCCTGCGCCGCTGCCGGCCAACCCCGAGGAATGGGTGAACGTGGCCGACGCCCAGCATCCCAGCGTGCGCCGCGCCCGCGTGGGCCTGGACGTGGCCAGCCTGGAAACCGACAAGGCCCGGGCCGGCGAGCTGCCCACGGTCGATGCCGTGGCCAGCGTCGGCGCAGGCGACTCGCGCGGCAGCGGGGTGCAGCTGCCCGGCACCAGCACCACGGCCAGCGTGGGTGTGCAGATGACCTGGCCGCTGTACACCGGCGGCGCCACGCAGAACCGGATCAGGGAAACGCTGAAGCTCGAGGAGCGTTCGCGCAACGACCTGGCAGCCGCCCGCCGCGGCGTGGCCCAGGCCACGCGCGTGGCCTACTTCGGCGTGCAATCCGGGCTGGCCCAGGTGAAGGCGCTGGAAGCCGCCGAAGGCTCGTCGAAGCTGCTGCTGGAAGCCACGCAGCTGGGCTTCCGCGTCGGCGTGCGCGTCAACCTGGACGTGCTGAACGCGCAAAGCCAGCTGGCCGCCACCCAGCGTGACCTGGCCCTGGCCCGCTACAACGTTCTGGTGGGCAACCTGCGCCTGCGCCAGGCCGCCGGTTCCCTGGCACCGGCCGACGTGCAGGCCGTGAGCACGCTGCTGGCACGATAGACTGGCCGCGGCCGGTCTGCGCCAGCGGGCGGACCCCGGCCAGCACACGCTTCTTTACGCGCGCTTCACGGCGCGAACCGTGCCAGCGCTGCACACTGCCGGGCATGGACAGCACACGTCAACCCGGCAGCACTGCCCACCAGGCCGCCACCGCAGCCCACCGCTTCGGGCTGGGCGAAGCCGATCTGCAGGCCGTGGGCATCGACGCAAGGGGCTGGCTGCTGGCACAGCTGGGCCCGGCCGGGCCTCAGCTTGGCCAGGCCCTGCCCGGCAGCATCGAAGGCCTGCAGCGCTTCGCGGCACAGCAGCGAAGGGGCGCTGGTGCCAGGGCAGCGGCAGCAGCGGCAGCAGCGGCAGCAGCGTCGGCAGCAACAACGGCCGCGGGGATGCAGGATCCGGCTGCCGTCGCGCTGCGCGACACCGTGCAGGCCGACGTGCGCGCCCGCCTGGCCACCGCCGCCGCCAGCCAGCGGCCATTCGCCGAACGGCTGGCGCTGTTCTGGGCCAACCACTTCACCGTCTCGCTGGCCAAGGGCAACACGCGCGGGCTCGTCGGTGCGTTCGAGCGCGAGGCCATCCGTCCGCACATCGCCGGCCCGTTCGCGCAACTGCTGCACGCTGCCGTCGTCCACGCGGCGATGCTGCGCTACCTGGACAACGACGTCTCGGCCGGCCCGCAGTCGCGCGCCGTGCTGCGCCGCGCGGCACGCCGCCGCGCCGAAGGCGAAGAAGCGCCGCGCCAGGGCGGCCTGAACGAGAACCTGGCGCGCGAGGTGCTGGAACTGCACACCCTGGGCGCGGCCAGCGTCGGCACCCCTGGCGGCTACACCCAGGCCGACGTCACGTCCCTGGCGCGCGTGTTCACAGGCTGGCGCGTGCCGCTGCGCCAGATTGCCGACGACCCTGGCGCCACCCAGGCCGTGGTGTTCGACCCGAACTGGCACGAACCCGGCCCGAAGACCGTGCTCGGACGACGTTACGGCGAAGGTCCGCAGGCGCTGCAGGCCGTGCTCGACGACCTGGCCCGCCACCCGGCCACTGCCCGTTTCATCGCCACCAAGCTGGCCCGCCATTTCGTCGCCGACCAGCCGCCGGCGGAACTGGTGGCCCGGCTCGAGGCCCGCTTCCTGCAGACCGAAGGCGACCTGGCCAGCGTCGGCCGCGCGCTGGTGGAATCGCCCCAGGCCTGGTCGCCGCAGCCTGCGAAGCTGAAGTCGCCCGAGGAATTTGTCCTCAGCAGCGCCCGGCTGCTGGGCCTGGGCGCAACCGCCTTCGACCGCCAGGCCGACGCCGGCATCGCCACGCTGGGCCAGCGCGTGCAGGCCGCGCCCTCGCCCGCCGGCTGGCCCGACCGCGCCGAGGAATGGCTGGGTCCCGATGCCGTCTGGAAGCGGGTGGAATGGGCCACCCGCGTCGCCGACCGGCTGGGCCGGCACGTCGATGCCCGGGCCCTGGCAGCCGCCAGCCTGGGGCCGCGCCTGGCCGACGACACCGCACGCCAGATCGAACGTGCCGCCGACGGCCCGCAGGCCCTGGCACTGCTGCTGCTGGCCCCTGAATTCCAGCGTCGATGAAAGCGAGCCCCATGTTGACGAAGCACACCATCCCGCGCCGCCGCCTGCTGGCCGCGGCTGCGTTGCTGCCTCTGGGAGCGGCCTGCCGGCTGGCCGTGGCCGCGGGCGCGCCGCTGGCCCCCGACATCCCGCGGCTGGCCTTCGTGCTGCTGCGCGGCGGCCTCTGCGGCCTGCAAGCCGTGCCGGCGATCGGCGACCCGGCCTTCGCTGCGGCGCGTGGCGTGCTCGGCGAATTCACGAGCCCCCCGCTGGCGCTGCAAGGCCCATTCGCGCTGAACCCGCTGCTGCCGGAGCTTCATGCGATGTACACGCGCGGCGAAGCCGCGGTGCTGCATGCGGTGGGTCTGGCCTACCGTGAACGTTCACACTTCGACGCCCAGCAGGTGCTGGAAAGCGGCGGCAGCCGCCCGCACGAACTGGACACCGGCTGGCTGGGCCGCGCACTGCAGGCCGCTGCAACCGGTGCACAAGGCGCACCCGGCGCCTCCAGGCCGGCGCTGCGTGCGGTAGCGCTGCAGACCGCGGTTCCCTTGTTGCTGCGGGGCCCCGCAACCGTCGACACCTGGGCGCCCAGCACCCTGGCCGAACCCGCGCCCGACCTGGTGGCACGCCTGCAGGCGCTGTACCGCAACGACCCCGAACTCGCCCAGGCCCTGGCCCGTGCGCGCAGCCTGCGCGACGAACCAGCCATGGCCGCCAACCCCGGGGCGATGGTCGGTGGCCGCAATACGCAAGCCTTGACGCTGGCCCGCAAGGCCGCGGAGTTTCTGCAAGGCAGGAGCCAGGTCGCGGTGCTCGAGATGGGCGGCTGGGACTCTCACGTGAACCAGGCCGCACCCCAAGGCGCGCTGTCGAACAATCTGCGCACCCTGGACGCCGTGCTCGCCGCCCTGCGCGAAGGCCTGCTGGCGCAGGACACCTGGCGCCGCACGGTGGTGGTGGTGGCCACCGAGTTCGGCCGCGAGGTCGCGGTCAACGGCAGCCAGGGCACCGACCACGGCAGCGGCGGTACCGCCTTCGTGCTGGGTGGCGCGGTACGCGGGGGCCGCGTGCTGGCCGACTGGCCGGGCCTGGCGCCCGCGCAGCGTGCCGATGGCCGCGACCTGCGCGTCACCACCGACCTGCGCAGCGCCTTGCGGCCGCTGCTGAGCCAGCATCTGGGCGTCTCGCGCAAGGCGCTGGACAAGGACGTGTTGCCAGGCAGCGCCGGGCTCCCTGAACTGGACCTGCTGCGCGGCTGACCGGGGCGGCGCGCGCGATTCGGCTCAACGCGGCGGCGGCGCGATGGGAGACCGCAGTGACGACACCCGTGCCAGCACCTGTGCAGCCATCCGGTCTGCTGCACCGCGGTGGGCCGCCGCGAAGTGCCCGGCTTTTGCTGCCATGTCCACACGATCCTGTCGGGCCGAGCCGGCCACCAGCGCCAGCGCCCGTGCCACGGCCGCCGGCAGGTCGGGCCAGCGCTCGGCGGCCCCGGCGGCCAGCGCATCGTCGGCGGCCTGGGCAAAGTTGAAGGTGTGCGGGCCCATCAGCAAGGGGCAGCCGCAGGCGGCGGCCTCGATCAGGTTCTGTCCGCCCAGCGGCTCGAAGCTGCCACCGAGCAGGGCCACGTCGGCGGCGGCGTAGTACAGCGCCATCTCGCCCAGGCTGTCGCCCAGCCAGACGTCGGCCGTCAGCGCCGCGGAAGGCGGCAGCTCGCTCCAGGCACTGCGCCGCTCCAGGCTGAAGCCTGCCCGCGCCACCAGGCTTGCCACCTCGTCGAACCGCTGTGGATGCCGGGGCACCACCAGCAACAGCGGCCGCGGTGCCGGTACACCCGCCCATGTCGCCAGCAGCGCGGCTTCCTCGGCTTCGCGGGTGACGGCCGCCAGAACCACGCGGCGCCCTGCACCCTGAGCGACGGCCTGGCGCCAGGCCTGTCCGAGCGCCAACAGGTCGGCGCGCGGCGTGATGTCGAACTTCAGATTGCCCAGCACCTGCACATGGGCCGCGCCGGCGCTGCGCAGCCGCAGCGCGTCGGTCTCGGTCTGTGCCAGCACCGCCTGGAAGGCAGCAACGGCCGGTCGCAGCAGGGCGGCCAGACGCCGGCCCTTGGCGGCGCTGCGGGCCGACAGGCGCGCGTTGGCCAGCACCATCGGCAGGGCCTGGGCTTGCGCGGCATGCAGCAGCGCCGGCCAGATCTCGGTTTCCAGCAGCACCCCGGCGACAGGGCGGTGGGCACGCAGGAAGCGCCGCACCGCGCCAGGGGTGTCGTAGGGCAGCCAGGCCTGGGCGTCGCCTGGCTGCAGCAGTTTTGCGCCCGCTTCACGCCCGGTGGCCGTGCCGTGGGTCAAGAGGATGCACAGGCCAGGCTGCCTGGCCCGCAGCGCGGCCAACAAAGGGGCTGCGGCCAGGGTCTCGCCCAGCGACACGGCGTGGACCCAGAGCCGACCCGGCACGGGCGGCCGGGCTGGCCATCCCAGCCGCTCGGCCATGTCGAGCCGGTAGGTGGGTTCGCGCCGGCCACGCCACCACAGGCGCGCCAGGATCAGAGGCAAGGCCAGCCACAGCGCCATGGCCCAGGCCGCCCGCGCAAGCCAGGCGGGGTTCATCGATGCGCGAGCCTTGCGCGCATCATCGACGCGCCAGCCCGGTGTGCACCATCAACGCGCCAGCCCTGCGCGCATGCTCAGTGCGCCGCGGCAGCCACCTGGGCGTCGGGCTTGACGCTGCGCAGCGCTTCCATGAAGCTGGCCTCGATGCGGTGCAGCGCCTCGGGGGTGTGGCCTTCGAAGCGCAGCACCAGCACCGGCGTGGTGTTGCTGCCGCGGATGAGGCCGAAGCCGTCGGCGAAGTCCACGCGCAGGCCGTCGATGGTGCCCACCGCGCCGCCTTCGAACTTCAGCCGGCCGTCGGCCGCACGCGCCAGCAGTTCAGCCACCACGGCGTGGTGTTCGCCTTCGGCACAAGGCACGTTGAGCTCGGGCGTGCTGAAGCTGGTGGGCAGGGCGTCGAGGAAGGCGCTGGGGTTCTTCTCGCGGCTCAGGATCTCGAGCAGGCGTGCCGCGGTGTACATCGCGTCGTCGAAGCCATACCAGCGTTCGCCGAAGAACAGGTGGCCGCTCATCTCGCCGGCAAACGGGGCGCCGGTTTCCTTCAGCTTGGCCTTGATCAGCGAATGCCCGGTGCGCCACATCAGCGGCTTGCCACCGGCCTTGCGAATGGCCACCGGCAGGCGCTGGCTGCACTTCACGTCGAAGATGATCGTGGCACCGCGGTGACGCTTGAGGATGTCGCGCGCGAACAGCATGATCTGCCGGTCGGGGTAGATGATGTTGCCCTGCTTCGTGACCACGCCCAGGCGGTCGCCGTCGCCGTCGAAGGCCAGACCGATCTCCGCACCCGTGGCGTGCACCACCTTGATCAGGTCGGCCAGGTTCTCGGGCTTGCTCGGGTCGGGGTGGTGGTTGGGGAAATCGCCGTCCACCGTGCTGTACAGGTCGATGACCTCGCAGCCCAGGGCCTTCAGGATGGCCGGAGCCGTGGCACCCGGAATGCCGTTGCCGCTGTCCACCACGATCTTCATGGGCCGCGCCAGCTTCACGTCGCCGACGATGCGCTGGGTGTACTCGGCAATGATGTCCATCTTCGCGCTGCGGCCGCGCTTCGAGGTGTAGGTCTCGGTCTCGATGCGCTGGCGGAGCTTCTGGATGTCGTTGCCGTAGATGGCACGTCCGGCCATCACCATCTTGAAGCCGTTGTAGTCCTTCGGGTTGTGGCTGCCGGTGACCTGGATGCCACTGCTGCAGCCGTGCTTGCCGCGCGTGGCGGCCACGTAGTACAGCATGGGCGTGGTCACCATGCCGATGTCCACGACGTCCAGGCCGGTGCTCTTCAGGCCGCGGATGAGTGCCGCAGCCAGGCCGGGGCCAGACAGGCGGCCGTCACGGCCCACCGCCACCGCCTTTTCGCCGGCCAGCAGCGCTTCGCTGCCGAAGGCCCGGCCCAGGTGCTCGGCGAAGGTCTCGTCGATGTTCTTGCCGACGATGCCGCGGATGTCGTAGGCCTTGAAGACGGTGGGATCGATGTGCATGCTGTAGGGCTGGGTTGGTCTGGAAGCAGCGCGGATTGTAGGAAGGCCGCCGCCTGGGCCACCGCGCTGTCGATCCGGCGGCCGACCGGGCGATTCGTCGCTGCCCTGGCCGCGCCCGGGCGCAGCTGCCTAGACTTCGGGCCATGCAACCCTTTTTGGCTGCGCTGGCCCTGGCCCGGCGCGACTTCTTCAAGCTGCGTCGCAAGCACGCCGCCCCGGAATGGGCGATGTGGGTGATGACCTTGCTGGTGGCCCTGGCGTGGGGCCTGGGCCTGCTGCTGGTGGCCCTGCTCTTTGGCGGACGCTGGCCGACCCCTGCAGAAGTGCTGCAAGTCGCCCAGCCCATGCTGCTGACGGCCCTGCTCATCGCCGTGACCTTTCACGTCGTCTACACCGCCATCGAACGCCTGGCCTCCGACCGCTTCCTGGCCTGGGTGAATGGTGAACCCGGGCTGTGGGTGAACCTGTTCTTTGCCGGAACCTCGATGCTGTGCGTGGCTTTCGGCCTGGGCCTGGCCTTCCTGCTGCTGGGCCAGTTGCCCGGAATGGACCGCGTGAACTGGGCGCCCCAGCGGAGCTGGATCTCGGTGTCGATCGCCGCCGTCTTCGCCAGCACGATCTGGGGCCTGTGGGCCTGGCAGCAGTGGCACGAGGAACAGCTCAAGCGCCAGGCCCAGGAAGCGCAGTTGCGGCTGCTGCAGGCCCAGATCGAGCCGCACTTCCTGTTCAACACGCTGGCCAACGTGCACAGCCTGATGGATCACGACCTGCCACTGGCCAAGCAGATGCTGGCCAGCTTCACCGACTATCTGCGCGTGAGCCTGGGCACCATGCGCAAGCCCAGCAGCACGGTGGCGCAGGAACTGGAACTGGCGCAGCACTACCTGCAGCTGCTGCAGGTGCGCATGGCCGACCGGCTGCATTTCGAGATCACGGCCGACGAAGCCGCACGCCAGCAGCCGCTGCCGCCGCTGCTGCTGCAGCCGCTGGTGGAAAACGCCGTGATGCACGGGCTGGAGCCCAGCATCGACGGCGGCACGGTCTGGGTGCGTGCCAACGTGGTCGGGCGAGAGCTGCGGCTGGAAGTGCAGGACAACGGCCTGGGCCTGGAGGCTGGCCAGGCCGGCCCGCGCCCCGGCGCCCGGCGGGGCAACGGCGTGGCTCTGGCCAACATCCGGGAGCGGCTGCTGGCCCGTTTCGGCCCGCAGGCCACGCTGGTGCTGCAGACCGCACCCGAAGGCCCGCGCGGCACGCTGGCCAGCATCATCATTCCCCTGGAGCCCACCCCGACATGACCACCTGCCTGATCGCCGACGACGAACCGCACCTGGCACGTGCGCTGGCCAGCGAACTGGCCACGCTGTGGCCTGAACTGCAACTGCTGCACACCGCCCGCAACGGCGTCGAAGCGGCCGAGCGCATCGCCGCGCTGCAGCCCGACCTGGCCTTCCTCGACATCCAGATGCCTGGCCTCACAGGGCTGGAAGTCGCCCAGGGCATCGAGGGCACGACGCGCGTGGTCTTCGTCACTGCCTACGACGAATATGCCGTGCAGGCTTTCGAACAAGAGGCCGTGGACTACGTGCTCAAGCCCGTTTCGCGTGAACGGCTGGGCAAGACGGTCGAGCGCATCCGCCGGGCGCTGCAGCCGGCGACGGCGCCGTCGGGCGACGAGGCCAGGCTGCTGGCCACGCTGCAGCGGCTGCTGCCGACGGCCTCGCTGGCGCCGCAACGGCTGCGCTGGGTGCGCGCCGGCAGCGGCGACATCACCCACCAGGTGGCGGTGGACGAGGTGCTGTTCTTCCGTGCCGACGACAAGTACACCTGCGTGCAGACGGCCACCGCCGAACACCTGATCCGCACGCCGATCGCCGAGCTGGCCCAGCAGCTCGACCCGACCCAGTTCGCCCAGGTTCACCGGTCGACCATCGTCAATCTGCGCCACCTGGCCGGCACCCGCCGCGACGAAAGCAGCCGGCTGTTCCTGCGCATTCAAGGCTGGTCGGGTGAACTGCCCGTCAGCCGGGCCTATGTGCCGCTGTTCAAGGCCATGTAGCGCAGACTGCCAATTTCCGCACACCGCGCCCCATCCAAAGCTCAGGTTGTGGCCGCGCCGTTCGAAATGCGATGGAGCGTTGCAGATTCAACTGCAATGCATGGGCTTCGAACGGAAAACCAACTCCATGAACATGCGCGCCGACACCGACGCGCTGCTTGCCCCCCGGGTACTGGTGGCCGAGCGCGCGTCGAACGCAGTCGTCATCACCGACGTCGGCAACCGCATCACCTGGGCCAACCAGGCCTTCGGTGACTTTGCCGGGTGCGAGGTCGCCGCCTGCCTGGGCCGGCGGCCCGGTGCCGTTCTGCCATTTCTGCGCAACGACCCCGACACCCGCGCGCCGCTGCTGGCAGCCGTCAACGCTCGCCAGGCGACACGCCTGCGCAGGCTCGGCCGCGACGTGGACGGCCCGGGCAAGTGGATCGACATCGACCTGCAACCCCTGTTCGGAGCGGCCGGCGCCTTCGACGGCTACATCGCCGTCATCACCGACGTCACCGAACTCGTTGCCCAGCGCGAACAGGCCCAGGGCCTGCTGCATTCGCTGCCGGTCGGCGTGGTCATGGTCGACCTGCAGCTGCGCGTGCTGCAGGCCAACGAAAGTGCCGCGCGCATTTACGGCGTCCCGCTGCCGCAGCTGCTGGGCCAGCGCACCTGCCAGCTCTTTCCCGACGCCCTGTACGAAGACGGCCAGCCCATGGCGCGGGAGCTGCGCCCCATGGCCCTGACCGTGGCCGACGGCCAGGACCGACACGAACTCTGCTACGGCCTGCGCCTGGGCGACGGCAAGCGCCACTGGCTGCGAACCAGCACCGTGGCCCTGCATGACGCCGACGGCGGCATCAGTGGCGCGATCTGCTGCTTTTCCGACCAGACCGAGGCCCGCGACCAGCGCCGTCTGCTGGACCTGGCGGTCGAGGCGGCGCGCATTGCACCTTGGCACTGGAACCTGGTCGACGACCTGGTGCACTTCGATGCCCGCGCCGCCGACGCGGTGGGCCTGCGCTTCGCGGCCCGGGGCAGCGGTCGCCAGAGCCTGCCGCTGTGGCCTGCGGTGCATCGCGACGACGTCGGGCGCATGCGCGAGGTGCTGCGCCAGAACCAGCCCGGCCGCGACGCGATGTTCCGCGTCGAACTGCGGCTGCCCAGCGCCCAGGGCGGCTGGCGCTGGATGCTGGCCGCCGGAGCACCAGCCGAACACGACGAGCAGGGCAAGATCACGGCGATGTCGGGCGTGCTCATCGACATCGACGAACGCAAGCAGGCCGAAGCGGCACTGCACCGCGCCGCCACCACCGACACGCTCACCGGCCTGCCCAACCGAACCCTGCTCGGCGACCGGCTGCTGCAGGCGCTGCGATCGGCACGCCGACGCAGCCGCTTCGGCGCACTGCTGTACATCGACCTGGACCACTTCAAGCGCATCAACGACGTCTATGGCCATGCCGTGGGCGACAGCGTGCTGCGCGCCGTCGGCCAGCGCCTGCAGCAGGCGCTGCGCTCGGAAGACACGCTGGCCCGCATGGGTGGCGACGAACTCATGGTGCTGCTGCCCGACCTGGGCAACGACAGCAGCCTGGCCACGGCAGGGGCAGAACATGTCGGCCAGAAGCTGCTGGCCTCCCTGGTGCGGCCCTTCGTCGTGGACGGACTCGAATACACGCTGGGCGCCAGCATCGGCTGCACGCTGTTCCCGAAAAGCGCCCAGGAAAACGTCGAAGACCTGGTGCGTGAAGCCGACACCGCGATGTACGTGGCCAAGGCCGCGGGGCGCGGCGCGCTCAAGTGTTACGAGCACAGCATGCAGCGCGGCGTTGCCGAGCGCCTGGCGCTGGAACGCGACCTGCGCCTGGCACTGGACAACGCCGAGTTCAGCATCAATCTGCAGGGCAAGTGGAAACTGCTGCCTGGCGCAACCCCGGCCAGCCCGCCGCAACAGGTGCTGGCAGGCGCCGAGGTCCTGCTGCGCTGGAAGCAGCCCCAGCGCGGCTTCGTCAGCCCCGCCGACTTCATCCCGGTGGCCGAGGAAAGCCTGCTGATCCTGGCCATAGGCCGCTGGGTCATCGACCAGGCCTGTGCGCTGCAGGCCCGCTGGATGGCCGAAGGGCGCAGCCTGCCGCTGGCGGTGAACGTCAGTCCGCGGCAGTTTCGCGAGCCGGGCTTTGCCAACGACCTGCTGGCCATCACGCAAAGGCACGGTGTCGATCCCGGTCTGCTGACGCTGGAGATCACCGAAGGCGTACTGCTCGACGAGGGCGCGGCGGAACGGCTGCAGCAGATCGCGGCGCTGGGCTTCCGGTTTTCCATCGACGACTTCGGCACCGGCTATTCCAGCCTGATGTACCTGAAAAAGCTGCCGGTACATGAACTCAAGATCGACCGCGCCTTCGTGCGCGACCTGACCACCGACCCCGAGGACGCCGCCATCGTGCTGGCCATGCTGGCCATCGCGCGCCGCTTTCGCATGGAAGTGGTGGCCGAAGGCGTCGAAACCGCCGAGCAGGCTGAATTCCTGCGCCGCCACGACTGCGACCTGATGCAGGGCTACCTGCTCGGCCGGCCGCAGCCGGTGGCGATCTTCGAAGCCGGTCTGGCCCCGAAGCTGGCGGCCTGAACCACAGGTCCGAAAACGGCCAGCGCAGGATCAGGCGGCGCCTAACATGGCGCCATGTTTTCCGATCCCGATGCGGCCTACCTGGCCCTGTGCGCCCGCGACCCCCGCTTCGACGGCCGGCTGTTCGTCGGCGTCACCTCCACCGGCATCTACTGCCGGCCGGTTTGCCGGGTGCGTACGCCCAGGCGCGAGAACTGCCGTTTTTTCGGCAGCTGTGCCCAGGCCGAGGCTGCAGCCTTCCGGCCCTGCCTGAAATGCCGGCCGGAAATCGCCCCGGGCTTGTCCCAGATGGATTCCTCGCACAGCCTGGCCCAGGCCGCAGCGCAGCGCATCGACCTGGCCGTGCACCAGGGTCTGCCTGTGGCCTTGCCCGAACTGGCAGCCCGGCTGGGCGTCACCGACCGGCACCTGCGCCGCATCTTCCTGGTTCACCACGGCGTTGCGCCGCACGACTACCTGAGCACTCGCCGTCTGCTGCTGGCCAAGCAACTGCTCACCGACACCCCGCTGCCCGTGGCGCAGGTGGCGCTGGCCAGCGGCTTTGCCAGCCTGCGCCGCTTCAATGCCGCCTTCGCCGAACGCTACCGGCTGGCGCCGACACAGCTGCGCCGCGAACGCCAGGCAGCAGCCACTGCCATCGCCGCCGACGGAACCGGGCTGCGGCTGGCCTGGCGGCCTCCGCTGGACGTGGAAGGCCTGGTCGGCCACTTCGAACGGCGCGTGGTCGAGGGTGTCGAACAGGTCGACAGCGCGGCGCTGACCCTGCGGCGCACGCTGGCCTGGCCGCATCGCGACGGCCTGCTGCGCGGCTGGCTGGCCCTGCGCCTGGACCCGGCGCGCTGCGAAGTGCGCCTGCAGGTGTCGGACAGCCTGAGCCCTGCGCTCGGTGCATTGATGCAGCGCGTGCGCCACGCGCTGGACCTGGACGCCGACCCGGCGCAGGTCGATGCCGTGCTGGCCCGCCTGCCGCTGCCGCTGCGGCCTGGTCATCGCTTGCCCGGATGTTTCGACGGCTTCGAAACCGCAGTGCGCGTCATCCTGGGCCAGCAGGTCACGGTCAAGGGAGCACGCACGCTGCTGCAGCGCCTGGTGGACCGGCTGGGCGAACCGATCGAAACCCCGTATCCGCGTCTGACCCGCCTGTTCCCCACGCCCCAGGCCATTGCCGACGCCGACCCTGCGACCATCGGCCTGCTGGGCATCGTGCGCCAGCGCGTGCGCGCGCTGCAGGCTCTGGCCGCGGAGGTGGTGGCCGGCCGCATCGTGCTCGAGCGTGGTGCACCGGTCGAAGCCACGCTGCAGGCGCTGCTGGCCCTGCCAGGGGTGGGCGACTGGACCGCGCAACTCGTGGCCATGCGTGCGCTGGCCTGGCCCGATGCCTGGCCCGCCAGCGACATCGGCCTGATGAATGCACTGGGCTCGCGCGACCCGAAACACATCACCCGGATCGCCGAAGACTGGCGACCCTGGCGCGCCTATGCCGTGATGCGGCTGTGGCACGCCATCGAAACCAAGGAACTGCCATGACCTCGACCGCAGCGCTGCAGGCGCAATGCCGGATTCAGACACCGCTGGGGCCGATGACGCTGGCGGCCACTGCCGCCGGTCTGGCCGGGGCCTGGTTCGACGGGCAGGCCCACCACCCTGGCCCACTGCCTGCGCCGGCCGAACCGGCCCACCCCCACCTGGCCCAGGCAGCCCGCGAGCTGAGTCTGTACTTCGACGGCAGCGCCACGGTCGGGTGGACGGGCTTCGGGGTGCCGCTGGACGCGCAAGGCACTCCGTTCCAGCAACAGGTGTGGCAGGCCCTGTGCGGCATCGGCCCGGGCCGCGCCATCAGCTATGGCGAAGTGGCCCGCCAGATCGGCCGGCCGACCGCCATGCGTGCGGTGGGTGCGGCTATCGGGCGCAATCCGATTTCCGTGATCGTGCCCTGCCACCGCGTCCTGGGACGCGACGGCACGCTCACGGGTTATGCAGGCGGCCTCGACCGCAAGCGCTTTCTGCTGCAGCACGAAGGCAGGCTGTGAGCCGGCGCGACCTGTTCGACCTGCTGCTGCTGGCCGCCCTGTGGGGCGCATCGTTCCTGTTCATGCGTCTGGGCGCCGACGAGTTCGGGCCGGTGGCACTGGCCTTCCTGCGCGTGGCCGGCGCCAGCGCCTTGCTCCTGCCCTGGCTGCTGTGGCGGGGCGAAGGCCCGGCGCTGCGGCAACACTGGCCTGCGGTGGCGGTGGTCGGCTGGGTGAACAGCACCGGACCGTTCGTGCTCTTCGCGGTGGCTTCGCTGGCACTGACAGCCGGGCTGATGGCGGTCTTCAATGCCACCGCGCCGCTGTGGGCTGCCCTGATCGGCTGGGTGGTGTGGCGCGAGAAGCTCGCCAGAACGCAGATCCTCGGGCTGCTGATCGGATTGGCCGGCGTGATCGGCCTTTCCTGGGGCAAGGCCGATCTGCATGCCGGGGCGCTGGGCGTCAGCCCGGCCCTGGGCATTGCCGCCTGCGTCGGCGCCACGCTGCTGTACGGGCTGGGCGCCAACCTCGCGCGGCGACAGTTGCAGGCGGTGCCGCCGATGGCAGTGGCCGCGGGGAGCCAGATGGCGTCGGCCCTGGTGCTGGGTTTGCCTGCCTGGTGGTGGTGGCCGACGACGCCACCGAGCCTTCGCGCCTGGGCCGCAGCGGCCTTGCTGGCGCTGGCCTGTACCGGGCTGGCCTACGTGCTCTTCTTCAGGCTGATGGCCAGGGTGGGTGCCACCCGGGCGATCTCGGTGACCTTCCTGATCCCGGCCTTCGCCATGGGCTGGGGGGCCTTGTTCCTGGGCGAGTGGCCCACGGTTGCGATGTTGTGCGGATGCGCGGTGATCCTTTTGGGCACGGCGCTTGCCGCTCGCGTGTGGCGATGGCCGGCACGCCGGCCCGAGATCACCTGAACGGCGACTGGCGAACGACCTTCAGGTCACCAGGCAGGGTGGCCAGGTAGTCGGACATCTGCTTGAGTTCGGCGCGGGTGAAGGCTTTCACCTGGCCGCTCATGATGGCGTTGGCCCGGCCAACCTGCGGATTGCCCTGGATGCCGTAGGCGCGCAGGCTGGCGTAAAGATAGTCGGCATGCTGGCCGGCCAGCTTGGGATAGTTCGCGGCAATGGGCTTGTTGTAGTCGGCGCCATGGCACGAAGCGCAGGCACCCTTGGTCAACAAGGCGGCCACGGCCGGGCTGGGCTGGGGCGCCGTGGCCACGTTCTTGACGGCTGAAGCACCATGCGATTCGTAGAAGGCGCCCAGATCAGCCATGTCCTTGTCGGTCAGCGACCCGGCAATGGCGCGCATGGTCGGGTGCTTGCGCTCGCCTTTCTTGTAGGCCTGCAGCGAAGCGACGATGTAGGCGCCAGTCTGGCCGGAGATCATCGGGACCCTGAAGACTTCCGGGAAACTGGACTGATAACCCACGATGCCGTGGCAGCCTATGCACATGGCGGCCTTGGCCTTGCCGGCGGCGGCATCCTGGGCGAATGCGGCCGGTGCAGTGAAGAGGGAAGCCACCAGAGTGGCCACGAACAGGGGGGTGGTGGCGAACTTCATCGACGAAATTATAGGGCCCTTATACTGGCTCGAAACCGCCGAAAGCGGCCTCCCATCTACAGGCAAACACTGCCTTTGCTGCATGAAATTCCAGGGTTCCGAGCACTACATCGCCACGCAGGACCTGATGCTGGCGGTGAACGCGGCACTCACCCTGAAGCGCCCGCTGCTCGTCAAGGGCGAGCCCGGCACCGGCAAGACCATGCTGGCCGAGGAAGTCGCGGGCGCACTGGGCATGCCGCTGCTGCAGTGGCACATCAAGAGCACGACCAAGGCCCAGCAGGGCCTGTACGAATACGACGCCGTGAGCCGGCTGCGCGACAGCCAGTTGAGTGGCAGCGAAGAAGCCGCACGGGTGCGCGACATCCGCAACTACATCGTCAAGGGCGTGCTCTGGCAGGCCTTCACCTCGGACCAGCCCGTGGCGCTGCTCATCGACGAGATCGACAAGGCCGACATCGAATTCCCGAACGACCTGCTGCGCGAAATCGACCGCATGGAGTTCTACGTCTACGAGACACGTGAACTCATCCAGGCCAAACATCGGCCGCTGGTGTTCATCACCAGCAACAACGAAAAGGAACTGCCCGACGCCTTCCTGCGCCGCTGCTTCTTCCACTACATCAAGTTTCCTGAAGCCGACACGATGCAGCGCATCGTCGACGTGCATTTCCCCGGGCTGAAGAAGCAGTTGCTGGCCGCGGCGATGAAGACCTTCTACGAGGTGCGCAACCTGCCAGGCCTGAAGAAGAAGCCGTCGACCAGCGAGTTGCTCGACTGGCTCAAGCTGCTGGTGGCCGAGGACATTCCGCTCGAAGCATTGCAAAGCCAGGACGACAAGGTCGCCGTGCCGCCACTGGTGGGTGCGCTGCTGAAGAACGAGCAAGACCTGACGCTCTTCGAGAAACTCGTGTTCATGCAGCGCCACAACCGCTAGAGATGGGGGCCCCAAGCTCGCTGGCGCTCGCACCCCCCCAAGGCGGGGCGAGCAGGACGAGGAACAGTCCTGAGGACTGTCCCTCGCCTGCGAGCGCCTGCGGCGTCCTCGCCGCAGGCCGTCCGCCGACGGACCGGCAGAGCTGGATCCGTGGCGGGAAGCTGGGTTAGGAATGCACGGTGTACTGCCTGTCACCCTCACCAGGGCGCCGGTACGCCTGGTGCCGCTGGGGACCGAACACGAAATTGGGCTGGCGGCCGCGGCGGCCGACGGCGAACTGTGGAACCTGCGCGTGACCTCGGTGCCGGCCCCGGGCGAGACCACCGCCTACATCGCCACGGCGCTGAAGATGCGCGAGCAGGGCAGCCGGCTGGCCTTTGCCATCCTCGACCACGACAGCGGCGAGGTGCTCGGCAGCACGAGCTACCACGACATCGTGCCCGCGGTCGAACGGCTCGAGATCGGCTACTCCTGGATCCGCGCGAGCCGCCAGCGCAGCGCCGTCAACACCACCGCCAAGTGGCTGCTGATGACGCATGCCTTCGAAACGCTCGGCGCCCGGCTTGTCGGCTGGCGCACCGACAACTTCAACTTCGCCAGCCAGCGCGCGATCGAGCGGCTGGGTGCCCGCAAGGACGGGGTCATCCGCCACCATGCGCTGCGCCGTGACGGCACCGTGCGCGACACCGTGATGTACAGCTTGACGGCGGGCGAATGGCCCGAGGTGAAGGCGCAACTCGAACACCAACTGACGCGGCCACGCAGCCCGCGCTGAACAGAAACAAAAGCCCATGGCGAAGACCCCGAAGACCAGCACCTTGCCCGAAGCCAGGAAGACCCCTCTCACGGTCGACGACCTGTGGGCGCTGCAGCGCCTGGGTGCGCCCAGCCTGTCGCCTGACGGCGCGCAGGCCGTGGCTGCGTTGTCCAGCTTCTCGATGGAGGACAACAAGGCCTCGTCTGCACTGTGGCTGCTGTCGACGCAGGGCGGCGGCCCGCGCCTGCTGACCACGGGCGGCGAGAAGGACGGCAACCCGCGCTGGAGCCCGCGCGGCAAGCTGATCGCCTTCACCGCCAAGCGGGAACAGGAAGGCGCGAAGGACGAGACCCAACAGCTCTACCTGATCGCCCCCGACGGCGGCGAAGCCCATCGCGCGGCCAGCGTCGCTACCGGCGTCGAGGCCTTCCGCTGGTGCCCGGACGGCCGGCGCCTGGTTTTCGTCAGCTGGGTCTGGCCTGAACTGAAAGGCACGGCCGCCCAGGCGAAGAAGCACAAGGAATTCAAGGACCGCAAGGAAAGCGGCTACGTCACGAGCGAGGCCCAGTACCGTTTCTGGGACCACAACCTGCCGATGGGCCGCGTGGCCCACCTGCACCTGCTGGAGCCGGCCGCCAGCGGCAACGCCAGCCAGGCCAAGGTGCGCGACCTGTTCGAGGGCACACCCTACGAACTGGGCCGGGCCGATCCCGACGCCAACCACTTCGACATCTCGCCCGACGGCAAGCGCATCGTCTTCAGCTTCGACCCGGCCACCGAAAAACGCGTCGACGGCCGCTTTGCGCTGGCCGAACTGGACATCAAGAGCGGCAAGATCAGCGTCATTGCCAAGGACGCCGCCTGGGACTTCGCCGCGCCGCGCTACAGCCCCGACGGCGCGCGCGTCGCCTTCCTGGCCAGCCACCAGGGCCGCAAGCACACCATGCCGGCGCAGCTGGCGCTGTGGCATCGCGACGGCAACGCCTGGGAAGTCGTCAGCAGCGAGTGGGACCACGAGGTGCAGGCCCCGCTGCTGTGGGAAGACGACGGCCTGGCCTTGCTGCTGCTGGCCGAGCAGAAGGGGCGCAAGCATCTTTGGCGCTTCGACCTGGCCGACAAGCGCGCCGAGGTCGTGGTCGAAGGTGGCTGGGTCGGCGCCTTCGACAAGGCTGCCGGCACCCTGGTGACCGTGGCCGACAGCGCCACCCACCCTGGCCGCATGCACGCACACCTGGCGGGTGCCGCGCCGCTGCGCATCGAGACCTTCAACGACACGCTGCTGTCCGGACGCGACAGCGCGCGCGTCGACGAAGTCTGGATCAAGGGCGCAGCCGCGGTGGACGACGGACCGAAGGAAGATGTGCAGCTCTGGCTGGCCTACCCCCCGGGCTTCGACGCGAAGAAGAAGTACCCGGTGCTGCATGTCATCCACGGCGGCCCGCACACCGCCTTCGGCGATGTCTGGCACTACCGGTGGAATGCCCAGGTGATGGCGGCCCAGGGCTACGTGGTGGCGATGGTGAACTATCACGGCAGCAGCAGCTTCGGCTATGCCTTCCTGGACAGCATCACCCACCGCTGGGGCGAACTGGAACTGCAGGACGTGGAAGCCGCCACCGACTGGCTGCTGAAGAAGCCCTGGGTCGACAGGAAGCGCATCTTCGCCACCGGCGGCAGCTACGGCGGCTACATGGTGGCCTGGATGAACGGCCACGTGAAGCCGGGGCGCTATGCCGCCTATGTGTGCCACGCCGGCTGCTTCGACTGGGTGGGCATGTTCGCCGACGACGCCTACACCTGGCATGCCAAGGAACTGGGCGCCTGGTACTGGGACGACATGGCGCGTGTGCATTCGCAAAGCCCACATGCCTATGCCGCGACGATGCGCACGCCCACGCTGGTGGTGCACGGCGCGCTGGACTACCGCGTGCCCGACGCCCAGGGCCTGGCCTACTACAACACGCTGAAGGCGCTGAACGTCGACGCCCGGCTGCTGTGGTTCCCGGACGAGAACCATTGGATCCTGAAGCCTCGCAACAGCAAGCTCTGGTACGAGGAGTATTTCGGCTGGCTCAAGCGCCACGACCCGGGCGCCAAGGGGAAATAGGGCCGCAGGCCGGGCCACGGGCAGGGCCGCCGGCGGGCAGCGCGACAATCGCCTGGAAGGGCCTGCCATGCTGATCAACTTCTTCTACACCCTGCGCGCCGCCAAGCTGCCGGTTTCGGTGGGCGAATACCTGTGCCTGCTGCAGGCGCTGAAAAGCGGCGTCATCGACGATGAAGGCGGCCCCAGCGTCGACAAGTTCTACTACCTGGCCCGCACCGCCCTCGTCAAGGACGAGGCCTTGTTCGACAAGTTCGACCGCGCCTTCGCCGCCTACTTCAAGGGCGTGGAACTGCTCACCGACTTCACCCAGGACGTGCCGCTGGACTGGCTGCGCAAGACCCTGGAACTGGAACTCACGCCCGAGCAGAAGGCGGCCATCGAGAAGATGGGCTGGGACGAGCTGATGGAAACGCTGAAGAAGCGCTTCGAGGAACAGAAGGAACGCCACCAGGGCGGCAGCCGCATGATCGGCACCGGCGGCACCAGCCCGTTCGGCGCCTATGGCTACAACCCTCAGGGCATCCGCATCGGCCAGGCCAGCGGGCGCAACAAGAGCGCGGTGAAGGTCTGGGACCAGCGCGCCTTCAAGGACTACGACGACACCAAGGAACTGGGCACGCGCAACATCAAGGTGGCGCTGCGCCGGCTGCGGCGCTTCGCGCGCGAAGGCGCGGCCGACGAACTCGACCTGGACGACACCATCCACAGCACCGCTGCGAACGCCGGGCTGCTGGACATCAAGATGGTCCCGGAACGGCACAACAAGGTGAAAGTGTTGTTGCTGATGGATGTGGGCGGCACGATGGACGAGCACATCCACCGTGTCGAGGAACTCTTTTCGGCGGCGAAGACCGAATTCAAGCACCTGGAGTTCTTCTACTTCCACAACTGCGTCTACGACTTCATGTGGAAGAACAACCGCCGCCGCTACAGCGAGAAGTTCGCCACCCAGGACCTGATCCGCAAGTACAACCGTGACTACAAGCTGGTGTTCGTGGGCGACGCGACGATGAGCCCTTATGAAATCGTCCAGCCCGGCGGCAGCGTCGAATACAACAACGAGGAACCGGGCGCGGTGTGGCTGCAGCGCCTGACCAGCGCCTTCCCGAAGTTCGCCTGGATCAACCCCGAACCCCAGGGCGTGTGGCAATACCGGCAAAGCATCGCCATCGTGCAGCAGCTGATGAACCAGCGCATGTTCCCGCTGAACCTGGCCGGGCTCGAAGGCGCGATGCGCTTGCTCAGCAAATGACCCTCGGGCGGGCCGCGCTGGCGCTGCTGGCGGCCCTGGTGCCCTGGCTGGGCGGCTGCGCAAGCCTGTGGCCGGGCCCGCCCACGGCCGAGGTGCGAGCAACGGCTGAAGCAGCCAGTGCGACCGGTTCTGCCGGTGCGGCCGCGGCCAGCAATCCCGCCGGCACGCTGTCGCTGGTGGCCATCGACGTGCAGGCCCCGGGCGAACTGAAAAGCCTGCTCGAACGCCACCTGGACCTGGTGCGACTGGGCCGCGCCGCGCCTGCCGATGTCGACGACAGCGAATGGGAGCGCCTGATCGACGCCACGCCCGCCCAGGTGCGCGACCTGCTGCAGACCGAAGGCTACTTTGCCCCGGCCGTGCGCCTGCAGCGCAATGCCGGGCCCGATGGCGCGCGCACTGAAAGCGTGACGCTGGTCGTCGAACCGGGGGCCCGGGCCAGCGTCGGCCGGGTGACGCTGGAGGTGCAGGGCGAACTCGACACCGGTGCCACGGCCCAGGACGGCCATGCCGTTGCGACGCTGGCGCGGTTGCGGGAAAGTTTCGAGCTGCGGCCCGGCACGCCCTTCCGCAACGAAACCTGGTCCAGCGCCAAGGGCAGTGTCCTGGTGCTGCTGCGGGCAGCAGGCTATGCCAACGCCAGCTACAGCGGCACCAGCGCCAGCGTCGACGTGGCCAGCAACACGGTGCGCCTGTTCCTCGTCGTCGACAGCGGGCCGCTGTACCGGCTGGGCACGCTCGAGATCGAGGGCCTGGTCGACCACGACGTGCAGACCGTGCGCAACCTGGCCATGTCGGACGTCGGCACGCCGGTCACGGAAGCACTGTTGCTGGACTTCCAGGAACGGCTGCAGAAGGCCGGCCTGTTCGACAGCGTCAATGTCACCCTGGACCCCGACCCCGCCCAGGCCGCGGCCGCCAGCGTGCAGGTGCGCCTGCGCGAAGCAGCGCTGCAGGTGTACACGGTGGGCGTGGGTTTTTCGGCCAACACCGGGGCACGGGCGTCGGTCGAGCATGTCTATCGCCGCGTCTTCGGCTTTGCCGCCACGGCGCGCAACAAGCTGGAACTGGGCGACAAGCGCAGCGCCTGGGAAGGCGAGGTCATTGCCCACCCCGGACCGCGCCTGTACCGCAACCTGATCGGCGGCGCGGTCGAGAAGCTCGAAACCGACACCGACACCGTGCTGTCGCAACGCCTGCGCATCGGCCGCACGCAGGACCGGCAGAAGCTCGAGCGCCTGTTCTTCGTCGAAGCCGAACGCTCGGTGCGCACGCCTGTGGGGGCCGAGTCGTCGTCGGCCTTCGCGCTGTCGGCCAACTTCCATGGCGGCTGGCGCAACGTCGACAACATCGTGCTGCCCACCCGCGGCGCCACGCTGAAGGTCGAGCTCGGCGTCGGGCGTTCTCACGGCACCGACGCGCCCAGCGGCGCGTTCACGCGCACCTATGGCCGGCTGGTGGGCTACCTGCCGCTGGGGCAGACCTGGTATGGCCAGGCGCGGCTGGAACTGGGCCAGGTGTTCCTGCCCAGCGGGGTGGTGGTGCCCGACTCCAAGCTGTTTCGCGCCGGCGGCGACGAATCGGTGCGCGGCTACTCGTTCCGCAGCCTGGGGCCGCAGGTCGACGGTGCGGTCGGCGGCGGGGTCAGCCTGGCCACGGCCAGCCTGGAAGTGGCGCGGCCCATCAGCGACCGCTTTCCCTCGATCTGGGGCGCGGTCTTCGTCGACGCCGGCAATGCCGCCGACAGCTTCGGCCAGCTCAAGCCGGTCTATGGCACGGGCCTGGGCGTGCGCTGGCGCAGCCCGGTCGGCCCGCTGCGGCTGGACTGGGCCTATGGCAGCGAAACCCGCGAAGGCCGCTTCCACTTCAGCGTGGGCATCGCATTCTGAACATGGCCGAGCCCGCACCAACCACCGACAAGGCGGCCGACGCCACCCCGGCAATGGCCGGGCCGGCACGGCGACGTGTCGGGCTCTGGCTGTTGCTGGCCTGCGTGCTGCTGGTGGTGGCGCTGCTGCTGGGCAGCTTCGGCGCGCTGCGCTGGACCCTGGCCACCGAGGCCGGCGCGCGCTGGCTGCTGGCGCGGCTGCCAGGCGTCGAAGCCACGGGTGTGCAAGGGGCGCTGCTGGGCGACGCCGATGGCCGCCTGCGCATGCAGCAGCTTCGCATCCGCTGGAACGAGGGCCAGGCCTCGCTGACCCTGGACGAGGTCTCGGCCGAAGGCCTGCGCTGGCGCTTCCGCCCGCCCGACGCTGCCCCCGGCACCTGGGTCGCGCTCGACATGGACCGGCTGACCGTGCGCCGGGCCACCTACCTCAGCGGGCCCCCCAGCGGCCAGCCGCTGCAGGCACCAGCGAGCCTGGCGCTGCCCTTGCAGCTGAACTTGCGCCAGGCCGAGGTCGGCACGCTGCAGGTCGACCAGCAGGCCCCAGCCACGCTGCTGCGCGCCCAGGGCGTGGTGCTCGACAGCCGGCCTGGTGCCAGCCATGGCCTGCAGTCGCTGCAGGGGCAATGGCAGGGGCTGGTGGTGCAGGCCTCGGCGCAGATCGCCCATGCGCCGCCGTTCACCACCAGCGCGCAGGCGGCACTGCACCCCGCCGCCGGTGGCGACAGCCCGGCCTGGGGCGCGGCAGTCCGTGCCAGCGGCCCGCTGGAACAACTGGCGGTGCAGGCCACGCTGCGCAGCGTGCCCTTGGCCGGCAAACCCCCCGCCGCGCTGGACCTGCGCGGCAGCCTGCTGCCCTTCCAGGCCTGGCCGGTGGGCGAACTCGACCTGCAGACCACGGCCCTCGACCTGTCGGCGGTGCATGCCAGCGCCCCGCAGACCCGCCTGGACGCCAGCGCCAAAGTGCAGTCGCGCGGCCTGCACGAACCCATCGCCGCCACGCTGCGCGTCAGCAACGCGCTGCCTGGACGCTGGAACGAGGGCCGGCTGCCCGTGGCTGCGGTCGAACTCGACCTGAGCGGCCGCATCGACCAGCTCGACCGGCTGGACGTGACCCGCTTCCAGGTCGACCTGGCCGACGCGCTGCGGCCCGCGGGGCGCTGGACCGGCGAGGCCCGCTGGCAGGGCCATGGGCTGACGCTGGACACACGCCTGCTCGACGTCGTGCCGCAGCGCCTGGACGGCCGCGCCGCAGCGATGCGCCTGTCTGGCCCGCTGGCCCTGAAGCTGGATGGCCTGCCATCGCCCGACCCCGCCGCCACCACCACCGCGGCACCCTGGACTGCCGCCCTGACGACCCAGCTCGACGGCGTGCTCGACGCCGCACCGCAACCGGTGAGCCTGAAGCTGCAGGCCGAGGCCGACGCCAACCGCCTGGAGATCAAGCAGGCCCAGGCACAGACCGGCAACGCCCGCGCCGAGACCAGCGCCCGCTTGCTGCGGCGCAACGCCCAGAGCCCCTGGCAATTGGTGACACAAGGTGCGCTGAGCAACTTCGACCCGCTGCCCTGGCTGCCCGGGGGCAGTGGCGCCGAGGCCGAAGCCTGGCGGCGCGGCCCGCACCGGCTGTCGGGCCAGTGGCAGCTGGACGTGCGCCTGCCCGCAGGCGCCCAGCGCCAGGCGCCGCTGGCCCTGGCCCCCAGGCTGGCCGGTAACGGCCGCATCCAGATCGACGATTCGGTCCTGGCCGGCCTGCCGGTGCAGGCCGACGTGACCCTGAGCTATGCCCCCGGCGCAGGCGCAGCGGCCGCGACCGGCACCGGCGCGATGCAGGCCCGGTTGCAAGTGGCCAGCGCCGTGTTCACCACCGCGGCGAGTGGCAACCCGGCCGGTGACGGCGAGACCGACCAGTGGCGGGCCGAACTGCAGGCCGACGAGCTGGCCGCGCTGGCACCGCTGGCGCGTCTGCTGCCCGACCTGTCCGAATGGGCCCCCAGCCAGGGCGGGGCCAGGCTGCAGGTCACGGGCACCGGCCGCTGGCCCAGGCTGCGCAGCGAAGGCCGGGCCCAGGTGCAACAGCTCAAGGCTGGCCGCCTGGCCCTGGCGCAGGGCCTGTTCGACTGGCGGCTGGACACCGGACCGGGCCAGCCCCTGGCCCTGACGCTGGAAGTGGACGGACTGCAGCTGGGCAAACAACGCGCCGAGCAGCTGCGCGGCACCGTGCGCGGCCAGCTGGCCGAACACCGCATCGACATCGAAGCCATGCTGCCGCTGCTGCCGCCGCCGGCCGCAGCCACCGTGCTCGGCTTGTCGATGCCAGCCCCGGGCGCAGCACAGCCGGCCGCGGCCAAGAGCATTGCACCCGGCACCCGCGCCCTTCTGCTGGCCCGGGGAGGCTGGCGAACCAAGCCCGAAGGCGGCGGGCGCTGGCGGGCCGAGGTCGAGCGCGTCGCGATCGGCGGCTGGGACGGCCGGCCGATGGCGGCACTGCCCGGTGCCGGTGAGGCATCGGCCCCGGCGCCCATCCGCAGCCCGGCTCCGATGCTGGGCCCCACCTGGGCCGACGGACGCAACCTGAACGCCGAGCTGGAGTTCAACGCCGAAGGCAGCCTGGTGGCGCTGCGGGCCTCGGCCGGCAGCGTCAGGCTGGCCGACACCGCCGTACTGCGCTGGGACGACGTGCTGATCGACCGGCAAGCCGAGCCCGCGCGCATCGAACTGAACGCATCGGTCGACCCGTTTGCCGTGGCCCCGCTGCTGGCCCGCCTGCAACCGGAACTGGGCTGGACCGGCGACCTGCAGCTGGGCGCGCGCATCCAGGTCCGGGCAGGCGAGCGCTTCGACGCCGACATCCTGGTCGAACGCAGCACCGGCGACCTGTCTGTCGGCGGCAGCAGAGGACAGAGCGCCGGCATCGCACCCACCAGTGCCCAAGCCATGGGCTTGGCCGAGCTGCGGCTGGGCCTGGCCGCGCGCGACGGCAACTGGGTGTTCAAGGCCGACATGGCCGGTGCCCTGCTCGGCGAACTGCGCGGCCAGGTGCAGACGCGCACCACGCCCGAAGCACGCTGGCCCGCGGCCGACTCGCCCGTTTCCGGACGGCTGCAACTGCGCGTGGCCGACATCGGCATCTGGAACGCCTGGGTGCCGGCGGGCTGGCGCATGTCGGGCAGCCTGCAGGGACTGGCCACGCTGGACGGCAACTTCGGCGCGCCGCGCTATACCGGTGAGCTCACAGGAAGCAAGCTGGGCCTGCGCAACCTGCTGCAGGGTGTGAACGTCGGCGATGGCGACGTGACCGTGCGGCTGACCGGCGACAACGCGGTGATCGAACGTTTTGCGCTGCGCGCGGGCGAAGGCACGCTCACCATCGGCGGTGACGCCACGCTCGGTGCCAGCCCGCGTGCCCGCCTGACGATGCAGGCCGAAAGGTTCCGCGTCCTGGGCCGGGTCGACCGCCAGCTCATCGCCAGCGGCCAGGCCTTGCTCGAACTCGACCGGGACGCCCTCAAGCTCGGCGGCAAGATCATGATCGACGAAGGTCTGTTCGACATCAGCCGCGGTGACGCGCCATCGCTCGACGACGACGTCTACGTGCGCCGCCCCGGCGCGCCCGAAGTCCAGACGCCGCAAGCCACGACCGCGGCACCGCGACGCAACGTCGCGGTCAACCTGGACCTGGACCTGGGCCGCCAGCTGCGCCTGCGCGGCCGCGGCCTGGACACCGCCTTGCGCGGGCAACTGAAGATCACCAGCCCCGGCGGTCGGCTGGCGGCCTTCGGCAGCATCAACACCGAAGGCGGCACCTTCACAGGCTATGGCCAGAAGATGAGCATCGAGCGCGGCATCATCGCCTTCAGCGGCGACCTGGACCAGCCCCGGCTGGACGTGCTGGCGATCCGCCCCAACCTGGACATCCGCGTTGGCGTGGCCATCACCGGTCCTCTGGGCGCGATGCGCATCCGGCTGGTCTCGGAACCCGAGCTGAGCGACAACGACAAGCTGTCCTGGCTGCTGCTGGGGCGCGAGCCCGACAGCCTGGGCCGCGCCGACACCGCCTTGCTGCAACGTGCCGCCGTGGCGCTGCTGGCCGGTGAAGGCGAGGCCCCCACCGACACCCTGCTGCGCAACCTGGGCATCGACGAACTGTCGCTGCGGCAAAGCGACGGCGAAGTGCGCGAGACCGTGATCACGCTGGGCAAGCAGCTTTCAAGGCGCTGGTATCTGGGCTACGAGCGCGGCGTCAACAGCACCACCGGCACCTGGCAGCTGATCTACCGCATCGCCCAGCGCTTCACGCTGCGCGCGCAGTCGGGGCTGGAGAACTCGCTCGACCTGATCTGGATCTGGCGCCTGGGCGAGACCCCGGGCTTCACCGAACGCACCGACGGCAGCGTCACGGCGCCGGCCACACCCGCGGCCGTGAGAAAATCCGTCTCGACCCCGCCGTAGTTCAACGGATAGAACGGGCGCCTCCTAAGCGCCAGATACAGGTTCGATTCCTGTCGGAGGGACCAAGCGGCGGCATCACAGGCCAACTGCGCCGAAGTCTTCAGTTGCGCACGGCCTTCACCATCGCGCGCCACCAGGGGGGCCCGGGCACCGCGGGGGCCTGCTGGGCACAGAATTCGCGCAGACGCTGCAGCTCACGCACGACGGGCGCAGGAAATCCCTGGCGACCACCGCGGCGGTCTTCGAGCAGGTCGTCCAGGGTCTGTTCGCGAATCGTCGCATCGGCCCAGCACCAGGCCACGCGGTTGGCCACGCGCGGGAACTGCTCGCACAGCCGCTGCGGGCGCCGGCCTGCCGGCAACCGCCGCAGCCAGAGCCGGGTCGCGCCCGTCAGGTCATCCTGCGCTTCACGCGACGCCACCCGCGTGGGGAACAGCGGGGCAGGACCGGTGGTCGGTGGCGGAACGGAAGGCACTGGATCGGACATGGCAGGGTCTCGGGCTGTGGCGTTTCTTGCCGCCTCTGCCCTGTTGTCGGCAGCCGGCGCACGGACCTGAAGCCTCAGCTCGAAGCGCGCATCGCGCGGCTGAGCATCACCACCGGAATCAGCCCCACGGCCACGATCGCCAGCGAAGGCAGGGCCGCTTCGGCCAGCCGTTCGTCGCGCGCGAAGTTGTAGGCCACCACGGCCAGCGTATCGCTGCCGAAGGGCCGCAGCACCAGCGTTGCAGGCAGTTCCTTCATCACGTCGACGAAGACCAGCAGCGCCGCAGCCAGCGCCGAACGTTGCAGCAGCGGCAGGTGCAAGCTGAAGAACACGCGTGGCGGCCGGCTGCCCAGCATGCGCGCGGTTTCGTCGATCGACACCGGCACACGCGCATAGCCGGCTTCCACCGACTGCAGCGCCACGGCCGAAAAGCGCACCATGTAGGCATAGACCAGCCCGAAGGCCGTGCCGGTGACCAGCGCGGCCACGCCCGCCTGCGGGAACTGCGCCTGCAGCCAGCCCACAGGCAGCAGGATGCCGATGGCGATGACCGCCCCCGGCACGGCATAACCCAGGGACAGCACCCGCGCCGCCGGCTGCAGCACCGGACTGGCCCGGCCGCGCAACGCAAAGCCCAGCGCCAGCGCCAGCGCCGTGGCGGCCAGCGCTGCGATGCCGGCCAGGCGCAGGCTGGCCCAGCCCCATTCCAGGAAGCGGCCCAGCGGCAGGCCGAAGTCGCTGCCGGTGGCTTCCTGCCACAGCATGCGCGCCAGCCACAGCACCGGCAACACGAAGCCCAGCAGCACGGGCAGCGTGCACAGGCCCGCAGCCAGCCAGGCCGCCCGGCCGTGCAGGACGGCCGGCTGCGCCTCGCTGCCCTGGCGGTTGCCGCCGCGGCTGCTGGCGAAACGCAGCTTGCGCTGGGCAGCACGCTCGGCGGCCAGCAGCATCGCCACCACCAGCAGCAGCATCGACGCCAGCTGGGCCGCGGCAATGCGGTCGTCCATCACCAGCCAGGCCTTGTAGATGCCGGTGGAAAAAGTGGCCAGGCCGAAATAGGCGCCGACGCCATAGTCGGCCAGGGTCTCCATCAATGCCAGGGCGGTGCCCGCGGCAATGGCCGGCCGCGCCATCGGCAGCGCCACCGCCAGCACCCGGCGGCGCAGCGGCGCACCCAGCAGCCGCGCGGCTTCCATCATCTGCACCGCGCGTTCAGCCAGTGCAGTGCGCACCAGCAGGTAGACATACGGGTACAGGCACAGCACGAACAAAACCACCGCACCCCAGGCACTGCGCACGTCGGGCCAGAGCGCACCGCTCCAGCCGAAAGTGGCGCGCAGGCTGGTCTGCAGCGGGCCGCTGAACTGCAGCGCGTCGGTCCAGGCGTAGGCCAGCACGTAGGCCGGCATCGCCAGCGGCAGCAGCAGCGCCCATTCGAAGACCCGGCGGCCGGGAAAGTCGAACAAGGTCACCGCCGCCGCCAGGGCCGAACCCAGCACCAGCACGCCCAGCCCCACGCCCGCAGCCAGCAGCAGGCTTTGCCAGGCGTATTCGGGCAAGACCGTGGCCCACTGGTGCTGCAGCACCGCCCAGGCGGCTTCGTCCATTGCCAGCCACGCCCCCAGCACACCCAGGACGGGCAGCGCCAGAAACAGGCACAACAGGGTCAGCAAGAGGCGCACGGGAGGGGCAACAGGAACGAGACAAGCAGCGGGATGGCCGACCAGGCCGCCAGGAAGGTCGGGGTCCTGCACGACAAGGGAATGCGAACAATCCGCATTCACTGCTTGAGATTATGATTCAGTCATGTTCCTGGACCTGCAAGACGTGGGTGTGCAATACGCCCGTTCGACCACCGGCCGCGCCGCCGTGCGCGGGGTCAGCATGGGGCTGGAGGCGGGTCAGATCGGTGTGCTGATCGGCCCTTCGGGCTGCGGCAAGACGAGCCTGCTGCGCGCCGTGGCCGGGCTGGAACGCTGCAGCGGCGGGCGCATCCTGATCGGGGACCAGGTGCTGTCGGACGCTGCGGCCGGCATCCACCTGGCGCCGGAAACCCGGCGCATCGGCATGGTCTTCCAGGACTACGCGCTGTTCCCGCACCTGAGCGTGGCCGACAACATCGCCTTCGGCCTGAGCACCCTGCCCCGCGCCCAGCGCGAGCAGCGGGTGCAGCAGGTGCTGGACCTGGTGGGCCTGGCGCATGCCGCCAAGCGCGCGCCGCACCAGCTCTCCGGCGGCCAGCAGCAGCGCGTGGCGCTGGCCAGGGCGCTGGCACCGCAGCCGCGGCTGCTGCTGCTGGACGAACCGTTTTCCAGCCTCGACGTCGACCTGCGCGAACGCCTGGCGCAGGAAGTCCGCATCATCCTGAAGGAAAGCGGCACCACTGCCCTGCTCGTCACGCACGACCAGTTCGAGGCCTTCGCGGTGGGCGACACCATCGGCGTGATGAACCACGGCCAGCTCGAGCAGTGGGACGACGCCTATACGCTTTACCACCGGCCGGTGTCGCGTTTCGTCGCCGAATTCATCGGCCATGGCGTGTTCGCCCCGGCCCAGATCGTCACCTGCGCCCACGGCGCCTGCGTGCAGACGCCTCTGGGTGAAATCCACGACCTGGCCGGCGCCCCTGGCGCGCCCCTGCCCGGCAACCTGCCGCTGGGCGACTGCGACGTGCTGCTGCGTGCCGACGACATCGTCCACGACGACGCCAGCCCGATCCGCGCCCTGATCGAACGCAAGGCCTTCCGTGGCTCGGAATTCCTGCTGACGCTGCGCCTGCAGACCGGCGAACGGGTCATGGCACATGTGCCTTCGCACCACGACCACCACGTCGGCGAGTGGATCGGCATCCGCGCCGAAGTCGATCACGTCGTGACATTCCCCCGGCTGCGAACCGCGGCCTGAGCGATCAACACCCGGAGTCGGGTGCAACTTTCCGGACTGCGCCAGCACCAAGAACCAAGCCAGTCCTATACTGGAATGGCATGTAAATGCTTGGCGTTGCCAGGTCTGTTGCTTCGAAAGGCGAGTCCGACATGGGTGGCAAATTCAAAGTAGCTGGTTTGTTGATGGCCGGCGCCGTCGCCGGGGCATTGACCACCATGCAACTCACGGCGGTGGCCCGCAGCTCGCTGGCACCCCTTCCGCTGGAAGAACTGCAGCAGCTGGCGGCGGTGTTCGGCATGGTCAAGAACGAATACGTCGAGCCGGTCGACGAGAAGAAGCTCATCTCCGACGCCATCAGCGGCATGGTGGCCGGCCTGGACCCGCATTCGCAATACTTCGACAAGAAGTCCTTCAAGGAATTTCGCGAAGGGACCACCGGCAAATTCGTCGGCATCGGCATCGAAATGAGCATGGAAGACGGCCTGGTCAAGGTCGTCTCACCCATCGAGGGCTCGCCCGCCTTCCGCGCCGGCTTGCGTCCTGGCGACCTGATCACCCGCATCGACGACACCGCGGTCAAGGGCCTGAGCGTCGACCAGGCCGTCAAGCGCATGCGCGGCGAACCGGCCACCAAGGTCCAGCTCACCGTCTTCCGCAAGGCCGAGAGCCGCAGCTTCCCGGTGACCATCATCCGCGAGGAAATCCGCATGCAAAGCGTGCGGGCCAGGATGATCGAGCCCGGCTATGGCTGGATCCGCATCAGCCTGTTCCAGGAGAGCACGGTCGCCGACTTCGTGAAGAAGGCCGAGGAGTTGTACAAGCAGGACCCGAACCTGAAGGGTCTGGTGCTGGACCTGCGCAACGACCCGGGCGGTCTGCTCGAAGGCGCCGTCGCAGTCTCGGCCGCTTTCCTGCCCAGCGACGTGGTCGTGGTGTCCACCAACGGCCAGGTGGCAGATTCGCGCGCCACCTACAGGGCCAGCCCCGAGTACTACGCCCGCCGCGGTGGCGACCCGCTGCGTTCGCTGCCGGCGGCCATGAAGAAGGTGCCACTGGTGGTGCTGGTCAACGAAGGCTCGGCATCGGCCAGCGAAATCGTCGCCGGCGCGCTGCAGGACCACAAGCGAGCCACCATCATGGGCGCGCAGACCTTCGGCAAGGGCTCGGTCCAGACCGTGCGCCCGCTGTCGGCCGAAACCGCCCTGAAGATCACCACGGCGCGCTACTACACGCCCAATGGGCGCACTATCCAGGCCACCGGCATCGTGCCCGACGTCTGGCTGGACGAAACCGCGGAAGGCAACGTGTTCGCGGCCTTGCGCATGCGCGAAGCCGACCTGGAAAAGCACCTGCAAGGCGCCGACGAGAAGAAAGGCACGCCTGAAGACAAGGCGCGCGAAAAGGCCCGCGAGGAAGCCCGCGCCAAGCTCGAAGAACAGATGGCCAAGACCAAGGAACCGCCGAAGCCGCTGCCCGAGTTCGGCACCCCCGAAGACTTCCCCTTGATGCAGGCGCTGAACCAGTTGCGTGGCCAGCCGGTGATGGTCAGCAAGACCGCCAGCGAACGCAAGGCCGAGGCCCCGGCCGCCAAGTAGGCGCGAACGGTACGGCACACAAACCCGCCCTGCAGGCGGGTTTGTCCTTTGTGAACCCCAGCCTTCGACGATGACCGACGACCAACTGCTGCGCTACGCCCGCCACCTGCTGCTGGACGGCCTGGGTGTCGAAGGCCAGCGTGCGCTGCTGGCAGCACATGCGCTCGTCATCGGCGCCGGCGGCCTGGGCTCGCCGGTGGCGCTGTACCTGGGCAGCGCCGGCATCGGCCGCATCACGGTCGTCGACGACGACGCTGTCGACCTGGGCAACCTGCAGCGACAGATTGCCCACAACCTGTCGCGCCTGGGCCAGCCCAAGGCGACTTCGGTTCGCGCCAGCATCGCCGCCATCAACCCCGACGTGCAGGTCAACGCCATCGTGCGCCGTGCCGACCCGGCACTGCTCGACGAATGGGTGCCCCAGGCCAGCGTGGTGCTGGACTGCAGCGACAACTTCCGCACCCGCCATGCCGTCAATGCGGCCTGCGTGCGCCACCACAAGCCGCTGGTCTGGGGCGCAGCCATCGGCTGGGACGCGCAGCTGTCGGTGGTGGACCCGGCGCACGCCGGCGGCCCCTGCTATGCCTGCCTGTTCCCGCCCGAGTCCGCGCACACCGACGAGGCCTGCGCCACGATGGGCGTGCTGGCGCCCCTGGTGGGCGTGGTGGGCAGCTTGCAGGCGGCCGAGGCCATCAAGCTGCTGACGGGCACGGGCACGTCGCTGGCCGGCCAGTTGCTGATGCTGGACGCCCGGCAACCGGGCTTCGACCGTATCCAGGTGGCGCGGCTGCCACATTGCAGCGTCTGCGGCACCGGTGGCAGCGCCCCGGGCCACCCTTGACACCCCCTTGAGCTTCCTCGAATGATCGATTCACCCCCCCCTCTGAACGCCCGCAATTTCCCCAGCGCCGAAGAAGAAGCCAAGCTCATCGACCCGTCGCGTTATGCCGGCCCGGAAAGCGCCTATCGCCTGGCTTTCGCCGACAACGACTTCCTCTTGCGCGAGGAACTGCGCCCGGTGCGCATGCAGCTGGAGCTGCTCAAGCCCGAACTCATCCAGCGCGAACTGGGCATCGAGTCGACCATCGTCATCTTCGGCAGCGCCCGCATCCTGCCGATGGAGCTGGCCCAGGCCCAGCTGGACGCGGCTGCGCCCGAACAACGCCCACGCGCCGAGATGGCGCTGGCCATGAGCCGGTTCTATGAGGAAGCACGCCGCTTCTCGGCCCTGGTGGCCGAGCACTCCCGCCAGCTGAAGACGCCGATCTACGTGGTCACGGGCGGCGGCCCCGGCATCATGGAAGCCGGCAACCGCGGCAGCTTCGAGGTCGGTGGCAAGAGCATCGGGCTGAACATCGTGCTGCCCCATGAGCAGGCGCCCAACCCCTACATCACGCCCGAGCTCTGTTTCCAGTTCCATTACTTCGCGCTGCGCAAGATGCACTTCCTGATGCGCAGCATTGCGCTGGTGTGCTTTCCGGGCGGTTTCGGCACGCTCGACGAACTGTTCGAGACCATGACCCTGGTGCAGACCGGCAAGAGCCGCCAGCGCCCGATCCTGCTGTTCGGCCGCGCGTTCTGGGAAAAGCTCGTGAACTTCCAGCATCTGGTCGACACCGGCATGATCAGCCCGGGCGACCTGAACCTGTTCCACTTCGTCGAGACCGCCGAGGAAGCCTGGGACGCGCTGGCCGCGCACTACGGCAGCGAACTCCGGCCCGCCACCTGAGGAAGCAGCCAGGTCATGAACCCAGACATCAGCCTGATCGGTGCGCCCACCGACATCGGCGCTGGCGCCCGCGGCGCGAGCATGGGCCCCGAGGCCCTGCGTGTGGCGAACCTGCAAGCCACGCTGGAAAGCCATGGCCTGAAGGTGCTTGACCGCGGCAACCTCAGCGGCCCGGCCAACCCCTGGCTGCCGCCAGTGGACGGCTACCGCCACCTGGCCGAAGTGGCCGCCTGGAACCAGTCGGTCCACGACGCCATGTTCGCCGAACTGCAGCTGGGCCGGCTGCCCATCCTGCTGGGCGGCGACCATTGCCTGGGCATCGGCAGCATCAGCGCCGTGGCCCGCCATTGCCGCGCCACCGGCAAGAAACTGCGCATCCTTTGGCTGGACGCCCATGCCGACTTCAACACCCAGGTGCTCACGCCCAGCGGCAACATCCATGGCATGCCGGTGGCCTGCCTGTGCGGGCACGGCCCGCGCGAGCTCGTCACCATCGGCGGCCAGGTGCCGGCCATCAACCCGAAATGGGTGCGGCAGATCGGCATCCGCAGCGTCGACGCCGGTGAAAAGCGCTTTGTGCACGAAGCCGGCCTGGAAGTCTTCGACATGCGCTACATCGACGAGATGGGCATGCGTCACACGATGGAACTGGCACTGGCCACGCTGGACGACAACACCCACCTGCACGTCAGTTTCGACGTCGATTTCCTCGACCCCGAGATCGCCCCCGGCGTGGGTACCACCGTACCCGGCGGCCCCACCTACCGTGAAGCCCAGCTGTGCATGGAGATGATCGCCGACACCGGGCGCCTGGCCAGCCTGGACGTGATGGAACTGAACCCGGCGCTGGACATGCGCAACAAGACCGCCCTGCTGGCGGTGGACCTGATCGAAAGCCTGTTCGGCAAGAGCACGCTGATGCGTGACCGGCGCCAGGCGGCACCTCCGCAAACCACACCGTCCCACCGATGAACCCCCCGCTGCTGATCGGAATCTCCGCCCGCATCCACCACCCCGACGCACCCGGCATGACGCTGGGCGGGGTCTACACGAAGACGCTGCACTACCTGGAGCAGTCGGTGGCGCACTGGGTGCTGTCGGGGCACGCCATGGCGGTGATGGTGCCGGCGGTCACGAAAGACAGCCTGGTGCTGCGCAGCGACCTGAACCTGCACGACTACGCCAGCACCCTGGACGGCCTGGTGCTGCAGGGCGGCAACGATGTCGCGCCCGAACACTACGGCGAAACCCCCGAGCACCCCGACTGGGCTGGCGACCCGGTGCGCGACCGCTACGAAATGGAACTGGTTCAGGCCTTCGTCGACGCCGGCAAGCCGGTGTTCGGCGTCTGCCGCGGCCTGCAGTTGCTGAACGTGATGTTCGGCGGCAGCCTGTACCAGGACATTCCGACGCAGCAACCGCTGGCCCTGCCCCACCGCGAAGCCGGACGCTACGAGCAGCATTTCCACGACATCGAGATCGTGCCCGGCACCCGCCTGGCCCAGCTGTACCCGGGCGTGCGCCGCGCCACCACCAACAGCATCCACCACCAGGGCATCAAGGACCTGGCGCCCGGTTTCGAGGTGGAAGCGCGCTGCCCCGACGACGGACTGATCGAGGCCATCCGCCGCCGCCCCGACCAGGGCCCGGCCTATGTCGCCGCGGTGCAGTGGCACCCGGAATTTCACCTGCCTGGCAGCCCCGACACCTTCGACGACCGGGCCATGCTCGACGATTTCCTGGGCGCCGCACGGCAAGCCAGGGTGGCACGCGACATCAGGGACAAGGGCCGTTGCGCTGCCTGAAGTCCTTGGGCATCTCGGTATTGCCGGCGGCGTGGAAGCCGCGCCGCAGCGCACGGGCCATGCGTTCTTCCTTGACCAGCGGGCCGGTGTCGTAGCGGAAGCGCTGGCTCCAGGCCTGGCCTTCCTCGACCTGACGGCGGCTCAGGTCGACGGCGTCGAGCGACACCGCGGCCAGCAGCGTGCCCGAGGCATTGCGCGTGGCGCCGCTGACCTGCACGTTCTTGCCCAGCGACACATCCACCAGCGACTGCTTGGATTCCGGCCCCCCAGCCTGGCAGAGCTCTGGCGGGTCGACGTGGCGCAGGCGCACGGTCTGCTCGGTCCTGTCGGCCAGCCGCACGACCAGCGTCGCACCATCGACGACGCGCACCACCCGGCCCTCGAAGGCGGGAATCGGCTTGGACTTCTGGGCGGCAACCGGTCCGGCCCAGGCCAGCAGGCCGGTGCACAGCAACAAGAGCGTGAGTGGCAGGTTCATGGCTAACGCGGCGGGGTGGCGGACACTGCCGATGATGCCAAAGCCCGGCGCCGGCTCCGGCGCGGCTTGGCCACAGGGGCTGCCAGGGCCGCCTCGGCGTCGGCCAGCAGGCGGTCCAGCCGGTCCTTCAGCTTCTCTGTCGTCAGCTGTTCGCGCAGGCGTTCCACCATCAGCGGCAGACTGAAGGGGCTGGGGGCGTGCAGGGTGACCAGGTCCAGCGGCAGCGCGGCCAGGCACTGCAAGGTCTGGCCCAGGCGTTGCAGGTCGAGTTCCTGCGAAAGCACCTCGCTTTCGGCCTGGCCCAGCAGACGGTTGCCGCTGTCGTACTTGCGGAAGACCTCGAAGAACAGGCTGGAGGACGCCTGCAGCTGGCGCATGCTTTTGGGCGCACCCGGGTAGCCGCTGAACACCAGCCCGGCCACCCGCGCGATCTCGCGAAAGCGCCGCTGCGCCAGCTCACCGGAATTCAGGCTGGCCATCACGTCGGCGAGCAGGTTGCTGGTCTGGAACAGCGCGCCCTGCGTGACTGCGCTGAGCGCCGGTGGCTTGGCCGCCAGGATCTCCAGCCCGTAGTCGTTGACGCTCAGCGAAAAGCTGTTGGGCTCGGCCTGCGCCAGCCGCCAGGCCAGCAGCTGCGCCAGGCCGATGTGCACGTTGCGCCCGGCGAAGGGGTAGATGAACAGGTGATGGCCTTCGCGCGACTCGAAGCGTTCAACCAGCAGCCGGCCCAGCCGCGGCAGCTGCGACAGCTGCGCCTGTGCTGCCAGCATGGGCTGCGCGGCCTGCATCTCTGGACCTTCGAACAGGCCGCCGGCGGCGGTGTCCAGCAGCACCTGCACGGCTTGGCCCATTTCGCTGGACAGCGGCATCTTGCTGCCAGCCCAGCTGGGCACCACGCCCTTGGCTTTGGTGGCGCGCTTCACGTAGGCCACCATGTCCTGCGTGCGCACGAACTCCAGCAGCCGGCCGGCAAAGACGAAGCAGTCGCCGGCCTTCAGCCGGCCGATGAAGCCTTCCTCGATCGTGCCCAGCGAACCGCCGCCACCACCGGCCTGGCTCCACCACTTCACCTGCATCGCGGCGTCGCTGACGATGGTGCCCACGCTCATGCGGTGGCGCCTGGCGATGCCGCGGTCGGGCACGCGCCAGAAGCCGTCGACCTGTTGCACGCGGTGGTACTCGGGGTAGGCGTGCAGGCTGTCGCCACCCCGTTCGACGAAGGCCAGGGCCCAGTCGAACTCCTCGCGCGACAGCGCCGCGTAGGAAGGCGCATGGCGCACCTCGTCGAACAAGGCATCGGCTGCGAAGCCGCCACCGAGTGCCACCGTCACCAGGTGCTGCACCAGCACGTCCAGCGGCTTGTCGGGCGCAAAACGCGGCTCGACCTTGCCCGCCAGCGCGGCACCCCGTGCAGCGGCGGCTTCCACCAGTTCCAGCGTGTTGGTGGGCACCAGGGTCACGCGGCTGGGCCGGCCGGGCGCATGGCCGCTGCGACCGGCGCGTTGCAGCAGCCGCGCCACGCCCTTGGCACTGCCGATCTGCAGCACACGCTCCACCGGCAGGAAGTCCACGCCCAGGTCCAGCGACGACGTGGCCACCACCGCCTTCAGCCGGCCTTCCTTCAGGCCCAGTTCCACCCATTCGCGCGCACTTTTTTCGATGCTGCCGTGGTGCAGCGCCACCAGCCCTGCCCAGTCGGGCCGCGCGGTCAGCAGCAGCTGATACCAGATCTCGGCCTGGCTGCGGGTGTTGGTGAAGACCAGGGTGGTGCCGCCTTGGGCCGATGTGCGCTCGATCTCGTCGACGACCGGCTGCTGCATCTGCGCCCCCAGGTGCCCGCCCCAGCTGAAGCGGCCGGGGTCGGCGGGCAGCAGGGTGTCGATGACCAGGTTCTTCGGTGTCCTGCCCTGCACCAGCCGGGCCGGGCCGGGGCCGACCAGGGCCCGCATCGCGTCGCCCAGATTGCCGAGGGTCGCGCTCAGGCCCCAGACGGCCAGGGCCGGGTTGAAGTGGCGCAGCCGGGCGATGGCCAACTGGATCTGCACGCCGCGCTTGTTGCCGATGGCTTCGTGCCATTCGTCGACGATGACGGTGTGCACGCCGGCCAGTTCCTGCGGCGCGTTGTCGCGGGTGAGCATCAGCGTCAGCGACTCGGGCGTGGTCACCAGCGCGCTGGGCCAGCGGCGATCTTGCCGGGCGCGTTCGGAAGCCGGTGTGTCGCCGGTGCGCATGCCCACGGTCCAGCCGGGCTGCAGTTCGGCCAGGGGCTGCTGCAAGGCGCGGGTGGTGTCGGCGGCCAGCGCGCGCATCGGCGTCAGCCACAGCACCTGCAGGCCGGTGCTGGCCGCAGGGCCAGGCCGGCCGCGCAGCAGCGCGCCCATCCACACCGCGAAGGTCTTGCCGCTGCCGGTGGTGGCATGCAGCAGGCCGCTTTCGCCAGCCTGCATCGCGGCCCAGCATTCACGCTGGAAATCGAAAGGCTGCCAGCCACGCGCCGCGAACCAGGCGTCAACTTGGTGGTAGTTCAGCTTCGGCACAGCGTTCGCCCAGCCTGCCTATCCCAGCTTCCCGCCACGGGGGGTAGCGAGCGCCAGCGAGCTTGGGGGCAACATTCAGGCACTCGTGATCCAGCCTTCGATGGGGTCCATCGCCAGCGGCAGCCCGTAGCGCGGCTGCTGGCTGGCCCAGGCCGCCTGCACCAGGCACAGCGCGGCGTCGAGCCGGTCGCCGCTGGCGTCGTCGACCAGCGCCTCGCGCTGCGCGTGCGTGAGCTTCAGGCGCAGGCCCAGCCGGGTGCGGCCCTGCTCCAGCGCGTCGACGATGTCCTTGCGCGCAATCAGCCGGTCGGGTTCGGTGCTGTTCTTGTAGGAGCGGCGGGCAGCCAGTTCATGTGCCAGCAGACCAGGGTAGGCCTCGACCGCGATGCGGGTGGCGTCGCTTTCATGCAGTCCCGGCACGTGCAGGCCAGCCTTCAGCAGGCGCGAGAAGCCTTCGTAGTACATGAATCCCACTGGCACGTAGCGCGTCTGCAGCGGACTGGTGCTGCTGATGCCGGGCATGGCGCCGTCGGTGGCGCGGTGCACCAGACGCCGGCCCGCCGGGCGGCCGTTGCCCCAGGTGTCCACCAGCGCGCGGAAGTCCATGCGCGTGGCACAGCGGCGCAGCAGTTCCTGCACCACCGCTTCGGCACTGGCGCCCAGCGCCTGCGATTCGACGAACTCGCGCGGCAGGCCGAAGGGGAAGTCGAAGGCCCCCAGCCAGGGGCCGGGCTCGGCCAGCAGGGCCTCGAAACCGGCCAGAGTGGGCAGGGCGTCCAGCCGGTCCAGGCGCAGCAGGGTGCCGGCCAGATGGCCGCGCGCCACCGTGATGGGTTTCTTACTCGAAGGTGCGCAGGTGAAGTCGACGCCCAGCAGGGCCGTCGTGGAAGAAGCAGTCATCCACCCATTGTGGCCAGCAGCGCAACCCCCGTGGCAATGCAGGCTGCTCCGATCAGGCGCAGGCCGCGGTCGGCCTCGCCCAGCAGCCGCCCGCCCAGCGCAGCGGCGAACAGCATCGACATCTCGCGCGCCGGCGCCACGTGCGACAGCGGCGCCTGCTGCATCGCGTACAACACCATGATGTAGGCCAGCGGACTGATGGCCGCCACCACCAGCGCATGACGCCAGTGCGCGCGCAAGGCGGCGTGAAAACCGGGTACGTCGCGCCACAGCAGCGGCAGCATCATCGGCACGCGCAAGAGGTTGCACACGTAGTCGAAGATCACCGGGCCCATCAGCGCCACCTTGATGGCATAACCGTCGATCACGGTGTAGCAGGCGATCAGCGCGCCCGTCAGCAGGCCCCAGCGCAGACCGGCCAGCACGCGCAGGCGTTGCGCCGGGTCGTGGCTGTTTCGCCAGAGCGCCGGCCCGCCGGCGATGAAGAACACGCCGCCGCAGATCATCAACACCCCCAGCGCCGTGCCCCAGCCGCCGGGTTCGGCCAGCAGCAGCACCGCGCCGAGTGCCGACAGCAGCGGCGCGCTGCCCCGCGCCACCGGGTAGACCACGGTCAGGTCGGCGGCGCGGTAGCCGGCCAGCAGCGCGTGGTAGTACAGCAGGTGGACGAAGGCACTGGCCACCACCAGGGCCCATTGCAGCGCCGTCCAGCGCGGCACTTCTTCCCAGCCGAACCACAGGCCGGCGGGCAGCCACAACACACACACCATCAGTGCCGACGACAAGGCAAAGTGGTGGTTGCCACCGGCATGCTTGGCCGCGATGTTCCACAGCGCGTGCAGGAAGGCAGCAGCGACGACGAGTGCCAGCGCGGACAAAGGCATCGACCGATTTCACCCCGAAAACGACCGGGCTACAGTCGCGCGCATGACAAACAATCCCATCCTCGTCGAAGTGCTGCGCGGCAGCGCCGTGGAAAGCCTGCACCGCGGCGCCCTGGCCGTGGTCGACGCCAGCGGTGCCCTGCACACCGCGCTGGGCGACATCGAACGGCCCATCTTCCCGCGCAGCGCGGTCAAGCTGCTGCAGGCGCTGCCGCTGGTGGAAAGCGGCGCGGCCGAGCGCTTCGGCCTGAACGACGCGGAACTGGCGCTGGCCTGTGCTTCCCACGGCGGCGAGGCCCAGCACGCGCGCACGGCAGCCAGCATGCTGGCCAAGGCCGGGGTCGACGTGCGGGCACTGGAATGCGGCGCGCACTGGCCCTACTACGACGGCGCCATCAAGGCCATGGCCGCGGCCGGCGACACGCCTTCGGCGCTGCACAACAACTGCTCGGGCAAACATGCCGGCTTCGTCTGCCTGGGCTGCCTGATGGCCGACGACCAGGACCGGCGTGCATTCCTGTCGGGCTACGTCAGGCCCGAGCATCCGGTGATGCGCGAGGTGACGGCCTCCTTGCAGTCCACCACCGGCTGGAACCTGGCCGCCACGCCCGTGGGCACCGACGGCTGCAGCATTCCCACCTTTGCCATTCCGCTGCGCCACCTGGCCCTGGCCTTCGCCCGCGCCGGCACAGGCACCGGCCTGCGCCCGGGCCAGGCCAAGGCAGCGAAGCGGCTGCGCGAAGCGGTGGCCCGCGCCCCCGACATGGTGGCCGGCACGGGCCGCTTCGACAGCAGGGTGATGGCGCACTTCGGTGAACGTGTGTTCTGCAAAGTGGGTGCCGAAGGCGTCTATTGCGCCGCCCTGCCCGAGCTGGGGCTGGGCCTGGCCGTCAAGATGGACGACGGCAACACCGCACGCGCCTGCGAAGTGGTGATGGCGGGCCTGATCGAGGCCCTGCTGCCGCTGGACCAGCCCGACAGCGCGTTCATGGCGAACTTCAGCGGCCCGACGCTGAAGAACTGGAACGGCATCGAAGTGGGCCGCCTTAAGGCTGCGCAGGCGCTTCGTGCCCTGAAAACGAACGCACCGCAGGCCTGAGCCGGGGCCGCTCCCGGCCGCATGCCGTCTCAGACGGACCCCGTAGACTGTCCGACCCCATGCGCATCCTCTCCCTGGGCCGTCAGCCCTACACCACGACCGAGCCTGCGATGCGCGCGTTCACGGCCGCGCGCAGCACCGACACCGCAGACGAACTCTGGCTCGTCGAACACGACCCGGTCTTCACCCAGGGCCTGGCCGGACGCGACGGCCATGTGCTGGCGGCTGGCGACATTCCCGTGGTGCGCACCGACCGGGGCGGCCAGGTCACGTACCACGGCCCGGGGCAGGTGGTGGCCTATCCGCTGGTCGACCTGCGGCGCCGCGGCTACTACGTCAAGGAATACGTGTTCCGCATCGAACAGGCGGTGCTGGACACCCTGGCTCACTTCGGGGTCACCGGCCACCGCGTGCGTGGCGCGCCAGGCATCTACGTGCGGCTGGACGACCCCTTCGGCCACGGCGTGCTGAAGGTCGACGGCACCGACCCGTTCAGGGGGCTGGGCAAGATTGCCGCACTCGGCATCAAGGTCAGCAACCACCGAACCTATCACGGCGTGGCGCTGAACGTGGCCATGGACCTGGGACCCTTCACGCGCATCGACCCCTGTGGCTACGCGGGTCTGAAGACCGTCGATTTCCGGTCCCTGGGCCTGGCCGTGCCCATGGCCGATGCCGCCACCCGTCTGGCGCTGGCGCTGCAAAGCCGTCTGGACTGACCCGGGGACTGGCGCCGCCAGCGATGCGGATCGGGGGTAGGTCGGTAAACTCGGGGTTTGCCCTGAACGAGGCTCCCCGCATGAGCAGCCAGCCCACCGCCCCCGCCTACGACGCCACCGCGAAACAGAAGTCGCAGGCGAAGACGGCGCGCATCCCGATCAAGATCGTGCCGGCCGAAGCCGGGGCCGTGCTGAAGAAGCCGGAGTGGATCCGTGTCAAGGCCGGATCGCCCTCCACGCGCTTCTACGAGATCAAGCAGATCCTGCGCGAACACAAGCTGCACACGGTGTGCGAGGAAGCCAGCTGCCCGAACATCGGTGAATGTTTCGGCAAGGGCACCGCCACCTTCATGATCATGGGCGACAAGTGCACGCGCCGCTGCCCCTTCTGCGACGTGGGCCACGGCCGGCCCGACCCGCTGGACACGGACGAGCCGCTGAACCTGGCCAAGACGATCGCGGCGCTGAAGCTGAAGTACGTGGTCATCACCAGCGTCGACCGCGACGACCTGCGCGACGGCGGCGCCGGCCACTTCGTCGACTGCATCCGCAAGACGCGCGAGCTGAGCCCGGCCACGCAGATCGAGGTGCTGGTGCCCGACTTCCGCGGCCGCGACGACCGCGCCCTGTCCATCCTGCGCGAAGCGCCGCCCGACGTGATGAACCACAACCTGGAAACCATTCCGCGGCTGTACAAGGAAGCGCGGCCGGGTTCGGACTACGCCTTCAGCCTGAACCTGCTGAAGAAGTTCAAGCAGCAGGTGCCGGGCGTGCCCACCAAGAGCGGCATCATGGTCGGCCTGGGCGAGACCGACGACGAGATCCTGCAGACCATGCGCGACATGCGCGCGCACGACATCGACATGCTCACCATCGGCCAGTACCTGGCGCCCAGCGGCCATCACCTGCCGGTGCGCCGCTACGTGCACCCCGACACCTTCAAGATGTTCGAACGCGAAGCCCAGGCCATGGGCTTCAGCCACGCCGCGGTGGGTGCGATGGTGCGCAGCAGCTACCACGCCGACCAGCAGGCCCATGCCGCGGGCGTGGGTATGGCAGAGCAGAAGATAACGTGAAAATCCAGAAGTAGACGCGAAAAGTCAGAAGAGAAGTCGAGCCTTTCAGAGGTAATGTCTCTAGGCAGCCGACCCCTCCCCGATTTCAGGATCGCTGTCTTTCCACCCGGCACGGCTACATTGCGAGTCGATTGGTTCGGTTCGATCAGCTTTCCTGACCGGTCTACCCGAAGCACGCAGCCTTCTGTTCGTGTCTACTTCTCCGAGGTCGCCGATCCTGAGGCAGGGGTCGATTCCACGCAGCCGGCCCCAGTTGCTGGCCCCGTTCGAAGGCTTGCACGGCACGTTTCGATTGGCACCACCATGCTTTTGCGCATCGGTGATCTCTGGCGGAACCAAGTTCTGGTCGCCAAGCCCGTATACGAACTCGAAGAGTTCCGGCACGTGCAGATCGACCGCGACACAGTACAGGTCGTCAAGGCTGGCTCCAGCTTCGACGACGGCAGTTTCCTTCTGCCACGCTCCGAACATCCGGGTCACATGGCCAACACGCACTCGTACTGCGTCAAGGTCGCGCTCGACGATGGCCGGCTGCTGGTCATTCCAGCCATGGAACTCATCAGGTTCTACTTCGGTTCTTCGAGCAGTCTGCTCGCCACGCTATTCACCACCGGCCTCGATAAGGCGGCGCTGTTTACCTCGGCGCACCTTGAGACGCGGCCAGGGCTTGCGACCCTTCAACTCGCCCAAGGCATACCTCGCGCCAGCGCGCACGACGTGGCACGCATCGCCTTCGACGACATCGCATGGCGCGCAGCCGTGTTGATCTCCAGGTCCTGCCTCAGGGCTTCGGTTCGTGGCTCCGAAATCTTTCCGCAGGGCGTGTTTCCCTTCCAAGGGAACACGACGCTGCAGGTCAAGGGAAAATGGCTGTCGCGCGCAGGTCAACCTCGACAAACGTTTCTTGTCTATGAGATGAGGTCCTGCTCGTTCGCCTTTCCGTACAGCGTCCTCTCATACCGGGTTGCCGGCGGACAGGCCAGTGACACCACCCGAAAGGGCGCAGCCGACGCGACAGACACCAAGCGCAGAGCAGCATCTCGCACCTCCAAACCTCGGGCGCCCAGCCTGAACGAACACGATGCCTCAAGGCACCTGGCGGCCGACACGGCCTACCTTCCTCAGGTTCCGCGATTCCCTGACCTCACACGCAAGCTGACCTTCGGCGACGAGACGGTTGAACAGGAACTGCCACTGGCCGCAGCGGGTACGCCGACTCCCGCCATTGAATCGATGGCCGTCGGAGAAGCCGGATCGAATGAGCGCATTCGATCTGTCACGCTGGCCGAGTCCCCAAAGTGGGAGCATGGGCACGCTGCTCCGCAGTACCTCGCGCCGCTCCTCGCCGCACTGGATCGGTTCGCAGGAGACGTGAAGCTCCTTACGGCAAGCGATCAGGACGGCTGGACTATCCCCGTCAACATGAGTGCTGACGTAGATGGTGTGATCGATGAAGCGCTGCTGGAGGAGGGGGTCGCACGAAGACTGTGCACCTTCCGCGTGACAGCCGGCATTGCCGATGGGGTGCTGCTGGCGCTTGGCAATGCGCAGGCGCTCTACCTGATAGTGCCCATCGACCCAGGTACCGAGATCGTTGACGCATCGCTATATATGCAGAGCGTCATCGATGCAGCGAAGGCGCAGCAGGCGTCGCAGCCCATGTGTAAGCCTGCCCCGACGGAAGAGCAGTCGCCACCAACTTCAGACGCGCTCGCGGCTTGGCTGGCGCAGTGGGCGCGTGAGGCGCCTGCTGACCTGAGGCGCTTCGGCCTGCCGCTCGACGGCGACAACGCGGGCGGCTAACCGTAGGTCCTGCTCAGGCGGCCTGGGCGTCCTTGACCTGTGCTTGCCGAATGACCGGAGCGAGCGCATTGATGGTGATCGCCAGCAGGCCAATGCCTGCTTCGGTGCCGTCCCAGGCATTGCACAGTGCGCGCAGGATTCTCGGGTCGCTGGTCACCCGTTCGCCGCCGTCATTTATGCCATTACATGCATAAACCAAGAACTTCCGCACGTCCGGCGTCAACGACTTGATCCGCCCCGTCAAGAATTTCGAGATCGTGTACTGGGCCACGCCAGACAAGCGGGATAGTCCAACCTCGCTGTTGCCTTTGACCGCAAGATAGGTCCGCAATTGGTTGCGAGCCAGGAGCACTTCTGTCGACACCGGATTTGCTATTCTAGGCATATCGGCATACGATATCAGTCATGAGACTGGACAGCAACATGGGGGTCGGCGAGCGCGCGATTCGAGGTGCTGTCCGGTCCTGGCTGCTGAGAACGGCCGAGCCCGAGGCCTTTGTTCGCGATGAGTTGGCGGTCCGGCCGGCAAGGGTCGATCTCGTCCGTATCGGATCGCTCCTCGAAGGCTTCGAGATCAAAAGTGACTTTGACAATCTCGATCGTCTGCCCCGACAGGTCGAAGCGTTCAGTAGGCTCTTCGACTCCATGACCGTAGTAGTCGGTGAGCTGTTCGCACACGAGGTTGCTGGTACTGTGCCGCGTTGGTGGGGAATCAAGGTGGCGAGTAGCGCCAGCGATGGCGAAGTAAGACTGCGCGTGCTGCGCACCGGCGCGCGGAATCCGAATCAGTCAATCGAAGCCCTTGCGGAGATGCTATGGCGTGCGGAAGCCATGAACGCCCTGCAGGAACTGGCCGGCATTCAGGCCGCCAAGAGCTGGACTTCAGGGCAAGTGCGAGAGCGGCTTGTAGGGAGCGTCCCGATCGAGGCTCTGCACCGATTCGTCGTCCAGCGTCTGCGTGATCCATCGCGCATGGATACCTGGCTGCATGAGAGGGCAAAGGAAGCCGCCACCAAGCCTCGGCTGTCTTCATTTCGACGGGCTGCCGATCCGGTGCCAGCTCGGGCGGGCCGAAGCGCAACGCTCTAAGCCAGTCGATCGCGCCACTCGGAGAACTGCTCCGCGATCCCTGTGTACCAGGCCGGTGCTGCGTCGAATTCCCGCAGCAGGTGGTTGTACCTGATGGCCCGACTCTTCCATGCCTGACGCAGACGTGCCTCTGGATTCACCAGGACCCATGCACCGAACTGCAGGAGAACGTGTCGAGTCGCTGTCGGCAAAGACTCGATTGCAAGTCGCTTGCCTTGACCGATCGCGAGGTCCTCGACCCCTAAGCGATCTGCAACGAATCCCCGGAGTTCCACGGTGCGCCGGGCAGACAACATGAGGCGCACGAGGTGTCTAAGCACCACGACCCGGTCAGACGGAAAACTTGCAGACGGGTCGACCGAGACGGCATCCAGTGAGCTGACCGAGTCCGCAAGCAGGTCGAACGCCGGCTGTTCGAGTATTTGAATCGGCTGGGCCGGCGCGGTAGCCAGATTGAAGCCACATCGAAAGCACGCGGCCAAGGCACCGTTCTCCGGCACATACGGTCGACCCATGTCCATGCGGTGGAAGGCGACGCCGACTTCGCACTTCGGACAGCGATCCCAAAGCATGCACTGGTGCCTGAGACATACGGTCTTCAGCGCCACCCGCCACGTCTTGCGGAAGTACGGAATCTCGTCTTCGGCCAGACACCGCGCACAAAACTGCTGTGCGTTGCCCATTCTCTGGCGGTGATAGACCTGTGCCGCCAAAACCCAAAGCAGGTTCCCCGACTCCTTGAACTGCGGGTACAGGACTCCTTCGAACACACGCAAGGTCGTGCCTTCTGCTCTGGCTCGTGGCGTGCCAGTTCTGGCGATCAGTTCGCGCAGGAGCCATGCGGGTGCGAGCCTGTCGATATCCCGATTCCAGACCTGCAGTCGATTGCCGAACAACAGGTTGCAGAAGGTCTGGACCTTGAGTCCGTGCCCATGCGCAAGTCTGACCAACCAGCACGACAGCAACTCGTCGTCAAATGGTTTGTATCTTATCGGCCACAACGTCTCTGTGAGCCCTTGCATGCTTCAGCCGCGGGCATCGATGCCTACGGCATCTAGCGTCGCGCCGTAAAGGCGGATGGTCTCGACCTGGGTCTGCGCCGCGAGCGCCAGTTCACCGATCTTCATGCCCGTGTCCTTTCCTCAGGTTGCCGCCCTGGGCTGCAGGGCAATGATTGCCATGCCGACAAGGCAGATGCCTCCACCGAAAAGGTCCCATCGCGTCGGGACCACACCGTCGACGCGCCACAGCCAGATCAGGGCCACGACGACATACACACCGCCGTAGGCCGCATAGGTACGGCCTGCCGCACTGGGATGCAGCGTCAACAACCACGCGAACACCGCGAGCGATGCGGCCGCCGGCAGCAGCCACCAGACCGGCCGACCTTGCGTGAGCACCAGCCAGGGCAGGTAGCACCCGACGATCTCGGCAACAGCGGTGACGAAGAACAGTCCGGTGACGCGAAGGAAGTCGAACATGGATCGAGGCTCTCTACGTTCATGACGGGGGGCGCCCAACACTTTGCAGCATAGCCGCTTGACTCTGGAGCCGCTACAGGGTTTCAAATGCCGGCATCGACACCCGAAAGCACCTCATGAGCGACTCCTGCGGCAGCCACGGCTGCGCCACCCCTGCGGCCAGCCAGAGCCCGCGCTACCGGCGCGTGCTGTGGGCGGCGCTGATCATCAACCTGGCCATGTTCGGGGTCGAACTGGCCGGTGGCCTGAGCTCGGGATCGGTGTCGCTGCTGGCCGACGCCGTGGACTTCTTCGGCGATGCGGCCAACTACGGCATCTCGCTGCTTGTGCTCGGCATGGCGCTGACCTGGCGGGCTCGGGCTGCCCTCTTCAAGGGCCTGACCATGGGCGCCTTCGGTATCTTCGTTCTCGGACGCGCCGCCTGGTCGGCCGCTTCCGGCACCGTGCCCGAGCCGGGGACGATGGGCGCCATCGGCGCCCTGGCGCTGCTGGCCAACGTGTCGGTCGCAGCAATGCTCTACGCTTGGCGCGAGGGTGACGCCAACATGCGCTCGGTGTGGCTGTGCAGCCGCAACGACGCGATCGGCAACGTGGCGGTGATGGCCGCCGCGCTGGGCGTCTTCGGCACCGGCAGCGGCTGGCCCGACCTGGCGGTCGCTGCAGTCATGGGCGTGCTGGCGCTGACCGCTGCGCGCTCGGTCATTCAGCAGGCAAGGGCTGAGCTTCGCCCCGTGCCGGCGCACGCCTGACAGGAGCGACCCATGTCCGACGCAATCCAACGCTGCTGGCCGCGACCCCGCTGCTGAATGTCCACCACCCCGAGATCGAGGCGCTCGTCGCCGCCCGTGGCTGGCGCGCCCTGCGCCCCTACGACCGCATCGGTGCCGCCTACGACTTCGTCCGCAACGAGGTCACCTTCGGCTACAACGAGGGCGACGAGCTGCCGGCATCCAGCGTGCTGGCCGACAGCATCGGCCAGTGCAACACCAAGAGCACGCTGCTGATGACCTTGCTTCGCGCGGTGGGCATTCCATGCCGCTTCCACGGTTTCACCATCGACAAGGCCTTGCAGAAGGGCGCAATCACGGGACTGGCCTACTGGCTGGCGCCGCAGCGCATCATCCACAGCTGGATCGAGGTCAACCTCGAAGGCCGCTGGATCGCGCTGGAAGGCTTCATCCTCGATCAGCCGTACCTGGCCAGCCTGCAGCGCCGGTTTCCGCAGGCCCGCCGCTTCTGTGGCTACGGTGCTGCAACGCCCGACCTGTCGGCGCCCGGCGTCGAATGGCGGGGCCAGGACACCTATATCCAGAAGGAAGGCATCGCCGACGACTTCGGTGTGTTCGACAGTCCGGACGTCTTCTACGCGCGTCACGGGTCCAATCTCTCCGGCCTTAAACGCTGGCTGTACCGGGACGCAATCCGGCATGCGATGAACCGCAACGTCGCCTGCATCCGCAAGTCAAAGTGGTGAAAACCAACGACCTGCTTGCCTTGCCAGCGCCTGAACAAACCCTGTAGCAGCTAGACTCTCTCCCGTGCGTCGTTATCTCGCCATTTTTCTGCTCGCCATGCTTCCGCTCCAGTTCAGCTGGGCAGCGGTGGCTTCTTATTGCGCGCATGAGAGGCAGGCGAGCACCGGGCCTTTTGGTCACCATGACCACAAGCACTACGCCCACGCCGGCGGCGATGCCGGGTCGGCTGCAGACGCGGGTGCAGATCTGACTCCTTCTCAGAGCGAGGCAAGTGGCGTCAAGGGCGACAACTTGCCTGGCGCCATGGACCTGGACTGCGGTCATTGCCACGGCACCTGCAGCGCGATGCTGACATTGCCGATGGGTCTGCCCGGCGCGCTCTCAACCGCGTTGCCCAGCGTCACCCTCAAGGAGGCGGGTGGTGCACACGCACCAACACGACCCGAACGCCCTCAGTGGTTGCCCCTCGCCTGATCGGCGAGGCGGGTCTCTTCCCTTTCTGAAGCCCGTTCGCGCCTGAGTGCGCGCCGCAGCATGCGGCGCCGTCGGGCACGACGCGACCCCTGTGTCGCCGCTTGCCGATCTCCCGTGAGTTGTTATCAACACTGGAGCATCGAATGACAGCAACGTATCGAACGACGGACAGGCGGCCAAGCTGCTGCTGCCCCAAACCGGTAGCCGCCGGCAACGCAACCAAAGAGACTCAGGCCGGGCGAAGCGCCCTCAGCGCGGCAAGTTTGCGCGTCGGATCGCAGCAAAGGCATTGTGCAGAAGCAGAACGACAGCCACCAGCAGCGCCGTTGTCCTCGGAGGCATGTGGGCGCCGCAAAACGCCAGCGGCGAGGTGGCCCGACAACAGGCCAGGTTCGCCGCCTCCCGAGATCCTCGACCGATCAGCCAGCAGTCGATTCCAGTCGTGCCCGCCGCGCTTCGGGGGACTCGTTGCGCATCTCGTTGATGACTTCCTGACGCGTCTTGCCCGGACCGGTGCTCTTGACGGGCAGGGGTGCGTTGCGCTGCATCAGCGCGAGCGTGCCGTCCTTTCGGGCGGCATCGAGTTCAGCCAGCACCTCGGCGCGCGTCTTGCCGTTCTTGGCGTGATCCGGGTGGTACGTGAATCCGGCTTCGCCGCTGGCAGCGTGGTACAGCGCCGTGGCCTGCGACAAGCCTGGCAGAGCGACGGCGGTGATGACGGCAACGGTAGCGAATGCAAACTTGAACGAGCTCATGGTGTCCATTCCTTGGTTGGGAAGTTCCCGCAAGCAACCTGCAGCGGGATGCCTGACGGCATGAGCAGTAATCTAAAAATCGCGCTCCAACAGAGACAGGTCCGGCAGATGACAGTTTGGACAGGTTGTTGGCTGAGCCTCACCAAGGGCTGCGCGCAATGAAGCTGCTGGTGATCGAAGACGAGGTCAAGCTGGCCGATTACCTGCGCAAGGGACTGACGGAAGAGGGATTCGTGGTGGACGTTGCGCACAACGGTGTCGACGGCCTTCACCTCGCCATGGAGTCCGACTACGAGCTGCTGGTGCTGGACGGCATGTTGCCCGGTATTGATGGCCTGAGCCTGCTTACCGCCCTGCGGCAGAGCAAACAGACGCCGGTGCTGATGTTGACCGCCCGCGTGCGCGTCGAGGATCGGGTGCGTGGCCTGCAGAGCGGTGCTGACGACTACCTCATCAAGCCCTTCGCGTTTTCTGAACTGCTGGCGCGCATCCAGGGTTTGCTGCGGCGTGCCGGCCCAGCCCGCGCCCCGGGGAGCGCGACTGTTCTCGGGCTGGCGGACCTGGAGATCGACCTCGTACGCCGCAAAGCGATGCGTGCCGGACGAAGGCTTGACCTGACAGCGCAGGAATTCAGCTTGCTCGCGTTGTTCGTGCGCCGACAGGGCGAAGTGCTGTCGCGCACCGAGATCGCCGAGCAGGTGTGGGACATGAATTTCGACAGCGCCACCAACGTCGTCGACGTCGCCATCCGCCGCCTGCGGAGCAAGCTCGACGCGCCCTTCGAGGGCACCCTGCTCCACACCGTGCGGGGCATGGGTTATGTGCTGGAGGTGCGAAACACATGAGCCGCAGCCGCATAGGGTCGTTGGGGCGCCGGCTGTCGTACTGGCTGGCCCTGCAGAGCCTCGTGGGTCTGGTCGTGGTCTGTGCAGCGGTGTATGGCGCAACGCACCTGGGCTTCCAGTCCCGTCAGGCGGAGGAAATGGTGCAAAAGCAGGTGCAGCTCCGACACCTGCTCGCGGAGGCGGCGCGCGATGGTGACGTTGCGACCCTGAAGCACAAGCTCGACGACTTCTTCGTCGGGCACCCAGACATGGAGCTTGCACTGACCCGGGCGTCTGACGGTTCAGAGTTCTATCGGCGGTCTGCGCCAAGCCCAGCGATCGACCAGCGCGTCGCGCGTTTCACAGTACCCGCGCCGGCGCCAGCGCAAGGGACACTCGACGCCGTACTGATGCTGGACATTCGGGACGACGCTGCACTGCTGAGTCGTATCGGGTTCACGCTCGCCTTCGCTGCCCTGGCCGGCACGCTTCTCGTGTCGGCAGGCGGGTTCCTTCTTGTGCGCTTGGGCTTGCGCCCAGTGCGCGACCTGGTGGATCAGACCCGCCAACTTGCTGCCGACACGCTGCACAGGCGTCTGGACGGCTCCGCACAGCCTGAGGAACTTGAGCCGCTGATTGCCCAGTTCAACGAGTTGCTCGGCCGGCTGGAGCTGGCTTACGTGCAAATGGAAGGCTTCAACGCCGATGTGGCCCATGAGCTGTGCACCCCGCTGGCCACACTGATCAGCAGCACCGAGCTCGCGCTGCGCAAGGCCCGGGATGCCACTGAACTGCGCGAGGTGCTTGGCTCGAATCTGGAGGAGCTTCAACGCGTTGCCAGCATCGTCCACGACATGCTGTTCCTGTCGCAGGCGGACCGCGGCGTCATCGCACGACGCGTTCCGACCACCAGCCTGGCCGCGTTGGCGCTGCAGGTGTGCAACTACCATGAAGCTGCGCTCGAGGATGCGGGCCTGGCTCTGGAGATCGTCGGCGACGCCTCAGGCAGCTTCGACACCCCGTTGCTGCAACGGGCACTGTCGAATCTGGTCGGCAACGCCACACGCTATGCGCAGCGCGGCTCCACGGTGCGTGTTGAGATCATCCAGTCACCGCCCGGCGAAGTGCAGTTCCGGGTGGTCAATCGCGGCACCGCGATCGAGCCCAGTCACCTTCCGCGCTTGTTCGACCGCTTCTATCGCGGCGATCCTTCGCGCAGCCACGCGGATCGCAACCACGGGCTCGGGCTGGCCATCGTGGCGGCCATCGCGCGCATGCACGGAGGGCGGCCCCTGGCCACATCGGCCGACGGCATCTCTTCAATCGGCATGAGCTTGAAGGACGGGTCGGCAGAGTACGAACTTCCGGTGCAAGCCACTCCAGCAGCAACCGTGGGTGTGATGCCTGGGCCTTGAACGCCAACGGGCAGATCCTGATTCCCGTGCGACGATGCCCAATTTGAACAGGAGTGAGTTAGACGTGAACGTGCAGTTGATCAGGGAGGCGCTTGAGAACCGGCAGATCTTCATCTACTTCGGTGCCGTCGCGGCCGCAGTGGCCGCGGCCTACGCAGTGCCTGGCACGACGGCACTGGAGATCGTCGTGAACCCGGCCTTGGCGCTGATGCTGTACCTGACGTTCCTGCAGGTGCCGATGCCGGAACTGAAGCAGGCATTTGGGCAAGTGCGCTTCCTCGGCGCGCTGCTCGTTGCCAATTTCCTGGTCGTGCCGCTTCTCGTGTGGGCGCTCATCCAATTCCTTCCCGTCGATCCGCTGCTGCGGCTGGGCGTGCTGCTGGTACTGCTCACGCCCTGCATCGACTATGTCGTCACTTTCTCTCACTTGGGGCGTGCCGACGCACGTCTGCTGCTGGCCGCAACCCCGATGCTGCTCGTCGCCCAAATGCTGTTGTTGCCGGGGTATCTGGCGGTGTTTCTCGGCGAGGACGCAGCCCGGCTCGTCAGCATGGGCCCCTTCGTTCACGCCTTCGCATGGCTGATCGTTGCGCCCTTGGTGCTCGCCGCACTGACGCAATTCTGGGCTGCCAGAAGCTCGGTCGCGTCGCGCGTACTGGTGACGCTCGGGCTGTTGCCAGTCCCGGCAACAGCGTTGGTGCTCTTCGTTGTCGTCGCAGCTGTTTTGCCACAACTTGGGCCGGCCGCCGGCTCCGTCTGGACAGTGGTGCCCATCTATGTTGCCTTCGCCGTCATCTCACCCGCGCTTGGCTGGCTGGTGGCTCGGTCGTTTCGCCTCGAAGCTGAAGCCGGGCGATCGGTCGCGTTCAGCACCGGAACGCGGAACTCGCTCGTGGTGCTTCCGCTGGCCTTGGCCGTCCCCGGGGCACTCCCGGTCCTGCCCGCGGTCATCGTCACCCAGACTCTCGTGGAACTGCTCAGCGAACTGATCTATGTGCGCCTGATCGCAAGGCTGGGTCGCGACTCCTTCCGAGCCTAGCAGGCGGGGGGTCACGCCTGCGCCAGCGTGAGATCGCCCTCGGGGGTCTCAGCACCGAAAGCTGCGCTTGGCAAGCGAGCGCCACCGGCGCTGGCGGTGGCGGTAGAAGACCTGGGCGAACAGCCAAACCGGCAACGTGAACAGGCCTGCATCGATGGTGACTGTGTCCCGATAGCGGGTGCGCCCGCTGGCCGTGGAGATCGAGATGGAGTGATCCCAGACCTTGACCAGGGCGCTATGGCCGTTATCGCGCAGAACGAAGCCAGCTGCCGAGTCGGGGTATGAGATCACGATGGCCTGTTTGCCGAAAGGCACGAAACCGAAAATGCGCACGCCGACCCAGTACGTGCCCTCGGCCCAGATCTGGGGCCAGATGTGCGGTTCGAGCGGTGTGAACTGAACCAGCGGGTAGGCGACAAAGTTCAGCAGACGCGTAGTCACAGCATGGGTGATCGCGTCATCCATCGAACATTCAAGCTCTGTGGAGATGTCTACTTGCATCTTGCATTGCTCGGCTTCATGGATCGCGCTGCGCTAGGACCCCAACGCGGTGGAGCTGGCTGCAATGGCCGCGCGAATCAATTTCGATGACGGAGACCAGCCGGCGCCGGTGTCATCGGTCGCGTTCCTCGATCAGCCGTTTGAGTTCAGGCGGGATGGCCATCGGCTTGAAGGCGCTGACATTCGCGCCGCCGGTATTGCCTATCGGCAGGCGTCCGACCAGATGTCCGATCGGGACCAGTGCGATGCGCAGAACCTGACCGATCACCTCGCGCCAGTCGCCCGCTGACCAGCCCACCCGGAGCATCTGCCAGTGAACCCGCAGATGCGGCAGGAAGTCAAGCTGGCCGAGCACATGCGCCCGTTCCAGGGCCGCGAACGCGCTCCTGGCGTCGCCCACGGCCCCGTGCTGCCCGGCTTCTGCCAAGGCCGCCTCGAAGGCCTCGATGCGAGACAGCCCCGTTCTCAACATCACTTGCCCTCCCCCTTCTTCAGCAGCCGAAGACCGTTAGCCACCACCAGCAGGCTGGCGCCCATGTCGGCGAAGATGGCCATCCACATGGTGGCGCTGCCGAACACCGCCAGCACCAGGAACACGGCCTTGATACCCAGCGCCAGTGTGATGTTCTGCCACAGCACGGCATGTGTGGACCGGGACAGCCGGACGGTCTCTGCGATCCGGCGCAGATCGTCATTCATGACCACCACATCCGCGGCCTCCATGGCGGTGTCGGTGCCGGCGGCACCCATCGCCACGCCGATGTCGGCCTGCGCCAGTGCTGGCGCATCGTTGATGCCGTCGCCGGTCATCGCGGTCAGGCCATGTTGGGCCTGCAACGTCTTGATGGCCTCCAGTTTGTCTTCAGGCAGTAGGTTCCCGCGCGCTTCATCGATGCCGGCTTCGTGCGCGATGGCCGTCGCTGTCGCCTGGTTGTCGCCGGTCAGCATCACGGGCGTGATGCCCAGGGCTTTGAGCGATGCAACCGCCTCGCGGGACGAGGCCTTGATCGTGTCGGCCACCGCGAACAAGGCGATGGGGCCTGCGCTCGATGCCAGCAGGCTGACCGTGCGACCCGCTTCCTCGTGGGTGCGCAAGGTCGCCTCCAGAGCCGGCGAACACTGACCGCGTTCCTCGATCAAGCGGTGGTTGCCCAGCACGTAGACGGCTCCGCCGACGTCGGCCTGCACGCCGCGGCCGGCGATGGCCTTGAAGTCCTTGGCCTCGACGTTGTTGGGGGTCAGGCCGGCGGCGATGGCGCGTGAGACCGGATGGTCCGAGTGCCCCGCCAGGACGGCGGCGATGTGCTCGGCGGTGGCTGCGTCGACCTCGGTGCCAATCACTTCCCACGCCACGAGCTTGGGCTTGCCTTCGGTGATGGTGCCCGTCTTGTCCAGCGCGATCGCCTTGATCTTGCGGGCTTCCTCCAGATAGATGCCACCCTTGATCAGGATGCCGCGGCGCGCTGCGGCGGCCAGGCCGCTGACGATCGTCACCGGTGTCGAGATCACCAGGGCGCAGGGGCAGGCGATCACCAGCAGAACCAGCGCCTTGTAGACCGCCTCCAGCCAGGTCCAGTCGAGCAACCAGGGACCGAGCAGTGCCACGGCCAGCGCGATGACGAAGACCGCCGGCGTGTAGACGGCGGCAAAGCGGTCGACGAAGCCCTGGGTGGGCGCCCTCGTCCCCTGGGCTTGCTCGACCGCGTGGATGATGCGAGCGAGCGTCGAGTTCGAGGCCAGCGCGTTGACCTCGAATTCGAAGGTACCGGTCTCGTTGATCGTCCCCGCGAAGACCGGATCGCCGACCGCCTTGTCGACCGGAATGCTCTCGCCCGTGACCGGCGCCTGGTTGATGCTGGAACTTCCGGCCGACAGTATGCCGTCCATCGGCACGCGCTCACCCGGACGTACTTGCACGACGGCGCCGAGCATCACGGAGGCCACCGGCAAGGTCGCCCAGCTGCCGTCGGCCTGGCGCACCAGCGCTTCCTCGGGCGCCATTTCCAACAGGCCCTTGATGGCGTTGCGGGCGCGATCGACGGCCTGCGCCTCGATCGCCTCGGCGATGGCATACAGCGCCATCACCATGGCCGCCTCCGGCCACTGGCCGATCAGGAAGGCGCCGGTCACGGCCACCGTCATCAGCGCATTGATGTTCAGCCGCCCATGGCGCAGCGCCGTCAGACCTTTTTTGTAGACGTCGAAGCCAGCCAGCCAGATGGCAGCAGCCGCCAGAGCCAGGCCCGCGGCCTTCCAGACCTGCATGTCCGGAGCGAAGAAACCAAGCACCTCCGCGCCGATAGCGAGCAGCAAGGCGCCACCCAGCCGCCATGCGCCGCCCGAGCCGGCGCCATGGTCATGGCCGTCGGCCCCGGCCTCAGAACCCGTCGCCACGTCGCTTCCCTTGTCCTGCATGGGTTGCGGATCGAAGCCGGCTTTGCGGATCGCAACCAGGGCTTGTTCGACGGAAATCGCTGGTGCGTCGATGGCCATCGTGCGCTGACCCA
>LNET01000064.1 GCA_001464055.1 Burkholderiales bacterium Ga0077543
GACGCCGAGTTCACCACCCGCGGCCACACCCTGGCCGGCAGCTTCGAGCTGAGCGCACCCACCCGCACCGACCTGGACGGCCACCCCAACCGTGAACGCCTGGGCTGGACCGGCGCCAGCCTGAACCCCGACCCGCACGAACTGCGCCCCATCTCGCTGACCGCCCCGCCCGACCTGCACGACCCCAAGGCCGTGTGGTTCGACGCCAGCCTGGGCTGGGTGACGCCGTCGGAGAACGTCGTCGTCAAGCAGGACTTCGTCGACAAGACCATGCCGGTGGTGATGGTCGGCGTGATGACCTGGGCCACGGCCGGGGCCTTCGGCATCGCCGGGGGCGCGGGGGTGACGGCGGGCGCGGGCATCGGGGCCGCCGGTGGCGTGGTGGGTGCGATGACCGCGGGTGCGGCCTTCGGCGCCATCGGCGGCTTCTACGGCGGCTTGATCGGCGAAGGCAGGATCGACCCGAAGGCCATGTTCCGCGGGGCGTTG
>LNET01000065.1 GCA_001464055.1 Burkholderiales bacterium Ga0077543
CACCGGCCAGGCCACGCTGCAAGGCGCGCTGACCGCCATCACCGGCGGCGAGTTCAAGGACGGATTCACGGCCGGGCTGGCGCAAAGCCTGGGCGCGGAAGTCGCACGCGGGATGGAGCTGGAGATCAGCAGGCTGCAAGCCGGCGACACCCCCATCAGCGCCACCGAGGCCGGTGCGCTGCGGCAGTTTGCACGCGTGGCGCAGAGTGCGGTGAGCCTGCTGGGCAACCCGGATGATCCGGGCCATGCGTTCGCGCTGACGTTAGTTCACGGGTTGGTCAGTGATGTGCAGCAGGGCCTGACCGGGCGCGAATTGCAAGGAACCGGGCCGTGGAGCGATGCGGGTCATCGCAATGGCTCGGACATCGAGAGCGACAACGCTCATGACGCCCGGCGCAGCCAGGAGTGGATCGGACAGAACGATGCGATCTTGGCGCGGCGAGATGCCGAGTCTGGAGGGCAGCTTACCCAGCGCGCGGTGACTGTCCGACCTGGAGATACGCTGTCTGGCATCGCTGGCACCGAAGACCCACGGACACTGGACCGCCTGGCGCAATACAACGGCCTGCCCTCACGCCATGAGTTGCGGGCTGGCCAGACACTGAACCTACCAGACGGCGCTGTGCTGGCCAACGTGGAGGTGTCTGCGAGCGTGGCGGTTCGGGGCGAGCAACTGGCAACGCAGTTTGCGCAGCAGCAGGCGGCCGCCACGAGCACGGCAAACCCCACAGGGGATTCGCAAGCTCCAGGGCCTATAGCTTTGGGGACTGCGTCCCTAGCGGTCAATGCGAGCTCCAGCACAGCGCCCGAAAGCCAGACCGAGATCCAGCAGATCCTGCGTTACGCGCACGTGCGCAACAGCGACCTGCCACCCAACGATGACCCAGCCTTCTGGGCGCAGCGCGCTGCTGATCTGGCCACCGTGGCTCAGCGCTACAAGGAACTGACACGGCCTGCTGACGGACAACCCTGGGCAGGCGATTCGGTCTACTACGGCCTCGTCACTGATGCGCAGGTGGCGCGCACCCTGGCCGGCACGGCCATGTCAATGGACGGTGCGAACCTGGCAGCGCGGGTGATGATCGAAGGCGGAGGGGCAGCCGGCAGCGCGGTGGCCGCGGGTGCTGCGACAGCACGCATGGGCCGCACGCCCGTGACAGCGGAAGGCAGGGCCAATGCCAGCAACGGGGCGTTGCTGCAGAGCGACCTGCAGCGCCATGCAGGCGTGCAGCCGGACATCAGCCGCGATGCCTTCTTCATCGCCCAGACCGACCCACGTGTGGCGCTGGACCACAGGTTCGACTGGGACCATGTGCTGGCAGGGGAGGTAAACGCAGCAGGCAGGGCTACCGGCTACCACTGGGAACCCGCTGCGGGAGGCAGTGCGCGCATCAACCCACTGGGGCAGATCAAGCAGAATCCGAACGGAACGTATGAAGCGCCTGTTCAGGTTTGGGATCCCTCCAGGGCGGATTGGATCGACAAGCGGAGAGATTCGACCTTCTTTCCAGCCGACTGGTCGCGGGCCCGCATTCAGTTTGAGGTGACCGAGGCCCACAAAGTGGCTGCGCCAAGGCCCAACCGAGCTGGCCTGTTTGGCTTCTCGCCCAGCGGCATCGAGGTTAACTTCCACTGGGACCCGCGAAACCAGCGCACCACCTTCTATCCGCTGGGAGATTAAGTGAAACACGGAATGCTGACTCTCCGACTCAGGCCCAGGCAACAGGTCCCCGAAAAGGGGGAAACGAGGTTTAGGTCGACATTCGACGTCCTGGACGGCGAGGGAAACCCTGTACCCGCGTTTTTCATGATGGCTGATGCCATCCAATCCGATATCCAGAACCCAGCAGGTTCTGGCAAAACCGCGCTGGATGAGATTCGACGGATCGAAGACGGCGAAACCGACAAGATCGAATCCGACGGCAACGCCTGGGTAACGTACGTCACCCGCGACAAAGTCTGGTTCGAAGGCTTGTACAGCCAGGGCGAAGGCGGCGCGGTGAGCTTTGCGCAGTACAAGCTGGCGGTGCAAACCTATGTGAGGTTCCTGTCCGACCCCGAGCGCAAGCCGCTGGAGGTGCAGTTTCCGGCGGATTGAAGGCAAGCTGCGGATCGGTGGGCGTAGCAGTCGCTTCAGCACCGCCAGTGAGCCTGTACCCAAGATTGAACGCGCGGCCCCCGCCAGACGAGTCGGTTCAGCCGGTCCGCGCCCAGTTCGCTGCGTAAACCCGGCGGCCTGCGGCAGCAAGCCCCTGGACCCAGGCGCTATCCACCGCCCAGCCGCCCTCCAAGGCGGCTGTGGGCTCTCTTGCAGTCTAGAAAAACGCGCCAATCGCCATCATCAGCACGCTGAGCACCACCGAACTCGCCAGAGGAATGTGCCAGTCGCGGCCGCGGAAGCGGAAGCTGAAGTCGCCGGGCAGTCGACCCAGGCCGATCTTGCGCATCCAGTGGCTCAGGCCATTGAACAGCAGGCAGGCCAGCAGGAAGACGATCAGCCAGCGCACGCCGCCCTGCCCTACAGCGTGTGCGTGCGGTCGCCCGCCGCGAAGCCCAGCGGGCGCAAGCCGGGCAGGCCGCGCGTGAACGCGATCACCTTGAACAGCTCGCCCATCTCGTGTTCGGTCATCAGCTTCTGGGCGTTGGCGCGCTCGCGCAGGTCGGCCGTCTGCAGCAGATCGAGCAGGCCGCAGTTCATCAGGAAGCGCGCCTGGCTGGTGTAGCCGGCCACGTCCAGCCCGGCGTCCTGCGCCACCAGCGCCATCGCCGTGAAGTCGACATGGGCGGTGATGTCCTTGTCGCCCACGTCCACCAGCGGGTCGGTGTCGGTACGGTGGGCACGGTGGCACATCAGCGTGCCGCCGCTGCGCTGCGGGTGGTAGTACTCGGCCTCGGGGAAGCCGTAATCGATGAAAAACGCAGCACCACGTTCCAGCCGGTCGGCCAGGGTGCGCACGAAGGCCTGGGCCTGCAGGTGGATCTCGGTGACGGCGCCGGGCACGAAGCAGGCATCGGGCAGGGGCGGGCGCAAGGCCGTCGGGCGGTCCTGCCAGGCGTAGCCGGCAGCGGTTTCGACCACGCCGCGTTCGTGCCAGGCCGCGCCGTCGAAGCGCAGCAGCTGCACCGGCATGGCGTCGAGCACCTCGTTGCCCAGCACCACACCGCGCAGGCGGTCCGGCAGTTCGTCCAGCCACTGCACCTGCTGGCCGAACCGCGCCAGCCGCGCCGCCTGCCTGGCGCGCAGGGCGCCCGACACGTCCACGATGCGGTAGCAGCGCACCCGCGCGCCCAGCGTGGCCATCACCTGCTCGGCCAGCGCGCCCGAGCCCGCGCCGAACTCCCAGACCTCGTCGGCCTGCGCCGCGTCCAGTGCCTGCGCCACCTGGCGTGCCACAGCAGCGCCGAAGAAGGGCGAGAGCTCGGGCGCGGTGACGAAGTCGCTGCCGCCGGGACCGGGCAGGTGGCCGAACTGCCGGTCGCCACGCGCGTAATACCCCAGCCCGGGCGCGTACAGCGCCAGGGCCATGAATTGGTCGAAGGGCAGCCAGCCGGCCGAGGCCGCCATGCGGCGGCCGATCAGCGTCGATAAACTGACCGGTTGCCTTGCCTGGTTGCTTGGGGTTTCGCCGGCCACGCCGGCATTGTAGGAATGCACTCGCTCATGACTTCTGCACCCGTGGTTCTCGTCACCGGCGCGGGCCGCCGATTGGGCCGCGCCATCGCGCTGGAACTGGCCGCCCACGGCTGGCAGGTGGCCGTGCACTACCGCGGCAGCCCGGGCGACGCCGAGGACACCGCGCGCGAGCTCGGCGGTGGCGCGCGCACCTTCCACGCCGACCTGGCAGACGAGGGCGCGTGCCAGGCCCTGGTTCCCGCCGTGGTGGCGGCGTGCGGGCGGCTGGACGCGGTCGTCAACAACGCCTCGCTGTTCGAGGTGGACGACGTGCACAGCTTCAGCTACGCGGCGATGGACCGGCACTGGCGCACCAACACCGCCCCGGCAGTGGTGCTGGCACGCGGCTTGTTCGACGCGCTGGCCGCCCGCGGGCCCGAAGCGCGCGGCGCGGTCGTCAACCTGCTCGACCAGAAGCTCTTCAACCCCAACCCCGACCACCTGTCCTACACGCTGAGCAAGGCCGCGCTGCAATTTGCCACCACGGTGCTGGCGCAGGCGCTGGCGCCGCGGGTGCGGGTATGCGCCGTGGCCCCGGGCCTGACGCTGGGCAGCGACATGATCGACAGCAGCCGGCTGGCACAGCTGCAGGCGGCCACGCCGCTGCAGCGCGGCGTGGCCGCGGCAGATGTCTCACGCAGCGTGCGTTTCCTGCTGGAAAATCAATCGGTCACCGGCAGCACCCTGCTGGTGGACGCCGGCAGCCACCTGGCCCCGGCGGCACGCGATTTCGCGTTTCAGTCCCCAGAGTCCACCGCATGAGAACCCTTTGCATCGACCGCCTGCGCGTGCAGGCCAGTGTCGGCATCCTCGAACACGAGCTGCGCTCGCGCCAGCAGCTGCTGATCACCGTCGAGGCCCTGCTGCCCGACGCCCCCACCCTGCCCGCCGGCGACGACGTGCACCATGTGCTGGACTACGCGCAGCTGCGCGACATCGCCAAGCAGGAAGCCGAAGGCCCGCACGTGAACATGCTGGAAACCCTGGCCGGGCGCATCGCCAACCGGCTGCTGGCCTTGCCCGGTGTGCGCCAGGCGCGTGTGCGCGTGGTCAAGCCAGGCATCTTTCCTGATTGCGACGGCGTCGCCGTCGAAGTCGAAGCCGCCCGTGGAGACCGAGCATCGTCATGAACACCGACATCAGCGCAAACACCAGCGCCAGCACCCCCAAGGACCCGCGCCGCGCCGCGCACGAGACGAACAAGCTCAGCAAGCGCCTGCACCACCAGGTGGGCCAGGCCATCGCCGACTTCAACATGATCGAGCCTGGCGACAAGGTCATGGTCTGCGTCTCCGGCGGCAAGGACAGCTACAGCCTGCTCGACATCCTGATCAGCCTGCGCAAGCGTGCTCCGGTGGATTTCGAGATCATCGCCGTCAACCTGGACCAGAAGCAGCCTGGATTCCCGGAACACGTGCTGCCGCAGTACCTGGCCCGGCTGGACATCCCCTTCCACATCGAAAACCAGGACACCTACAGCATCGTCAAGAAGCTGGTGCCCGAGGGCAAGACGATGTGCAGCCTGTGCAGCCGGCTGCGCCGCGGCATCCTGTACCGCGTGGCCGGCGAGCTGGGGGCGACCAAGATCGCGCTGGGCCACCACCGCGACGACATGGTGGTGACGCTGCTGATGAACATGTTCTTCGGCGGCCGCACCAAGGGCATGCCGGCCAAGCTGGTCAGCGACGACGGCAAGAACATCGTCATCCGGCCCTTGGCCTACGTGGCCGAAACAGACCTGCAGCGCTGGGCCGAGCACCGCGAATTTCCCATCATCCCCTGCACCCTGTGCGGCAGCCAGGACAACCTGCAGCGTGTGCAGGTGAAAAAGATGATCCACGAATGGGAGCGGCAGTACCCCGGCCGCATCGACAACCTGTTTCATGCCATGACGCACGTGACACCTTCGCACATGCTCGACCGGAACCTCTACCCCTTCACCACGCTCCAAGCGACGGGCGTGCCCACGGCAGACGGCGACAAGGCTTTCGACGACGAACCCTGCGCCCCTGCGCTGCCCGCCACGCCGCGTGGGCTGCAGGCCATGAACTTCGCGAAGGGTCTGCGGCTGGAACCCCTGGCTTCGGAGGAATGAAACGATGAATCTGCCGAGCTTTGCCACGCTGGGCACCCTGGGCCTGGCCGCCTTGCTGCTGAGCGGCTGCGCCGCGCTCACCAGCGTGAACAGCGAAGTGTCCAGCTTCGGCGAATGGCCGGCCGGACGCAGCCCGGGCACCTATGCCTTCGAAAGACTGCCGTCGCAGCAGGCCCTGGCCGCAGAAAGCGCGGCCCTGGAAGCCGCAGCCGCGCCGGCCCTGGCCAAGGCCGGCTTCAAGCCTGTGGCCGCCGGCCAGGAACCCGAGGTGCTGGTTCAGGTGGGCGCGCGTGCGCAGCGCACAGAAGACTCTCGCTGGGACGAGCGGCTGTGGTGGTCGGGCGGCTTCGGCTACTGGCGGCGCGGGCATGTGCTGTCGCCGCGCTGGAGCCTGGCCTACACCGACACCATCCGTTACGACCGCGAGGTGGCTCTGCTGATCCGGGACCGGGCCACCGGCAAGCCGCTTTATGAAACCCGCGCCACCAACGAAGGCGCCTATCGCGGCGACCCCAGCTTGCAGGCCGCCATGTTCGAGGCAGCGCTGCTGGATTTCCCGAAACTCGGCCTGAACCCGCGTCGCGTCACTGTGGCGCTGCCGACGACGAAATGAGCGACCTGAGGTCGTCTTCCCAGCCCTGCACTCGCTGCTGCGCCTTCAAGCGCTGTGCCGGCGTGGTGGCGTTGTGGATCTGGGCGGCGAACTCGCAGTTGTAGGCCGTCAACCTGCGTTGATAGTCGCGGTGGGCAGGATTGGGTGAAGTCCGGGTGCGTTCAGCCAGGGCCCTCAAGGCGGCGATGCGCTCGTCACGGTCGGCCTTTTCGGCGACGAGCCGGCGCAGGGTCTGCACGGTATCGGTCTGGCGGCGCTGACGCTCGGCGAGCCAGAGCTCGGGATCGAAAGGCGAGCGTGCCAGGCCTTCGGCGACGACCCGTCGTTGCGGTTCGTCGAGGCTGCCGTAAACCTGCTCCACGCGCCTGAGGGTGCGCTTGCCGGCCTCGGCACGACGCTGGGCGGCGTCGGCCTGCAGGTATTCCTCGCGCATTTCCTGCATGGACTTGGCCTGGCGCTGTTCGAGATGCCTGAAATTGGCCTCGACCAGCGTCGGCGTCAGTTCGGCCATCTCCAGCAGGGCGCGGTCGATGCTGGGTTCCAGCCGTTCGCGGGCGCGGGAAAACCACTTGCACGCGGTCTCGCCGGTGATCGAATCGGTGAAAACCGGCTGGGCCGCCGCCAGCAGCGCCACCAGTTCCGGCAACTGGGTCCGCCGATGCCAGTCGAAGAAGCCGTCGACGGACTGCCGCACCGCAGGCGACTGCGCGCTGCTGAAGTCCATCTGCCCGTCGACCCACCACCAGGTGAGCTGGGGCGCCGTGTTGTAACCCAGACGCAGGGCGCCGCAGCCGGCGATCAAGGCCACGGCCAGACCCACGCACACCCAGCGGGCGGCGCGGGCGCTCGCACGAAGGGTATGGCTATTGGTGCTGGTTGGCGTGGTCATGATGATGCCGCAGGGTACCCGAACGCGCGCGGCCTTGCCCGCCGCACCACAGCGCCGCCAGACACCGGTCCGTAGCCGGGCGCCGGCCCCGGGCTCAGGCGCCCGACAGGCCCCGCAGGTGGGAGGCCATTGCCTCGTCCTGGCAGTTCGGGAAGAACAGTTCCTGGAACTTCTCGCCGGCCACGGTGGCCTTCAGCAGGTCGGGGTCCACGGCCTTCAGCACGCTGAGCATGTCTTTGCACGCGGCGCCTTTCAGGTCCTTCAGGATGCCGCGGTTCCTGGCCATGATGGCGGCGCGCTCCTTCGGGTAGCCGACGCCTCGTTCCACTTCGAACAGCTTGCGATAGCAGTCCTGCAAGTTCAGCTCGGCCGCCCAGCCAAATCCCTTGGCATAAGGCATGGCCAGACAGTTCCCGTCGTTGATCTGACCGAACAGGAAGGCGTCGGTCGGGTCGATGACCAGCCCGCAGAAGACCCCCGGCATGCTGTTGCAGGCCAGCATCGAGCCCATGCCCGTGCCACAGCCGGTGACGACGAAGTCGGCGGCCTTGCTGTTCAGCAGGATGCCGGCCAGCAGGCCGTTCATCACATAGGTGAGCGAGGCCTTGTCATCGGCGGCATACATGCCGTAGTGGTGCACGCTGTGGCCCAGCGGCTCGACCACGGACTTGAGCGCGCCGTGGACGATGTCCGACTTGGCGGCCTGGCTGTTTTCGATGATGAGGGCGATCTTCATGGCAGGGCTTTCTTGAACGGGGTTTGGACAGGGTCGAGGCGGCTCGCGCCGCTTGGGCCGACACCGATAATCCGGCATCTGGCCGCATGCGCGGCTGCACAACGAGGCAATTCGATGGCGCTGAACGTGGTGATCATGGCCGCAGGCAAGGGTACGCGGATGAAGTCGGCCCTGCCCAAGGTGCTGCACCGCCTGGCCGGGCGGCCGCTGCTGCAGCATGTGCTGGACACCGCGGCGGCGCTGCAGGCGGCACGCACCGTCGTCGTGACCGGCCACGAGGCCGATCTCGTCGAAGCTGCAGCGGCCCCCAGTGGCGCCGTTTTCGCGCGCCAGATGCCACAACTCGGCACCGGCCACGCCGTGCTGCAGGCCGCACCGCTGCTGGACGACGCCCAGCCCGTCACCCTGGTGTTGTACGGCGACGTACCGCTGATCAGCGCCGCCAGCGCCCGGTCCTTGCTTCAGGCCAGCGGCGGCGAACGCCTGGCCTTGCTGAGCTTCAAGCCCGCCGACACCGCCCGCTACGGCCGCATCGTGCGCAACGCGCAGGGCGCGGTGCAGGCCATCGTCGAATACAAGGATGCAACACCCGAACAGCGCGCCATCGCCGAGGTCTACAGCGGCATCATGGCCGCACCTACCGCTGCACTGAAGCGCTGGGTGGGCGCGCTGCGCAACGACAACGCCCAGCAGGAGTTCTACCTGACCGATGTCGTCGGCATGGCGGTCGCCGAAGGCATGCCCGTGCTGGCCCAGGTGACGCCCGACGAGACCGAAGTGGCCGGCGTGAACGACGCCGCGCAGCTCGCGGCACTGGAACGCGAGCTGCAAAAGCGCATCGCCCAGACGCTGATGGACGAGCAAGGCGTGCGCCTGGCCGACCCCGCGCGCCTGGACGTGCGCGGAACGCTGAACTGCGGCCGCGACGTGGAGATCGACGTGAACTGCGTCTTCGAAGGCGAGGTGCTGCTCGCCGACGGCGTGCGCATCGGCCCGAACTGTGTCATTCGCCAGGCCCGCATCGGCGCCGGAGCCGTGATCCACGCTTTCACACATATTGATGAAGCCGTGGTCGGAGCCGGGGCGCTCATCGGCCCGTATGCCCGGTTGCGGCCGGGCGCCGACCTGGGTGAGGAAGTTCACATCGGCAACTTCGTCGAAGTCAAGAATTCCACTCTGGCCCGCGGCGCCAAGGCCAACCACCTGGCCTACCTGGGCGACGCCACGGTCGGTGAACGCGTGAATTTCGGGGCTGGCAGCATCACGGCCAACTACGACGGCGCGAACAAGCACCGCACCGTGATCGGCAACGACGTGCACGTGGGCAGCAACTGCGTGCTGGTTGCCCCGGTCGAGCTGGGTGCAGGTGCCACCATCGGTGGCGGCTCCACGCTGACCAGGAACGCGCCGGGTGGGCAATTGACCGTCGCACGCGCCCGTGCGGCAACGGTGCCTGGGTGGCAACGCCCCCGGAAACAGAAGGCGAAACCGGGAACCGACGGTCAGGGCGGCTGAAAAACTGTCCGGAATTCCACGCTATGCCCCGGCGCAGGGCGATGGAAGGCCGCAGACACTCAAACCCGGGGTTGGTCTGGCAGGCCCGCCCGATGCACACTGACGGCAGGCACCGGGAACAACGTGTCGCCATGTAAGATCTGTTGGCCAAGCTCAGCGCGCGGGCTTACAGCGCACGGCGGACCCAGTCTGGTGAACCATCCAACGGAGGCGTGAATTCGTTCGCGCAGTGATCCCCTTACTGCACCCCTGAACAGGGGGTGACAAGGGCGGAGAGTTGTCTCAGACTGTTAGCAAGGGTATCTACCTTTCAAGGGATTGCATGATGAAAAAGCTTCTCGTTTCCGTCGCACTTGCCTTGCCTTTGATGGCTTCTGCCCAGAACCTGCTCAGCAACGGCAGTTTCGAGGCGGGCCCCCTCGGCACGGCGATTCCTTCCTGGACCGCCTTCCAGATCGTTCCTAATTCGTTTCCGCCCTCAGTGGTGCCCAGCACGGGCACAGCGTTTGCACCCTTCGGGACGGTGGTGGGCCCCAACACCTTGACCGGAATCGGCGCCAGCCCTGACCCGGTGGGAACGCAGGCGCTCTATTTCGTGGACGACGCCGCACCCGCCACGGTGTTCCAGACCCTGCCCTTCGTGGCCGCTGGTACCTACTTCGTCGGTTTCGACTACTTCATCCCCGAAAACGGCCTGGTGAATCCGGCTGATGCTTCGCTGAGCGTCTGCTTCGGTCCCTGTTTTGCTGCCGTCACGGTGGACGGATCTTCGCCGGGAGGGGTGTGGAGGAACTTCGCCACCACCGTCACCATCGGTGCTGGCGCCACCACCTTCAGCTTTGCCTTCAGCCCGCAAGGCGTGACTCAAAGCGTGTTTGCCAAGGACATCGTGGTCGACCGTGCTTACGTGGTCGCAGTCCCCGAGCCCACCTCCTACGCTCTGTTTGCCGCGGGTCTGCTGGCCATCGGCGCTTACGCCCGCCGGCGCAGCACCCAGCGCTGAATCCCAGCGCTCTGGCGTTGTCGCCCGAAAAGCCCGCCTTCGGCGGGCTTTTTTTCATGGGCCTCGTGAATCCACGGTCATGGCAGCGAGACACAGGTCAGCCCAGGCCTTGGCCTTTTCGCCAGGGCTGCGCAGCAGGTAGCTGGGGTGATAGGTCACGACCACCGGACACTGGCCGACCCGATGAACCTGCCCACGAAGCTGGCCCAACGGCGTTTCGTTTCGCAGCAGTGCCTGGGCGGCGAAGCGACCCATTGCAACGATGACCCGAGGCTGCAGCAGTTCGATCTGCCGCTGCAGGAATGGCGCACATTGCAGCATTTCCCTGGGCTGCGGATTGCGATTCGACGGCGGCCGGCACTTCAGGGCATTCGCGATGTAGACACTTCGCGCCGGGTCGCTGCTGTCGGCCAGCCGCGACAGGCCCAGCGACAGCAGCATGGCGTCCAGCAGCTGTCCGGAAGCACCGACGAAAGGTTCGCCACGCCTGTCTTCTTCGGCCCCGGGCGCCTCACCGACGATGAGCCAGTGGGCCTGTGGATTGCCGGCCCCGAACACGGTCTGGGTACGGGTTTCGCACAGTCCGCATGACCGGCAAGCGGCGACGGCATCGCGCAAGGCGGGCCAGTCCATGCCTGCAGTGTCGGTCGCCGGGAGTGGCTGCACTGCAGGCAGTGTCACGGCGTCGGGCTCAACCACGTGAACGGCAACGGGCCGCGCGGCGGGGGGGACGACCGCCGCCACGGGCTCCCGAGCCAAGGCCGCCGCCCCGGGTTGGGGCCTGGTCTCGAGTTCGGACGCTTCTGCCGACGCCGCAGGAACCCACAGGCGCAAACCCATGGCCTGCAGCATCAGGGCCTGGCGTTCGGACCAGCTCATCGGGCACCGCCTTCACAGTCCAGCCGCATCACCACCGCATCCTCACGGCCTGCGGGGGCCGGGTAGTAGCCACGCCGCTGACCGACTTCGCTGAACCCGAAGCGCCGATACAGTGCCCTGGCCCGGTGATTGCTCTGGCGCACTTCCAGAAACAGTCGCGGCAGACCGCGCTGCCGGCCCATCAGTTCGACGGCCTGCAGCAGCCCCCAGCCCAGGCCCAGGCCCTGCCAGTCGGGCGCCACGGTGATGTTCAGCAGATGCAGTTCGTCGACGCCCGGCATGGCCACGAAGTAGCCGGCCAGCGTCACCTGCCCTGCTTCCATCACGTGCAGGACTTCAGCGCCGTACCCGGCTGCCAGCGAGTCGATGAAGTTGCCACGACTCCAGGGAAAGCTGTAGGCACGGGCTTCGATGTCGACCACGGCATCGACGTCACGCACGGTCATTCCCCGGCGCGTCTGAACGGGCTTGGGCCGGGCGCTCATCGGTCAAGCTTTGCGGACGCGCAACGCGCGGCGGTCGCCAGCATCCAGCCGGGTGCGCTCATGCCTGGCCTGCCTGCCGGGCTTCACGGACCGCCTGCCGTTCGGCCGTGGTCTGCGCAACCTTGTCGCGCAGATAGCTGGGCAAGGCAGCGGCGGGGTCGATGGCTGCGCCGGCGGTCCAGGCCGCAGTGGCAAGCCGCCCCAGGGCCGCCGCCCGGTCCTGTTCGCGGTCGAACTGCATCGCACCGGGCTGACTGGCCACCCGTTCACCGAACGCCGCCCAGGCCGACCCGGCGCGCCAGGCCGGCGCAGGCGCCTCGGCCCAGGCGCAGCGCAAGCCGGCCAGACTCATCAAGGCCGGGGCCTGCAGCGTCTGCCAGCCCGCGGCGGTGTGCCTGTAGCGCGCGACGTAAGCCTCGTCCATGCGGGCGTCCATGGCCACGGCGACATCGAAGCTCTCACCTGCCCGGGCGCCCGCCTGCGCACGCGCGTCCTCGGCAACGATCAGAAGGCTGTCAATGGGCAGCAAGGGGCAGCCCAGCCCATAAGCCAGCCCCTGGGCAACGGCGCAACTGGTACGCAGCCCCGTGAAGGCACCCGGCCCCTGGCCGAAAGCAATGGCATCCAGGGCCGCCAGTGGCAGCGCCAGCCGCGCCAGCAGGGCCTGCACCTGGGGCAGCAGTGCCGCCGAGGCCAGCGCGCCACCAGCACCGTTGCTGCCAAGCGTGCCGGCGCTGCAGCTCGCGACCACGGACAACTGCTCGGTCGACGTGTCGAAGGCAAGCAGTGCCGGACCCGGCGCGGCAGTAGCGCCTGACGAGCGAATGCGGTCGTGCCCGTCCAGGATACGCCCCGTCGTGTTCATGCTGCCGTCCGAGCTGCCGGCAGCGCCTGCGCCGGGGCAGCGGCCCGCAGCCCGACGAGCAGGCCCAGGCCCACGCAGAGCAGCCCGCCCACCGCGGCCAGGCCCAGAGGTTCGGCCAGCAGTGGCACGGCCAGCAGTGCCGCCACGGGCGGCACCAGGGCTGTCAACATGGTGGTGCGCAGCGGGCCGAAAGTCTGCACGACATGGGTATAGGCCAGACCGGCCGCCAGCATCGCGAAGCCGCCCTGGTAGACCGCCTGGAAAGCGATCTCGCCCCAGGGTGCAGTGGCCAGCCGGCTGGGCACCCATCCGGCCAGCACACCCAGGGCATAAAGCGGCACGTAGCTGAGCAAACAGCCCAGGGCGATGACCAGCGTCGCGTCGACCGCCCCAATGCGCCAGCGGCGGCACAGGACACCGTAGCTCGCCCAAGTCAGGCTGGCGGCCATGAACAACAGGTCGCCCATCCAGGTGTCGCCCCCGTCGAAGGCCTGCAGCAGGCTGGCACCACCCACCAGCAAGCCGCCCATGGCGATCAAGCCCAGGCCGATGGCACGACCACGGCTCAGCGATTCGCCCAGCCACAACCAGGCCAGCAGCGCGGTCCACAGCGGCAGCGAACCCGGCAGCAGCACCGCCGCGTGCGATACCGGGGCGTAGAAGAAGCCGGTGTAGGCCAGCAGGCAGTAACCCACGCCGGCCGTGGTGGCCAGCACCATGCCGCGCCGCAGCGCCAGCCGCGAGTCGGGGCCCAGGCCGGATTTGAAGCGCGGCCAGCGCCAGACGAGCCAAGGCAGGACCAGCAGACCGGAAAAGGCGAACCGCAACCAGACGATGTCGAAAGGGGTCAGGCTGCGCGTCGCGCTGGAACGAGCCACGAGGATGAACGAGGTCCATATCACCAGCACCGCTGCCGCACACCACGCACCGGTCCAGAACGCGCGCCGGGACACGGACGCAGGGGGCGTAGAGGGCATGCGGCCAAGTTTAGCCGTGACATCATGCCGCAGCGTCCGACCCGAGAACCCATGACACTCCATCTGCCATTCCGCCATCGACGCGCTGTTTCGGCCATCTGGCTGGCGCTGGCCATGACGAGCGGCGGCGCCGTGGCGAAGTCGCCTGCCGACGCCGAAGACGGCCGGGCACTGCCGCCCGAAGTGCGGAACGCCCTGCAGCGCGCCCAGCTGCCGCTGAGCTCGCTGTCGGTGGTGGTGCACGACGCCAGCACCGGGCAACGTGTGCTGGAACGACAGGCCAGCCAGCCCGTGAACCCGGCTTCGCTGATGAAAGTGCTGACCACGGCCGCAGCGCTGGACCGGCTGGGACCGGCCTGGGCCTGGTCGACCCCCGTGTGGCTGCGCGGCAGCGTGCAGGGGGGTGTACTCGAAGGAGACCTGCACATTCAAGGCCGCGGCGACCCCGGTCTGAACCAGGAACGGCTGTGGCTGCTGCTGCGACGAGTGCAGCAACTGGGCGTGCGCGAGATCCGCGGCGACATCGTGCTCGACCAGAGCGCATTTGCCGTGCCCACAGCCGACGCTGCAGCCTTCGACGGCGAACCGCTGCGCCCCTACAACGTGGGCCCGGCGGCCCTGCTGCTGAACCTGCGCAGCCAGATCTACAGCTTCGTGCCCGACCCGGCAGGCCATCGGGCGCTGGTGCTGGTGGAGCCGCCGCTGGCCGGCCAGCAGGTCGACCGCAGCGTGCCCCTGGCGCCTGGACCTTGTGGCGACTGGCGGGGTGCGCTGAAAGCAGAGTTCGAGCCCCTGCGCACCCGTTTTTCCGGCAGCTATGCCAGCAGCTGTGGCGAGCTGAACTGGCCCGTGGCCGACCCCGATCCCGCCAGTTTCGACGCCCGGCTGCTGCGCGGGTTGTGGCGCGACATGGGCGGCACCCTCACCGGCACGGTGCGCAGCGGCCCGCCGCCGGCCGGCATGCCCCCGAGCTTCGAGTTTTCTTCACGGCCGTTGCTGGACACCGTGCGCGACATCAACAAGTTCAGCAACAACGTGATGGCACAGCAGCTGTTCCTGACGCTGGCACTGCAGGCAGCGCCAGGCGCACCTGCCACGATGGACAGCGCGCGCGAGAACCTGCGGACCTGGCTCCAGTCGCGACTGGGTGACGAGGCCGCGGACATCGTCGTCGACAACGGCTCGGGACTCTCGCGCGAGAACCGCATCAGCGCCAGGCTGCTGGCACAGCTGCTGCTGCAGTCCTACGACAGCCCGGTAATGAGCGAGCTGATGTCGTCGCTGCCCATCAGCGGCGTCGACGGCACCCTGCGACGCAGCCGTGCCACCCCCGGGCGGGCCCACATGAAGACAGGCTCGCTGCGCGACGTGGCTGGCGTGGCGGGCTACGTGCTGTCGAACAGCGGCCGGCGCTACGTGCTGGTGGCCATCGTCAACCATGCCCAGGCCGGGGGCGCGCGACCAGCGCTGGACGCGCTGGTGCAGTGGACCCTGCGCGACGCGCCGCTGCGCTGAATCAGCCAGCGCGGGGCACGGCGCGGTCAGAACGGGTTGCGGCGGGCGCGGTCTACAGCCAGCTGGGCCAGCTGTGCGTGCCCTGCCGTTGCAGGACGGGTGTCGTCGGCCCAGAGAAAGGCCGCGGGATCGGCGCCCGCGACGAGCGTCGACGTGGTGCATTGCGGCAGGGCCACGGTGCAGATCGGCGTGACGTTGTCGGCGACACCGAAGCCGAACGGCGCACGTTCGATGGCCTGAAACTGCAGGTCGGCCTGGACCAGGCCGACGAAGCGGCCGTCGAGCAACACCGACACGCCCAGCTGTTCGTTGAAAGCCGCAGTCAAGCGGCTCAGGAAGGCCGACCGGTCAATGTCCTCGAAGGCCCGTCTCTGGGCTTTGCCGAATGGCGTCAGGCCCATGTCGGGCACGGTCGAGATCACCACTTTCACGCCCAGGCCGACGAGGCGGTTCACCGTCTGCGCCAGCCGCGCGCCACGCGCCCGGGCGTCGGCCAGCAGACTGGCTTCCGAACGTGCCGGGTACTGGCTGTAGAGGTCGAGCACGTCGTTGGCACCTGCGAGCACCGTGGCCAGGTCCTTGTCGCGGAAACCACCTGCAGCCACCTGGGCTTCGACCTGGGCCGTGACGTCGGCGGCCCTGGCACCCGCGCGCGCGAGCATGCGCGCATTGGTGTCGGACTGGAACGTGGGGTTGCATTCGGCGAAAACGAAACCATAGGAACTGGCGACCTGCTGCACCCAGATGGGCTGCTGGGCGCAGTCGATCCGGCCGCTGCTGTCGAGCCCATTGACCGAGTACTTGCGGCCGTCAGGCTCGATAGCGCTCATCTCGTCACCAAACGCGAAATAGCGCAGTGGCTCGAAGACCTCGACCTGAGAAGTGCCGCCGCCGCAGGCCGTCAGCAGGGCGGCGGTGGCCGCTGCGGCACCGCGCGACAAGAGGGCCCCTGGAAGGCGCCGCGTCAGGCGCTGAAGCAGGCGCTGGGCCTGGCTGCTGAAAGTCATCGGGGCTCCGGGGATCGGCGGGACAAGGGCAGGAAGGTCAGGGAAAGGACCACGCGGGGATTGAACGACAGCTCAGGCAGAAGCGGCACGCTGCAGACGGTCAAGCACGCCTTCCCACTCGGGCTCGGCAGGCAGCATTTCGACGAGGATGCAATCCACACCCTGGTCGTCGAATTCGCGCAGCACGCCGAAGAGGTCATGCGCCGCGGCTGCGGCCGTGTCCGGCAAATGCCGCCATGCCTTCACGCCGGCGACCCCTGCATGGGATTCGCGCGAATATACCGCGGCGCCTTGCCCGCCCGGCGGCAGGGCCGCCAGCACCGCGGCAAGGTCGGCCGCCTGCACCAGGCGTACGGGAGCGGCCGGTGCGTAGTGTGCTGACAGGGTGCCGGGTGCGCGCGGCGATGCGGCGTCCCGACTGCCCAGGGACGAGCCCAGCAGCCTTTCCAGCGCGGCACGGCCGATCTGGCCTGGGCGCAGCAGCGAGGGGGGCTCCCGCGTGCAGTCGACGATGGTCGACTCGATGCCAACCTCACAGGCACCGCCGTCCAGCACCCACAGCGAGGGGCCGAACTCCTGCACCACATGGGCAGCCGTCGTGGGGCTGACCCGGCCAAAGCGGTTCGCGCTGGGCGCCGCGACGCCCATCACGCCCATGGCCGCGGCCTCGCGCAGCAAAGCCAGCGCCACCGGGTGCGCCGGCATGCGCAGACCGACCGTGTCTTGTCCACCAGCCGCAGCACGGGCGACGCCGGGCCTGCGGGGCACGATCACGGTCAGCGGCCCAGGCCAGCATTCGGCCACCAGGCGCTGCGCACTCGATCCGAGCGTCGGGCAGAAGGCCAAAGCCGCGTCGACGCTGGCCACATGAACGATCAGCGGATGGCCCACCGGCCGGCCCTTGGCGGCGTAGATGGACGCGACGGCATCGTCGTTGCAGGCATCGGCACCCAGGCCATACACGGTTTCGGTGGCGAACGCGACCAGTTGCCCTTGCGCCAGATAGCGGGCGCAGGCCTGGACATCGGCCGACGATTCACCGGACAGCAAGGGCACCGTGTGTGTCCAGCCTGGCTAGAACGCTGCGATGCCCAGCGCCGCAGCGGCGCGCGCGGCGGTGTCGCGCGCCCTTGCCAAGCTTGCACCGGTGACCGTGAGATGGCCCATCTTGCGGCCACGCCGGGCCTCTGCCTTGCCATAGAGGTGCAGATGAACGCCCGGCAGGGCCAGCACCGCGGGCCAGTCGGGGCTGCGCGGCGAAGCATCGCCCGCGCTGAACCAGAGGTCGCCCATCAGGTTGAGCATCACCGCGGGCGAGTGCTGATGCGGCGCAGAGAGGGGCCAGCCCACCAGGGTGCGCAATTGCAGGTCGAACTGCGACTGATCGCAGGCGTCCAGGCTGTAGTGGCCGCTGTTATGCGGACGCGGGGCCATTTCGTTGGCCACGAGTCGGCCATCGGCCAGCACGAAGAATTCGACACACAGCACACCCACGTAGTCCAGAGCCTGAGCCAGGGACGTGGCACATGCCACCGCCAGATCTGCCGTGGCCGCCGGCACATCCGGCGCCGGCACCAGCGTCACCGCGAGCACGCCCTGACGGTGGAGGTTCTGCTGCACTGGCAGGTGGACCACGGCACCGTCGCGCCCGCGCGCGACGACGACACTGATCTCGAATGCCAGCGGCAGCTTCTGTTCCAGGACGCACTCGACTTGGCCCATGGCAGCCCAGGCCGCAGCAAGTTCGACGAGCGTGCTGACCGTGGCCTGGCCCTTGCCGTCGTAGCCCAGCGTGGCCGTCTTCAGGATGCCGGGCAAGAGGGCAGCCAACCCGGGTTGATCCAGGTCCGATGCACAGGAGATGAGGGCATGCGGTGCGCAGGGCACACCGGCGGCAACGAAGCACTGCTTCTCGCGCGCACGGTGCTGGCACACCTGGACTGCAGCAGCCGGCGGCGACACCACCAGACCGGTAGCCGAAAGCTCGCCCAGGGCTTGGGCGGGAACGTTCTCGAATTCGGTGGTGACGGCAAAACAGAGGGACCGCAGTTCGGCCAAGGCATCGGCGTCGTCGTAGGGCGACGCGAGATGCGCGTCAGCGGCGGCAGCAGCGGGGCTGTGAACGTCAGGCTCGAGCACGACGACGCGAAAGCCATGGGCCTGCGCGGCGTGGACGAACATCCGGCCCAGTTGCCCGCCGCCCAGGACGCCGAGCATGACGGCCGCTGCAGCCCGGTTGTCATTGGCGCTCAATTCAGGTCCTTGGTCATCTCGACCGCTGCTGCGGTCTGCCTGGCTCGGAAAGCCAGCAGCTTCTGGTGCAGTTGCGTGTCATTGGTGGCGAGCATCGCCACGGCAAACAAGGCGGCGTTGGCGGCACCGGCGGGCCCGATCGCAAAGGTGGCCACGGGAATGCCCTTGGGCATCTGCACGATGGAGTACAGGGAGTCGACACCGAGCAACTGCTTGCTCGCAACCGGGACACCCAGCACCGGCACCGTCGTTTTCGCTGCCAGCATGCCCGGCAGATGGGCAGCCCCCCCGGCACCCGCGATGATGGCCTTCAACCCTCGTCCGGCGGCCGTCTCGGCATACCGGAACATCTCGTCCGGCATGCGATGCGCGGAGATCACGCGTTTTTCGTAGGGCAATCCGAACTCGTCCAGCAGCTGGGCGGCGGCGCGCAGGGTCTCCCAGTCGCTGGAGGAGCCCATCAGGATGGCCAAGTCGGCGGGCCCGTGCATCACTGTCATTGCTTTACCAGCGCAAAGCTTGCGGAATATCCGAGAACAAAGTCAAACTCTCTATAAAATTAGCTCTCTGCTTTGAGAGCTCAAGCGCTAAATCGCCAATACTTCTCACGGCGTAAGACCCTTCAAATACCTCTGGCGCACATTCTACTCCTCGGTTGAGGTTCGAAATCACAATTATTCTATCGTCCAGCGGCAAAATCTCTAGATCCTGAGCCACCAACTGTGACCAGTATTTCTTTGCATCTGAAATTAATCCCAATGCCGCACAACACAAAACTGCGTCTGAAAGCAAAACTGAGCGATATTGATAGCTCTGGGGAAGTTCTTCGTCCAACAACAGGCTTGAAAGCAATGGCAGCGCTTCGTCATACCTCGACTTAAGCATCTCAACACTTACCTGCACGCCAGTAAGAAGGTGCCCAAGAGAAGTAACCCCTGACGCTATCTGATAATTTAACGCACTCTTACCCTCAGATTCGGCCAACTGCAAGGTCTGCAAATCGATTGTCGAGCCTATCGCTTGAATGAGCCGCAGGTCAAAGAGCCGCAGTGCAGATTGGTTATAGGTTATTGCACCCAGAGCCGCTTGGTCTCCGTATTGAACTGCGGCGTGCCGCGCATGGGCGTACCAACGTCTAGCTAATTCAGCGTCTCCCACTGTAAGGAAAACATCGGCTAGGACAGATGAAATTCTCCCCAAGGCTGCCCAGTGCCCAACCTCTATTGCGCCTACAGCAACGTGGATGCTTTCAATTGCAGCACCGATACTGCCTTCTTGAAACTGAATATGGGCTAACCAGGCAGACGTCAATGCAGTTAATTCTTGGTTCCTTGAAGCCCTGCTCAATAACTGCGCCCGCATTATGCGGTCTCTGGAATTTCCACCCAAAGATTGAAAGTAGCTCTGCAAACCCTCAAGCAGCATCACGAGCACGGTGGCCTTAAGATCGCGACTATCGCCGAAACCTCGACGCAGTTCGCTCCTTATCCTTTCCGCTGCAGAGTACTCCCCAATGCGGGCTAGATAGCAGCCTTTCTCTGCAAGGAGATATGCTTTATCTAACTCGCCGGTTGCTTCAGCAATCGCTCTGTCAAGTCGAATAACGCATGGTGCGACCACGGCTCCCCCAACAGTTAGGACATAAACCTCATTCCGAAACAGGCAAAGAAAAAGCCCAGCATGAGCTGGGCTAGATCCTACAACGTCAACTCACTCCGCACTAGGCGTAAGCTCCGTCGAAGTTCAGGGCTTGTTTCCAGTGGGAAACGGCCAAGCCGCTGCGGGATTGAGAGTAGTCTTTGCGGGGGCTGGAGCCGCAGCAGGTGCAGCAGGTGTTGCAGGAGCAGGCTTCTTGGCGACCTTCTTGGCTGCTGCCTTCTTGGCAGTAGGCTTCTTAGCAGCCGCCTTCTTCACCGCCGCCTTCTTTGCAGGTGCCGCCTTCTTGGCCGGTGCCACCTTCTTCGCTGGCGCGGCCTTCTTGGCTGCAGCCTTCTTCGCCGGTGCCGCCTTCTTGGCCGGAGCGGCCTTCTTCGCTGCCGCCTTCTTGGCCGGTGCAGCCTTCTTCGCAGCCGCCTTCTTGGCCGGTGCAGCCTTCTTGGCCGGAGCGGCCTTCTTCGCAGGGGCGGCCTTCTTCGCGGGGGCCTTCTTGGCCGGAGCGGCCTTTTTCGCAGTTGCCATAACGATCTCCTTGATCAAGTTGCAAATGGCACCGGACCCCAGCTAAGGGTCCGGAGATTCATCGTCCGATGGTCTGTTTTCGGGCTCTTGCCCGTCGACGGTCGCCTCGGTGCGACGAATGGGACAGCAAGCTCGGCATGAATGTGGTCTGGTGCCTGCCTTGGCTCGCAATTCTTGGATTCTTGATCTCTCACGTGACCCGCCGCGCCGAAACACGACGGGGTTGCGGCTGCGCGGGCCGGATGAGCTTCACGCTCAGTCCCAAGCCAGTGCCCCGCCAGTCTGATAGTCGATGACGCGTGTTTCGAAGAAGTTGCGCTCCTTCTTCAGGTCGATCATCTCGCTCATCCAGGGGAAAGGGTTCTCTTCGTTCGGGTACAGCGCGTCCAGGCCGATCTGCGTGGCGCGCCGGTTGGCGATGTAGCGCAGGTAGCCCTTGAACATGCTGGCGTTCATGCCCAGCACGCCACGTGGCATGGTGTCTTCGGCGTAGCGGTACTCCAGCTCAACGGCCTCTTCGAACAACGCGACGATCTCGGCCTTGAACGCCGCCGTCCACAGATGCGGGTTCTCGAGCTTGATCTGGTTGATGAGGTCGATGCCGAAATTGCAGTGCATGGACTCGTCGCGCAGGATGTACTGGTACTGCTCGGCCGCGCCGGTCATCTTGTTCTGACGTCCCAACGCCAGGATCTGCGTGAACCCGACATAGAAGAACAGGCCTTCCATCAGGCAGGCGAACACGATCAGGCTCTTCAACAAGCGCTGGTCGGTCTCGGGCGTGCCGGTATGGAAGTGCGGGTCCATGATCGCCTGGATGAAGGGGATCAGGAACTCGTCCTTGTCGCGGATCGACTTGACTTCGTTGTAGGCGTTGAAGATCTCGGCCTCGTCCAGGCCCAGGCTTTCGACGATGTACTGGTAGGCGTGGGTGTGGATCGCCTCTTCGAACGCCTGACGCAGAAGGAACTGACGGCACTCCGGAGCGGTGATATGCCGGTAGGTACCCAGCACGATGTTGTTCGCTGCCAGCGAATCTGCCGTGACGAAGAAGCCGAGGTTGCGCTTGACGATGCGGCGCTCGTCTTCGGTCAGGCCGTTGGGGTCCTTCCAGGTCGCGATGTCACGCGACATGTTCACCTCTTGCGGCATCCAGTGATTGGCGCAGGTGGCCAGGTACTTTTCCCAGGCCCACTTGTACTTGAAAGGGACCAGCTGGTTGACGTCGGTCTGGCCGTTGATGATGCGCTTGTCTGAGGCCTTCACCCTCAATCTGCTGCCGGCTTCCGGACTGACCGGGCCGGGAACAGCTGCGGTCGCCGCTGGCATCGGCAAGACCAGCTTGGCGGCCACGGCACCGGCGGGCGCCGTAACGCCGACGTTCGGCGCTGGCACCGGCTTTGCGGCCAAGCCCTTGACTTCACTCGTGGTGTCTTCTTCCCAAACCAGCATGCTTTGACTTCCTATTAATGAATTATCTGAGTGTTGCTCGCGAACACCAAGCGTTGATTGACATTCAGGCCTTGATGCTGTTGTGGCGCGGCATCGGTGGCAGGCCTGGAGATGGCCGACATCACTGCCGCTGCATCACTGACAGGCTTCGCAGTCGGGGTTGTCGATCGAACAGAACTTGATGTCGCTCGCGGGTTCACTGGCGGCGGCTGTCACTGCACTTGCAGTGCTAGCCATGGTGGCTGCTGGCATGCCACCACCCTTGGAGACAGCGTTCATGGCCCCGGGCGCAACCGTGGATTTCTCGGCATAGGTCGCGCTGGTCGTGCGCAGGTAGTAGGTGGTCTTCAGGCCGCGCAGCCAGGCCAGTTTGTAGGTCTCGTCGAGCTTCTTGCCCGATGCTCCGGCCATGTAGATGTTCAGGGACTGCGCCTGATCGATCCACTTCTGGCGTCGAGCCGCGGCTTCCACCAGCCACTGTGTCTCGATCTCGAAAGCCGTGGCGTACAGGCGCTTGAGTTCTTCGGGCACGCGGTCGATGGGCAGCAGAGAACCGTCGAAGTGCTTCAGGTCCATCACCATCACGTCGTCCCACAGGCCCAGGCGCTTCAGGTCGCGCACCAGGTATTCATTGACGACGGTGAACTCGCCCGACAGATTGCTCTTGACCGAGATGTTGCCGAACGAAGGCTCGATGGACGCGTCGACACCGATGATGTTGCTGATGGTGGCCGTGGGCGCGATGGCCACGCAGTTGCTGTTGCGCATGCCATGCTCGGCAATGCGCGCGCGCAACAGATTCCAGTCCAGCGTGACGCTGCGGTCGACCTGCACGTACTGCGCCCCGCCCCGGGCCTGGGCCAGCAGGTCCAGCGTGTCCTGCGGCAGCACACCGCGGTCCCACAGGCTGCCACGGTAGCTGCTGTAGCGGCCGCGCTCGGCCGCCAGATCGGTGCTGGCCCAGTAGGCGTGATAGCAGACGGCTTCCATGCTGCGGTCGGCGAACTCGACGGCAGCGTCGGACGCATAGGGCACGCGCAACTGATACAGGCAGTCCTGGAAACCCATGATCCCCAGACCCACGGGCCGGTGCCGCAGGTTGCTGTCGCGGGCCTTCTTGACGGCGTAGTAATTGATATCAATGACGTTGTCGAGCATGCGCATCGCCGTACCGACGGTCTTCTTGAGCTTGACCTGATCGATTGCGCCGTCCTTCAAGTGCTGCACCAGGTTCACGCTGCCCAGGTTGCACACCGCGATCTCGGTGTCGCTGGTGTTCAGCGTGATCTCGGTACACAGGTTGGAGCTGTGCACGACGCCCACGTGCTGCTGCGGGCTGCGCACGTTGCAGGCGTCCTTGAACGTGATCCAGGGGTGGCCGGTCTCGAACAGCATCGACAGCATCTTGCGCCACAGGTCGCGAGCGGCCATGCGCTTGAAGAGCTTGATCTCGCCACGGTCGGCCTTTTCTTCGTAGGCGACGTAGGCACGCTCGAACTCGGCGCCGAACAGGTCATGCAGGTCCGGGGTGGTGCTGGGGCTGAACAGCGTCCATTGCCCGCCGTCGAGCACCCTGCGCATGAACAGGTCGGGGATCCAGTTGGCGGTGTTCATGTCGTGCGTGCGCCGGCGGTCGTCGCCGGTGTTCTTGCGCAGTTCCAGGATCTCCTCCAGGTCGAGGTGCCAGCTTTCCAGGTAGGCGCAGACCGCACC
>LNET01000066.1 GCA_001464055.1 Burkholderiales bacterium Ga0077543
GACCCTCCTGGCGCGCCAGCGCGGCCAGCTGGCGCCAGGCGCCACGCCGCGCCTGGCCGGGCAAGCCCGGTGCCGCTGCAGCTTGTTCCAGCAGCCGACCAGATCATGGCTGCGCAGCCGATCCTGCTGCGCCTGCCGATGGTCATGCGGATCACCGGCCTGGCCAGGTCAACGATCTACAAGCTCATTTCGCAGAACCAGTTCCCGGTGCCGATCAAGCTGTCCACACGAGCGGTCGCCTGGCTGCAGTCCGAGATCGAGACCTGGGTGTCGTCGCGCGTGCGCGCGCACTGAGCCACGCCAGAAGCCGACGCTCGCCGCAGCCGCCGCCACCGGTCCACGGGCCGCTGGCGGCGTTCTGTTTTCCGCGTCCCGACGGCTGACTGCGACAGGACTCGCTGGATGCTGAGGTTCGCCCCACGCATTGCCAGATCCCAGCAAAAGCGTTGTAGGCTTTTTGTAGGCTTCCTGAGGTCTCCAGAAAGACTAAGGGCCTAGAAAGTTAGCTTTCGCTTACCTTCTAGGCCCCGTCATTACTGGTGCGGCTGGCAGGAATCGAACCCACGACCCCTTGGTTCGTAGCCAAGTACTCTATCCAGCTGAGCTACAGCCGCACGTAGCCTAACAGTGTAGCACGCAATTTCAGTCGATGCCTGCAGCCTCGCGGTCGCAATCGGCGGCCCGCGCTTCCAGACCCTCCTGGCGCGCCAGCGCGGCCAGCTGGCGCCAGGCGCCACGCCGCGCCTGGCCGGGCAAGCCCGGTGCCGCTGCAGCTTGTTCCAGCAGCCGACTTCGGCAAATGCCTGACCCACGGCCGCCACCACGGCGGGTTCGTGGCCGAAGGCCTGTACCGCGCTTTCCAGGCGCGGCAGCCAGTCCGGGCCGATGCCGGGGCAGGCTTCGATGAAGGCCAGCGCGATGACTTCGCGGTCCTCGCGGCTGAGCTCCGACAGCCGCTCCCAGAAAGGCCGCAGCCATTGCCGGGCCTCGTCATGGGCCTGCAGTTGCACGGCACGCTGCGCGGCACGGGCGGTGACTTGCGCGTCGCGCTTGTCGGCGGCGTCGAACTGGGCCCACAGGCGACGCAGCTGTTGCACGTCGTACACGCTGTCCAGCGCCTCGCCAGCCAATGAACGCAGCAGACCCTGCGCCACCACCGAGGAAAAGGCCTGGTGGTTGGCGAGCAGGCGCGCCATGTGCAGGGCTTCGAGCGGCTGGCGGTCCAGGCGTGCCGCTTGCAGCTTGAGGCGCAAGGCCTGGGTTCGGCGCGCCGCGCCCGGCGGCAAGGCGGCCAGCATCTCCAGGGCCCGCTGGGCATCGCGGTCGTCCAGCGCCCATTCGGCTGCCAGCATGCGTGCAGCGTCGTCGGCGGGCTGCGGGCTGCCCGGCTTGCGTGGGGATTGCAAGGCCTGCGCCAGCACCAGGTCACGCTGCGGCCGGTCCTGCAGGCGATGCAGGCTGCCGGCCGCAAGCAGCTGCGCCAACAGCCTGAAATCGCCGTCGCCCTGAAGGCCGGGTGCTTCGCTCTGCAGCAGCAAGGCGCGCTGGGCCGCCTTGCGCGCGCGGCCGTAGCGGGCACTGAAGTACTCCGCCAGGGCGTCGCGAAACGCAGCCTGGGCCGCGCGTTCCTTCTGCGAGGCCCGCCACTCGCTGGCACGCCGCGGCAGACTGAACAGCACCGTGGCCGCCTGGACCGCAGCCACCCCCAGCACGCAGCCGCCGACCAGCAGGATGACGAACAGATTGAGCGACAGGTCGGTGCGCCAGCCATGCCAGTAGAGGGTGACGAGGCCGTCGTTGCTGCCCAGCAGCGTGGCTGCCACCACGGCCGCGGTGAACAGCAGGATCAACCAGACGATGCGCCGCATGGGCCGGCCCGCCCTTCAGCGCACGGCCGACGCCGTGGCGATGGCCGCCAGCGTGGCTTCAGGCCGGGGAATGCTGACCACGCGGGCCTCGCCAGCCACCTGCCTGAGCAGTGCACTGCCTTGCTGCACGCGCCGCGAACTGCGATCGAAGTACTTGTCCAGAGTCGTCTGGGCATCGCGAAGGTCGAGCTGGGCGGTGTCGAACTGCCGCGACAGCAGGGCCAGACGGGCATTGAGCAGCCGCAGCTTCAGGTTCTCGCGCAGGAACCAGGCTTGCTCGGGGGCCAGCAGCATGGCCTCGGGCTCGGCGATCCGGGTCACGCGGATCAGGCTTCGGACCTCGTTCCAGACGTGCCCCAGCAGACGTTGCCCCTGCTCGCCCAGCATGCCGCTCCAGGACCTGGCGGGTTCCGCTTGCGGGCCGGTCGCGGCAGCAGCACTGGCCGCCGTGGCGGGTGCACCGCCTGCTGCAGCAGAGGCTGCGCCTTCTGCCACGGCAGAGGCTGCGGCCGAGGCCGCCGCAGCGGCCTTCGCAGCAGGCTGCACACGCACGGCCGCGGATGCCGAAGCCGCTGGCTGGCGCGCTGCAACGGACTCTGCGCGAGCCGTGCGCCGCTGCGGCTCAGAGGCCAGCGGCAGATCGTCGACCATGCGGGTGAGTTCGTCCAGGCGGGCCGTCAAGGCACCGATGTCCGAGGCCCCGGCCGCCCGCACGCGGTCCAGGTCCTGCGCGACTGCACGGCGCACGCGTTCGAGTTGCGGCTGGTTATAGCGGGCCAGGCGTTCGTCGGCCTGCTGCAGCGTCACCACCAGCGGCTCGGCGCTGCCGGTGATGGCGCTTTGCTGCAGGGCTACCCGCAAAGCGCTGTCGATGTCGGCGAGCACGCTTTCGTCACGCGAGCGGGCCAGCGACTGCACGAGATCCTCGAACTGGGTCCGCTGCAGGCTGGACTCAGCCACGCGTGCGTCCAGCAAGGCCACGCGCGCTGCGGCCTCGCGGGCCACGGCCTCGGCCTGGCGGGCCAGGGTCCTGGCCTCGGTGGCCTGGCTGCCGCTGTCCTGCTGGCGCTTGACGAGTTCGACCTCGAGTGCCTTGACGCGCTGCTGCGTGTTCCAGGCGAACACCAGCGCGCCAGCGGCCAAGGCTGCCAGCAGCAGCCCCGCCAGCACTGTCCAGCGGCCCATGCCCGCGGCCTGCACATCGGCTGCAGGCAGTACGGGCGGGGGGGCCAGAGCGACAGGTGGCGGGCTCTCGGGCTTCGGGGCTTCAGGTTCGGTCACGGGCGCGCCAGCTTGGGATAGGCCAGATTCTAGGGAGTACGGGTCTTCCTGCGGCCCGGTGCGGGGTTGGCCCACCAGTCGGCCACGGCCTGCACGTCGACGCCGACCTGCTGCACCTGGCCGAACCCGGCGTCGCGGGCGGTCTGCACGATGCGCGGATGCGGCGCGATGGCGCGGCTGTGCTGCCAGTCCGGCGCTGGTTGCAAGCGGCGAGCCAACCAGCCCAGATGACCGATGGCTTCGCTGCTGCTGAAGTGCCAGACATGTTGTTCCGGCTCGGCGATGGCGTCGCGCAGCAGCGCCGCTTCTGTCTCATTCAAGCGCGGCGGGGAACGCCGATAGGCCGCGATGAAGTCGACTTCGGCGCCCCTGGAGCGCAGTGCGTCTGCCAGCCAGTCACGGCCTTCTTCGCCGCGCACCACCAGCACTCGACGGGCAGCCCAGGGGCGGAACTGCAGTTCTTCCCACAGTCCTTCGGAATCGAACCGGCCAGCCTTCGGGTCGGGTTCGACCAGCTGGGTCCGGGCCACGCCCTGCGCCAGCAGCGCGGCCGTCGTGCCGGGGCCGGTGGAGCCGGCCCAGACGCCGATGGGCCAAGCCGTACGGCCACCCGGGGTGGCGGCGCCGGCCGCAAAAAAGTAGTTCACCGCATTTGCGCTGACGAAGACGGCCATGGCGTGCAACGGCAACTGCGCCCAGGCCGCCCGCAGCGGCGCGGGGTCTTCCAGCGGGTCGATGTGGATCAGCGGCAGGGCCTGGGCGTCCACGCCCAGGGCCTGCAGCCGCGTCACCCATGGCGCAGCCTGGCCGAGCGGGCGGGTGACGATGAGCCTCACGGCGGCGGCTGCAGGTACTCGCCTGCGCCGGCAGCACGCAGGGCCTGCGCGGCACGTTCGCCGAGCGCGCGCGCAGCCGGCTCGCTGTCGACGGCCTGCACGATCTCGGCCTGCACCGTGGTGTGCAGCAGTGGCCGCCTGACGTCGACGCTGTCGCCCAGTGCCGCCACCAGCGTCAGTTGCCTGCCTTGCCAGGTGGCGTGCGCGGCCAGCGGCATGCTGCAGCTGCCACCCAGCGCGCGGGACACCGCGCGCTCGGCGTGGGCGGCCAGAAAGGTGGGCAGGTGGATGGTCTGGCGCAGCAGGTCGCGCAGCGCGGTGGCGTCTTCGCGGACCTCGATGCCGAGCGCGCCCTGGCCGGCTGCAGGAATCATCTGCTCGGGCTCGAAACGGCAGCGGATGCGCTCGGCCAGGCCCAGCCGCATCAGGCCCGCTGCGGCCAGCACGATGGCGTCGAAGCCGCCTTCGTCGAGCTTGCGCAGGCGCGTGTCCAGGTTGCCGCGCAACGGTTCGATCTGCAGGTCGGGCCGCCGGGCCATCAGCTGGGTGACGCGGCGCAGGCTGCTGGTGCCGACCACGGCACCCTGGGGCAGTTCGTCCAGGCTGGCGTAGCGGCTGCTGACGAAGGCGTCGCGGGGATCTTCACGTTCCCAGACAGCGGCCAGCGCAAAACCCTCCGGCAGGTCCATCGGCACGTCCTTCAGGGAGTGCACCGCCAGGTGGGCACGCCCTTGCTCGAGCGCGGTCTCGAGCTCCTTCACGAACAGGCCCTTGCCGCCGACCTTGCTGAGCGCGCGGTCCAGGATCTGGTCGCCCAGGGTGGTCATGCCCAGCAGTTCGACGGCCAGGCCAAAGCGGGCGACCAGCGCGTCGCGCACATGTTCGGCCTGCCAAAGGGCCAGGCGGCTTTCGCGCGTGGCGATGATGGTGGGGGTGTTTGGACTCATGGCACCGATTATCGCCAGCGCCGTGCCGCGCAGCGGCGTCGGCGTCACGGCCGTGCAGCACGTTGTCGGCATTGCGGCGGCATGCGCCTTGCGTGCATCATCTGTAACCTGGTTACAGCTTCAGGACGTCTCATGCCCAGCCTTCGCATCGCCAAGACCACCCCACGTTCCGGCGCATCCATCCAGCAGAAATCCGATGCTGCCGAGAAGAACAAGCCGCTGGTCGAAGATATCCGGTTACTGGGACGCATCCTGGGCGGGGTGATCCGCGAGCAGGAAGGCGTCGAAGCCTTCGAGCTCATCGAGCGGGTGCGCCAGCTCAGCGTCGCCTACCGGCTGAAGGCCGACGCCAGCGCCGGGCGTGTGCTCGACCGGCTGCTGAAGAACCTCTCGGCCGACCAGACCGTCACCGTCATCCGCGCCTTCAGCTATTTCAGCCACCTGGCCAACATCGCCGAGGATCGCCACCACGTGCGCCGCCGGGCCAGCCACGAACTGCAGGGCCACCAGCAGGAAGGCTCGCTGGCCGTGACTTTCGAGCGCCTGCATCGTGCCGACCATCGCGCCGCCGACATCGCCCAGGTGCTGGACACGGCCTACATCGCACCCGTGCTGACGGCCCACCCCACCGAGGTGCAGCGTAAGAGCATCCTGGACGCAGAACGCGCCCTGGCCGCCTACCTGGAAGCCCGCGACGAGCTGCCGGCCGGCGAGCGCCGTGCCGACAACGAGGCCCTGATCCGCGCCCGCGTCACGCAGCTCTGGCAGACACGCATGCTGCGCACCACGAAGCTGACGGTGGCCGACGAGATCGAGAACGCACTGTCGTACTACGAGACCACCTTCCTGCGCGAAATCCCGCGCCTGTACCGCGAGATCGAACGCGCCCTGCCCGGCCACGCGATTGCACCGTTTCTGCGCATGGGCCACTGGATCGGCGGCGACCGCGACGGCAACCCCTTCGTCACCGCCAGTACCCTGCGCAATGCGCTGGCCCGGCAGTGCGAAGTGGCACTGCGCTTTTACCTGCGCGAAGTGCATGCGCTGGGTTCCGAGTTGTCGATGAGCGGCACCCTGGCCCCTGTGGCGCCAGAAATGCAGGAGCTGGCAAGACGTTCGCCCGACCACAACCCGCACCGCCAGGACGAGCCCTACCGCCGGGCGCTGGTGTACATCTATGCCCGCCTGGCCGCCACGCTGCAGGCGCTGACCGGCACCGAAGCTCTGCGCCATGCGCTGGCGCCGCAAGACCCGTACACCGACCCTGGCCAGTTCCTGGGTGACCTGCAGGTCATCGCCCGGTCGTTGGGCACGCACCATGCCGCCGCGTTGATCGGGCCACGCCTGGCGCCGCTGACGCGGGCAGTGCAGGTCTTCGGCTTCCACCTGGCCACGCTGGACCTGCGCCAGAGCAGCGACAAGCACGAGGCCGTCGTCGCCGAACTGCTGAAAGTGGCGCGCGTGCACGCCGACTACGCCGCCCTGGACGAGCAGGCCCGCCGCAGCCTGCTGCTGCAACTGCTGGCCGATGCCCGCCCGCTGCGGGTGCATGGCGTGGGCTACTCGGAACTGGCGCAGGGCGAACTGGCCATCTTCGAAACGGCGCGCGACGCCATCGGTCAGTATGGCCGGGAGGCCTTGCGCCACTACATCATCAGCCACACCGAAGAGGTCAGCGACCTGCTGGAAGTGCTGCTGCTGCAGAAGGAATGCGGGCTGCTCGTGGGTTCGCTGGCGCCGGGCGAGACCGCCCGCGCCGCACTGATCACCGTGCCGCTGTTCGAGACCATCGGCGACCTGCGGCGCAGCGAAACCATCATGCGCGAGTTCTATGCGCTGCCCGGCGTGGCCGAACTGGTGGTGGCCAGCGGCAGCGAACAGGATGTGATGCTGGGCTACAGCGACAGCAACAAGGACGGCGGCTTCTTCACCAGCAACTGGGAGCTCTACCGAGCCGAGACCGCACTGGTGGGCCTGTTCAACGAGCTCGGGCGCGACCACGGCATCACGCTGCGCCTGTTCCATGGCCGGGGTGGCACCGTGGGCCGCGGTGGCGGGCCCAGCTACCAGGCCATCCTGGCGCAGCCGCCGGGCACCGTGAACGGGCAGATCAGGCTGACCGAACAGGGCGAGGTCATCGGCTCGAAGTACGCCCACCCCGAGATCGGTCGCCGCAATCTGGAAACCCTGGTCGCGGCGACGCTGGAAGCAACGATGCTGAACCCGACCAAGACCGCGCCTCAGTCCTTCCTCGACGCGGCCGCGCAGATCAGCGAAGCGAGTTGTGCCGCCTACCGCAAGCTGGTCTACGGCACCCCGGGCTTCACCGAGTACTTCTTCGCCGCCACGCCCATCCGCGAGATCGCCGAACTGAACATCGGCAGCCGACCGGCCAGCCGAAAGGCCACGCAGGCCATCGAAGACCTGCGCGCGATTCCCTGGTCGTTCAGCTGGGGCCAGTGCCGCGTGGCGCTGCCGGGCTGGTGCGGTTTCGGCACCGCTGTCGAAGCCTACCTGGCCGAGGGCGGCCCTGATCAGCGTGCGCAGCGCGAGGCGCTGCTGCAGCGCATGCACAAGCAGTGGCCCTTCTTCCGCGCGCTGCTGAGCAACCTGGACATGGTGCTGGCCAAGAGCGACCTTCGGATCGCTGCGCGTTATGTCGAACTGGTGGAAGACAAGGCGCTGGGCAAGCGCATGTTCACGGCCATCAAGGCCGAATGGGAACGTGCCAGCGCGGCACTGAATCTCATCACGGGCCAGACCGAGCGCCTGGCGTCGAACCCGGCGCTGGCGCGCAGCATCGAGCACCGATTCCCCTATCTCGACCCGCTCAACCACCTCCAGGTGGAGCTGCTGCGCCGTTACCGCGCGCGGCCCCTGGGCGGAAAGACGGTCGACCCCAGCGTCGAACGGCTGCAGCGCGGCATCCACCTGTCGATCAACGGCATCGCGGCAGGGCTGCGCAACACGGGCTGATTCGCGCCGGGCGACCCCGCATTCAAGGGGGGGCCTCGAAGCTGGCCGGTACATCCATCCTGCAAGGGGCTGCGTAAGGCATGGAGACACAGGCACGCGCCCCGGCCGTGCGCTGTGGCGCATCCATCCACCTTCCAGGAGAGCCCCCATGACACCGTCCCACCCGTTTCCACGCCTGCCCGCCCTGGCCGCATCGGGCGCTGTCCGCGCCGCCGCTGTCGCCGCCTTGTCGTTGGCGGCCAGCGTGGCCAGCGCCCAGGCGCTGGTCGGCCTGACCAGCGCGAACCAGATCTCGCGTTTCGATGCCGCCACGCCAGCGATGGCCAGCACCGTGGCCATCACCGGCCTGGCCGCAGGTGACCGTTTCGTCGGCATCGACCTGCGCCCGAGCAACAACACGATCTACGGCATCACGCTGTCGAACCAGATCTACACGCTCAACGAATTCACCGGCGCGGCCAGCTTCGTCGCGGCGCTGTCGGTGCCGCTCATCGCCAGTAACCTGGGCTGGGGGATCGATTTCAATCCTGCAGCGGACTTCGCGGGGGCCGCCTCGCTGCGCGTCGTGAGCTCGGCCGGCGCGAACCTGGCCGTGAACGCGAACACCGGCGTGGTCGGCAACACCGCCAACAACATCGGTGCCGGCTTCACGGCGGTGGGCTACACCAACTCGACCCCGGCAGGCGCTCCCGCCGGCACCGGCCTGTACTACATCAACAGCGACAGCAACACCCTGGCCTTCGCGCCAACGGCATTCAATGCGCCAGCCATCGGCACCGTCGGAGCGCTGGGGGTGAATGTCGTCAATGCCAACGGTTTCGAGGTGCTCGCCAATGGCACGGCCTTCGCTGCGCTCAACGTCGAGGGCAGTTCGTCGCTGGCCACCGGCATCTACGGCATCAACCTGGCCACTGGCGCAGCCACCCTGACGGGCACCTACAACGGCACCTTGTCGGGCCTGACGATCAGCGCCGTGCCCGAACCCGGCACCTACGGCCTGCTGGCCGCGGGCCTGGCGGTCATTGGCGCCATGGCCAGACGGCGTCGCCAGGCCTGAACCTCGCCTTCGGCAGCCGCCGAGCGCACCTGCTTGAGGGTGCTCTCGACGGCACCACAGGCATGGGGCTGCGCGCCACTGGCAGACGGGGTCGCAGCCTGGGCCAGCGCCTTGGCGTCCTGTCGCAGAAGATCGAGCTCGGCTTCGGGCAGACCCAGGCGCGCGCCCAGCACTGCAGCCACAGCCAGAGCCTCGATGTCGCTGCCCTCTGAAAACATCTGCCGCGCCAGCGCTTCGCAATGGCTGCGCCGGCCGGCGCTGGCCAGGGTCTGGGCAGTGCACAGCTCCAGCGCCGCAGAGAAGGCCGGGCGCGACAGGTCGGCCGCGACCCCCTGGGCCTGTTGCAGTAGACGCTGCTGAAGGTAGCCAGGCAGATCTTCAGGCCAGGCACGGTCCACGGCCACGGGCAGCTGCGCCGCATGACCGCCAAACCGGGTGGCCTGCGCTGCCTTTTCCAGAGCCTGCTCCACTGCCATGGGCGCCAGCCCAGGCTGCCCGGCCAGCAGCAGCCAGGCCAGACCGTCGGCCGGGGCCTTGCGCACCAGGTCGCGCGGAGCAAGGCGCCGGCAATCGGGCGAGGCTGCATCGTCGCGCCGGCACAGTGCATGCGCCCAGTGCAACACCGTCGGGTCGGCGCTGTTGCGGGCCAGCCGCGCCAGGCTGCGGGTGGCCGCCAGTGCCGCGGCCGGTGTGTTGGCCAAGGTTTCGCCCACTCGCGCCGCCTGAAGCACCAGCGCGGCAGCACGGTCCTGTTCCGGCCCACCCGGCGCAGACAAGGTCGCCAGCACCCTGGGCCAGACCTGGGCGACGGCCATGTCGGCCAGGGGCTGCGGCAGCGTGTCCCATGCGGTGCCGGTGGGCAGCGTGCTGTCAGCACCGTCGGGTGGCGGCATCGTCAGACGACCGACACCACACAGCTCGACCACCCGTTCCGCAGGCGGCGTGGGCGTCAACCCGGCAGCCGCCCGCGCCGTGGCCAGGGCGGCAGAAGCGGCGCGGGCCACACGCGCAGCAGCCTCGCCTGGCTGGCCCCACTGGGGTTCGGCGCCACTGGCGGACAACGGCGCCGACGCCCCGGCCAGCGCCGTGGCGCCCGCACTCGCCGAAGCGACGGCCGTGCCGGTTGCGGCCGATGCCGCGATGGCGGCTGGCCCTCCCGTCGGCGCCGCCGTCGGACCGGCGGTGGCGCCACGCCAGTCGGCATGGACCTGCAGCCCCAGCGCGATGGCCAGTATGAGCAGCAACAGCACAGGCCAGGCACGGCGCCGGGGCAGGTTGACGTCGGGTGGCAGTGTCATGCCGGGTCTGACAGCCGGCTGGCGTGCGGGTTCAATCGGCCAGCGCCGCGCGCACCGCAGCCACCTGCCGCCGCGACACCGCCAGCCATTCGTCCAGCGGGGCCACGCGCACGGCCCAGCCTTCGCTGCCGTCCTCGCCGCCCAGCCCTTCACGCAAGGCCAGTGCGCGCACCGCATGGCGCGCCACCAGTGCATTGCGGTGCACGCGGATGAAGGGCGGGCCGCCCAGCACCGCCAGGCGTTGTTCCAGTTCGGACAGCGACTCGTCCAGCAGGTAGCTGTGGGCGGCTGTGCGCAGGGTCACGTACTTCAGCTCGGCCTTGAGGTACAGCACTTCGGGCAGCGGCAGGCGCAGCACCCGGCCACGGTCGCTGACCACCAGCACCGGGCCTTCCCCAGGTGGCGGTGTGCCGGCGATGGCGCCCGCCCGCGTCGCCAGCCGCTGCTGCACGCGCTGCAAGGCGGCATGCAGGCGCTCGCGCCGCACGGGCTTGGTCAGGTAGTCCACCGCTTCCAGGTCGAAAGCGGCCACGGCGTATTCGGAATGGGCGCTGATGAACACCACGGCCGGCGGCTGCGGCAGCGCGCGCAGTGTCGACGCCAACTTCAGGCCCATGTGGCGGGAAGGTCCGGGCATGCGGATGTCCAGCAGAAGCAAGTCGAAGGTCTCGCCCTCGGGGGCCGACTGCACCTGCCGCAGCGCGTCGTCGGCGTCCACGGCGTCGGCGATGGCCTCGACCGGGATGTCGGCCAGATCCTGGATCAGGCTGCGCAGCCGCAGGCGGGCCAGGCCTTCGTCGTCGACGATCAGGATGCGCATGCCGGCCCTCAGTCCACAGGCAGCACGATGCGGGCGTGGAACAGGTCGCCTTGCTTGCCCACGCCCGCCCCCGGCTCGCGCCAGACGTCGCACTGGGCCGCCACGTCGTGCAGCAGACGCAACCGCTCGCGCACGTTGTGCAACGCCATGCCGTGGCCGGGGCTGCCCGGATCGTCGCCCACGGTGTTGGTGACCACCACCACCACCTGCCCGCGCTGCACATGGGCGGTGATGCGCACCCGGCCCCCCTGGGGCGATGGTTCGACGCCATGCCGTACGGCGTTTTCGACCAGGGGTTGCAGCACCAGCGGCGGCACGCGGGCACGGCCCACGCGCGTGTCGGCGCGGTCGATGTGCCAGTCGACGCGCAGCCGCGCGCCGAAACGGATCTGCTCGATGTCCAGGTAGCGGCGTGCGAGTTCGATCTCCTCGTCCAGCGTCACCCAGGCGCCCACGTCGGCCAGCGCCGTTCGGAACAGCTGCGCCAGGTCTTCGAGCACGGCCTCGGCGCGAGGCGGGTCGATGCGCACCAGTGCCAATGCCGTGTTGAGCGCATTGAACAGGAAGTGGGGGCGGATCCGGGACTGCAGTTCGGCCAGTCGGGCGCTCGCGTTGGCCGGGTGCCAGACCCTGGCGCGCAGTTCCAGCCAGCCCCACAGCAAGGCCGCGAAGGCCACCCCGGCCAGCAGCACCGCCGCCACCCGCAACCCGCCCGTCGTCGGCGCCAGCCCGGCCCAGGCCAGCGGCAGCGTGGCCAGGCCGGCCGCGACCGCACCCATCCCCAGCACCACCGCACCCCGGGCCGCCGGGCTGGCGCGCTGAAGAGGCCGGCGCGCGGCACACACCGTCACCAGCCAGATGAGGGTGCCGGCCAGGCCGGCGAACGCCAGGACCGCCTGCAACGAAGGCCATTGCGCGAGGTTGACGGCCACGCCCGCCGCCACGATGGCCAGCACCGCCTGCACGCCCAGCACCGCGCGCAGTGCCAGCGCCGGGTGGCAGACGTCGAAGGCTGCGGCCGCCTGGGCCTGCAGGCGCGCGCGTTCATCGGCCAGCGGGTCGAAGCGGGTCGCGGCGAAGCTGCTGGTGGCGGGTTCGGCGGCCTGGGTGGTGTCGGGCCACAGGCTGCCGGGCCGGCTGACGGAATGCGCAAAATCGGCTTCGTGCTTCACGGTGGCGGCGTCGCGGGCAGGAATGCCCTGGCCCGGATAATACGGACGCCTATGCTCACCGCGGATCAGCACCGCGCCGTCCATGTCTTCCAGCATTCACCCCACGCCGCAGCCCAGCCTGCCCGGACAGCCGTCCAGCGACCCCCTGGCCAACAAGGCCGCGGCCTGGTCGGCCCTGTTCAATGAACCGATGAGCGCGCTTGTCCAGCGCTACACCGCCAGCGTCGGCTTCGACCAGCGCCTGTGGCGCGCCGACACCGCCGGCAGCCTTGCCCACGCCGGCATGCTCGCCGCGCAGGGCGTGATCGGCGCGCAGGACCTGGCCGACATCCAGCGCGGGCTGGCCCAGATCGGCGCCGACATCGAGGCCGGCCGCTTCGAGTGGAAGCTGGAACTGGAAGACGTGCACCTGAACATCGAAGCCCGGCTGACGGCGCTGGTGGGGGATGCAGGCAAACGCCTGCACACCGGGCGCAGCCGCAACGACCAGGTCGCCACCGACGTTCGCCTGTGGCTGCGCGGTGAAATCGACGGCCTTCACGGTCTGCTGCTGGACATGCAGCGCGCCCTGGTGGAACTGGCCGCCCACCACACCGACACCGTGATGCCGGGCTACACCCACATGCAGGTGGCCCAGCCCGTCAGCTTCGCCCACCACCTGCTGGCGTACGTGGAGATGTTCGCGCGCGATGCCGACCGCCTGGCCGACGTGCGCAAGCGCGTGAACCAGCTGCCGCTGGGGGCTGCTGCGCTTGCCGGCACCAGCTATCCGCTGGACCGGGAGCACGTGGCGCGCGCCCTGGGCTTCGAGGGACTGTGCCAGAACAGCCTGGACGCGGTGAGCGACCGCGACTTCGCGATCGAGTTCACCGCCGCAGCCAGCATCTGCATGGTGCATGTGTCGCGCCTGGCCGAGGAAATCGTGCTGTGGATGAGCCAGAACTTCGGCTTCATCGACCTGGCCGACCGCTACTGCACCGGCAGTTCCATCATGCCGCAGAAGCGCAACCCCGACGTCGCCGAACTCGCCCGCGGCAAGAGCGGCCGCGTCATCGGCCACCTGACGGCGCTGCTGGTGCTGATGAAGGGCCAGCCGCTCACCTACAACAAGGACAACCAGGAAGACAAGGAACCGCTGTTCGACACCGTCGACACCCTGGCCGCGACCCTGCGCATCATGGCCGAAATGGTGGGTGGCATCACGGTGAAGAAAGCCGCCATGGAGGCCGCCGCCATGCGCGGCTACGCCACCGCCACCGACCTGGCCGACTATCTGGTGAAGAAGGGCCTGCCCTTTCGCGACGCGCACGAAACCGTGGCCCATGCGGTGAAACTGGCCATCGCCGAGGGCGTGGACCTGTCGGCGCTGCCGCTGGCCACGCTGCAGGGGTTGAACGCCACGATCAGCGCCGACGTGTTCGAGGTGCTGTCGCTGCACGGGTCGCTGAACGCGCGCAAGCTGCTGGGCGGCACCGCACCTTCGCAGGTGCTGGCCCAGGTGGCGCGCCACCGCGAACGGCTGGGCGCCGCCACCTGAACCCGGCCTGGCCAGGCAGCAACAGCACAGACAGCGCAGACAGCGACGCTGCTGTCCACAAGGCCGGCATGCGCCGCTGGATTGCCCACCTGGACATGGATGCTTTCTACGCGTCGGTGGAGTTGCTGCGCTATCCGGAACTGGCCGGCCAGCCCGTCGTCATCGGCGGCGGCAGGCGCCACCAGCCGGTGCTGCTGCCCGACGGCACACGCCGCTTCGCGACGCTGCAGGGCTATGCCGGCCGCGGTGTCGTCACCACCGCCACCTACGCCGCGCGCGACTACGGCGTGCATTCCGGCCAGGGCTTGATGAAGGCCGCGCAGCGCGCACCGCAGGCCGTGCTGCTGCCGGTCGACTTCGAACAATACCGCCACTTTTCACGCCTGTTCAAGGCGGCCGTGGCCGAGGTGGCACCGCAGATCGAGGACCGCGGCATCGACGAGATCTACATCGACCTGAGCGAGGTGCCCGGGGCACAGGACAGCGTCGGCCACGACCCGGCCGGCGGCGTGCGCGGCGTGGCCCAGCAGATCCGCAACAACGTCAGGCGCGCCACCGGCCTGAGCTGCAGCATCGGCGTGACACCCAACAAACTGCTGGCGAAGCTGGCCAGCGAACTCGACAAGCCCGACGGCCTGACCGTGCTGACAGAAGCCGACATCGCCACCCGCATCTGGCCACTGCCGGTGCGCAAGCTCAACGGCATCGGCCCGAAGGCGGCGGCGAAACTGCAGGCGCTGGGCCTTCAGACCCTGCGCGACCTGGCCGCATGCGACAGGGCGTTCCTGCACGAGCACTTCGGCCGCGCTTATGGCCGCTGGCTGCACGACGCCGCCCGCGGCATCGACGACCGGCCGGTGACCACGCGCAGCGAGGCAGTTTCCATCAGCCGCGAGACCACCTTCGACCGTGACCTGCACGCCGTGCACGACCGAGCCGAGCTCGGCGCTGTCTTCACGAAGCTGGCCGAAGGCGTGGCCACCGACCTGCAGCGCAAGGGCCTGGCCGCACGCACCATCGGCATCAAGCTGCGCTTCGACGACTTCAAGACCGTGACACGCGACCTGACCCTGCCCCAGCCGGTGGCCGACGCTACGGCTGTGCGCCACGCCGCCGGCCTGTGCCTGAAACGCGTGGACCTGAAACGCCGCCTGCGCCTGCTGGGCGTGCGTGCAGGCACGCTGATGAAGCTGTAGCCCCCGCCGCCGGCAGCCACACCCGCCTCACCCTAGACTGCGCCGCGTGACACAAGACCTGCGTTTCCCGTCCATCGACGGCCTGCGGGCGTTCGAAGCAGCGGCCCGGCTGGGCAGCTTCGAGCGCGCCGCCGACGAACTCGCCATCACCGCCAGCGCCGTCAGCAAACGCGTGGCGGCGCTGGAAGAGCTGCTGGGCGCGCCGGTATTCCAACGCGGTGCGCGCGCGCTGCAGCTCACCGCCGTCGGACGCGAGTATCTGCAAAGCGTCGGGCAAGTGCTGGGCCTGCTGTCGGGCATGCCGCAGCACCGGCGCACGCAGCAGCGGCTCGCCCGGCTGCGCGTGAGCACGCCGCCCACCTTCGCACGCCAGATCCTCGTACCGCACCTGAGCAGCTTCACCGACGCGTACCCGGACATCGAACTCGAGGTCGTGCTGTCGATTCCCTATCTGGACAGCCCCGGCGCCGAAGCCGACGTCGAAGTGCGCAATGGCAGTGGCCTGCCCGGCAGCCTGTTGCTGAACGACCGCGTCTGCCCGATGGCCAGTCCTCGGCTGCTGCAGCGCCTGCCACCCCTGCGCCAGCCGGCCGACCTGGCCCTGGCGCCGCTGCTGCGCACGCCGCTGGAACCCTGGACGCCCTGGTTCCAGGCCGCCGGGCTGGACTGGCCCGAGCCCACGCGTGGCCCCAAGCTCGTGGACCTGGGGCTGACGCTGGAAGCCGCCGTCAGCGGCCAGGGCGTGGTGCTGGGCCGGCCGACGCTGGCACGGCACTGGCTGCAGACCGGGGCCCTGCAGCCGCTCTTCCACATCCACGCCGAGCCGGCCAACCGCTACATGCTGATGCCGCACGCCGCCACCGGCCCGGCCCAGGTCTTCGCGCAGTGGCTGGGCCAGACCTGCGCCCGCATCGAGGCCGAGGCGCACGCCCTGCTTTCCGGCCAGGCCTGAAGAAGTTTCCGCAGCCGGCGGGGCCGGCATCGATAGCATCGGCATTCCAGGAGACGAGAACACCCCATGACCGTGATCACCACCATCGAAGACCTGCGCGTGCTGGCCGAAAAGCGCGTGCCGCGCATGTTCTACGACTATGCCGACAGCGGCAGCTGGACCGAAGGCACCTACCGCGCCAACAGCGCCGACTTCCAGAAGATCAAGCTGCGCCAGCGCGTGGCCGTGAACATGGAAAACCGCAGCACCGCGGTGACGATGGCGGGCCAGGCGGCGAAGATGCCGGTGTGCATCGCCCCGGTGGGCCTCACCGGCATGCAGCACGCCGACGGCGAAATCCACGCCGCACGAGCGGCAGAAAAATTCGGCATCCCGTTCACGCTGTCGACGATGAGCATCTGCAGCATCGAGGACATCGCCGAAAACACCACCGCCCCCTTCTGGTTCCAGCTGTACATGATGCGCGACCGCGAGGCCATGGCCAACATGATCGAGCGCGTGCGCAAGGCCAGGTGCAGCGCGATGGTGCTGACGCTAGACCTGCAGGTCATCGGCCAGCGCCACAAGGACCTGAAGAACGGCCTGACCGCGCCACCGCGCCCCACCGTGCGCAACATCATCAACCTGATGACCAAGCCCCGTTGGTGCCTGGGCATGGCCGGCACCCGGCGCCACACCTTCCGCAACCTTGTCGGGCATGTGAAGGGCGTGAGCGACATGCGCAGCCTCTCGGCCTGGACCAACGAGCAGTTCGACCCGCGCCTGAGCTGGGCAGACGTCGAATGGGTCAAGGAGAAATGGGGTGGCAAGCTCATCCTGAAGGGCATCATGGACGTCGAAGACGCGCAGCTGGCGGTGCGGGCCGGGGCCGACGCCATCGTCGTCAGCAACCACGGCGGGCGCCAGCTCGACGGCGCGCCCAGCAGCATCGAGGCCCTGCCGGCCATCGTCGCCGCAGTGGGCGACAAGACCGAGGTCTGGATGGACGGCGGCATCCGCAGCGGCCAGGACGTGCTGAAGGCCTGGGCCCTGGGGGCACGCGGCACGATGATCGGCCGCGCCATGGTCTACGGCCTGGGCGCGATGGGCGAGGCCGGGGTGACCAAGGCGCTGGAGATCCTGCACAAGGAACTGGACGTGACCATGGCCTTCTGTGGTCACACCGACATCCGCAAGGTCGACCAGCGCATCCTGCTGCCCGGCACCTTTCCCACGTCCTGAATCGGGCCCGGCCTGAGCGGGCCGGGTCGCCCCGCCCGCCCTGCTCGCCCCCGGCCGCCTTAGCGCACGCCGAGCTTGAAGGCGATCATCGCGCGCAGCTTGTTCGGCAGCACCGGCTTGATGAGCAGGTGATAGTCGTGCTTGAGGGCTTCGTCCTCGTGGCCGCCCAGGCTGCTGCCGGTGATGACGATCGCCGGCAGATTCAGCTGCGGCCAGCGGCTGCGAATCGCCACCAGCGCGTCGATGCCGGTCGTGCCCTGGGGAAGACGGTAATCGACGAGCAACAGGTCGGGCGATTCAGCCGTGGTTCCTGCCAGCCAGGCCCGGACACCTTCGACGGTGTCGAACGACACCACGCGTGCGCCCCAGGCCTGCAGCAACACGACCAGGCCTTCGCGCACCGCCGCTTCGTCTTCGACGACGGCGAGCAGCCGTCCTTGCAGGGTCAGGCCCAGCGGGGCCTTGGCGCTGGCAGCGCCGCTCGCATCGAGAGTCACCCGCGGTGCCCTGCCCACCGGAACCAGCAGCGAAAACACCGTTCCGCGGCCGACGACCGAACGCACGGTGACGTCGGTGGCCATCAGGGCCGACAGCCGCTTGACGATGGCCAGCCCCAGGCCCAGCCCCTTGCGATGGTGGGCCTCGAGCGGGCGGTTGCTCTGTGCCTGGAAGAATTCGTCGAAGACCCGCGGCAGGCTGGCAGGCGAGATGCCGATGCCGGTGTCCCAGACCTGCAGCAACAGCTGCGCGCCCTGCGGCGTGGTGCGTGCGCGGCAGCTCACCAGCACACCGCCGTCGTCGCTGTAGCGGATGGCGTTGCTGACCAGGTTGCGCAACACACGCTCCAGCAGCACGGGGTCGGCCTGGGCCACATGCTGTTCACCGTGGAAAGACAGCATCAGGCCCTTTTCGAAGGCGATGGGCTCGAAATGCAGGCGCAGGCGACCGAACAGGTCGCGCATGCGCACCGGTGCGGGATTCACGTCGACGCCACCGGTGTCGATTCTGGTGATGTCGAGCAGTTCCCCGAACAGGCCTTCCAGTGCATCGACCGACTCGTTGATGCTGTTGACCAGGGCCGCCACCTCGGGGTCGCGGCTCTTCTGGCGAAGCGCCTCGGCAAACAGGCCCATGGCATGCAGGGGCTGGCGCAGGTCGTGGCTGGCGGCAGCGAAGAACTGGGTCTTGGCGCGGCTGGCGGCTTCGGCGGCGCGGCGCGCGTCCTCGGCGATGCCGGCCTCGACACGCAGCTGGGCCGCCAGTTCGTCGGTATGCCGTTTCAGGGCGATGGCCTGGCCCAAGGCGTTGCCGTAGGTGCGCGCCATGAGCAGGGTCAGACCGAACAGGATGGTCAGCACCACCGCCAGCTGCCAGTGCCAGGGTTGGCTGGTGTCGGTGGCGATGCGCACGATGGTGGGCAGCAGCACCAGGCTGATGAAGGCCAGGAAGACCTTGGACTGGGTGGCCAGCAATTGCACCGAACCCAGGCAATACGACACCACGATGAGGATCAGCACCACCAGGTGATAAGGGGTGCCCAGCCCCCAGAACAACCACACGGCCACTCCCCACATGGCACCCTGGGCCAGCACCAGCGCCCGCCAGCCCTTGCGCCACGCCTGCAGGGTGACGTCGGAAGCGCCGGGCTGGCGCAGGAAGCGCATGTAGTGCGCCAGGCGCAGCAACCACAGCACCACGCCCACGCCCAGCCAGGCGAACAAGGCCGCAGGTGCAGCCAGGTTCCAGAAGATGCTGGCCATCAGCACCATGCCGATGAAGTTGCCCGACAGCGAGGCCGGCGTCTGCACGTACAGCGCACGGATGCTGTCGACCGACACATCGGGCATCCGCGGTTCGGCCGCGGTCGTATCCGCGAACGGCTGGGTCAGCGGCAGGGTGTCGCCGGAGTCGGCCGGTACGCTGGCGCGATGGGTCCCGGGCGCGACCGCCATCAGCGGGCGACCGGTCGGCGGGTGAAGAAACCGCCCTGCCCTTGCGTCATCTGGCTGACCGCCAGCACGGCCTGGGTGCGCGAACTCACTCCCAGCGCCCGCAGGACTGCAGCGACGTGATCCTTCACGGTCTCGACCGATAGGTTCAGCTGGCGTGCGATGAGCTTGTTCGGCAGACCCTGCAGCAGCAGGCCCATGACTTCGGCCTGGCGGGGAGTCAGCCCGATGTCTTCGATGTTGGGGAGCTTTTGGCGTGCCTCCGGCCTGGCCTGGTCACCCAGCGGCAGGTCGCCCGCCGCCTGCGCCGAAGGCACATGGCCAGGCGTGAGACCGAACTCGAGCCCCAGCATCGAGGGCGGCACGTACATCGAGCCCGACATCACCATGCGCAGGGCTTCATGCAGCACGGAATGAGAGGAACTCTTGGGCACGAACCCCATGGCGCCGCTGTCGATGGCGCGGATGACGTCGCTGGTGCGCTCCGAAGCCGACACCACCACCACCGGCACCGCCGGATAGGTGCTGCGGAATTCGACCAGCACGTCGAAGCCATCGGCGTCGCCGAGTGCCAGGTCGAGCAGGACCAGGTCGAATTCACCGTCGGCCTGCAAGGCAGCGCGGGCCGCCGCAGCACTGGCGGTGCCGACCACGGTGGTGTCGCTGCCGATGTTCAGGATCACCGCCTGCAACGCAGACAGGATCAGCGGATGGTCATCGACAAGCAGGACCTTCATGATGCGGCCTTCCGAGAAACGCTCCAGTGGCCATTGTCGACGCCGCTGCAACAGGCCCTGTTCCCCCACTTTGGGGGTGTTTGGCCCGTTTTCTGCCTGACGACCGGACTACACGAAACGCCGCGATACCGTCTCGGCCACGCAAGCCGGTTTGGGCGAGCCTTCCAGCTCCAGGGTGGCCTCGACGACCAGCTGCGCGCCACCTTCCAGCGGCTCGTAAGACAACAGCTTGAAGCGGCCGCGCAGGCGGCTGCCCACACGCACCGGCGCAACGAAGCGCACCCGGTTCAGGCCGTAGTTGATGCCCATCTTCACGTCGGCCACCTGGAAACCGGTGTCGAACAGCATCGGCAGCAGGCTCAGCGTGAGAAAACCATGGGCCACGGTCGCACCGAAAGGACCGCCAGCAGCGCGCTCGGGGTCGGTGTGAATCCATTGGTGGTCGCCCGTGGCCTGGGCGAACTGGTTGATGCGGGTCTGTTCGACACGCAGCCAGTCGCTGACGCCCAGTTCCTGGCCCACCAGGGGCTGCAATTCGGCCAAGGTCTTGTAATGCATTGTTCTCCTCGGTGCCTGTTCTCGGGCGGGGTCAACTCAGCCAGTCCAGCAGCGGCTGCCATTGCGCCAGGTCACGCTCCACCCGGCTGGGCGCCACGTCCCACAGGGTCAGGCCGCGGGCGGCCAGTTGCACATAGTTCTGCGTGTCGCGCAATTCCGTCACCACCGGCAGCTTCAGCGTTGCCAGGTACTGGTGCAACTGTTCGCTGGCCCTGGTGTGGTCGCGCACTCGCATGCCCACCAGACCCAGCTTGACGTCGCCTGCACGCTTGTGAGCGCGCAGTTCGGCGACGAAGGCGTGGGTGGCCTGGATGTCGAACAAGCTGGGCTGCAGCGGCACCAGCAGCCTGTCGGCAATCTTCAGCACGGCGTCAAGGCGTTTGCCGTGCAGGCCGGCGGGGGTGTCCAGCACGACATGGCTGGTGCCCTTGGGCGGGCGCACCACGTCGTTGGCGGCAAGGTCCCAGCCGCGGATCGGTGGCAGCTGCGGCGGGCGCAGGCCCAGCCACTGCCTGCTGGACTGCTGGCGGTCGACGTCGCCGAGCATCACCGCGTGGCCGGCGGCGGCCAGCGCGCCGGCCAGGTTGGTGGCCAGGGTGCTCTTGCCGACACCGCCCTTGGGGTTGGCGACCACGATCACGGGCATGGGGTTCTCCTGAGGCGCTGTGCAATGGTAGCGAGGCCGGCGGCGCCTCAGCTCAGCCCGTCCCACAGCAATTTCAGCCCGGTGAGCAGCATGCCCGCATACGCCACGCGGTAAAACACCATCGGGCTCATCCGCGACAGCAGCCGCACGCCCAGCCAGACACCGAGCGGAGCCAGCGGCATCAGCAGCAGCGAGGTGGCCATGTTGCGCAGGTCGATCAGGCCCAGCATCGCGTAAGGACCCCATTTGGCCAGGTTCACTGCGGCGAAAAACACCGCCAGGGTGGCACTCAGGACCCGCGGGCTCAAGCCCAGCGGCAGGGTGTAGGCGCTGATCGGCGGGCCGCCGGCATGCGCGACGAAGCTGGTGAAACCCGCAGCCGTAGCGCAGGCCGGCCCCAGCCAAGGGCGCGGCGGGCGGCCATCGGCGCGGGGTCTGAACAGCAGGCGCTGCGCCAGGAAGGCCAGAGTCATCGCCCCGACGATGCCGGCCACCGCCTTGACCGAAAGCAGGCCGAAGCCCACCCAGCCCAGCACGATGCCCGCCAGCCCCCAAGGCACCAGCCGCCGAACCAGGGCTCGGTCGCGGTCGGCCCACAGCTGCTGCAGGCCGGTGGCGTCCATCACCAGCAGCAGCGGCAGCAGGATGGCAGCCGCCTGCGGCACCGGCATCGTCAGCGCCAGCAGAGGCACGGCCAGCGAGCCGAAGCCGCTGGCAAAGCCGCTCTTGGCCAGCCCCGTCATCAGCACCGCAGGCACCGCGACGGCATAGAACCAGGGGTCGTTGACGACCGCGCCGCTGCGCCAGAGTTCGACCAGGAATTCAGGCAAGCTGGCAGGCTTCCTCAAAGGCCAGACGCGGGCTGCGCGGGAAGACCTTGGCCGGGTCGCCGTGTCCCAGCGAGCAGACGAAGTTCGTCTTGACCTGGGTGCCAGCCCAGAACGCGGCGTCCAGGGCGCTGGCGTCGAAACCACTCATCGGCCCGCAGCCCAGGCCGAGCGCGCGCGCAGCCAGCATCAGATAGGCGCCCTGCAGCGAGGAGTTGCGGAAGGCCGTGGCCTGGATCATGGCTTCGTTGCCGACGAACCAGCTCTTGGCGTCGGCATGCGGAAACAGCTGCGGCAGCTTGTCGTAGAACGCCATGTCCATGCCAATGATGGCCGTCACCGGCGCCTGCGCCACCTTGGCCTTGTTGCCTTCGGACATGCAGCCCACGAGACGTGCCCTGGCCTCGGCGCTGCGCACGAAGATCACCCGCGCCGGGCTGCAGTTGGCCGAAGTCGGGCCCCATTGGTACATCTCGTACAGCTGGCGCAGCGTGGCGTCGGAAACGGGCGTGGGCAGCCAGCCGTTCTGGGTGCGGGCGTCGGTGAACAGCTGCTCGGTGGTGATCTGCATGGTGTCGGTAAGGCCAAGGGTTGAGAAGACCCGGACAATACGCGCATGTTCCAGCCCTCGCAGCACGACGTGCGCCGCTTCTTCTGCGGCACCCATGCCCGCCAGCGCCAGGGCCTTCCGCTCGACCCGATGCAGAGCCTGGCCGCACGCTGGATCGACGAACACCCCGAATACCACGCCGAACTGGCCGACGAACCCGCGGCGCTGGCGGCCGTCTACACCGTCGACGAAGGCCGCACCAACCCGTTCCTGCATCTGGCCATGCACCTGTCCATCACCGAGCAGGTCGCCATCGACCAGCCCAGCGGCATCCGCCAGGCAGTGGACCTGCTGGCCGCCCGCCGGAATTCCCTGCACACTGCCCATCACGAGGTGATGGAGTGCCTGGGCGAGATGATCTGGGCCAGCCAGCGCAGCGGGCTGCCACCCGACGGGCAGGCCTACATCCAGGCGGTACGCCAGCGCGCCACGCGTTGAGCCGCCCCGCCCTGGTCCTTACTTTGGTGCCACCGTCACCCAGGGCACTTCCAGCCAGTTGTCGGCGCGGTGCACGGCCGTGACGTTGCTGCGCGCAGCCCAGGGAATCACCTGCCGGTGCAGCGGGATGGTGTGGACCTGCTCGCGCCATTCGCGCAGGGCCGCCCGCACCAGCTGTTCGCGCTTGGCCGGGTCGGCCTCGATGCTGCTCTGCGCGGCCAGCGCATCGAATTTCTCGTTGCGCACGTTGCCGTAGTTGTACTGACCCACGCCCTTGTCGCCGCGGATGCGCATCAGCGGCGTCATGCTGGTCTCGGCGTCGGTGATGGCCCCACCCCAGCCGTACATGAAGAGGCTGGTATCCAGCTTCTCGAGCTTCGGGAAATAGGTCGTGCGCGGCATCGCGTTGACGCGCACCTTCACCTTCAGCTGCGCCCACATGCTGGCCAGCGCGATGCAGATCTCCTCGTCGTTGATGTAGCGGTTGTTCGGGCAGTCCAGGGTGATCTCGAAGCCGTCGGGGTAGCCGGCCTCGGCCATCAGTGCGCGCGCCCGGGCCAGGTCGAAGGGGAAGCGACTTTCGATCGTCGGGTCGTTGTAGGCCCCGGCCGGTGAAGGCGTGTTCCCGCCTGTGGGCGCACTCTGGCCGTTCAGCAGCCGCGTGCGGATGGCCTCGATGTCGATGGCCTGGTAGAGCGCAAGGCGAACACGACGGTCCTTGAAAGGGTTCTTGTCGCCGGGCACCTTGGCGTAGAGCAGCTTGTCGCGGGCCTGGTCCATGCCCAGGAAGACGACACGGTTCTCGGGGCCTTCGATGATCTTCACGCCGCTGGTGTTGCGCAGCCTGGCGATGTCGCGCGGCGCCGGGTCCAGCACGAAGTCGATTTCGCCACTGACCAGGGCTGCCAGGCGGGTGGCGTCGTTGGCAATCGGGGTGTAGACGATCTCCTGCACATTGCCTTCGAACTTGCCCCACCACGCCGGGTTGCGCTTGAAGGTGGTCTTGATGCCGGGCTGGCGCTGCACCAGGATGAAGGCACCCGTGCCATTGGCGTTGAAGGAAGCGAAGCTCTCTTCCCTGTTCTTGAAGTCGAGCGGGCGCGTGACCTTGTTCTTTTCGCTCCAGGCGCGGCTCATCACCGGGATCGTGCTCAGGTGCTGCAGGAAGACCGGATTCACGCGCTCGAGCTTGAAGTCCACCGTCAGCGGGTCCACCGCGGTGGCCGTGCCCAGGGCGTTGGCGTACACGTTCAGCTGCGAGGTCGGTTCCTTCGCGCGCTGCAAGGTGAACACCACGTCGTCGGCGGTGAAAGGGCTGCCGTCATGGAACTTCACGTTCGGTCTCAGCTTGAAGCGCCAGGCCAGCGGCCCGGTCTGCTGCCAGCTGAGCGCCAGGCGCGGGCCCAGGTTCAGCTGACGGTCGCGGTCGACCAGGGCTTCATAGACCTGACCGTTGATCTGGTTGGTCAGGCTTTCGTTCTGCGAATGCGGGTCCATCGTCTGGGCGTCGCCCTGGCTGGCCCAGCGCAGGGTCTGGGCCTGGGCCTGGGCCGACAAGGTCAGGCCGGCGGCCAGTGCACTGGCCAGCAGTACGCGCACGATCGAAGACTTCATCAAAACTCCCGGCTGATTCGCTCAACCGTCGAGTTTAGGCAAACACTCGGCGGACCGGCTCAGCCCATACCCGGCCGACCGTTGCGACGAATCACTGCGGGGTCGGCCCAGAGCTCATTGATCTGGGGGAAGCGCAGGTCGCCGCCCGCCTCGCGACCGATGATCCGGTCGCCCGAAGCCGGACTGGACAAGTCCAGCAGCTGCGGTGTGATCGGCAGATCGGACCGCGTCGAGAAGAACGTGCGAACGATGGGTGACACCAGCGCCGCAGGGTTCTGTTCGACGACCACGGCCAGGCGTCCGGATTCGAGCCTGACGAGCGAGCCGACGGGGTAGATGCCCAGGCTCTTGACAAAGGCGCCGAACAGCAAGGGGTCGAAATGCCCCTTCCAGCCGGCCATCTGGGCAATGCTTTCGGCCGGGTCCCAACCCAGCTTGTAGGGGCGGTTGCTGGTGATGGCGTCGTAGACGTCGCAAATGGCGCCCATGCGCGCCACCTGACTGATGTCGGCGCCAGGCAGGCGGTGGGGATAGCCGGTGCCGTCCATGCGCTCGTGGTGATGCAGCACCACGTCGAGCACGGCCGGGCTGGCGCCTTGGCCGTCCACCAGCAGCGCGTGGCCGCGTTCGGGGTGCGTGCGCATGACCGCAAATTCATCTTCCGTCAGCCTGCCCGGCTTGTTCAGGACGTCCATGGGCATCACCGCCTTGCCCACGTCATGCATGAGTCCGGCCAGCCCGGCCTCGCGCCGCTGCGCTTCGTCCAGCCCGATCTGCCGACCCAGTGCCACCATCAGCGCACATACCGCCACCGAATGCATGTAGCTGTAGTCGTCCTGCGTCTTCAGCCTGGCCAGGCTGACCAGGGCCCCGGGATTGCGCTGGACCGAGTCGGCGATCTCGGCCACCAGCGGCAAGGCCCCCTCAGCATCGACGGCTCGGCCCATGCGCGCCTCGTTGAACATCGACACCACGGCAGCGCGGCCCCGGTTGCAGATGGCCGCCGCCTGAAGCAACTCTTCCTCCAGGCTGCGCGTGGCTGCTGCCGGCGAAACGGCCACAGCCGCCGAGCCGGAGGCTGGCAGGCGCGGGGCTGCTGCCTGCGCTGGCATGGAAGCAGGCGGTGTGGTCGCTTCGGGCAGAGCGACGTCGAGGCCGAGCGCGGGGTCGATCCAGACCTCGAGGACGGCGCTCTCGCTCAGCTTGCGCAGGTCGGCGGGGTCCTTGATGACGAACTTCGTGCGCCAGAAAGGGTGGCTCATCCACGGGCCTTCCAGCGCATGCAGGTGCATCCCGACGCGCAACTGGCTGACAGGGATCTTTTTGAGCATTCGGGGGACGAGTCAGATGCTCGTCAAGCAAGATCCCGCATTTATCGGCACTGCCATCAAAAAGCTTGAATCCGGGACGGGCCTATGCTTGCAGCCATGACAGAAGTCGACAACCCCCTAAAGAATGAGTCTTTGCGCGAAGCCCTGGCGCGCAACGTGCGCGATGCCCTGAACGAGGACATCGGGCGCGGCGACTGGACGGCGCAACTCGTGCCGGCAGGCCGCCGCGCCCATGCCAAGGTCGTGCTCAAGGAAGAAGCCATCCTGTGCGGCAGACCCTGGTTCGACGCCTGTTTTCGCACATTGGACCCCTTGGCCAGCATCGACTGGGCCATCAGTGAAGGCGCGCGCGCCAGCGCTGGCAGCGTGGTCTGCCAGATCGATGCCGACGCCCGCGCCCTGCTCAGCGCCGAACGACCGGCCTTGAACTTCCTGCAGACGCTTTCGGCGGTTGCGACCACCACGCGCCTGTACGTCGACGCCATCGCCGGGCTGTCGCCGAACCCGCGCGGCTGCGTGGTGCTGGACACGCGCAAAACCCTGCCCGGGCTGCGCCAGGCCCAGAAATACGCAGTGCGCACCGGCGGCGGTCGCAACCAGCGCATGGCGCTCTGGGACGGCATCCTCATCAAGGAGAACCACATTGCCGCGGCCGGCGGCATCGGCGCGGCGCTGCAGGCAGCCTTTGCCCTGGATTCGGGCGTTCCGGTGCAGGTGGAGGTGGAGGACCTGGCTGAGCTTGAAGAGGCCTTGACCCATGGCGCCAGCAGCGTGCTGCTGGACGACTTCAGCCTCGACGACATGCATGCAGCCTATGCGCTGAACGCGGCCCGGGCACAGCCTGCCTTGCTGGAAGTGTCGGGCGGGATCGACCTGGACAGCATCCGCGCCGTTGCCGCCACGGGCGTGGACCGCATCTCGGTAGGCAAGCTGACCAAGGACGTGCGCGCCATCGACCTGTCGCTGAGAGTGCTGCCCACCACGCCGGCATGATGGCCACGCCACTGCAGTTGCCCATTGCCGGCATGACCTGCGCTTCCTGCGCGGGCCGGGTGGAAAAGGCGCTGCGCGGCGTGCCGGGTGTAGCCCGGGTCGACGTCAACCTGGCCCTGGAAAACGCCCGCATCACGGCCGAATCCGGCCAAGCGCCGTCGACCGAGGCCCTGCTGGCGGCCGTGCAGCGCGCCGGCTACGAGGTGCCGCAGCGCACTTGGCAACTGCAGGTGGCCGACATGACCTGCGCCTCATGCGTCGGCCGGGTCGAGAAGGCGCTGTCGAAGCTGCCTGGCGTCCTGGCTGCCAGTGTCAATCTGGCAACCGAGCAGGCTCAAGTCACGGCGCTGGCCGACGTGCCCGTGGAGATGCTGCTGGCCGCGGTCACACAGGCCGGCTACGGTGCCCGGGTCCGCCCGGAACCTGTGGCCGGAGCCGGCACGAACCCGGAAGCCGAAGCCGCACCCGCCACGCACCGCAGCGGTCTGAGCGAGGGCCAGGCGGTGGTGCTGGCCAGCGTGCTGACCCTGCCACTGGTGGCGCCGATGCTGGCCATGCCTTTCGGCGTGCACGCCATGCCCCCCGGCTGGCTGCAGCTGCTGCTGGCCGGCGTGGTTCAGGTTTACCTGGGTCGGCGTTTCTATCGGGCGGGCTGGTTAGCGCTGCGCGCCGGCGCCGGCAACATGGACCTGCTGGTCGCCCTGGGCACCTCGGCAGCCTTCGGCCTGAGCGTGGCGCTGCTGCTGCGCCACGGCAGCCAGCCCGGCATGCCGCACTTGTACTTCGAAGCCTCGGCCAGCGTCATCACGCTGGTACTGCTGGGCAAGTGGCTGGAAGGCCGCGCCAAACGCCAGACCACGGCCGCGATCAGGGCGCTGAACGCGCTGCGCCCGGCCAGCGCGCGGGTGCTGCGCGAAGGCGCCGAAGTCGAACTTCCGCTGCACGAAGTGCGGGTGGGTGACCGGGTGAACGTGCGCCCGGGCGAACGCATCGCGGTGGACGGCCGCATCGACAGCGGCCGCAGCCATGTCGACGAATCCCTCATCACCGGCGAGAGCCTGCCCGTGGCCAAGGGCCCGGGCGACCGCGTCACCGGTGGCGCCATCAACGGCGAAGGGGCGCTGACGGTGCAGACCCTGGCTGTGGGTGCCGAGACGACGCTGGCGCGCATCGTGCGCCTGGTCGAAAACGCTCAGGCCGGCAAGGCGCCTGTGCAACGGCTGGTGGACCGGGTCAGCGCGGTGTTCGTGCCGGTGGTGCTGGGCATCGCCCTGCTCACGCTGGGTGGCTGGCTCGTTGCAGGGGCGAACTGGGAAGAGGCGGTGATCCATGCGGTGTCGGTGCTCGTCATCGCCTGCCCCTGCGCGCTGGGGCTGGCCACGCCCACGGCCATCATGGTCGGCACCGGGGCGGCGGCGCGGCACGGCATCCTCATCAAGGACGCAGCAGCGCTGGAACAGGCACATCGCGTCAGCACGGTCGCCTTCGACAAGACCGGTACGCTGACCGCCGGCCAGCCCACGCTGGTGGCCACGCTGCCGGCCAGCGGGCTGGACAGCGACGAACTGCTGCGTCTGGCCGCGGCCTTGCAGCTCAGCAGCGAACACCCCCTGGCGCGTGCCGTGCTGGCCCAGGCCGCAGCGCGCGGCCTGCAGCCGCCGGCCGTGACCGACGCCACCGCCCTGCCTGGCCGCGGCTTGCAGGCCCGGCTGGAAGGCCGGATGCTGGCCCTGGGCAGCACCCGGCTGCTGCAGGAAAGCGGCGCCGATGCCGGGCCGCTGGCAACCGAAGGCGAAAGGCTGGCCGGCATCGGGCGCACGGTGTCCTGGCTGATCGACACAGGCAGCGACAAAGGCTCCGACACCGGTGCGCTGCCCGGCCAGGGCAGTGCAGCGGAACCCCGGCGTGCGGCCCGCGTGCTGGGCCTGCTGGCCTTCGGCGACACCCTCAAGCCCGGCGCCGCCGCTGCCGTGGCCCGGCTGCAGGCGCTGGGTGTGAAGACCGTGCTGCTGACAGGCGACAACCGCGGCAGCGCCGAGGCCGTGGCGGGCAGCCTGGGCATCACCGAAGTGCGCGCCGACGTCCTGCCGGCCGACAAGGCCGCAGCCGTGCAGGCCCTGCGTGCGGCGGGCGAGGTCGTGGCGATGGTCGGCGATGGCATCAACGACGCCCCGGCGCTGGCCGCGGCCGATGTCGGCATCGCCATGGCCACCGGCACCGACGTGGCGATGGAAACCGCCGGCATCACGCTGATGCAGGGCGACCCCGAGCGGGTCGCCGACGCGCTGGACATCTCGCGCCGCACCTATGCCACGCTCAAGCGCGGCCTGTTCTGGGCCTTTGCCTACAACGTGGTGGGCCTGCCATTGGCCGCCTTCGGCTTTCTGAGCCCGGTGTTCGCCGGCGCGGCGATGGCGCTTTCCAGTGTCAGTGTGGTGGCCAATGCGCTGCTGCTGCGGCGCTGGCAGCCCCCGCCGCGCAGCGCGATGACTGGCCCGCAGGTGACAGCGGCCGAGCCGCGCGTCGCGTAATCTCGCGCGCCATGTCCGACACTCTGACCGCTTACGCTGAACGCCGCCCCGCCACCGACCGCTGGCTGCCCGTGCGCGGCCTGCGCTATCACTTGCGCTGCTGGGGCAGCCCGGCACAGGCCACGCCCGAAAAGCCGCCGCTGGTGCTGATGCACGGCTGGATGGACGTGGCGGCCTCGTTCCAGTTCATGGTCGACGCGCTGCACGCCATGGAAGGCGAGAGCCGCTACATCGTCGCCGCCGACTGGCGCGGTTTCGGCCTGACCGACACCCCGCCCGGCGACAGCTACTGGTTCCCCGATTACCTGGGCGACCTGGACGCCTTGCTCGACATCGTGCTGGCCGGATGCCCGGCCGTGCAGCAGCTCGACCTGCTGGGTCACAGCATGGGCGGCAACGTCGTGATGAGCTACGCTGCGCTGCGCCCGCAGCGCATCCGCAGGCTCGTCAACCTGGAGGGCTTCGGCATGCCGCGCACCGAGCCCGCCCAGGCGCCGCAGCGCCTGCTGCAGTGGCTGGACGAGTTGAAGCAGCCAGCCCAACTGCGCGACTACGACAGCGTGCAGGCCGTGGCCGACCGGCTGATGAAGAACAACCCGCTGCTGCCCTCTGACAAGGCAGTCTGGTTGGCCCCGCACTGGTCGCGCCAGGGTGCCGACGGCCGCTGGCACATCCTGGGCGACCCGGCGCACAAGCGCGTCAACCCGATGCTCTACCAGGTGGAGGAGGTGCTGGCCGCCTGGCGCCAGATCCAGGCACCGGTGCTGTGGGTCGAGGGCGACCAGACCGACGTGGCCAAGTGGTGGGGCAAGCGCTACACCCGGGCCGAGTTCGAGACCCGGCTGGCCGTGGTTCCCTTCGTCAGGCGGGCCATGCTTTCGCCCTGCGGCCACATGCTGCACCACGACCAGCCCGGGCCGCTGGCGCAGCAGGTGCTGGAGCACCTGGGCTGACCCAGCGTGCCAAAATAGAGCACATGGACACTGAACAGATCAACTCGATCGGCACGCTGCTCGCCGACCTGAGCACCCGCACCCAGCAGCTCCGGGGGTATCTTTGACTACGACCGCAAAGCCCTGCGGCTGAACGAAGTCAACGCCGCGCTGGAAAACCCGGCGGTATGGAACGAACCCAAGCGGGCCCAGGAACTGGGGCGCGAGAAGAAGACGCTGGAAACCGTGGTCGAGACCATCGACCACCTGCAGAGCAACCTGTCCGACAACACCGAGCTCTACGAGATGAGCAAGGCCGACGGCGCCATGGACGATCTGGCTGCCATCGAGTCCGAAGCGCACAAGCTGCGTGAAATCGTCGAGAGCCTGGAATTCCGCCGCATGTTCAGCAACCCGGCCGACCCGGGCAACTGCTTCGTCGACATCCAGGCCGGCGCCGGTGGCACCGAGGCCTGCGACTGGGCCGGCATGCTGCTGCGCCAGTACTTGAAGTACGCCGAACGCAAGGGCTTCACCGCCACGCTGGAAGACGAAACCCCAGGTGACGTGGCCGGCATCAAGAGCGCCACGCTGAAGATCGAGGGCGACTACGCCTTTGGCCACCTGCGCACCGAAACCGGCGTGCACCGCCTGGTGCGCAAGAGCCCCTTCGACAGCGCCGGCGGCCGCCACACCAGCTTTGCCAGCCTGTTCGTCTATCCGGAAGTCGACGACACGATCGAGATCGACATCAATCCGTCCGACGTGCGCACCGACACCTTCCGCGCCAGTGGCGCCGGTGGCCAGCACATCAACAAGACCGATTCGGCGGTGCGCCTGACGCACATCCCTACCGGCATCGTCGTGCAGTGCCAGGACGGCCGCAGCCAGCACAGCAACCGCGACGTGGCCTGGAAGCGGCTGCGCTCGCGCCTGTACGACTTCGAGATGCGCAAGCAACTCGAAGCCCAGCAGAAGCTCGAAGACACCAAGACCGACGTCGGCTGGGGCCACCAGATCCGCAGCTACGTGCTCGACCAGAGCCGCATCAAGGACCTGCGCACCAACGTCGAGATCAGCAATACCCAGAAAGTGCTGGACGGTGACCTCGACCCGTTCATCGAAGCCAGCCTGAAACAGGGGCTCTGACCGCCCTGCCCGGGGCCCCCGCCAGGGACACGGCCCCGCACGAACACGAGACACCCATGCGAGAAGGCCCTGCCACCCTGGTGCGACGCGAAGACTACATCGCGCCTGCCTACACCATCCGCCGCGTCGAACTCACGTTCGACCTGGAACCGGCCAAGACCATCGTCGCCAGCCGGCTTCACGTCGAGCGCACGGCGGGGCAGGCGCACCAGCCTCTGCGCCTGCACGGCGACGAACTCACGCTGCTGCGCGTGCAGGCGGACGGCCAGAGCGTTTCCTTCCGTCACGAAGGCGGCGACCTCGTCATCGACAACCCCCCCGACGCTGCCAGCTTCGTGCTGGACATCCGCAACACCTGCGCCCCCGACAAGAACAGCCGCCTGCAGGGCCTTTACACCAGCCAGGGCGGCTTCTTCACGCAGTGCGAGGCCGAAGGCTTCCGCCGCATCACCTATTTCCTCGACCGGCCCGACGTGATGGCCGAATACACCGTGCTGCTGCGCGCCGACAAGGCCCGGTACCCGGTGCTGCTGAGCAACGGCAACCTGATCGAGGAAGGCAGCCTGGACAATGGTCGCCACTTCGCGAAGTGGCACGACCCCTTCCCCAAGCCAAGCTACCTGTTTGCCCTGGTCGCCGGCCGGCTGGTGGCGCGTGAACAGCGCATCACCAGCCGCAACGGCCGCCAGCACCTGCTGCAGGTCTACGTGCGCCCGGGCGACCTGGAGAAGACCGAACACGCGATGAATTCGCTGCTGGCCAGCGTGGTCTGGGACGAAGTGCGCTTCGGCCTGGCGCTGGACCTGGACCGCTACATGGTCGTGGCGGTGGAGGACTACAACGGCGGCGCGATGGAGAACAAGGGCCTGAACCTGTTCAACACCAAGTACGTGCTGGCCACGGCCAACACCGCCACCGACAGCGACTTTGCCGACATCGAAAGCGTCATCGCACACGAGTACTTCCACAACTGGACCGGCAACCGCATCACCTGCCGCGACTGGTTCCAGCTGAGCCTGAAGGAAGGCCTGACGGTCTTCCGCGACCAGGAATTCAGCATGGACATGGCCGGCGCTGCCTCGGCGCGCGCCGTCAAGCGCATCGAGGACGTGAAGCGCCTGCGCACGCTGCAGTTTCCCGAGGACGCGGGCCCGATGGCGCACCCGGTGCGGCCCGACAGCTATATCGAGATCAACAACTTCTACACCGCCACCGTCTACGAGAAAGGTGCCGAGGTCGTGCGCATGATGCACACCCTGGTCGGCCGCGACGGCTTCGCACGCGGGATGAAGCTTTACTTCGAACGCCACGACGGCCAGGCCGTGACCTGCGACGACTTCGCCCAGGCCGTGGCCGACGCCAACCCCGGCAGCCCGCTGGCCATCCGGCTCGACGCCTTCAAGCTGTGGTATGCCCAGTCAGGCACGCCGCGCATGGGCGCCAGCGGCTCCTACGACGCCGAAGCCCGCCGCTACACCCTGCTGCTGTCGCAGCACACCCCCGCCACGCCCGGCCAGCCGTACAAGCAGCCCTTTGTCATTCCGGTGATGACCGCGCTGTATGCAGGCGATGGCCGCCTGCTTGCGCCAGCGCGGCTGCTGGTGCTGGAACAGACCGGCCAGACCTTCGTCTTCGACGATGTCGCCGAAGCCCCGGTGCACTCGCTGCTGGCCGGCTTCTCGGCCCCGGTGCACCTGGACGACGGGCTGGACGAAACCGCGCGCCTGGTGCTGCTGGCGCACGACCACGACGCCTTCAACCGCTGGGAATCGGGCCAGCGCCTGGTGCAGACCACCCTGCTCGCGGCCCTGCCCGCCGCAGATTCGGGCCGCAGCGAAGCACCGCCTGTGCTGGAGGTCAGCAACGCTCTGGTCCAGGGCCTGCGACAACTGCTGCGCGACCCTGCGCTCGACCCGGCCTTCAAGGAACTGGCGCTGCTGCCGCCCAGCGAAGGCCAGTTGGCCGAAGCCCTGCCCGGCCAGGTCGACCCGCAGCGCATCCACGCCGTGCGCGAGCAATGGCGCGCGCTGTTGGCCGAACGCCTGCATGACGACTGGATCTGGGCCTTCGAACAGCATCGCGTCAGCAACGGCTACAGCCCCGACGCCGCCCAGGCCGGCCGGCGCGCGCTGGCCAACCTGGCCCTGCAGATGCTGTGCCTGCACGCCGTGCGCCATGGCGACGCCGTGTGGCCTGGCCGCGCTTACCAGCAATGCAAGGACGGCAGCAACATGACCGACCGCCTGGCCGCGCTTCAGGCCCTCGTCGACGCGCATTCGCCACTGGCCGAAGCCGCGCTGCAGCGCTTCCACGCCCAGGCCCACGGCGACGCGCTGGTGCTGGACAAGTGGTTCATGCTGCAGGCCAGAGCCCCCGAACCCGTGGACAGCAACGGCCAGGCCGTCGGCACCGCCTTCACCCGCGCCCGGGCCTTGCTGCAGCACCGCGATTTCTCGCTTCGCAACCCGAACCGCTTGCGCAGCCTGCTCATCACGCTGTGCGCGTCGAACCCGGCCGCCTTCCACCGCCATGACGGTGCGGGTTATGCACTGTGGGCCGACAGGCTGCTCGAACTGGACGCCATCAACCCCCAGGTGGCCGGCCGACTGGCGCGCGTGATGGACCGCTGGGCCGCGCTCGCCGAGCCCTACCGCAGCGCCGCGCACCAGGCCATCGGCCGTGTCGCCGCCAAACCCGACCTGAGCAACGACGTCCGCGAGATCATCACCAAGGCCCTGGAGTCCGCATGAACCGCCGCATCAGCCTGACGCAGTACCTCGTCGAACAGCAGCGCCAGCACGGCACCATCCCGGCACAGCTGCGCCTGCTGCTGGAAGTGGTGGCCCGCGCCTGCAAGCGCATTGCCATCGCCGTCAACAAGGGCGCGCTGGGCGACGTGCTGGGCAGCGCCGGCACCGACAACGTGCAGGGCGAAGTGCAGAAAAAGCTGGACGTGATCAGCAACGAAGTGCTGATCGAGGCCAACGAATGGGGCGGCCACCTGGCGGCCATGGCCAGCGAGGAAATGGACAGCATCCACGTGGTGCCCAACCGCTACCCGCAGGGCGAATACATGCTGCTGTTCGACCCGCTGGACGGCAGCAGCAACATCGACGTCAACATCAGCATCGGCACCATCTTCAGCGTGCTGCGCAAGATCGGCCATGCCCGCGGCATCAGCGAGGAAGACTTCCTCCAGCCCGGCAAGCAGCAGGCGGCTGCGGGCTACTGCGTCTACGGGCCGCAGACCACCCTGGTACTGACGGTGGGCAGCGGCCTGGCGATGTTCACGCTGGACCGCGAGACTGGCAGCTGGGTGCTGACCGACAGCGACATCCAGATTCCGCAGGACACCCAGGAATTCGCCATCAACATGTCGAACCTGCGCCACTGGGCGCCGCCGATGAAGCGCTACATCGATGAATGCCTGGCCGGCAGGACGGGCCCCCGAGGCAAGGACTTCAACATGCGCTGGGTCGGCAGCATGGTGGCCGACGTGCACCGGCTCATCACCCGCGGCGGCGTGTTCATCTACCCCTGGGACCAGCGTGAACCGGACAAGCCCGGCAAGCTGCGACTGATGTACGAGGCCAACCCGATGGCTTTCCTGGTGGAGCAGGCCGGCGGCACCGCCACCAACGCCCACGAACGCATCATGGACATTCAGCCTGGCAAGCTGCACGAGCGCGTGAGCGTCGTGCTGGGCTCGAAGAACGAGGTCGAACGCATCACCGCCTACCACCGAGAGGCGGGCTAAGGCTTTGTCTGCGCCCATGCGGCGCTCACTGATCTGGTCGCTGGTCGAGCGCTATTTCAGCGCGCTGTTTGCGCTGGCCGTATCCATGGTCATCGCGCGGCTGCTCACGCCGCTGCAGGTGGGCATCTTCTCGATGTGCGCGGCCGTCATGCTGCTGGCCAGTGTGCTGCGCGACTTCGGAGTCACCGAATACGTGCTCCAGGAACGCGAGCTCACCGCCGCCAAGCTGCGCAGCGTGATGACGGTGGCCCTGCTCAGCGCCTGGGGCGTAGGCGTGCTGGTGCTTTTCTCGCGTCATGCGCTCGCGGCCTACTACGACGAGCCGCGCCTGGTGGCCGTGCTGGGCGTGTTGTGCATCAACTTTCTTCTGCTGCCCTTCGCTTCACCAGCATTCGCCCAACTCAGCCGCGACATGCGCCTGCGCACGGTGTTTGCCATCCAGTTCGCCAGTGGCGTCACCGGTGGCAGCACCAGTGTGCTGCTGGCTTGGCGGGGCATGGGCGAGCTCAGCCTGGCCTGGGGCGCGGTGGCCGGCGTCGCCGCACAGCTCTTGCTGGTTCTCGCCGTCTGCCGCGGCCAGGCGTTCATCTGGCCCGGCATGGCTCACCTGCGCGAGGTGCTGCGCTTTGGCGCCTACACGATGAGTTCGCGGGCGCTGGATGTCGCCTCGGCCAACCTGCATGAATTCATCATCGCGCGTCAGTTCGGCTTCGCAGCCGTGGGGCTCTTCAGCCGCGCCAAGGGTGCGGTCGACCTGTTCCAGACCAACGTCGCCAGCGCCTTGGTGCGCGTGACCGCGCCCACCATGGCTGCCGCACACCGCAGCGACCAATCGATCGTTGCCATGTTCGCCCAGGGCACAGGGAACTACACCGCGCTGGCCTGGCCTGCCTACATCTTGCTCGCAGCGGTGGCGCCGCAGCTCATCTTCTTGCTGTTCGGCCCGCAGTGGGACCGTGCCGGTGATCTGGCCCGCTGGCTGTCGCTGGCGATGATGCCGATGGCGCTGTCGGCGCTGGCCGGAGCGGCCATGGCTGCCACTGGCCGCGTCAAGCGCCGTCTGGTGGTCTCGCTGATCTATACCCCGGTGCATCTGGTGGCCCTGCTGGCGCTGGCGGCCTTCGGCCTGGAAGCCATGGTCTGGGCCTGGTTCTGCACCCACAGCGTCATCGCGGCAGCCTACGCGGCGCAATTGCGCACCATCCTGAACTGCCGCGTGGCCGCGCTGTACGCGCCCGTACTGCGCAGCCTGATCGTCGCCCTGCTGTGTGCGCTGGCCGTGCTGGGCTGGATCCAGCTGGGCCCTGGGACAGAGAGCGCGCCGCTGCTCGTGGTGTCATCCACTGCAGCCATCACCGCGCTGGCCTGGCTGGCGGCGGTGTTCGTCACGCGCCATCCATTGCATGCAGAAGTGGGCTATTTGTGGAACCGCCTGCAGTCGATATGGGGAGGACGCCCGCCCAGCGAATAGGCTGGGCACCTGAAATGAAACATACCCTCACCGTGATGAATCTTGAAGGTCGCCCGTGACCGCCGCCCGCCCTCGCGTCTTGTGGCTGCCCCACGCGTTGAACCCGGCCTACGCTGGAGTGCGACTGCGCTGCCTGCTGCCTGTGGCGGCCATGCGCCGCACGGGCGTAAATCCCGTCGTCACCGACGGCTTGCCCCCGACCGAGCAGCGTTTCGACGTCGCCGTGGTCCAGGGCAAGTGGCTGCTCGACGCCACCAGCGATGTCGAATTTGACGCCCGCGCCAACCATCTGGCCCGCCTGAGCGCGCAGCACACCCGCATCATCGTCGACAGTTTCGACAACTACTTCCTCAACGCCGGTCAATGCCCAGTACGCCAGCAGCGACTGGAACGCTACCGGCAGGCTATGGCAGTGGCCGACCGTTTCATCGTGTCCTCGCCCGGCCTGGTGCCCCTGCTGGCGCGTGAACTGCTGCACCCCGCACCCATCGACGTGCTGGGCGATCCGGTCGAGCCTGCAGGCTCGAACCGCCACTACGAAAACCGCCTGTAGCGCGCCAACCCGCGCCGCTGGGCCGACAGCCTGCGCGCCCGCCGGATGCGCAGCGCCGTACGCTATGGGAAGCGCTCGCGCCTGCAACTGCTGTGGTTCGGCAACCAGGGCTCGAGTTACGCCGTGGGCGGTATGGCCGAACTCGAACCGCTGCTTCCCCACCTTGCTTCCGCACACCGCGAGCGGCCCCTGCACCTGCGCGTGGTGAGCAACTCTCGCCAGCGTTATGAGCAACTTCTGCGCGGCGCGGACTTTCCGCATACCTACGAAGACTGGGACCGCCTGCATTTCGCCAGCCTGTTGGCCGAGCACGACTTGGTGGTGTTGCCCAACCGCCTGAGCGACTTCACCGCCGCCAAGAGCAACAACCGCCTGCTGCTGGCACTGGCCCAGGGCGTACCGGTGATGGCCGACCCCCTGCCCGACTACGCACCGTGGCAGGCTCACTTCGCCGCGTCGCCCTGGACGCGGCTTTCCGAGGTGCTGGATGACTTGCCGCTGTGGCGCGAAAAGGTCGTTGCCGCCGGCCCCAGGGTGCTGGCGAAGCATGGGCTGGAAGTGATCTCGCGCGAATGGGTCGAATTGCTGCGCTCGGCCGCACCCGCCCGGCGTGCTAGGCCCTTGGACGCCCCGTCTTCGGTGTTGCCGGCGCACGCCTTGTCCGGGCATTCCAGATTTTGAAGGCGTTGGGCGTCAGCTCGCGCCGCATCAACGCCACCACCTGGCCCGGCGAAATGCCATGCCGCGTCATGACAGCGGCAAACGGAGGTCGGTCGTCCCAGGCCAGCGAAATCACGCTCTGAATCTCGTCCGGCGTCAGCCGGGGTGCGATCTTGGCCATGGGCAATGAGCAACTGCTGGAAGTTGCTGTAAGTGTGACAGGGCTGGTCTCGTACCGGTGAACGAGAAGCGGCGTGCCAGTATCCTGAAAAGGCCTGCCGGGGCCAGCCGAAAAAGGAAGAACCCGGAGAACATCCGAGCCCTTGAAGCTGGTGGCGGGTAGTTTACCCAGCGGAAAAGCGCCTCCCGAGCTTACGAGCGAGCGGGCGGGGCCACGAGGGCTCCCGAGGGAATACACGCCAGTCGATCGCACAGCCAGCCAAACCCCACGCGCTCCTGCTCCAATCGCAGCCGGGGCTGGTGGCGATCGAATCGGAGGTCGTCATAGACGGCCGCCTCCTCGGGTGTGAGACGCGCCAGGTCGTGGCGCGCAGGGTCGGGCTCCTCACCCCAGTGCAGGCGGTGGGCAAGGAGCGTCTCCCGGTCCATGAGGAAGGACGCCACGCCGGGAAAGCAGCCGCGCAGCTGGTCGAGGATGGCGAATCCGTGAGTGTCGATGTCACCCCAGTAGTGCAGCTGGCATCGATGCAGCCACGAGGCGCGCGCCAGCGCCTCCCAACCGTAGCCCGCGCCGAAGACGGCGACGGCATCCGCCGCTGGCGGGAAGGCGAGGAAGTTGGTCTCGTTCTCGGTGATGAAGACGCGCTGGACGGGTAGCACCAGCGCCGCGAAGCTCGCAGCGTCGAGGGTGATGTCGGGCAAGCCTTCGCAGCCCGGCAGGCTGGGCAAGGCCGGGTCGAGCAGGCGAAACCGAATCCGAACGGGCTTGTCCAGGAAGCCGAATCGGCGTGTGAACTGCGCGACGCCGGTCGAATTGGTCTCGACGACTTCTGGTGGCAGAGCCAGGTCCAGCAGCTCGGCCAACACGCCTCGGTGGGCCTCGATGAACTTGCTGTCCACGCCGGGCACATCGACCTGACGCAAATACACGCCCGGTCGAGGATGGGCCTGCAGCCATGCGACCACGGCCAACATACGCTCCCAGCGGTCGGCCAGGTCCAGCGCCTGGATCGGCCGCCGGGCAAGCCACGCCAGCAATGGCGGTTGCGCGGCTGCCGTCTGCTGCCACACGGCCTCGAACCGCTGCGCTTGACGGCACATGCCGATGAAGGCCAGGGCGTCTTGCAGGGTATCGAGCAAGACGGCCGCCGGGAGCTGCTGCGTCCCCTGGACGCGGTGATTCCACTCCCGCCATTCGATCCGAACCTGCGGGGTATCGGCGACGGCGCGCACCCAGTCACGAACGGCCTCGAAGCGGTCGGACAAGTCGGAAGCACCGGGAGTCTTCAAGCTCAGGCGCAGAGGCCACGAAACGGCGTCCGTTATACAGCCGCCCGCAGCAAGTCGCCCCGGTCCCACAAGCGTTGGACCTGAGCGCGCAAATCGGCCGGCGTGGTCCAGCTCATGGTGCCGCGCCGTCTCCTGCAGCCCTGGCTTCGGCAATCCCCTCCGCGGTCCCTGCCGCCTTGTGCGCCCGGTATTCCTCAATCGACAGGCAGCGCAGCCGCGAGTCGCGCCCGCCCTCGTTGTGCACGAAGCCGACGCTGGCCACGAAGGGCTCGATGATGTGGATCTTCTGCAGCGGCGTGACGATCAACAGCTGCAGGTTGAGCTGCTGGAACAGGCGCAACCCGTACTGTGCCGACTCGTCGGACCCGCGCCCAAACGCCTCGTCGATGACCACAAAACGGAACGACCGCGAACGCACGGCGCCCCACTCCAGCCCGAACCGGTAGGCCAAGCGCGCAGTGAACTGCGGGGGCGGCTGGACGCGCTGAGCAAGCTGGAAGAGTTCACGCGCTTTGCGGACATCGACTGGATGAGCCTGGCCCGCCAGATTCCTGCACTCACCGAGGAGCGGGCGAGGCTGGAAGCCGCATCCGACACCCTGCAAGAGTTGGGGCACCAGCTCAAGGCCGCGCAGGTTCGGCTTGGCGAGCTGGAGGTCAAGCGGTCCGACGCGCTGGGCAAGCGGGGAGAGGTCAAGAGCAAACGTGAGACCGCGCAGGCGATGCGGGATCAGGCCGGCAGCGTGTGGAACGACTTGCCGCTGACCGACGCACAGATCGAACGCCTGGATGACTGGCGCTCGCAGGCGCTGGGCGAGCATCAGCTGTCGGTCGAGTCCTGCGACAACCGCGAGCAGGACGTGCGCAAGTGGCTGCAGGAGCGCATCGACGCGGAGGACAAGCGCCTGGCCCGTCTGACCGAGCGCATCGTCAATGCCATGCGCGGCTTCAAAGAGGAGTTCAAGGCCGAGACCGTCGAGATGGACGTGAGCCTGGCGGCTTTGCCGGAGTACGAGCGGATGCTCACCGGCTTAAAGGGCGACGACCTCCCGCGATTCGAAGCGCGATTCAAGGAGCTGCTGAACGTCAACACGATCAACGAGATCGCCAACTTCAACGCCCAGCTCGCCCGCGAGCGGGAGACGATCAAGGAGCGTGTCGACTTCATCAACCAGTCGCTCCAGGCCATCGACTACAACCCCAGCCGGTACATCAAGCTGGTGGCGCTGCCCAGCCCGGATGCAGAGATCCGCGACTTCCAGCAGGATCTGCGGGCGTGCACCGAGGGGGCGATGACGGGCTCGGCCGACGAACAGTATTCGGAAGCGAAGTTCTTGCAGGTCAAGACCATCATCGACCGCTTCCGAGGCCGTGAAGGTCTGTCGGACGCGGACCGGCGCTGGACCGCCAAGGTCACCGACGTACGCAACTGGTTCCTGTTCTCGGCCAGCGAACGCTGGCGCGCCGACAGTGCCGAGCACGAGCACTACTCTGACTCGGGCGGCAAGTCGGGTGGTCAGAAGGAGAAGCTGGCCTACACCGTACTGGCTGCGAGCCTGACGGTCATGTCGGTTTTCCTGAACGCTCGTTGTTCTCTTCATCCGCGCCCCCGGCGCGTACCCAGTCGTCCACCTCAGACAGCTTGAACTTCCACAGACGCCCGACGCGGTGTGCCGGCAGCCCGCGGTGCTCGCGCCAGCGGTACACGGTGTCCTTGGCCACGCCCAAGTGTTGGGCGACCTGCTCGACGGAAACCCACGGTTCAGTGGTCATGGCGTCCGCGCTTGCCAACTGGAAGCGCCTCAAGTGGATTAAACCGGGTGAAAGTCTATCAGCGGGAGGAGGCTCTCCCAAGCTTGGCTTCGGGGCGGAACAGCGCGTGAATCACTGCATCGCGATCAACCCGGAGACCCCGATGCGCCAACCCGACCCTCGCGCCGCCTGCGCCGCCCGCAGCACGCAGATCCACGCCAAGCTGGCGCGATTGCAGCAACTGGCCGACGGCCATTTCGGCCACGACCCCGACGCCGTCCACTGGGGCCACGTAGGCGACCTGGGGCGGGTGGAGCAGGCGCTCGACGAGCTGCTCGACATCTTCGGCAGCAAGGCCGAGTGAGGGAGGTCGACATGGAGGTCCTGCCCAAGCTCACCCCGACCCAGGCCCTGCTGCTGCGTGCCGCCGCCCGCCGCGCCGATGGACGCATGATCCCGCCTGCCAACCTGCGCGGCGGCGCGCGGGTGAAGGCGATGACCGCGTTGATGCGGCGAGAGTGGATCGAGGCCAGTGACGGCGGCTTCGTGCTGACCGATGCCGGCTACGCCGTTGCCGGGCGCAAGCGGCCCGCGCCGCCGGCGGCAGAGGGCATCCAAGAAATGGACACCCCAGACGACCTCCAACTTCTGGAGGGCATCCCGGTTCGCCCTGGCACCAAACGCGCCGCCCTCGTGGTGGCGCTGCGCCGCCCGCAGGGCGCGACCAACCTGCAGCTGATGCTGGCCACCGGCTGGCAGCCGCATTCGGTGCGCGGCGCGATCTCGGGCCTGCTGCGCAAGCGCCTGGGCTTGAATGTGGTGCTGACGCGCAACGCTGCTGGCGAGCGGGTGTACCGCATCGGCTGACCGCCGCTCCGGAAGGGGTGGGAACTCGATTCACACCCTTGGGGTACGCACGACCTGCGTACCCTGGCCGGCCTGCTGGTCGCTGGCCGTGCCGGCGGCGTCGCAGTGCAAACCGCAAACCCTGCAAACCTCGGTTTGCACCCTGACGGTGGCGAAGCGCCGCGCTCGCGCCCCCCGTATGGGAACTTCGCCAGGAAGGACCCCTTTCGCCTGGGGCGAGACTCAGATGGCTTCCGGGTCCTGCATCCACGCCGGGATGTCGCGCTGGCCCTGCAGCACACGCCAGACATCGACATGGTCCGAGCGCTCGACGTAGAAGACGAGGTAGGGGTAGCGCGTCAGCGGCCAGGAGCGCAGGCCCGGCAGATTCAGTTCATGCGCGTAGCGAGGTGATCCAGTCGCAGGATGGCGCCCGATGTGCGCGTAGGCCTGCTCCAAGGCGTCGATGAAGCCCAAAGCGGCAGCCTCGGCATCTTCGGCCATGTAGTACGTGAGTGCATCCTCGACGTCCTGCTGGGCCTGCTCGCGCGGGACGACGGGCTTGGCCTTCACGACTGGCGGCGTGTCTTGCTCGCCACCTGGGCCGCGCCGCGTACCCGCTCGCGCAGGCCTTCGAAGTAGGTCTCGTTCACCGGCGCCGTGGGAGCCGACGACGCGCCCGCCAGCAGCAGGTTGCGCAGCTGCAGCCGGTCCTGATCGCGGCGGATCAGTTCGCGCACGTACTCGCTGCTGGTGCCGAAGCCACGCTGGCTGACCTGTTCGTCGACGAAGGCCTTGAGGCTGTCGGGCAAGGAGATGTTCATCGTGCTCATACCGGCAGGTTAGATGCCTTGGCAAAATTTGGCAAGACTGTCCCCACCGAGGTCAGCCATCAGACGCGAGGGAGGTGAGCATTCCCGATGCTCACCCTCTCTATAGAGAGCAACGACCGGGAAGCCGGGAACCTCCCGTTTTCCCTGGGGACGGACCGTTCCCACCCTTGCCCGGGAACGATTCAGGCCGGGAACGCTGATTCCCCGCGCCAGTGCTGGGTTTGCCGTTCCCACCCGGCCTTGCCTTCCCGGCCGGGAACCGGGAAGCCGGGAACGCTCAATCGCCATCCGGCCGCCCTGCACCCGAGCGCCCCAGGTGCCCGGTGACGAACACCGCCTGCCCGCTGGCGACCGGACCGCCCGGCACGTCCAGCCACTTGACCAGCTTGGAGCCCTGGGCCATTGCCATCACCAGTTCCTCACGGTCGAGCAGCGTGCCGACCCAATCGGCGAGGCGGTGCTTGCCGATGGCGTGGAACGCCTCCGGCAGTTCATGCCGACGCTCGTAGACGCCGTTGCCGCCGGTCTTGGTGTACGGCTGGCCCTCGGCGGCTGCTCGGGCGATGGCGGCCTTCAGCGCGGGCAGCAGATCGACTTCGCTCTTGCCCGCCCGCGCCACATCCTGGCTGCGGTCCACCAGCAGGCCACGTGCGTCGCGCAGGAAGGTGGTCACCCGCAGATTGGCACGGCCGTTGGCCTTGACCACGCCGCCCATGACGACGCGGCCACGCTCGAAGGGCTCGCCCAGCGTCTTGCAGATGGCCTTGACCTGCTCCTCCTTCGGGTTCCACAGCGCGTAGACAGAGCGCACGCCGTCGACCAGACCACCGGTGCCCCGGATCGCTTCCCGGGCCTGCTCCGGCGTCGACGCCTCGCGCTTGGCGAAGTGGTGCGACACGATCACGGAGGCGGAGGTAGCGGCCGCCAGCGCCGCCAAACGGGAACAGACGAACTGCGCGTTCTCCGGCACGTTCAGGTCCAGCGCGCACAGCGGCTGCAGCGGATCGAGCACGACCATGCGCAGGCCCGGCATTGCCTTGAGTTGTCGTTCCAGGTCCGTCCACGCCGTTGTCGTCGCCGGCCCTCGGGTCGATGGATCGGGCGCGAACAGCGGCACGGCGCCACCGGCATCCGGCAGCGGCAGCACGTAGAGCCGATCCGGAATCGGGCCCAGCGCGTTCAGTCGGTTGTGGACCTCGATGGCGTCGTCCTCGGCCGTGACGTAGATCGCCACGCCGTGGCCCGCCAACGCGCCGCCGAACAGCGTTGGTGCGTTGGCCCAGATGCCATCAAAAGCCGCCACCTCGCGGGCCAGCGCCAGCAGCAGGAAGGACTTGCCGACGCCACCCGCAGCGGCAATCAGGGCAGCCTGCGCCTGCGGGAACACGCCGTCGACCAGCCACCGTCGAACCTGCGGCTCCCCAACGAAGCGGTCGGCCGCACGCCAGCGGGTGATGTCCAGCGACTGGACGGCGTCGGCGACAGGGCGCGAGGAACGCAGCAACTCCTCCACATCGAACCCCTCAGTCACCGCATCCGCTGCGTCCCACTTCTCGGGCTTGTCCCGCGGCACAGTGACGCGACGTACCTTGGCGCCAACGTGCATCAGCTTCGGGATGACGGCGTCGGCATACCGCGCGCCAGCCTCATCGTGATCGGGCCAGACGGCGACCGTCTTTCCGGCCAACGGCGTCCAGTCGGTCTTGTCGATGGCGGTCGATGCGCCGCCCATCGCCGTGGTGGCGACGATGCCGAAGTGCATCAGCGCGTCGGCGCACTTCTCGCCCTCCACCAGCACCACCGCGTCGGACGCGGCGACGGCAGGCAGGTTGTAGAGCGGGCGTGGTTCGGGCATGCGCATCGCGCGTGCCCTCGCATCCCAGGGCCGGTACTGCTTGCCGGTGGGCGTGTCGTAGCGGTAGACACAGGCCAGCAGTTGGCCATCGGTGCCGACGTAGTCCCACTTGCCGGTGTACGGTCCCAGATCGTCGTAGGCCGCAGCGGGACGCACCGCGGGTGCGGGCGCGATGCGCGGCACGAGAAGCCAGTCGCCGGCATCGTCCAGCAGATCACTGAAGGCGGCAGGCAGCGTGTAGCCCCGGACACAGGCCCAGAGCGCGAGCACATCGCCCGACTCGCCGGTGTCAAAGTCGATCCACAGGCCGCGCTTCGGGCCTTCCAACTCGATGACCAAACTGTCGCCGGTATCACCCTGCAGGTTGCCGACGACGAACTGCTTGCCCCGGCGCTTGCCGCGCGGAAACAGGTAGAGCAGGACCGATTCCAGTTGATCCAGAAGTCGGGCCCGGACCTCGTCCTTGTCGCGCCGGGGCGTGACGACATCGGGCACGTCGTTGAAATCGAAGAACGGGTGCACTGCCGCCGGCAGGGGCTGAGGCGCAGTCTCGTTCATTGCGTGTGCTCCCCACCCAGACGCGCCTTGAACCAGTCGCCGTTGGCGCGCACGCAGTAGTAGGCGCGACCGGGGCCGGTGTCCTTGGTGTCGGGCACGATCCAGAGCTTCTCGTCGGCGTCGTAGCGCCAGGTGCCCGGGCCGAACATCTTGTCGAGCATCGGCTCGATGCCGTGCTTGGCGATGTTGGCGCGCAGTTGCTGGGTCATCCGTTCGCGCTGGCGGCGCTTGGCCCGGTTCATCACAGCAGGGCCTCGGCAACGGCTCGACCAGCCGTGCAGCGGCGGGTGCGTTGCTGCTCGTGAGCCTCGACCTCATCGATGCGATACAGCACACGGCCTCCGAGCTTGAGGAATACCGGGCCTGTGCCGAGCATCCGCCAGCGTTCGAGGGTTTTCTCAGACAGGCCCCAACGCGCGGCGAGCTGGCGCGGCGAGAGCAAGACGGGCGGTTCTGCGATGTTCATGGCGATTCCTCCGATCGGTTCGGCCTGCCCTCGATATCCCTCGGCGGGGCTCTGTACGGGGCGATGAACCAGATTCTTCGCAGCTCGGAATGCGATGGCAACGGGTCGAAATTCGCAGGAGCCCGCGGACACGGACAGGAGCCCTACCGATTCCCCTAAATTGCTCTTTGCTTCAGAGCGGCTTTGCAACAGCGCCTGCCGACGCGGGTCGATCCGCGCAAGCCCGCGCACGCACCCGAACACCCGCTGCGCCCTGATCGACCGAACTCGTCTCTGCCGCGACCATTTCTCCTGTGCAAACCAGTCTCCGATGCCGGAGATCACCACCAGGAGAAACGATGTCCGCCACCGCACCACTGCACCCCATCTGGGGCAAGGCCCTCGGCCTCGAACCATCTGCGCCGCCCACATCGGTCGCGGCCTCTGTCATGGCGCCTGACGCATCAGATGGCTGGAAGCCCATCAGCGCCGTGACTCCGCGACCGGGTGCGCCCATCGCGATCAAGAAGAAGCTCGGGCCGCACCTGTGGATCAGCACCACCGTCCGCCCCGGCGATCCGCGCTACCCGACTGCCAATCAAGCCTGAAGCATCACCTCCCAGGAGCCATCTGATGAACCTGATTCCCAAGATCAAGAAGTCCGCCCCGCCCGCAGCGACCAGCGTGCCGACCATCTCGAACCATCCCGCCGATGACATCTGCGATTTGGAGGCCCTGGCGGCCATGCTGCAGCAGTTGCAGGCCCGCAATCAGCAGTACCAACGCGCCGTCGACGCGTTGATCGCTGCGCGCCGCATCGTCAACGGCTGGGACCTGAAGCCCGAGCCGGAATTGGTCTGGTCGGTGCGTCGTGACGTGCTGGCTGCGATGGGCGACCAGGAGGCCCTGGCGCAGTTCGACCGTGAGCACGCGCAGGACATCGAGGCCGAACAGGCCGTGCGCCAGGCGGCCAACCAGCAAGCGCTGGAGGCCCCGGCGCGGGTGAAGGCCTTGGAGCAGTACATCACCGACCTCGCCGCCGAGATGGTCCGCGACGTCGATGAGGGATTCATCTTCGAGGAGATGAAGCGGATGGTCCTGCCGAGCGCGCAGCGGATGCTGTCGGCCGCGCGTGCCTTCGTACAGGCCTGGCGGGAGATGAAGACGGTCGAGATGAGCTTGAAGAGCGCCTTCCGTCTGACCCACTACAGCATCCAAGGCGATCGCCGCACCGGGTACGACCTGACCCTGGTCGGCAAGCCCAATGACGACGACCTGCTGCCCAACCTGATCGAAGGCCTTGCCTACGAGGATCTGGTCGATCTGAACCAGGCGTTCCACGGCAGGGACCTGGAGCTGTCGCGGCAGATCTCACGGCGGCTTGATGAGGCCGGCGTGCCGTCAGGCTTGCTGCGCGTCTACCACCCCGGCGCATCCAACGACCAGCGGCAGATCTACGCCCCGGACCCGAACCCGCCGCGTA
>LNET01000067.1 GCA_001464055.1 Burkholderiales bacterium Ga0077543
GCGTCATCGGCGAGGAATGCCTGGTGCAGATGCCCGAGCAGATCGGCCGCCAGCCCGACGCCGTCATCGCCTGCGTGGGCGGCGGCAGCAATGCCATGGGCATCTTCTACCCCTACATCCAGCATGAAGGCACGCGCCTGATCGGCGTCGAGGCCGCCGGCCTGGGGCTGGACACCGGCAAGCATTCGGCCTCGCTCACCGCCGGCAGCCCGGGTGTGCTGCACGGCAACCGCACCTATCTGCTGCAGGACGACAACGGCCAGATCACCGAGACGCACTCGGTCAGCGCCGGCCTGGACTACCCCGGCGTGGGCCCCGAGCACGCCTACCTGAAGGACATCGGCCGCGCCGAATACGTTGCCATCACCGACGACGAGGCGCTGAAGGCCTTCCACCACCTCTGCCGCACCGAAGGCATCATCCCGGCGCTGGAAAGCAGCCACGCGGTGGCCTACGCGATGAAGCTGGCCGCCACCATGCGCCCTGACCAGCACATCCTGGTGAATCTCTCGGGCCGTGGCGACAAGGACATCGGCACCGTCGCCGACCTGTCGGGCGCCGAGTTCTTCTGCCGGCCTTCGTGCCGCGGGCAGTCGGTGAAGGGTGGTGCGGCCGCTGGTGTGCAGCCGGTGGAGTTCGTCAAATGAGCCGCATCCAGGCCGTCCTCGAAATCCTGAAGGCCCAGCGCCGAACCGCGCTGATCCCTTACGTCACCTGTGGCGACCCCTTCGCCGACACCACGCCGCAGATCATGCAGGCTCTGGCCGATGGCGGTGCCGACATCATCGAGCTGGGCGTGCCCTTCAGCGACCCGATGGCCGACGGCCCGGTCATCCAGAAGGCCAGCGAGCGCGCGCTGGCGCGCGGCATCGGCGCGGCCCAGGTGCTGGGCGCGGTGCGCGAGTTCCGCACCCGCAACCAGCACACGCCGGTGGTGCTGATGGGTTACGCCAACCCGGTGGAACGCTACGACCAGCGCCACGGCCAGAACAGCTTCATCCGCGACGCCGCTGCAGCGGGCGTGGACGGACTGCTCATCGTCGACTACCCGCCCGAGGAATGCGAGGCCTTCGCCGCGCAGTTGAAGGCCGCAGGCCTGGACCTGATCTTCCTGCTGGCCCCGACCAGCACCGAGCAGCGCATGAGGGACGTGGGCCGCATCGCCAGCGGCTACGTGTACTACGTGTCGCTGAAAGGCGTGACAGGGGCCGGTCATCTGGACACCGACGCCGTGGCCGCGATGTTGCCGCGCATCCGCCAGCACGTGCGTGTACCCGTGGGCGTGGGCTTCGGCATCCGCGACGCCGCCACGGCATGCGCTGTGGCGGCCTCGGCCGATGCGGTGGTCATCGGCTCCAGGCTCATCCAGATCCTCGAGACCGAGACGCGTGAGAATGCACCTGCCGCGGCGCGCGGCTTCATGGCTGAAATCCGTACGGCACTTGACCTGAAGGAGTGAGAACATGAGTTGGCTCGAAAAACTGCTGCCGCCCAAGATGCAGCAGACCGACCCGGCCGAACGCCGGGCGGTCCCCGAAGGCTTGTGGATCAAATGTCCGTCCTGCGAGACGGTGCTCTACAAGACCGATCTGGAGCAGAACCTCAACGTCTGCCCCAAGTGCGACCACCATCACCGCATCGGCGCTCGCGCCAGGCTCGACGCTTTTCTCGACCCGGAAGGCCGCTGGGAGATCGGCCAGGAAGTGATGCCGGTCGACCCGCTGAAATTCAAGGACAGCAAGAAGTACCCGGCTCGCCTGAAGGCGGCGCTGGAAGCCACCGGCGAAACCGACGCCCTGGTCGTGGTGGGCGGCGCGGTGATGAGCGTGCCGCTGGTGGCGGCCTGCTTCGAGTTCGAGTTCATGGGCGGCAGCATGGGCAGTGTCGTCGGTGAACGCTTCGTTCGCGGTGTCGAAGCCGCCATCGACCAGAAGCTGCCTTTCGTCAGCTTCACCGCCACCGGTGGTGCGCGCATGCAGGAAGGCCTGCTGAGCCTGCTGCAGATGGCCAAGACCAACGCCGCCTTGACCCGGCTGGCCAAGGCCAGGCTGCCCTACATCAGCGTGTTGACCGACCCGACCATGGGCGGCGTTTCAGCCAGCTTCGCCTTCGTCGGCGATGTCGTGATGGCCGAGCCGCGTGCCCTGATCGGTTTTGCCGGCCCGCGCGTGATCGAGAACACCGTGCGCGAGAAACTCCCCGATGGCTTCCAGCGCAGCGAATTCCTGCTCGGCACCGGTGCCATCGACATGATCTGCGACCGCCGCCAATTGCGGACCAACATCGCCAGCGCGCTGGCCATGCTGCAACGGCAGTCTGCCGACGCCGTGGCATAGGAGCCCCCACGGCCCCTTCGGTCGCACCCCCCCCCAGGGGGCGCCCCGCGGCGGACCGGAGGAGCCGGATCCGCGCCGGTGGCTTGGTTGCTTAACCCTTCTGCCCCTTGAAAACACTTGCTGACTGGCTGGCCCATTGCGCGGCCATGCACCCCAAGACCATGGACCTGTCGCTCGAGCGCACGGTTCAGGTGGCGCGAGCGCTCGGCATCCGCTTCGAGGTTCCCGTCATCACCGTGGCGGGCACCAACGGCAAGGGCAGCACCTGCGCCATGCTCGAGTCGATCTGCCGGCACGCCGGCTACCGCACCGGCCTCTATCAGAAGCCCGAACTGGTGCACTTCGAAGAGCGCTGCCGCATCGGCGGCGTGCCGGTGGCGGCCGACGATCTGTTGCCGCACTTCGCAGCCGTCGAGGCAGCGCGGGGCGACATCACGCTGACTCAGTTCGAGTTCAGCACCCTGGCCATTGCCCGGCTGTTGTCGCTGGCACCCCTGGACGTGGTCATCCTGGAAGTGGGCCTGGGCGGGCGCTACGACTCTGTCAACGCCTTCGACACCGACTGCGCCATCATCACCAGCATCGACCTGGACCACATGGAATGGCTGGGGCCGGACCGGGAAAGCATCGGCCTGGAGAAGGCGCAGATCATGCGCCCGGGCAAGCCGGCCATCGTCAGCGACCCCCTGCCGCCGGCCAGCGTCCTGCATCACGCCGGGCTCATCGGTGCCGACCTGTGGACCGTGGGCCGCGACTTCAACCACACCGGCGATCGCCAGCAGTGGAACTGGGCCGGCCGCGGGCGGCGCTACAACGGCATGTCCTACCCGGGGCTGCGTGGCGCCAACCAGTTGCTCAACGCTGCAGGGGCGATTGCCGCGCTCGAATCGCTGCGCAGCCGGCTGCCCATCAGTGCACAGGCCATCCGCACCGGGCTCGCCCTGGTCGAGCTGCCCGGCCGTTTCCAGGTGGTGCCGGGCCAGCCGACGCTGGTGCTGGACGTGGCCCACAACGCTCAGGCCGTGGGCGCCCTGGCGCTGAACCTCGACGCGATGGGCTTCTTTCCCCGCACGCACGCGGTGTTCGGCGTGATGGCCGACAAGGACATCCCGACCCTCATGGCCCGCATGGCGCCGCTGGTCGATGCCTGGCACTGCTGTGACCTGCCCACGCCGCGCGCTGCGCGCGCCGAACAGCTGGTGACCCAGGCGCTGGAATTGCCGCGCGGCCTGCCCGCGCGTGAAGTCACGGCTCAGGCCCATGCCAGCCCGGCTGCGGCCCTGAAGGCCGCAGCCGCGGCAGCGGACCCGGCCGATAGAATCGTCGTATTCGGGTCTTTTTACACCGTGGGCGGCGTCCTGCAGGACGGCCTGCCACGGCTTTCGGCCCCCCACCTGGCCTGAGCCTACAGCCCCTGCATGCCCTTGCCGCCCCTTCCGGAATTCCTGCGACCCAAGGCGCCTGATCGTTCGCCGGCAGGGGCTGGCGACGAAGGCCAGGCCATCCAGGCGGTGCGCACCCGGGCGCGGCAGCGGCTGGTCGGCTCCCTGGTGCTGCTGGTGGTGGGCGTCGTGAGCTTTCCGCTTTTGTTCGAAACCCAGCCGCGGCCCCTGGCGGTGGACACCCCGATCAAGCTGTCGCAACGTGACGCCGGCACGGTCGTGAACGAGCCGCCCGCCCCGCGCCCCGCGCCTGCCCAGGCCACTGTGCTGCCCGAAGATGCGGGGGTCGAAGCGCTGGCAGCCTCTGCCGTGCAAAGCGGCGTGCCGCCCGTGCCTGCGGCGGCCAGCGCACCGGTGGTGGTGGCCCCCACGGTCTTGGTCACCACGTCGCCGCCTGCAGCCGCGTCGCGGCCGGCAGTGGCTTCCGGCCCCTTGCCGGCGCGGGCGCCTGCACCGTCGCCGGTGCAGACGCCAGCACCGGCGAGTACCAGCACGCCTTCAACGACGGCCACACAAGCCCCCGCGCAGGCGGCCGCCAAGCCGCCCCCCCTTGCAGCGTCGCCCGAACCGAAGGCGGCTGCGGCCGCGTCGTCGCCGGCCACGGGCCGTTTCGTCGTGCAGGTGGGCGCGTTCAGCGACGCGCGCCTGCTGCGCGAAGCGCGGCAGAAGGTCGAAGGCCTGGGCTTGAAGAGCTACACCCAGGTCATCGACAGCAGCGCCGGCCAGCGCACGCGCGTGCGCGTGGGTCCTTTCGACACGCGCGCCGAGGCCGAAGCCGCAGCCAGGACCATCAAGGGCGGCGGCCTGCCGGCAGCCATCCTGTCGCTGTGATGGGCCTGGCGCTGCCCGCGCTGGGCTGGATCGACTGGACCCTGCTGGCCATCCTGGTGCTGTCGGTGCTGGTGGGCCTGTGGCGCGGCTTCGTGTTCGAACTGATGTCGCTGGCAGGCTGGCTGGTGGCCTGGTTCGGGGCGCAATGGGCCGCGCCGCAACTGGCCTTGCACCTGCCCGTGTCCGCGCCGGAGTCGCCGCTGCGGCTGGCCGCGGCCTTTGTGTTGTGCTTCATTGCCGTGCTGTTGTTGTGGGGCCTGCTCTCGAAGCTCGTGCGCATGCTGATCCACGCCACCCCGCTGTCCATTCCCGACCGCCTGCTGGGCGGTGGCTTCGGCGTGCTGCGCGGCGGCGTTCTGTTGCTGGCGGTGGCCAGCGTCATCGCGCTGACTCCGGCTGCACAATCGTCGGGTTGGCGGACGTCGCAGGGCGCGCGCTGGCTCGAACTCGGTCTGCAAGCCCTGAAACCCCTGTTGCCTCCCGGCTCGCAGCGCTGGTTCCAGGCCTGAATGTGGGCGCGAAAGCGCCCGTCGACACCCAGAAGGAAATCCAAGCCATGTGCGGCATCGTCGGTGTCATCTCGAAACACCCGGCCAACCAGTTGATCTACGACGCGCTGCTGCTGCTGCAGCACCGCGGCCAGGACGCTGCGGGCATCGTCACCATGCAGGGCACCAAGTGCTTCATGCACAAAGCCAGAGGCATGGTGCGCGACGTCTTCCGCACGCGCAACATGCGCGGCCTGCCGGGCACGGTGGGCCTGGGCCAGGTGCGTTATCCCACCGCCGGCAACGCCTACAGCGAAGAAGAAGCGCAGCCGTTCTATGTCAACGCACCGTTCGGCATCGTGCTGGTGCACAACGGCAACCTCACGAACACGCAGGCGCTGAAGGCCGAGCTGTTCGAGATCGACCGTCGCCACATCAACACCGAGAGCGACACCGAAGTCCTGATCAACATCCTGGCGCACGAGATCGAGCAGGCCGTGCGCGACCTGCCGCTGTCGCCCGAGGTCATCTTCAAGGCCGTGGCCGCGGTGCACCGGCGCGTCAAGGGCAGCTACGCCGTGGTGGCGCTGATCGCGGGCCATGGCCTGCTGGCCTTCCGCGACCCCTACGGCATCCGGCCCCTGTGCATGGGCAAGGGCGCCGAAGGCGAGTTCATCGTCGCCAGTGAGTCGGTGGCCATCGAAGGCACCGGCTACCAGGTTGACCGCGACCTCGCCCCGGGCGAGGCGGTGTTCGTCGACCTGCAGGGCCGCGTGCACGCCCGCCAGTGCGCGGCGCGGCCGATGCTGCACCCCTGCATGTTCGAGTTCGTCTACCTGGCGCGGCCCGACTCGGTCATGGACGGCATCAGCGTCTACCAGGCCAGGCTGAACCTCGGTGAGACGCTGGCGCAGCGTGTCATCAACGCGATGCCGCCCAGCGACATCGACGTCGTCATTCCCATTCCCGAAAGCAGCCGCCCCAGCGCCATGCAGCTGGCGCACCGCATCGGCAAGCCCTACCGCGAAGGCTTCGTGAAGAACCGCTACGTTGGCCGCACCTTCATCATGCCGGGGCACGAGGTACGCAAGAAAAGCGTGCGCCAGAAGCTCAATGCCATCGGCGTGGAATTCAAGGGCCGCAACGTGCTGCTGGTCGACGACAGCATCGTGCGCGGCACCACCAGCAAGGAGATCGTGCAGATGGCGCGCGAGGCCGGTGCGCGCAAGGTTTACATGGCCAGTGCCGCGCCGCCGGTGCGCTACCCGAACGTCTACGGCATCGACATGCCGACCAAGGACGAGCTGATCGCCCACAACCGCAGCGTCGAGGAAATCCGCCAGTTCATCGGTGCCGACGCCCTGATCTACCAGGATGTGGACGCGATGAAGCGCGTGGTGGCGGCGCTGAATCCGGCGGTGGTCAGCTTCGAGGCCAGTTGCTTCGACGGCCACTACATCACCGGCGACGTGACGGCGGCGGATTTCGCGAGCATGGAGGCCCAGCGCCGCCTGCAGTTCGACGAGGAAGACAGCAACAACCGCAGCCGCCTGGCGCTGCAGGGTGCCGAAAGCGGGGCGACATGATCCCCAAGCCCGACTTGCCCGAAGGCCTGCACCTGGACACCCTGGCGGTGCGCGAAGGCCTGCCGGCCACGCCCTGGGGCGAAAACTCCGAGGCGCTGTTCCTGACCAGTTCCTTCGTCCACCCCGACGCCGCCACCGCAGCGCGGCGCTTCGCAAACGAGGAAGAGGCCTTCGTCTACAGCCGCTTCGGCAACCCCACCGTGATGATGATGGAGCGCCGGCTGGCGGCCATGGAAGGCACCAGCGGCTGCATCGGCACCAGCAGCGGCATGGCCGCGAGCCTGCTGCTGGTGATGGGGCTGCTGAAGGCCGGCGACCACATCGTCTGTTCACAGAGCGTGTTCGGCAGCACGCTGCGCCTGTTCCAGGACTTCGCACGGTTTGGCGTCGAGACCAGCTTTGTTTCGCAGACCGACCTGGGTGCCTGGCAGGCGGCCATGCGCCCGAACACGCGCATGCTGTTCGCCGAGACCCCCAGCAACCCGCTGACCGAGGTGTGCGACGTGCGCGCGCTGGCCGACATCGCCCACGACGCCGGTGCCTGGCTGGCGGTGGACAACTGCTTCTGCAGCCCGGCGCTGCAGCAGCCCGCGAAGCTGGGTGCCGACTTCGTCGTGCATTCAGGCACCAAGTACCTGGACGGGCAGGGCCGTGTGATTGCCGGCGCCGTGTGCGGCCCGGCCGAGCTCATCGACAGCAAGCTGATGCCGGTGATGCGCAGTGCCGGCATGAGCCTGTCGCCCTTCAACGCCTGGGTGGTGCTGAAGGGGCTGGAGACCTTGTCGATCCGGTTGCAGGCGCAAAGCGCGCGTGCGCTGGAACTGGCGCAATGGCTGGAAGCCCATCCCGCCGTTGAAAGGGTGTTCCACCCTTCGCTGCCTTCCCACCCGCAGCATGCACTGGCGATGGCCCAGCAGGGCGGGCAGGGCGGGGCGGTGGTGAGCTTCGTCGTGCGCGCGCCCTTGGGCGACGAACGCCTGGCTGCGTTTTCGGTCATCGACGCCACCCGCATCTGCAGCATCACCGCCAACCTGGGCGACACCAAGACCACCATCACCCATCCGTCCAGCACCTCGCACGGCCGCCTGAGCGAGGCCCAGCGCCAGGCCGCCGGCATCACCCAGGGCCTGATCCGCCTGGCCGTGGGGCTGGAGCACGTGGGTGACCTGAAAGCCGATCTCGCGCGCGGTCTGGACGCGCTGCCTGCCCACCGATGAAACCTACCGTCCGCACCCGCATCGCCCCTTCGCCCACCGGCTTCCTGCACCTGGGCACCGCGCGCACCGCGCTGTATTCCTGGGCCTATGCCCGCCACCACGGTGGGCAGTTCGTGCTGCGCATCGAGGACACCGACGTCGCGCGTTCGACACAGGACTCGGTGCAACAGATCCTGGACAGCATGGACTGGCTGGGCCTGCAGTACGACGAAGGCCCGGTCTATCAGATGCAGCGGCTGGACCGCTACCACGCCGTGGCCGAAGCCATGATCGCCGCGGGCACGGCCTACCGCTGCTACTGCACGCCCGAAGAGCTGGACGCGATGCGCGAAGCCCAGCGCGCACGCGGCGAGAAGACGCATTACGACCGCCGCTGGCGCCCCATGCCGGGCAAGCGCCTGCCGCCCCCGCCCGAGGGCGTGCAGCCTGTGGTGCGCTTCTGCAACCCCGAAGACGGCATCGTTAATTGGGACGACCTGGTCAAGGGCGCCATCAGCATCAGCAACCACGAGATCGACGACCTCATCATCCTGCGCCCAGCCGCTGCCGACGCCCCCGCGGGCAGCCTGGGCGTGCCCACTTACAACTTCGCGGTGGTGGTGGACGACTGGGACATGGGCATCACCCATGTCTTCCGGGGCGACGAGCACATCAACAACACGCCCTGGCAGATCAACATCTTCCGGGCCCTGGGCGCGCCTTTGCCGCAGTTCGGGCACTGCCCCATCATCCTGGGCGACGACGGCCAGAAGTTGTCGAAGCGGCGCGGTGCGGTCAGCGTCACGGCCTACGAGGAAGCCGGCTACCTGCCCGAGGCGATGCTGAACTACCTGGCCCGGCTGGGCTGGAGCCATGGCGACGACGAACTGTTCACGCGTGAACAGATGGTGCAGTGGTTCGACGGCAGCCACCTGGCCAGGAGCCCGGCCCAGTGGGACCCGGCCAAGCTGGCCTGGGTCAATGCGCACTACATCAAGCAGGCCGACGACGCCCGGCTGGCGCGGCTGGTGCAGGCGCAGCTGGCCTCACGCGGCGTCCTGGCAGACGACCTGGTGCAGCTGGCGCAAGCGACGGCGCTGTTCAAGGACCGCTGCAGCACCGTCGTCGAACTCGCCGACTGGCTGGCCATGTTCTTCGTGCCCGTGGCGCCTGCCGAGGCCGACCTGCAAGCCCATGTCACGGACCTGGTGCGACCGGCGCTGCACAGCCTGCGCGATGCGCTGGCCGGCGCCCCATGGGACAAGGCCGGCATCGCGGCTGCCATCAAGCAGACGCTTGCGGCCCATGGGCTGAAGATGCCGCAGCTGGCGCCGGCGTTGCGCGTGCTGGTCTGCGGCCGTGCGCAGACCCCTTCGGTGGACGCCGTGCTGTCGCTGTTTTCACGCGATGCGGTGCTGCAGCGTTTGCAGCATGTTTGAAAAGTGGGCTATACTTTTGGGCTCGCTTGAACAGCGCCGAAGTTGAAGAAAAAGCTGCCCTGAAAAGGATCAGCCGGTTCTTGAAACCAAGGGGGTATAGCTCAGCTGGGAGAGCGCTTGCATGGCATGCAAGAGGTCAGCGGTTCGATCCCGCTTACCTCCACCAAGTTTGCAGGCGTTGTTCAAGAGTCGAGGGTTTTGGTAAGGCAGATTGGCAAGACCGTTCACAAGATCCAAGTCCCCTTCGTCTAGAGGCCTAGGACACGACCCTTTCACGGTTGTAACAGGGGTTCGAATCCCCTAGGGGACGCCAAGTTCGCTGCACTTGGAGGCGCTGCCAACACGGCGCTTCGAAGCGGCATGGAGTGGTAGTTCAGTTGGTTAGAATACCGGCCTGTCACGCCGGGGGTCGCGGGTTCGAGTCCCGTCCACTCCGCCAGCTACATCCCGAAACGGGCCCCGATTGGGTCCGTTTTGCCTTTTCGGTCGCCCGTACCGCCCCCATACGGCCCCCCATACGGCCCGCCTTGCCCAAAGCGTGACGGCCTGACGGCGGTGGAGTTGGTGTGACGCCAGTGTGAACCCCACCCTGTTGGCCGCCGCCGCCTTGTCATCGCCCGGAGTGGCAGGCCAAGTGCGAGTTGCCATCGTCGCCGCGCTCCTGCGGGTGAAGGTGGTTCTTTTTGGACAGGGCCGTCTTCTCCTCTTGTGGACGCCGGCTTGAGCCTGTCCGTCTAGCCCAGGCGGCCTGCCGGCAGGGCCGGCGGCAACTGCTGCAGCACGCGCCAGCGCCAGGCCAGCAGCGCGGCCGAGAAGGCCAGCAGCCCGGCCAGCCACAGGCCCAGCGCCGCGGGGTGCCGGGTCAGCAGGAACATCGACAGCAGGCCCATCACGACATAGCTCGCCGCCGGCAGCAGGTGGGTGGCCGAGGGCACGGGCTGCATGCGCGCGTGGTCGCGCCACGACCAGGCGCTCAGCGGGAGTGCCACGCCCAACCAGGCCAGCGCGTAGAGCCCGTGGCCGAACCACACCAGGACCGCCGCTGCTGGCAGGACGCCCAGCCAAAGCACCAGGCCATGCCGCCATTGGCGCCAGGCCAGCGCCCGGTTCAGCGCCGCACCGCGGGGCATTCCGGGCAACAGGACCAGCAAGGCCTGTTCGCGACGCGAACGCCACAGTGCCGTGGGCAGCACCGTCACGGCGCTGAGGGCCACGAAGCCCAGGCCCACCGTGATGCCGACGCGCCCGTGTTCGATGAACAGGCCGAGGCTTTTCCCCGTGACGCAGGCCACGACGATCAGGCACAGTGCAAAGACAGCCTGAACCAGCAGGGCGCCAGCGAGCTGGCGCACCCAATGCTGTTCGTCATGCAGCACGACTTCTGCGCGTGCCATGACGCTGCTGGGGCGGGCCAGGCAATGCCGCAGCCAGGCATCGGCCAGCGCCCGGCCAGGCCAGCCCAGCCACACGCCCCACCGGCCGTAGGCGGCCCAGGCGGTCTTGGGGCGGGAAGGGAAGAGCGCCTCCGCCTGGCGCCGTTGTTCGCGCCGGAGGTAAGCGCGCGCATGCCGTGGCCCCGTCTGGCCGACGATGGCCGCCAGCAAGGCCGCCATCATGGTCAGCAGCAACAGGCTGGTCCACAGTGCCCAGGCCTGCCATATCGGCTCTACGGCCGCCCAGGCCTGGCTGCCCCCGCGCTGCCACAGTTGCACGGCCAGCGTGGGTGTCGATCCCGCCAGCACCCACATCCACCACCAGCGCAAGCTCGCCGCCACGGCCAGTAGCAGCAGGCCCGTGGCCAGGGCTGCAGCCAGGCCGATGCGCGCGCTGGCACCGAGGTCGTCCAGTCCTCGTGTGGCGACGCCCAAGCCGGCCAGCACGCCCGCCAGCAGCACCAGCAATGACCACAGGCCCAGCGCGGCACCGCGAACGGCCTGCAGGTGGCCGGGCACCAGGTGCAGCGCGTGAGGGTGGTTCAGGCGCAGCAGCGCCGAAAAGTGCGTGCCCCACACCCAGGTGATGGCGGCGAGGGTCAGCACCCCGGCCAGGGCAGCACCTGCCCACGCCGGCAACCACAGCAGCGCCATGACCCCAGGCACCAGGAAGACGATGATGCCGACCAAGCCATAGAGCTGCAGCGCCCACAGGCGGCCATCGTTGCGGCGCCACTGCCAGGCGGCGCGCAACATCAACAGGGCGGGGTGGGGGATGTTCACGGGCGGCCTCATGTCAGCGCCATGAACAGGTCTTCCAGCGTCACCGGCTCGGCGGCCGTGCCCGTGGGCAGCTGGGTCAGTGAGGTGGCGGCGGGCAGGCGCGCCAGCACCTGTTCGCGCCCGTCGGGCAGCGGTATGCGTTTCAGGCTTCGTGCGCCCAGGCGCTGCAGCAGCGCCTGCACTTCGGCGGCCGGCCCCGAGATCCGGCGCACTTCATCCAGCAGTTCGTCCAGCGGCGCCTGCAGTGCAATGCGCCCGCCTTGCATGAAGGCCATGTGGAAGGCCACGCGTTCCAGGTCGGACAGGATGTGGGTGGAGAACACCACCGTGGTGCCGCGTTCAATGACCTGGCCGATGAGCTCGGCCAGGAAGTCGCGCCGGCCGGCGGGGTCGAGGCTGGCCACGGGTTCGTCCAGCACCAGCAGGTCGGGCTCATGCGCCAGCGCGCGGATGATGGACAGACGCTGCTGCTGCCCGCCGCTGAGTTTGCCGATGCGCTGGTGCGGCGGAATGTCCCAGCGCGACAGCAGGCCCTGCGCCTTGGCCTCGTTCCAGCGCGGGTAGAAGCTGCGGAAATAGGCCAGCAGCTGCGCGGCGGTGAAGCTGTCGAACAGGTCGGATTGCTGCGGCACGTAGCCGATGCGCTCGCGCACCGCGTCGCTGGGCTCGGTGGCGGGTTCGCCAAACAGCTGCACGCGGCCGGCCAGCGGCTCGCGCAGGCCCAGCAGGGTTTCCAGCAGCGTGGTCTTGCCGGCCCCGTTGCGGCCCAGCAGGCCCACCACCTGGCCGGGCAGCAGTTGCCAGCTCAGGCCTTGCAGCACGGGCGCGCAGCCGGGGTAGGCCAGGGTCACGTCGGCCAGCACGGCGGTGGGGGTGGTGGTCGCCAGCACATGTGGATTCATGGGTGTTCGTCCTCGTCCAGGATGTCGGAAAACAGCTTCATCACCGTGGCCTTGGCCAGTTGCAGCTGCCGCGCTTCGGCTGCGGCGCGTGCCAGCGCCGGGCGCAGCAGTTCGATGCGTGAAGCCGCCGGCTGTGCGTGCTGGTGCTGCGCAGCCACGCGCATGGCCAGGCCACGCCGTCGCTCGAGCAGGCCTTCGGCCTGCAGCAGGCTGTAGGCCTTGGAAATGGTCATCGGGTGAACGGCCAGCAGTTGCGCCAGTTCCCGCACCGAAGGCAGCTCGTCGCCAGCCTTGATCTGTCCGCCCGCCACCCGCCGCCGCACGTGTTCCACGAGCTGGCGGTAGATGGGTTCAGGCGAACCGGTCTGGATGCTGAAGGCGAAGCGGTCGTCCACGGGTGGTGTCTATGTGTACCACTAGAGTAGTACACCTGGACAGACCCCGTCAAGCGGGGCCCCACCACAGAACCGGCCAAACTGCTCAAGCGTGGGGTGGCGCAAGCCCCCGTCGATCAGCGAGGGGGGCTTGCACGCTGACCTACAAGCGTTGGGCCCGCCGAAAAGCGAGGCAGCCGAGAACCGCAGCCTCAGGGCAACCCAAGCGCCTTGGCGATGTCGCGCCAGTCGACCAGCTTGTAGTTCTGCGGCCCGTCGGGCATTCGCTTGAAGCCGTCTTGCGCTGCGAAAGCGCCGCGTGGAAAACGCGGGCCCAGCGGGTTGGCTGTCACGTCCAGGCCATCGGTCTCGGAAACACCGTCGATCCCGCGCTCGGCGTCGATCCCCACGCGGAAGGCACCGCGCACGCGGTAGGGCGGCGCGGCGTCCAGCACGACGTAGCTGCTGTTGCCCTGGCTCGACACGATGAGGTAGCGCCCACTGCCTTCTCCGGTGCCCGGACTGTTGCCATGCACGCTGCCGTCGTACAGCGCCAGGCCTTCGATGTCGTCCTTCACCAGGCCGCCGATCCCCAGCACTTTTTGCATGGGGGGCTGCCCTGGCAGGCCGGCCGAGGGTGCCAGCGACAGTGCCCACACGGCCACGTCTTCCTCGCCGATGAACAGCCGCTCGGCCGCGTCGTCGGCGACGCAGCCTTCGGGCTGGGTCTTGACGGCGAAGCGCTGGATGCGCGTGCCGCTGATGCGGCCTTCCTGCCATTGCAGGCGCCAGCGTTCGAAGCGGCCGTCGGCGTCGTTGACGATGACCTCCAGCCCGCCTGCGCGGGGCTGGTGCAGGCAGGTGCCGTAGATGCCGCCCAGGTCGGTGGGCACCCGGCCGATCTCAGCCACCCGGGCTTGGGCGTCGATGCGGTAGACGACCAGGCTCAGTTCGTCGCGTTGCGTGCCCACCGCCAGGTCCAGCCGCTCGTTGCCCGGCAGCCCGTCGAAGCGTACGTTTTGCCGCACATCGATGTTGTTGATGCGGCCAGATTCCAGGAACTGCAATTCGCGGCCGTCCAGGTCATAGACATGCAGGCCGGCACGCTTGTTCGTGCCCAGCACGACCGAGCGCTCGGGTGCGGTGGGGTGCACCCAGAAGGCCGGGTCATCGGCCGCGTCGCCGTAGCGGTTGACGACCGCGGTGGCCACGGCCGGCAGCACGATGGGCAGGGGCGGGGGCAGGCCGGCTTCGGCGGTACGCGTCCAGGGCGTCTGCCGGATCTGCCAGCCGGTGCTGGATTCGTCGCGCCACATCAGCTCAATGCCACCTGGACGCTGGCGCACGGCCAGGGTCTCGACCTCGCCTTCGGCTTTCACCGCCAGCGGTGTGCGGGCGCGCCAGCGCAGGTCACCGTTGCCCTGGCCTTCGCGCTGCAGCAGGTGCAGCTTGCTGCCCGATCCATCGAGCACCGCCACGCCGCCTGGCAGCACGGTAAAGGCCGCTGCGCCGCCATCCAGCGGCCCCAGCGGGCGCGCCAGCAGCACGGCATGCCGTGCCGGCGGCCCTTCCGCATCGGCGCGGTAGGCCCACAGACCGGAGTCTTCGGCGTTGACGTACAGCAGCGCTGCGCGGTCGTCGACCCGGCAGCCCTGCGGCTGCGTTGCCACGGCAGAGCGGCGCACCAGCAGCGATGCCGCGCCGGGCCGCAGCAGCCATTGCTCGACCAGGCCTTCGTCGCCAATGATGAAGACGTGGTCCAGATCCTGGGCGTCGCGGTGCAGGCACAGGGCCTCCACGCTGTAGGGCGGCGATTCGATCACCGGCGCGGCCTGCAGCGTGCCGGCGGCTTCGTCCACCTGCACCCGCCAGGTTTGCTGCGTGTTGGCGTCCACCAGCACGGCCAGCGTGCCGGCGGGTCCGTCGCGGGTGTCCAGGTGCTCGCCACGCACCACCAGCCTGGCGCGTTCCTGGCCCCGCGCATCCAGCAGGCGCAGCGCGTCCCGGTCCAGCGCCAGCCAGCCGCCACCGGGCAGGGTGGCCAGGCCTTCGGCTTTGGACAGCGCCGAAACAGGCAGGGGAAGCAGCGGCCGCCGTTGCGAGGGCGACGATGCCGTCACCGTCGTCTGTGCACCCGGCTGTGCAGCCATGACGACGGCCGGGCTTCCGGCCAATGCGGCGAGCACTCCCAACGTGGTCGCTAGCGCGGATGCCGGGGTGACGCGGGCTTGCCGCACGGCTGGGCCAGGCAAGGCCGGAAAACAAGTCATGTCGACGCGGTTCATCAATGCAGGGCCCACTTCAGGTTGATGCGATAGCTGCGGCCATAGGTTTCGTACTGGGCATTGCGGGCTTGCTGGCGAGCGTAGACGTAATACGGCTCGTCGCTCAGGTTCAGCGCCTCGAACACCACCGACAGTTGCCGGTTGACGCTGTAGCGCAGGGAAAGATCGAACTGCGTCTGCGCGTCCACCGTCAGGTCGCCGGCCGGGTCCAGCGCATCGCCCACTTCCAGCAGGTAGGCCGATTTGTGGTTGGCGGCCAGGCGCAGTCCGATGGCAGGGGTCTCGTAGCCCAGCACCAGATTCAGGCTGCGGTCGGACTGGCTCGGCAGCGAAATCTCACGCGTGCGGAACACACCGTCATCGACCCGCCCGATGCGGGCCTTTGACCGTGTGAAGGTGGCGTTGGCGCCGGTCACCAGTCCGGCCCAGGGTCCGGGCAGTTCGTTCCAGGCGCGCTGCCATGAAAGTTCCAGCCCGCTGACCTGGGCCTGGTCGCCGTTGGCCCAGGTCAAGGCCTCGTCGAAATCGGTCAAGGGGCCGCTGCCGGCCAGGTCGGTGGCGTAGACAAAATCGCGCAGGCGCTTGTGGAACACGTAGGCCGATGCCGCGCCGGCGAAGCCCAGCTGACGCTCGACCCCCAGGTCGAAGTTGGCAGCACGCAGCGGCTTCAGATTCGGATTGCCGAAGCTGGCCTCGTCGCCGTCGAAGACGAAGGTGGGCGACAGCTGTTCCAGCGTCGGCCGCACCACGGCATTGCTCCAGGCGGCGCGCACCGCAGTCTGCTTGTCCAGGTCGTGCCGCAGATGCAGTCCCGGCAACCACTGGCCGTAGCGTTGGCGAACCTCGATGCGTTCAAACTCGCCCTCGTTCAAGCCGCTGCCGATGGCTCGGATCTTCGTTGTTTCGCGCCGCAGCCCGGCGATGACGGTGTTGGCGCCTAACTCGAAGGTGCCCTGCACGTAGGCCGCGTCGATGTCTTCGTCGACCTGCAGCGTGCCGAGCGTCGATTCTTCTTCGTCGACGGCATTGGCGAGGTTGGCCCTGGCCAGCAGCGCCAGCACGGGTGCGCTTCGGATGCTGGGGCCGAAGCCCCCGAAGGCATAGGCCGGCGCCGCACCGGCAAAGGATGTCAACGAGCGCTGGGCGTCGCTCAGCGACAGCGGCGCTTCGTCCAGGTCTTCGAATTTCCAGATGGTCAGGCTGTTGGTCTTCTCGCGCCGGCTGGCCTTCAAGCCGAACTTCAGCGTGGTTTCGACCGTGCCAAACTGCAGCGCGCGCGACAGATCCAGCCGAACGTTGTTTTCGCGGTCCTTGTGCAGCGAGGACTCCAGCTCGATCTCGGTCAGCGTGTACAGGGCGGGGTTGTCGATGGCGGCCGGCGCCAGCAGCCGGGGCTGTCGGGTGTTGCTGAACCCCACGCCCGCGAACAGGTCGTCCGCTTCGAACACCGCGTTGGCCAGGTGGCGCGGCGTTTCTTCGCGCGCCTCGCTGCTGCCCAGGGCAAGCTTCAGCTGCCAGTCGCCCAGCGTTTGCTCGGTACCCAGAACCAGCGAGCGGACGCTTTGCTCCTCCTTGCGGTCCTTCAGTTCGCGCACCGACTCGGCCTCGCCAAGCGCACCCTCGGCCTGGGCTTCGTCGAGGGCGACGACATGCGCCAGGCGCTGCTCGTTGTCGCTGAAACGGCTGGCCAGGGCGCGGGCGTAGACCAGCCGCCCCGTGGCTGGCCGCCATTCGACGTTCAGCGCCACACCCGAGCGGCGGCGCGTCAGCGTGTAGTCGCGCCGCTCGAAACTTTCCAGCTTGTCGCCATCCCAGGCGCCGCTGGTCTCGGTGTTGTCCGAGCCGAAGCGGCGCTCGTCCAGGCTCAGGCCGGCTGCGATACCCAGCGTGCCGCCGGCAAACAGGTCGCTCCAGACCACGGCGGCGCTGGGGCTGGCCCGGCCGCCGATGTCGGCCCGGCCTGCGCCCAGGTCCATGCTGACGAAGCGGCCCTTGTGGTCGAAGGCCGAAACGGTTTGCACGTCGATGCTGCCGCCCAGGCTGTTGGCGTCCATCTCGGGCAGTAAGGTCTTGCTCACCACCAGCGAACGGATCAAGGACGAAGGCAGCACGTCCAGCGCCACGGCGCGGCGGTCGGCGTCGCTGGCCGGCACCAGGCTGCCGTTGATGGTGACAGCGTTCAGATCAGGCCCCAGTCCGCGGATGCGCACGTAGCGGCCTTCGCCCTGGTCGCGCTCGACCGAAACGCCTGTCAGCCTTTGCAGCGCCTCGGCCACGTTGCGGTCGGGCAGGCGGCCGATGCCGTCGGCGCGCACGACGCTCGTGACGTTGTCGGCAGCGGCCTGGTCGCGCAGCGCGCGGTCGGTCGACGCGGCCTGGCCGGTGATCACGATCACCGGTACCGGCGATGGGGATGCGGGCTGCGCCAGCAGGTGGCCTGACGCGCAAAGCGCGAGTGTGGCGGCCGAAGCCAGGGCTGAAATGCGGAAGGTGGGCAGGGGAGTTGTCACGGGGTCTCCGGGGTGTCGGGTCGCTGTCAGCGACGGGCTGCGGCGACTGTCGTGACGGCGTGTGTCGGTGGGGTGACAGCTCGGGCCCTGCAGGCCGGCTGCGCACCCGCTTGCGGCTGGCCTGTGCGGGGGTCTGATCCCTTGAGACCCGTTGCCGCGCCCTGGGCCGGACCAGCGCCCGGCGGGCTGCTGCGCGCATGGCCCGCCTCGGGTTGAGCTGATGCGACCCCCCCCCCGGTCTGGAGTGGCACTGGCGCATCAAACTGTCACGGCAGCTTCATAACCTTGGCACTTTCGAGTTGCGGTGCCCGCGCAGCCGGCAGCCGCCCTTGGTTTCACCTCACTCCACCGCCGCCCCCAGTCCCAGTCCCAGTCCCAGTCAGAGTCCCAGCCCTCGGCTCCTGCCCAAGCATCATGCGGTTCCTGTCCATCGCCAATCTGTCCTTGCTGGCCGCTGCTCTGCTGCTGCTGCTGTTTTCCCATTTCGGGGTCGCAAAGCCGTCCGTCGAATGGGCTTGGGTCGACATCGCGGCAGAGAGCGGCCTGGGCTTGCTGGCGGCCGCCTGGTCCTTGCTGGTGATGAACAGCCGGCCCGACGGTCTCGTCACCCGCCTGCTCGGCGGCGGACTGGCCGCGCTGGCGCTGGCGTCCTGGTGCGACGCGCTGGACGAACTCTGGCGCTTGTCCGAGGCCGCTGCCTGGCTGGGGTGGACCGAATCGCTGCTGGCCTGCCTGGGTGTGCTGCTGCTGTCTGTCGGCCTGGTTCTTTGGCGTCAGGAGCAGGCGGTGTTGAACGAACACATGCTCAAGCGCGAGCGCCTGTTCCGCGACCACCGTGCCCTGGACCGCCAGACACACCTGGGCAATGCGAGCTATCTGCGGCGGCAGATCGAAACCGAAGCCGCGCGCGGCGCATCGCAGCCCTGCGGCGTGGTGCTGATCGACCTGCCGGGGCAAGCGGCCCTGCAGCAAGAACACGGCCGGGTCGAAGCCAGGCGGCGGCTGGACGCGGTCTGCCATCAGCTGCTGCTTAACCTGCGCCAGCGCGACCTGCTTTGCCGCTATGCTGGCGAGCGCCTGGTGGTGCTGATGCCTGAAACCGGGCTGGCCGAAGCGCGCCGCCGCGCGCTGCACCTGGCCCGCATGGTCGAGACGATGCAGTTCCACGCCTGCGACGACCGGCTGCTGCCCTGCACGCCGCGCTGGATCTGCGCCCTGGCCGAAGCTGATGCTCAAGCCTTGCTCAGTGCGCTGAACCGCGAGATCGAGGGCCGGCCCGAAGCCTGGGTGCCGGTGAGCCATGTCTGATTCACGGGCCGTCCCGTCGGCGCAAGTCTGGTACGGCAGCGGCACGCCCTTCGTGCCCGCGCTGCACCAGCCGGCGCTGGTGCTTGCGCACGCACAGGACCTGGAGATACCCGTCGCGCGCCTGCTGCCCGACTGCGGCTTGTCGCAGGCCGAACTGGCTGGCGGTGCGGCAGAGACGACGCCAAGGCAATTGCTGCAGCTGCTGGCGAATGTGCAGGGCGTCATCGGCAACCCCGAGACGCCTTTTGCCATCGGCCGACAGTGGCTTCCTGGGCACTATGGCGCCGCCAGCCTGGCTTTGCGCAACGCCGGCAGCCTGAGGCAGGCGCTGGCCCTGCTGCAGCGGCACGCACCGGTGCTGAGCCCGCTGCTCGCGCCGCGGCTGGTGGAAGAGGGCGGGTTGGCGGTACTGCTGTGGCTGGACGCCGTGGGCCTGCACGCCCAGCGCCCGTTTGTCGTCGACATGCAGATGGCGGCCATCGTGTCGATGACGCAGTGGCTGGCCGGCGAAAACCTGCCGTGGTCCTTCAGCTTCAACCGCAGCAAGCCGCGCCAACTGGAGCAGCACGAGGCTTTCCTGGGCAGCAGCCTGCGTTTCGGCTGCCATGTCGATGCGATGTTCGTGCCCAGCGAATGGCTCGACCGCCCCTGGCCAGCAGCTCGAAGACCCGGTGCCACGGCAGGGCAGGCCGCCAGCGAGCGTGCAGCCGCACTGGCTGCGGGACCCGAACACAGTTTGCTCGTTGCCTTGTACGACCTGTTGATGGACACGGTGAAGAGCCCACCCTCGCTGGAAGTGGCAGCAGAGCGGTTCGACCTGAGTCCCTCGAGCTTCAAGCGCCGGCTGGCGGCCGAGGGCACCCACTTCCAGTCTGAACTGGACCGCGTGCGCAGCCACGTGGCGCTGTACCTGTACCAGTTCCGGGGCAGTGGCAACGACGAGGTGGCCCGCCATCTGGGTTTCCACGACGTGCCAAATTTCCGCCGCTCGTTCAAGCGCTGGACGGGCATCACGCCCAGCGGCTTGCGAACGGCCTTGTGGCCGCCGCCAGCCGCTTGTTGATCCCGCGCGTGCCCTCAACCGCAGACCGAAAAGCGAAAAGCGAAAACCAAGGACCCACTTGTCCGATGAAACCGTCGATCCGGCGCGCGGTATGCGCCTTTGTCTTCTGCGTGGCCGCAGCCCCGGGCCTTGCGCGTTCACCCGTGCCGGCTGAACAGCCAGCGAAAGTGCTGCTGCGGTTTGCGGTGCTCGGCGACGCCGAACCCAAGCCCGAGCCGCAGTTCCCGAACCTGGCGGGCGCGGTCGCCCAGGTCAATCGCATGGCCGCGCGGCAGCGGCTGGACTTCGTCGTCGGCGTGGGCGACATCGCGCACAAGGGCACCGAAGTGCAGTACGAGAACGCGACTGCCGTACTGCAACAGCTGAGCCTGCCCTTCTATCCCATCATGGGCAACGAAGAACATGGCAGCACGGTGGCGCGCTTTCTTTCGTATGCCGAGCGCTGGAACAACGGCAAGGTCCGCTTTCCCAAGGCCAGCTACGTGCTCGATCTGGAACACCTGGTGCTGGTCTTTGCGTCACCCGACCGTGGGCGCGACTTCGCCGACAGCGGTGTGGCCTGGCTGCAGCAGCAGGTGCACAAACACAAGGACAAGCCTGTCGTGCTGATCGTGCACGGTGCACAGAAGGGCGTTTATGAAGAGAACACAGGCAAGGGCGTGGGCCACCCCGGCTTTGCCGACATCGTCAACAGCCCGAACGTGGTGGCGGTGATCTCTGGCGACCTCCACATGGACATGGACCGTGTGGTGCACTCCAAGCAGCTGGGTCATGTGCACTACCTGCACGTGCCCGGGCTGGAGCGGACGAAGATTCCCGACGAAAGCCGGCATGTGCCGATGTTCCGGGTCTTTGGCCTGACCGATGCCCGCGAGATGCTGGTGGAAACCTACCAGGTGGGCACCGATCTGCCGCTGGAGCGACACCATTACCGCTTTCGGGTGGCCGTCCAGCAGTAAGGCCGGCTGGCTGCCGAATCCCGGGGGCGGAACCGGCCACCCACGGGAAGGCGCCTTCAAGTCCGCCCGGCCACCCAGTCGGGCAGGGCCGTGGCCAGCGCCGGCACCAGCGCGATCAACAAGGTTCCCAGGAAGATGGCCAGCATGGCCGGCAAAACCGAGCGGGCCACGTAGCCGATCGACTTGCCGAACATCGCGGCAGAAAAGTAGATGTTCATCCCCGCTGGCGGGCACAGGAAACCGACCTCCATCGCCGCCAGGAAGATGATGCCGAAATGAACCGGGTCGATGCCGTAGGCCATGGCCAGTGGCAGCAGCAGTGGCACCAGCACGACGATGGCCGCATAGATCTCCATCAGGGCCGCAGCGGCGAACAGGAACAGGCACAGGACGACCAGGAAGACGTACTTGTTCGGGATGTAGCCCTGCACCCATTCCACCGCCAGGTCGGGGATGCCGGCATCGACCATGAAGTTGGTCAGCGCCAGCGCCATGCCCAGGATGAGCATGACGCCGCCGATGATTTGGGCGCAGTCCGACAGCGCCTTGCCCAGCAGGCGCCAGCCCAGTTCGCGGTGGGCCAGGGCCTGCGTCAGCCCGGCGTAGGCGGCGGTCAGCGCCGCGCTTTCGGTGGGTGTGGCCAGCCCGCTGACCAGCGCACCGATGGCCACCAGCGGTGCCGCCAGTTCCCATTTCGCCACCCAGGCGGCCGACATCGCATGGCGCAGATTGACTGGCGCAGCAGGCATGGGCGGCGCCGATGTCGCCGCACCCGGTTCGCGCCGCAGGTAGCCGCCCACCAGCAGCAGGCTGGCCACCATCACCACGGCCGGCGCCAGGCCTGCCAGGAACATGTCCTGGATGGGCACGCGCGCAATCACCGCGTACATGATCAGGGGAACCGATGGGGCCAGCAGCACACCCAGGGCGCTGGCGCTGGTGACCAGGCCGATGCCGCGCCGTTCCGAATAGCCGGCCTTCAGCAACATCGGCAGCAGCAGGCCACCGAGCGCCAGGATGGTGACGCCGCTGCCACCGGTGAGCGCGGTGAATCCCGAGCACAGCACGGCCACGGCCAGCACGGTGCCCCGTATCCCGCCGCCAAAGAGCGCCAGAAACACCGCACCCAGCCGTTGCGCCGCACCCGTGCGCGCCAGAATCAGCCCGGCCAGCGTGAACAGGGGTAGGGCCGGCAAGGAAGGGTTGACGGTGATCTGGTAATGCGACAAGGGCACGGAGGCCAGCGGCAGCGCTTCGCTCCAGAACAGCGCCAACGCCAGGCCGCCCAGCGCCGCGAAGATCGGCGCGCCGGCCAGCAAGAAGACCACGACCATCAGCACCAGGGGCCACAAGGGCAGGGCCGTACCGTCGAATTGCGCTGCCAGCCAAGCCCCCGCCAGCGGCACCAGCGCCGCAGTTGCCCAGCGGGCAAGGGCTGCAGCGGCCCCAGCATCGCCGCCCAGGCAACGCGCCCCCAGCTTGAAACCCAGCAGCAGGAAGCCCAGCGGCATCGAAGCCTGCACCCACCACACGGGGATGCCATAAGCCAGTTCCTGCGCCGCACTGGCTTCGCTGGCCACGAAGCGCCAGCTCGCCAAGGCCAGCGCACCACACACCAGGGCAGCACCGCCCCAGGCCAGGGCGCGCACGGCCGGGCGTAGCGCCGCAGGCAGGATCTGCCCGAGACTGCTGCCCAGGGTGGTGAGATGGCCGTTGCGCGCGGCGGCCAGTGCACCGAACATCGTCATCACCAGGCCCAGGTGCTGCACCAGCACGGGCGCGTTCATCACGCCACGGCCCATGACCGGGCGCAATGCGATCTCGATCAGCGGGATCAGCGTCATCAGCAGCAGCGCCGCCGCAGCCAGGGCTTCGTCCCAACGCCGGGCCCAGAAGACGCCCGGCACCGCGGCCGTTGCCGGCGGCGTGTCTCGCGGCGGCGGGCTCGGCGGCACAGCCGGCGGTGTCGCTGCCAAAGTCAACGGCCCCGCGCCGTGCGGAAGGCCTTGAGGTGCATGAACACTTCGTCGAAGGTCTCGGCCGGCACCATGGTGCCGCGGATGCGCGGGTACAAGGCTTCTGCCAGCGCGTCCCATTCGCGCATCTGCTCCGGCGTGGGTCGGTTCACCGTCAGCCCGCGTTTGCGCATGGCCGCCACTGCTTCGTCGACTTCCTTGCGCGCCTGCGCCCGCATCTGCACCCCTGCACGCTCGCCGGCGCTGCGCAGCGCTTGCTGGCCGGCAGGCGACATGGCCTCCCAGGCGCGCTGGGTCACCACCAGGGCCCCGACGATGGGCGCCCAGTTGATTTCCAGCATGTTCGGTGCCGTGTTGAAGACCTGCCCTGCCAGCGCAAAGTAGGGCGTGGACGGCACCACGTTGATCATGCCGGTCTGCAGTGCGGGCAGGATGTCGGCGGTTTCCAGCGGCACCGGGGTGTAGCCCAGGCTCTTCATGATGGCCTGCTGTTCGGGTTCCGAACCCCAGGCGAAGAACTTCATGCGCTTGAAGTCGTCGGGCCTGAACGCGGGCTCCTTCGAGAAAAAGCGCACCCAGCCGGCGTCGCCCCAGCCGACGATGACGAAGCCCTTGCTGAGGAAGCGCCGCTCCATCGCCGGGCGCATCTTCTCGCGCACATGGTCGACCTCGTCCCAGTCGCGAAACAGCAGGGGCAGGGTCTGCAGGGCGGCCACGGTGGGCTCGATCTCGCGCAAGCCCACCACGCTCATCAGGGCGCCCTGCAGCTGGCCGATGCGCATCCGGCGGGCGATTTCGGCTTCGCCACCCTGGCTGCCGTCGGTGAAGACGGCAAAGCGTGCCCCGCCACCCTGGGCGGCTCGCCAGCTTTCACCCAGTTCCAGCAACGACTGGTGATAGAGCGAGTTCTTCGGGACCAGGCTGCCGATGCGCAGCTGCACGGTCTGCGCCTGCGCTGCGCCGGGCAGTGCCAGGGCCAGCATCGACAGTGTGGTGTGGCGGCGTGAGGTGTTGACGGGTTCCATCGGTGCTGTGGTCCTGGAAGGTCTCGAAAGCTCTCTGAAGCTCTTGGATGGGCTCTGAAGTTCTCAGAACCGGTCGTCGGCGGTGGCCAGCAACCAGGCGGCGCGTTCGCGCATCGCTTCGTTGGCGAGGTCGCGCTGCAGGTCTGCCGCTTTCAGGGCCTGATGCAGCAGTGATTCGAAAGCAGCGCGGTCGCCGGCGGGCAGGGCCAGCGTTTCGGCCCGGGCCACGTACACGCCTGCGTTGCGGCCATCGGCCAGCTGCACGGCGCGGTCGAAGTAGTCCCGCGCGGTGGCCGCGCTGCCGCCCGGCCGTGCGGCCTCGAAGCTACCCATCAAGGCCGCCAGCGAGCCCTTGCCATGGCCCGGCTCCGCTTGCCAGGCCAGCGTGGCCAGGGCCGTGGCCAGCGGCAGGTCGGCGACGAGTTCGGGCTGGTCCTTGCTCAAGGAAATGGCCGCACCCCAGGCGGCCGCGCCCCAGTAGGCCAGCGCGGCCTGCTGCGGCTGCAGGCGGGCCGTTCCCGCGGCCAGCGCCTGCCGGAAGCCTGGCTGCTGCCCTTCCAGCGCCAGCAGCGCATGGCGCTGCGCACGCCAGTACAGGCGTGCTGCCCGCTGCCGCAGGCGCTGGGCGCCACGGCTGTCCTGCATCTCCAGCCGGTCGGCATCGAATTCCACGAAGGCATAGGCGTACTGCGTGAAACCGGAAGCCACTGCGGTGGCCAGGGGGCCATGCCCGGGTGTCTGCCGCAACACCGCTTCAGAGAGCTTCAGGTGAAAGGCGGCGGCGTCGCGTGCCAGTTCCAGGTCGTCTTCATCGCCAGAACCCTGTACCGCCAGTTCGCTGGCAACAGCCTGCACCAGCAATGCACGCGGTGTGCAGGCGCACATGAGGCAAGCCGCGACGATCAACCAGACTCTGTGCAGACGCAATCGCGACAAGAAAGGCCCCCGGATGGACTGCGTGCGAGTGCAGGTCTCAAGCTGCACGACGGGCAGCGACGCTGTTGCTGCAACGCAGCGCAGCGTAGTGACAGCAAATGAAATGGCAGTGACAGCTCCGGTTCAGCGTTACCGCCCAGGTGTTCACGTTTGGGCTGTGCAGCGGGCCCGGGATGTGGCCCTGTCGTCGGCCCCGGCGTGCAGGTTCATCAGGTTGTGAGCAGTTCCGACAATGCGGTATACCTTCGCCCGGGGCATCCAGCAAAGGGTTTCGAATGCAGGCCGAGCAGAACGAGCTGATCACGCGCATCGGGCCGGGTACGGCCTGCGGTGCGCTCTTGCGCCAGTACTGGCAACCGGTGGCCCTGCTCGCCGAATTCGATGCCGCGCTCGACCCGCGCATGGCGCTTCGCCCCTTGAAGGCGGTGCGGGTGCTGGGCCAGGAATTCATCCTGTTCCGCGACGACCTGGGCCGCTGGGGTCTGCTGGACCGCGACTGCCCGCATCGCGGTGCCGATCTCGCCTATGCGCGCCATGAAGGCGACGGTGTGCGCTGCCCTTTCCACGGCTGGAAGTTCGACGCCACCGGCCGCTGCCTGGAGACCCCCGCCGAACCCGTCGGCAGCAAACTGTGCGACCGCGTCCAGCAGACCAGCTACCCGGTTCTCGAGCGCGGCGGCGTGCTGTTCGGCTGGTTCGGCCCGGTGGGCAAGGCACCGCCATTTCCGGGCTTCGACTGCTTCAACGCACCCGACACGCATGTGTTCGCCTTCAAGGGCCTGTGGCACTGCAACTGGCTGCAGGCCTTCGAAGTGGGGCTGGACCCGGCCCACACCTCGTTCCTGCATCGCTTCCTGAACGACGCTTCGCTGGACGACATCGGCAGCAACGCCGGCGGCAAGCAGTTCCGCAGCGCCAGCATCGGCCGCTTCGGCGGCGAGCAGTGGCCCATGACCCGCGTGATGCGCGAATTCCACCGGCCCGACATCAGCTTCGACAAGCGCCCCTGGGGCCTGCAGATCACCACGCTGCGACCGATGACGCCGGACCTGACGCATGTGCGCATCACCCAGGGCATCTTTCCCTGCACCTTCGTCATTCCGCTGTCGGCCACGCTCACCATCACGCAGATGCACGTGCCGGTGGACGACACGCACACCTACTGGTATTCGTTCTTCACGAGCTTTGCCGAGCCGGTCGACAAAGCGGCCATGCGCGAGCAGCGGGCCCGCTTCATCTCGCTGCCCGACTACCTGCCGAAGGCCGGCCGTCAGAATCACTGGGGCTACGACCCCGAGGAACAGCGCAGCAGCACCTTCCTGGGCATGGGCGAAGACGACATCAACGTGCACGACCAGTGGGCCGTGGAAAGCATGGGGCCGATTCAGGACCGCACCCGTGAACACCTGGGCACCAGCGACAAGGTGATCATGGCCAACCGCCGCATGCTGCTGGCCGCGATCGACGCGGTGCGGGCGGGCCAGGTGGCACCGGGCATCGCCGACCCGGCACTGGCCGGGGCCATGACCGGCCCGGACACGGTGGACGGCATCGCACCCGCCGGCACCTGGGGCACATGGTGGCAGGCGCAGGTGCAGGCCAGGCGCCAGGCCACGCCCTGGGCCGACCCGGTGCAGCCCGAAACATCGGCACCTGCCGCCCCGCAAGGCGCATGACAAGCAGCTTCGCGCAGCGCTGCGGCATCCACGACGCCGAGCGCGAGCGGCGGGTGCTTCAGGCCGTGCAGCGCATCGACGCCAGCGGCATCGAACTGCTGCGCGTGTCCTGGTGCGACCTGCACGGCTTTCTGCGCGGCAAGAGCCTGGTCGCTTCGGCCGCCGGGCGCGCACTGCGCGAAGGGGTGGGCATGGTCAGCACCCTGATGCTGAAGGACTCGTCTGACCGCACGGCCTTCGGCGTGTTCGAGCCGGGCGGGACTGCCAGCCTGCCGGGGTTCGGCCAGGCCAACAACCTCGTGCTGATGCCCGACCCGGACAGCCTGCGCGAACTGCCCTGGGCCGCCGGCACGGCCTGGCTGCGCGCGCAGCCCTGGTTCCAGCACGGCTGCCCGGTGGAACTGGACACCCGTTCGGTGTTGCAGCGCGCACTCGCCCGCTTGAAGGCCGCGGGTTTCACGATGATGTGCGGGCTGGAGGTCGAGTTCCACATCTACAGCATCCGCGACGCGGGCGCGCAGCTCGATCCGGGCCAGGCCGCCTGGCCGGGCGAGCCGCCGTCCTCGCTGTCGATGATCCATCCTGGCTACAGCCTGCTCAACGAGGTCTGGATCGACATGGCCGACGAGCCCTTGCGCATCGTGCAGCGCACGGCCCAGGCGCTGGGGCTGCCGCTGCTGTCGCTGGAACTGGAGTTCGGCCCGTCGCAGGTCGAGGCGGTGTTCGACGCCACCGACGCCTTGACCGCGGCCGACAACATGGTGCTCTTTCGCAACGCCACGAAGATGGCGCTGCAGCGGGCCGGCTACCACTCCAGCTTCGTCTGCCGGCCGCCGTTTCCGAACGTCATGTCCAGCGGCTGGCACCTGCACCAGTCGCTGCTGGAATCGGGCAGCGGCCGCCCGGCGTTCATGCGCGACGCACCCGCCGCCGGCAGCACGCCCATGGACGCAGCGCATGCGCTGTCCGACACCGGCCAGCACTACCTGGCGGGGCTGCTGGCGCATGCCGGCGGGATGGCGGCGTTCTGCACTCCCACCATCAACGGCTACGGTCGCTTCAAGCCCCATGCGCTGGCGCCGCAGTCGGCCGTCTGGGGCCGCGACAACCGCGGTGCGATGTTGCGCGTGGTGGGCGACTGCGGCGACGATGCCACCCGTATCGAAAACCGCATTGGCGAGCCCGCGGCCAACCCCTACCTCTACATGGCCTCGCAGGTGCATGCCGGGCTGGACGGCCTGGAGCGCCAGCTGCGGCCGCCGTCCGCGACACAGGCGCCGTATGCGCCGGACGCGACGGCCGAGCCGGGGGCGACCGGCATTCCCGCCACGCTGGAAGCCGCCCTGCGCTGCCTGGACGCCGACCGGGCCTTGCGGGCGGGTTTCGGCGACGCCTTCGTCGACTACTTCCTGCGCATCAAGCAGTCTGAAGTGGCGCGCCACGCCGCGGCGGCCGACCCCGAAGAATTCCAGCGGCGCGAATACTTCAGCAGGCTTTGAACATGGTGACGATCCGATTCATCTCCGCGCAGACCGGCGCGGCCCCGCGTGTGCACGATGTTCAGGCCCGTGCCGGCCAGACCCTGATGCAGGTGGCGGTAGGCGCCGGCCTGGACGCCATCGCGGCCGATTGCGGCGGCACCCTCAGCTGCGCCACCTGCCATGTCTATGTGGCGCCGGAATGGATGGCCAGGCTGCCCGAGCCCACCGACGAGGAACGCGGCATGCTCGAGTTCACGGCAGCAGTGCGCCGGGACGGCAGCCGACTGAGCTGCCAGATCACGGTGGCCCCGGCGCTGGACGGGCTGACGGTGGAGCTGCCCGACCGCCAGTACTGACCCTGCTGGGCCGGGCCCTGGCCCTGCAGCCGTTACCCGACGTTCCCACGGGGATCGGAACCCGGATCAGTCGGCCTTCGCACCCGAGTCCATCGATGATGCTTGCCTGCTTCGCCAGCTTCGCCCCGATGAAGGCCCTTGACGCGGTTGGGGGCATGAGATCGAACTGGATTCCGCAAGCGACGAAACAGTCGTGAATGGCGGGCGAGGCGATGGCCCGTGCGGACTTGACGCAGAGTTCCCGCGCCATCGGGCGCAGGTCGTCTGTCAGGGGTGTTCAGCGTCGGCGACGCGTGCGCACCGCCGCAGCCAGCTCGTGCAGCACCGGCAGCGTCTGCTCGAACCCCAGGCAGGCATCGGTGATCGACACGCCGCGCTTCAGCGGCAGCCCGGGCACCAGGTCCTGGCGGCCGGGTTCCAGGTGGCTTTCGATCATCACGCCGACAATGCGCCCGTCCCCGGCCGCCATCTGCGCCGCGACATCGCGCGCCACGTCCACCTGCGCCGCGAACTGCTTGCGGCTGTTGCCGTGCGACAGGTCGATCATCACGCGTTCTGGCAGCCCGGCCTTGCGCAGCAGTTCGCAGGTGGCGGCCACGCCAGCGGCGTCGAAGTTGGGCGCCTTGCCACCGCGCAGGATGACGTGGCAGTCGGCGTTGCCGCGGGTTTCGAAGATGGCGGCCATGCCCATCTTCGTCATGCCCATGAAGGCATGCGGCGCCCGCGCGGCGAGGATGGCGTCGGCCGCCACCTGCAGGCTGCCGTCGGTGCCGTTCTTGAAACCCACCGGGCAGCTCAGGCCCGACGCCAGCTGGCGGTGGCTCTGGCTTTCGGTGGTGCGCGCGCCGATGGCCCCCCAGCTCACCAGGTCGCTGATGAACTGCGGGCTCAGCAAGTCCAGGAACTCGGTGCCGGTGGGCAGGCCCATGGCCGTCAGTTCCAGCAGCAGCCGGCGCGCGCGCTCCAGGCCTTCGTTGATGGCGAAGCTGCCGTCCAGGTGGGGGTCGTTGATGTAGCCCTTCCAGCCGACCGTGGTGCGCGGCTTCTCGAAGTAGGTCCGCATCACGACGAGCAGCTCGGCCTGCAGCGCGTCGGCCGCGGCCTTCAGGCGCCGGCCGTAATCGATGGCCTGGTCGTGGTCGTGGATCGAGCAGGGACCGACGACGACGACGAGCCGGTCGTCGCGGCCATGCAGCACGTCGGCGATGCAGCGGCGGCTGTCTTCCACCAAGGCCAGCGTGTCGGCCTGCACGGGCACCCTTTCCTGCAGCAGCGCGGGTGTCATCAGCGGGCGCACCGCGCCGATGCGCACGTCGTCGATGCGGGTGGTGTCCAGCGTGCTGTCGCGCACGCCCACTTCCTGGTCGTGGCGGGGGTCGTCGATTCGGTTCATGCCGGGATTGTCGGGCACGGTCGGGGAGGTGTTGCGCCAGACCAGCGGCCTTGGCGCATGAGCGCCGACAAGGGCTATGCGACGGCAGCGTCACCGAACCCTCTCGCAGGTCGTGCAGAACTTGCTACGGCCGGCCAGGCGCCGCTTCGAACTTGTTGGCGTGGCCGCGCATGGCTTCCATCAGGCCAGATGGCTGCGAAGCTTCGCCGGGTCAGCATCGGCTCGCGGCCGGGCAGGTCTTGCGAGGAAGGCCGGCCTGTCGACGATCCTGCGCCTGCAGGGCTCGCGCCATGCGCCGGCGCCTGCAGCTGATCTTACAGGTCCCGTCTTCGGGCCTGAACCCGCGCTGAAAGCTGCTGGGCAGGGTGGCCGAGCGCGCTGCGCGAACAAGGCTTGGCCAAGAGCGGCGAGGGCCTGCGCCAACAGGTGGACGCGCTGTTGCTGCAGGTGGGGCTGGCGGCTTCTGGCGTCGACAAGTTCCCGCATCCGTTCAGCGGTCGCCAGCGCCAGTGCCAGTGCCAGTGCCAGTGCCAGTGCCAGTGCCAGCACCGAGCGGCCTGCACTCAAGACCTTCCTGGGGCGTGAAGGTCAAGGTGCGACGGGCCCGCCACGCCGTGGAAAAGGCCCGCGTCCAGCCATGAGCGTGCCGGCACAGGTCGAGGAAAGCCGCACGGTATCTTCGCATCGTCCGTGTCGCCGCGCAGGATCTCCCGGCTCGGTGAGGACCCCGGAGCTTGCGGATCGCTGCGAAGGCGGCTCGCTGGTCGGCATGACGGGCACACGAGGGCCTGTTCGTTCAGGCCTGGTCAGCCCGGCGCCGCTTGACGGCCACGGCCACCCCCGCGAAGCCAGCGAGCAGCAGGGCCACCGTCGATGGTTCCGGCACGACTCCCGCGGTGCGAACGACCGCGTCGACCAGCAGCGATTCGTACAAACGGTCATACGGTCCGAAAAGGCCACCGTCCACCGCATGGATGGCCAGCACGTTGTTGCCGTTCACCAGATGCGACGAGAAATCGATGAAGTGCGGGACATCGGCAAAACCGCCACTGACGTCGGTGTAGACGAGGTTGCCGTTGACGTAGAACTCGAAGTCGTCGTCCACAAACACGATCGCGTGGGCAAACTGAACGAAGGCGCCGCTGGAAAGGTCCAGGGAGAACCCACGCCGGTACCAGGTCTCGATGGCGCCGTTGGTACCGTCGGACAGCGCCAACGGATCGTGCCAGATCCTCTGCGCCGATGTCCCTGCAATCAGGTTGCTGACGGGCTGGGGGCTGGGATACGGCGCTCGGGCCTGGCTCCAGCCCGAGTCGTCGAATCCCGGTGTGAACCAGCCGGGTTGCAGCGTCGCGGTGGACTTCCAACTGCCGTCGCTGACGATGCTGAGGGCGGTGGTGGTGGCGGCCGAACTGGCGCAGGCAAGGGCGCCGAGGATGCCGGCCACGGCAAGAGACCGGATCGTGTTCAAGGGGAGGTTCATGAAGGCTCCTGGATGCTGTCTGGCGAGGGTGCTGGCCGAGTCGAAGCTTGCTCCGTACCGGGCGGCGGGCTCACCCCTTCCAAAGGATCCCGCCACGCTGGTACGTTAGGAGCCCGAACCCGCACACGATTGAGCAAACTCAACGGCTGGTGCAGCCGACGTCGCCAGCTCGATCGCCAGCCCCGTGCCGCCGCCTTCGGCACCGGCCACGCGCAGGGCGCCGCCGAATGCCCGCATGTGTTGCTTCAAACCCAGGCCTGAGAGTTCAAGCCAAGGGGAAAGCCTCGCCTCAGTGCTGCGGCGCCAGCTTGACCACCTGGCCTACCACGGCGCCACCCTGCGCGGCCACGGCCGACGCGTTCTGCGCCAGCTGATTGGCCTGCTTGGCGCTTTCGGCGTTGTTGCGCACGCGGCCCACCACGCGGGCCAGGCTCTGCTGCATGTCGGCCAAGAAGGACCTTCTGTTGCAGTGCCCGGGCGATAGCCGGTGTCGCTGGTTCACAGGCGCATTTCGGCTGCGGTGGTGTCAGTGCCAGACCTGCCCGATGCGCCGCTTGGCCAGGTTCACCAGGCGCCGGTCGGATAGCAGCTGACTACGTGTCAGGCCCATCGCCAGCACATCTACATACTCGCCTGGCGGCAGCAGGAAATGCTCCTTCAGCAAACCTTCTTCACGCAGGCCCAGTCGCAGCGAGTTGTGGCGGGCCTCGATGTTCTCGCTGTAGACATAGGTGGTCAGCTTATTCAACTGCAGCAGGAAGAATGCGAAGTGGAAAACCCACAGCGACGCGAGCACACCGCGCATCGGACCCGGGTCGCGCGGGAAACCAATCGAGAACTCCGCTCGTGCATTGGCGAGGTTGATGCTGGTCAGCGACGCGATGCCCAAGCGTTCCCCGGCACCGTCGCAAACCAGCCACTGAACGGCGCCTTGGTCCAACGGCGGCATCTCGCCGGCCCGCTTTAGTGCCTGCGCCAGATCGCCCGCCCACGGCTGTTGCCGGTTGAATCGGCGCGCAAAGCTGGCATCAGCAAAGGCTGATGACCAGAAACCAGCGTCTTCGGCCTGGGTACGCCGCAGTCGCACCGGCCCGGCGCCCAGCGGCAACCACCACCAGGCGGCCAGGCGCAGCTGCCAAGGGCGAAGTTGCTGGCCCAGTCGGTCAGCCAGCCCCGGCTCTGTTGCACGCAGCAGGGCAATCTGGCGCAAAAGGTCATCCAGCACCCGCCGGGCCTCGTCAACGCGGCTGGCGACTGTGAGTTCCTGAAGCACTGCCAGTGCCTGCGGCAACGACATCCGCGAAGTGTGCTCAACCCCTGACATCGACGGCCCCTTCACGCAGCTCGGCCGCTGCTCGCCAGATTGTCGTTGCGCCGCCAGGCGAACTCGTTGCCGCCGCCTGCTGCCTGAACGTCGGCAAATACACATCCGTCGTCAGTCGTGCATGCGGCTGGCGATCTGAGCGGCCGCATGCACGTCTGAGCAGCCCGGCCTCAAGCGTCAATCTGCAGATAGTCCAGCCCAGTGGTGGCCAAGCCCATCAAGTCAATGTTGGCCTCGTTCTGCGGCGTCATCGCGGCAAGCATGGTCAGCTGCGCCACGGTCGTGCCTTGGGCCAGCAGATCGACGAAGGGCCTGGCCTGTTCTGCAGTGGGTGGCGAGCCGATGACGTTCGTCCACAACAAGCGCACGATGTCCGCCGGCGCGCTGACGCCCGCAGCGTTGACAGCCAAGGCTGCCAGCTCGTTGGTGCTCACGCCGCGGTCGAGAATGGAAAGTCCGATGCCTGCGTATTCTTTGTTGTTCACCGACGCAGGACCAAACACGCTGCCCAACAGACGGGCCACTGTGCCGGCGTTGCCGCTCAGGTCCAAGGCGACGGAGACGTCGGTGAATTGCAGCCGTTCAATATTGGCCAGCGTGTCCGTGCCCGTCGTCACGTTGCTCGTATTGCCACGCACCTGGGTTGTTTGTGAACCGATGGTAATCACATGGGCAGCGCGCGTGCCAGCGAAGACGGCCAGGTCCAGGCCAGCACCACCATCCAGGTTGTCATTTCCCTTGCCACCGGACAGGACGTCATTGCCCTTGCCGCCAGCCAGGCTGTCGTTGTCGCTGGTGCCGACCACGATTCGGCGTTCGCCATCGCTGAACTTCAGCACTTCTACTAGCAACAAGTCGTCAACACCGTCACGGCCAGTCTTGCGGTCCGAAACCGTTGCGCGGCCCGAAGCACTGTCGAAGGCGACCCGATATTCCAGGACGACGCCACTGAAAACGGCCGTGTCCGTGCCATCGCCGCCTACCAGTTCGTCATTGCCGGCGCCTCCCGTCAGCGTGTCGTTGCCCTTGCCACCATTGAGCCTGTCGTTGCCTTTGCCGCCGGTCAGGACGTCCGCTCCGGAGGTTCCCTCGATCACGGTTCCTGGTGGCGGGGCCGGTGTGGGTGTTGGGCTCGGCGTTGGGGTCGGTGCAGGCGCAGGTGCAGGCGAATTCGCCGTAGGGGCAGGCCAGGTCCCTGTCAAGTTGTAGGCGGAAACCGCAGTTTCGTAAGGTGTGACGTAGACGAAATAGCTGCTGTTGGCCAGACCCTGAAAGCTGATCGACTCAGCCGCGGCGCCGAACTGCAGCGAACTGCTGACGATCTCTCCCCGTGCGTCGTAGAGGTACAAGTCCAGGTCGGCGGCCAGGCCCGTGAGTGCCAGGTTGATCTGCCCGCTCGCACCCGTGACGAAGCTGAACAGGTCGCCTGCGTCGGTCCCGCCAGCGCCGCCGCGGACCGTGCTGGCGGTGGTGAGCACGACGGCGCCAGTGAAGGCGTTGGGGGCATCCCCGACGTTCACGTTGTTCACCGTCTCTGTGGTGGGGGCCGGGGCCGGCGCAGGCGCAGGCGCAGGCGCAGGCGCGGGTGGGGGGGGTGGCGGGGCAGGCGCGGGCGCAGGCGCGGGCGCGGGCGCTGCAGCGCCAACCCGCGACACGATGGTGTCCAAGTCCCATGTCGTCCCGTCCGCGAACTTCACCTGTTGCAGCGGATTGTTGTTGTTGCGGGGATTGTTGCCATCAAAGAATCCCTGTGCCGTGAAGCTCTCGGCGCCATTGATGCGCAGGATCAGGTTCTCTCCTGAGCGAACGACCGTGACCTCTGATGGCGCCACGCCCGCCTTGAACTCCAGGGTGTTCAGCTTGCCGGTGCTATTTCCGTTGTAGGGCGTCGTGTCGAAACGCGACCGCAACACGTCATTGCCGTCCCCCTTCCCGAACAGGTAGGTGTTGTTGCCATCACCACCATCTAAGGTGTCATTGCCGGCTCGTCCGTCGAGAACGTCAGCTCTGATCGTCCCGATCAGTGTGTCATCCACGCTACTGCCGATGAACGCCCGTGCCGTCAACTGGTCTAGGGTCCAGACCGTGCCATCACTGAAGCGCGCATGCTGCAGGGGGTTGCTGTTGTTGTAGGGATTGCCGCCATCGAAGAACTGCCTCGCCGTGAAGCTCTGTTCGGTGCCAATGCGCACAACCAGATCTTCACCAACCCGGGACGCGGTGACCTCTGAAGGAACGACGCCAGTCTTGAACTCCAGGGTGTTGAGCTTCCCGGTGCTGTTACCGTTGTAGGGTGTGGTGTCGAATCGCGAGAGCAGCACATCGAAGCCGTCCCCCTTGCCGAACCGGTAGGTGTTGTTGCCATTTCCGCCGTCCAGAGTGTCATTGCCGGCGCGGCCATCCAGGATGTCGTCCGCGACTGTCCCGACCAGCGTGTCGTTGCTGTTCGATCCGATAAACGCCAGCGCCGCCAACTGATCCAGGGTCCAGACCGTGCCGTCACTGAACCGCGCCTGCTGCAGAGGGTTGCTGTTGTTGCGGGGATTGCTTCCGTCAAAGAAGTTCTGCGCCGTAAAGCTCTGATCAGTACCGATGCGTATGACCAGATTGTCGCCCACACGAGAAGCGGTGACTTCAGAAGGCAGCACGCCGGCCTTGAACTCCAGTGTATTGAGCTTGCCAGTGCTGTTGCCGTTGTATTGGGTCGTGTCGAAGCGCGACCGTAGCACGTCGAAGCCATCCCCCTTGCCAAACCTGTAAGTATTATTGCCGCTGCCACCGGCCAGAAAATCGTTGCCGCCGAGGCCGTCCAGTATGTCGTTGCCGCCCTGCCCATTCAGTTCGTCGTCGGCAGCAGTGCCAAGCAAGGTATCGGGTCCGTCGGTTCCGTTGATGATGGCCATGCTGAAGATACTCCTTGAAGTGGTTGCGCGGGCCGACGATCGGCTTTCCGGTGCGACACAGGTTCGTGCGCCGGGCGAAGTCTCGCGCTGCAAGCGTCGGCCGCCTACACGGATCGATAACGGATCCATCACGGATTGTTGACAGAGCCGGTTCGAGCTTGATGTGACGGTTTCTCGCAACAACTTCGGCTCAACCGTTCATCAATTTGAGTGAGTCACGGCTGGCAAGACCCTTCGGAGCAGTGACGCAGCTTTCAAGGTGTGGTGGTTACGACCCAGCCCGGTGCGACTGACCTGCGCCTCATCCGGTCCGGTGCGCCCAACGATGGGTTGGCAGAGATTGGGGCAGCAGAAAGGTTGAACTGCTATGGGTCGGGTTGCTGGAGCATTCAAGAAAATGCCCAGAAAAAATCGACAGATAAAACCCATCCGGCGATGGCGGCGAATTTTCGTGGCTTTGAGAAACCGACCTGAACTGAGCGCCGCGTGCGGGCAAGCCTGTCTTGCAGGGCTGCGTGGTCAGTACGAGCTTGAGGCCCGCGAATTGACTGTCTAGTTCGCTCTGAAAACTGCCTGTTACCCGTATACTTCTCGATTATTGACCTGGTAATTAATTTATCTAATTTATCGTTCCCTGGGATTTGATACCTCTTGAGGTCCGATTTCTGAGGGATTTTCCGATGTCCACACCCGACTTCTTGCGCTGGCTCGTGGACCAGATGATCAACCTGCGGCGACCGCTGGCCTTATTCACGATCCGGCTGCCGTGGTGGTAAATCAGCGACGAGGAACGAGTCCAGCACTGGTTCGAGAACGTGGTGTGGGCGTTCTTCAGTGGCATGAGCTAGGACAAGCCGCGCCTGCCTTGCGATGCCACAGAGCCGCCACTGGCGCCGGCTGCTGGGACATGACGACAGAGCCGGCCGCGCAAATCTGAACACGGGGCGGCCTAAAGTGGAAAGGCTGCTCCGTTGGGCGAGGATAGAGCCCGATTCGTCAGCGATGACGATGCTGCTGGTCATCGCGTGAATCGGCGATTGCGCGCTGGCGACGACGCTGATGGCCAGTTCGACAAGTTGAGTCGCAATGTGTTTCGTCAGTGAGTTCCTTCGTGGCGAAGCGGACCGGCGTCTGGGCCCGCGCATCGTGGACCACGCTGCGGCCAGCGGGGTGTCGCGCGACCCGTACCAGCGCGGTCCGTGCCAGCGGCACTGCCTGTCCTGGCGTCGTGAAACTCCCTGTTCCTTGAGCACCTCGCCGCGGCTCGTGCAGGTGACAAACAGGCTCTTCGCTCGTCAGGGTTGAATGATCGCGATTCGCGACGCTGGCTTTGTCATGGAGTCTTCACGGTGCGTTCACGGCCTGCCGAGAGCCCCGTGTCTCAGGGGGTGCCCCCTGGTGCGGTGCGGGCACGAGCACCAGAATTCACCGCGCCGCGACGCCGAATTCGCGGTCCGTTCGGGAGTCGCTACCAAGCGCGGCACCGTGAAGACACCAAAGATCAGGGAGGTTAGCGGTGCCGTCATTCGAGATACCTGCCGGCGAGGCAGGCTCCGCAGAAGCCGCTGACCCGGCGCTGTACCGCTTCGCCGATGTCGAGTTCGACGTCCTCGAAGGCCAGTTGCGCGTGCGTGGCCAGCCCGTCACGGTCGAGCCCCGGCCGCTGCGCCTGCTGGCCGAATTGTTGCGCCACGCCAACGAGGTGCTGACCAAGGAAGAGCTGCTCGTGGCGGTCTGGGAAGGCAGACCCACCGTCGACCATGTTCTTGCCAACGCCGTCAGCAAGCTGCGCACTGCGCTCGGCGAGCAAGGTGCGGCTCGGCTGGTGACGGTAGCGCGTGTGGGCTACCGCCTGGTCGGTCCGGTGCAGCGGGTGCTGCAGCGAGCGGCCGAAGTGAGCTTGCAGCCGGGCCAGCCGGTGCCAGGACGTGAAGGCTACGTGCTCTCCTCGCCGCTGGGCGGCGGCGCACACGGCGACGTCTGGCTGGCGCGCCACCTCAAGCTGGGGCAGCAGCGGGTCTTCAAGTTCGCATCTGATGGCGCACGTTTGGCGGCACTGAAACGCGAATTCACCTTGTACCGGGTGCTGGCGAATGAACTGGGGCCGCGTGATGACTTCGCCCGCGTGCTCGACAGCCATTTCGTTTCTGCGCCCTTCTTCATCGAATGCGAGTTCGGCGGCCAGAGCCTGCTGGACTGGGCGAGCACTGCCCCCGCCTTGTCGGCCATGCCGCAGGCCGAGCGCGTGGCGCTTTTCCTGCAGGCCGCGCGTGCCGTGGCCGCCGCGCACGGCGTAGGCGTGCTGCACAAGGACATCAAGCCCGGCAACATTCTCATCAGGCCGGCGGCAGCAGCAGCCGGCACGACCTGGCAACTGCTGCTGACCGACTTCGGCAGCGGGCGCCTGCTGGATTTGGCGCGACTGGAGGGTCTGCAGCTCACCGCGCTGGATCTGACGCAGACGCAAGACCCTGGCAGTGAGTCGCGCAGCGGCACCCTGATGTACCTCGCGCCCGAGCTGCTCAAGGGCCAGGCGCCCACCGTGCAAAGCGACCTTTACGCTTTGGGCCTTTTGCTTTGGCAGCTGCTGGTGGGCGACTTCCAGCGCCCGCTGGCCACTGGTTGGCAGCGCGAGCTGGACGATGAACTGCTGATCGAGGACATCGCTGCGGCCACTGAAGGTTTTCCCGAAGACCGTTTGCCCAGCGTTGCCGACCTTGTCGACCGCCTGCAGCGCCTGCCCGAGCGCCGCGCCGCACGCGCTGCCGCGCAGTTGCAGGCCGCGCAGGCGACGGCCACGGCGGTGGAGCTGGCGAGCAGCCGTGCCCGCCGGCCCTGGGTCTGGGCGGCACTGGCCAGCCTTGGCCTGGGCCTGGCGGCCAGCCTGGTCCTGGCGCAGCAGGCGAGGCAGGCCGGGCGAGAGGCGCAGGCCCAAGCCGAGTTGGCCGAAGCGCAGCGCGCGCGTGCCGACGCCGTCAACAGCTTTCTGGCCGAAGACTTCCTTGCCGGCATCGACCTGGCGCGGGCCGGGCCCGACGGCACCGTTTCGATGCGCGCCGTGCTCGAACGTGCTTCTGAACGTGCTGGACAGCGCTTCGCTGGCCAGCCAGCCACCGAAGGGCAGGTGCGCATCCAGTTGGCCAGCTTGTTCCATCTGCTGTCGATGTTTCCACGAAGTGAAACCGAGTACCGGCGCGCTCTAGCGCTGGCCGACGATCAGGCGTTGAAAACGGACCCCGCGCTGCTGCAGGCGCGCTTCAGCCTGATCGCCAACCTGGCGGTGAACGACGGTATCAAGGAAGCACGCGAGCTATTGCCGCAGGCGGAGGCCGACGCTGGCCCGGCGGCGCTGGCGGCCAGTTCGCCGCTGGCGCAGACTGCGATCCTGGCACGCACCCTGGTGCTGCATTCGAGCGAAGACTTCAAGGCTGCGCTGCCAGCCGCCGAAAAGCTGCTGGCTCTGGCCGACGCGAGTGCCAACCCGACGCGGCCCGACGACTGGTTCTCGGCGCGTCTGATCCTGGGCGACACGCTCACCCGGCTGGGTCAGCTGGACCGCGCTGCCGAAGTGCTGGACCAGGCGCTGGCGATACCGGCCGGCAGGTCGCCGCCTTCGGAAGTGAGCCAGGCGCGCGGTCGGGTGTTGCAGGCGCGGGTGCTGATCGCGCAGGGCCGGGCAGAGGGCATTGCGGCGGCCGAGCCCGCCTTGCTGGCTGCGCGCAGCCTGCTGGCCAGCCGAGTGGGGCCCGACGAGCACTATGTCAGCGTGGCCGACGCCGAACTGGCTGCCTTGTTCCAGAAGCGAGGCGACTTCGAGCGCGCGCGCCAGGCGTTTGCCGCCGTACACGCCAGCTACCTGCGCAGCTTCGGCGCCGACCATCCTCACACCCGGGTGATGACGTTGAACCTGGCGATTGCCGAGCTCAATACCGGGCGCCCGGCCGAAGCACTGCGCAAGCTCGTCGAAGGCCGCGCCTGGTTCGTCGAGTACACCGGCGGTGAGCAGGGTGCCGTGGTGCAGGCCGTGGACTTCGAGCGTGCACGCGCCCTGACCAGCCTGCAGCGTGCTTCCGAAGCGCTGCCCATCCTGGCGCGGCTGGACCCGCGGGCTCTTGCCGCAGCGGCGCCAGCGCGCGACTGGGACTGGCGGCTTCAGGCTGAACAGGGTCGCGCCCTGCTGGGCACGGGTGCCCGCGCGCAGGGACAGGCCGCCTTGCGCAAGGCCCTACCGGGCCTGGCCGATAACGGCTCGCCGCTTTGGGTGCAACGTGCCTACGCCGAGCTGCTCTGAGAGCCGCGCCAGGTGATTCACGATCCGCGTCCAGCATATCGCTTGGCGGCAAGACTTGATCGTGGCCGGGCTGCGGTGCCGGCCAACGCGGGCTAGACCTGCGGCGCCAGCCTGAACACCGCCACCGCCTGCACCAGGTGCTGGGCCTGGCCGCGCAGGCTTTCTGCGGCTGCGGCACTTTCTTCCACCAGCGCCGCGTTCTGCTGCGTGGCCTGGTCCATCTGCGTCACCGCCATGCCCACCTGCTGGACGCCCGAGCTCTGCTCGACGCTGGCCGAGCTGATTTCGGCCACGATGTCGCTGACACGCTGGATGCTGCCGACGATCTCGCCCATGGTCTTGCCGGCCTGGTCGACCAGGGAGCTGCCCTGTTCGACCTGCTCGACGCTGCGGCCGATCAAGGCCTTGATCTCCTTGGCGGCCTCGGCGCTGCGCTGCGCCAGGGTGCGAACTTCGCCGGCCACCACCGCGAAGCCGCGGCCCTGTTCGCCGGCACGCGCGGCTTCGACCGCTGCGTTCAAGGCCAGGATGTTGGTCTGGAAGGCGATGCCGTCGATGACGGTGATGATCTCGGCGATCTTGCGGCTGCTGTCGTTGATGCCCTGCATGGTGCTGACCACCTGGCCCACCACGGCGCCGCCCTGCGCGGCCACGGCCGACGCGTTCTGCGCCAGCTGATTGGCCTGCTTGGCGCTGTCGGCGTTGTTGCGGACCGTGGTGCCCAGCTGTTCCATCGTGGCTGCGGTCTGCTGCAGCGCGCTGGCCTGCTGTTCGGTGCGGCCTGACAGGTCCTGGTTGCCCTGGGCGATCTGGGCACTGGCGGTGGCCACGCTCTCGGCGTTGTTGCGCACGCTGCCCACCACGCGGGCCAGGCTCTGCTGCATGTCGGCCAGGGTCGCCAGCAGCGGGCTGATCTCGTCACGGGCGCTGTCGGTGTTGCGCGTTGCCAGGTCGCCGTCGCGCACCTGTTCGGCCACCTTGCAGGCCTGGTCGACACGATGGCGAAGCACGCTGGCCACATGCCAGCTCAGCAGCGCCAGAAGCAGCACGCTGGCCAGCAGCAGGCCCAGCACCAGGTATTCGGTCTGCAGCGCGTCGGACGAGATCTGGGCCAGGTCCTTGTTCAGGCTGTCGGTCTGGTAGCGGACGGTCTTGGCCAGTTGTTCGAGCAGCTGGTTGCGCGCGGGAATGGTGCGTTCGACCAGGAAGACAAAGGCCTCGGCGTTCCTGCCAGCCTGGATCAGGGCAATGTTCTCGCCACCCACTCGCCAGAAGTTAGAGCCGGCCGCGCAAATCTGAACACGGCCTAAAGTGGAAAGGCTGCTCCGTTGGGCGAGGATAGAGCCCGAGACGACAGGAGCAGAGCAGATGAGCAG
>LNET01000068.1 GCA_001464055.1 Burkholderiales bacterium Ga0077543
CATGTACCTATCGAACCGTTCGCTCGCACCCATCGTTCCTCATGTGAAGAAAGAAGAGATGCGTATGATGTCATGCTTTTAGTGACACAGTAAGATTAGTTGCGGGGAACGCTGGAAGGCGCTGCGGAGGTGTCCGCGCTTTTCCTGTTCGGTATGGATGCGACACTGGGAAGTTGTTCGAATTGCGATCGCTGGATGGCGTTGTTGAGCTGTACCCCGAAGTGGGACCGATATGGGTCGGGCTGACCGCAATCCGCTTCGAGCATACGGGCCAGCATCAAATCGCCCAGCTCGCTCCGATAGTGCGCCGGCTCCCAGAACCACCGCAACATGGTCCGCTTGTCGCCCACAGTTGGTATCGGCTCCTCCAAGAACGGATGCATTCCCGTAAAGTCCCACACAGAGATTTGCTCCTTGCTGGCCACCTCAAGCAATGCCCGCTTCCAAGCTTCGAATAGCGGCCAGAGACCGGTGTCGGCGATCACCTGCAGATAGTCACGGTGGTACGGGTTGATAAAGAGTGTCAGTTCGATACCCCGTTCTCGGCTCCAAGCCGCAATACGCCGTAAGGCGACGAAGGACAAATCTGTCGAGCCCTCCAGTGGCTGCAGACGATGGTTAGCTTCCAGCCGATGGCGTAGTTCGGCGGTCTTCAACTCGAACAGCACCTGCTGGCCCTCCGCACGGATGATGGGGAGATAGTCCCTCCCGGGGTTGAAGCCGTTTTGTTCGCGCGTGGAGACGTTGAGGTTGCGCTGGCTTCCCACGGTGTAAACGCTGTCATTGAGCGCTGCCAACGACAGTAGTGCTTGCGCCTTGTCCTTCGCCCGCTGTACGAGAAACTCGTGGTCCGCAGGCAGCACGCCAGCTACTGCTAACCGCCGTTCGTCTACGCTGCGCGGGCGGGAGGTCGCCGGCGGAGCTCTTGGTACTCTTTCGATGAAGTCAACGAAGTCGACTCCGTGCAGGATCTGGCGTGCGCCGAATTGCGCGGCGTGCATGGCCATCAGCGTCTGCAGCGAGAAGCTTGCGCCCGGTACCCCAGCATTGAACACGGGGTAGTGGATCTCGCGCCAGCAGGCGCTGCCAGGGTTCAAGCCCATTTCTGGTCTCGAATTGCCACCGATCACGGTTCGCGCAACAGCGCGATCGGCCAGATAGGGCTTCATGACGCGTACGCGGTCGGCCGCAGCCGGCTTGCGGGCAGTGAGGTCCGGGCTGCAACGGCTACCAAAGATACCGTAGGGGTCGACGCAGTAGTTCAAAAGTGCCACTCCGGTACCCAACAGCAGACTGCAAAGCAGCAAAACCCCTAGATAACGTGCGTGCTGCGACATGGCGACCAACAAGTCTCAGAAATTGAAGTACAGGAATTCGGAGATCCGACTCATCGCCATCATTGCCAACAAGCCGGTCGCGGCAATCGCTGCCGCCCAGGGGGCAGTGGCCTGCCATTGCCAGCGTACCAACCAACCAGGCATGGGGAGTTCATCCTCAACCCGGCCTTTGTAGACCTGCAAGGCCGGCTCGGCCTTGTGCATGATCTGCTGAGTGTTGGGTGCCAGTAGCACCACAGGCATTAACAGAGCGATCCAGATCCAGGTCCAGACAAAGTCAGAACCGCCGCCCATGAAGGTAGAGAAGCCCGCCGCCTCCAGGCTTTGCCAAAAGCCTCCCATCCTGGCGGCAAGCGCGTTGGGCAAGGCGATACCGTTGGCACCAGCCATTCCGGAAAGGATAGTCCACGCCGAATTGAAGTCTGCCGCCCGGAAAAACACCCAGCCGATCACGACTGCGACAAAGGTAAGGGCCCAGCCTAAAAGACGCAGCCAGAGGTTGGGCTCTCGTGCTTGCAGCGCCTGCGGTCGCCAAGCGCGCCAAACATGGTTGACGACGAGGTACAGACCGTGCAGGCCGCCCCAAACCACGAAGGTCCACCCGGCGCCGTGCCACAGGCCGCCCAGGAGCATAGTCAGCATCAGGTTGCGGTGGCGCAGTAGCTTGGAGCCTCGGTTGCCGCCCAGCGCAATGTAGAGATAGTCGCGAAGAAACTGCGACAGGGTCATGTGCCATCGCCGCCAAAACTCGATGATGTTGGTGGCCCGGTAGGGCGAGTGGAAGTTGAGCGGCAACCGGATGCCAAACATACGAGCGGCGCCGATGGCCATGTCGGAGTAGCCTGAGAAGTCGAAGTAAAGCTGCAAGGTATAGGCGAGTGCACCGCCCCATGCCACGAAGAAGCTGGGAGATTCGCCCACTGCGGCAGCATCGAACACTGGTGTGGCGTACGGGGCTACACCATCGGCCAGCACCGTCTTCTTGAACAAGCCGATGAAGAAGATGCTCAGGCCGATCGCGAAGTCGGTACGGCTGGGCTGTAGGGCGTCGGTACGCATGAACTGCGGCAGCATGTCCTTGTGGTGGACGATCGGTCCTGCGATCAATTGCGGGAAGAAAGTGACAAACAACGCGTAGTGCATGAAGCTGTACTCGCGGGTGATGCCGCTGCGCGCGTCTACAAGATAGGCGATCTGCTGGAAAGTGAAGAATGAAATCGCCAGGGGCAGCACGATGTTCGCTAGGTGGAAATCGCTTCCAGCGAGGGCGTTGATCGTGTCGACGGCGAAGTTGGCGTACTTGAAGTAGCCGAGCAGCCCGAGGTTCAAGACCACACCCAGCACCAGCCAGGCCAGCCCCGTGCGACCCTCGCGCTGCGAAACCCGGCTCAGGTGCTGCCCGACACTGAAGTTGACCAGCATGGACATCAAGAGAAGCAGCAGGTAGACCGGGTTCCACCAGCCGTAGAAAAACAGTGATGCCAGCACTAGCCAACAGATGGCAACCTCGCGGCCGAAGCGGCCGATAAGGAAGTAGACCAACACCGCAAGCGGCAGGAAGGCGAAGACGAACTCGAACGAGTTGAAGAGCATGGCGAGCCGCAGGCAGTACAAATGGTCGAGCTTGGGCTAGCCAAGCGCCGCAGCCATCCCCAGATCCATAGTTTGACGGCTTGCAGTAGGTGTGTAGCGCGAGACGACCGCCGCGCTGCTTCCACGCAAGCCCCTAACTAGAGCTCGCGCGAAAGATTGCATGAAACCAGTGCAAACCCGCCTGTCCGACACCGCAATTGGTCTTGCCCATTGATGCGGGGATCATCCACTTCGGCACCCATGGTGTGTGGTGCACCCGAACGCAGCTGCTGCATCCCGCCCCGCTGCGCAAGGACTGTTGCGGGGCATTTCGCCGGCGCACTATACAGGTGGGCGATGCATCGGTTGATTCTGGCAGACGGTTCCTTGTCGGCAACCGCCTGTGTGCAAATTTCTGGCCTGCGGTTGCTTTCTCCTCTGTACTTTGGACATGGCGTGGCCAAACTGGGTCTGACGCGCGCCGCGCTTTACCAGCGCTGAAGCCACAGATCCTTGTCAGCCGAGTCGCAGAGCAGCACCGCATTGATCCCAGGCAAGAAAATCAACTTGCGCTCAAGGTTCTTGCCGATCGCCGGAACGGTCGTTCCGGCTGGCAAGCGGCGCAGGGTCCAGGGCGTTGTGGTGGGGTCCACTTCCAGTAGCTCCATCTGCCCGGTGCCCATGAGCGTGAAGAACCAGTAGCGGTTCAGCGTTGGCACGAAGGTCATCGATGCTGCGTCATAGAACCAGGTGTCCGGGGCAAAATCGCTTCGGCTCAGCCCGTCGCCGAATTGAAAGTTTCCGTTTCGCACGGTACTGCGGGTGTCCAGGTCGTATTCCCAGTAGCGTCCGGGCATTGCGGCGTACATGGTCTGTCTGGTGGGAGGTTCTACGCAGATGATGCGGCGGCCCACGCGCACATCGGCCACCGAAGCCGAAAGGTTCCAGGGCGAGCTCCAGTTGGTCCAGCGATTGCCGCTCAGGTCGTATCCCGTGGCGCGCCAAAGCCCGCTGCTGCCATAGGAAGACACCAGCACCTCGCGCCGGGCCTCGTCGTAGATGCTGACCATGTTTTCGCCGTCCATCCAGATGGCCGCTTGGTCGCGGATCAGGCGTTTGTAGGTCCATCGCCTCTGCGTGAGCGAGTAGCGCCAAAGGCGTCTGCAGATCATCACAAGCTCATTGGTCTCTGGCACGAACACCATGCTGGAGTAAGTGTGGCGAGAGGTGGGTTTTCCGTCCCATGGCAGTTCGTCGTAAAACGCGTCATTAATGGGCTGCAGGCTTCCTGCACCTTGCCGCGACTCCATCTGTGCATTGGCTTCGGCGCAGAAGGTGAAGCTGCCCCCCAACGTACCGGTCCGCCTGTAGCTTTCGCTCCAAGGAGCGGGGTCGCTGGGCAGGTCTTCGATGGCCCAGGCCATTTTCAGTGCGTCGAAGCGGAAGATGCCGTTGTTGCTGCTGGCTGCGTGGCCGCCGCCCTTCAGCCACAAGCGGCTACCGGCGGTGTCGACTGCCATGCCGTTCCAGGCGTTAGTGACACCTTTCCAGCCTTCCACACCCCAGTCGCGCCACCCCGGAATGGCTGCCTTGACGGCGGCGTCCAGCTGATCCAGCCGAGTTCCCGCAACCTTAACCCACCGCCCGCGAGGGACGGTCTCCCAACTCGCCTGCGTAACATTTCCCGCCAGATCGCGCTGCGGTACCCAGGTGTCGGCACCCACCGACTGCGGGGGGGGCGCGGGCGCCGCGACAGGGGGTACAGCGAAGCCCGTGTCGCGCAGCGGGGAAGAACCCCAGCGCGGGTCGCCAGCAAAACCATTGCGCCAGCTCTCGATGTTGGTGACATTGCTAAGCACCGTGCCCCAGGCTTGGGTCGCGCCCGGCAGGTTGCGATCCACCGCCGCCACCAATGCCGCCCAGAAGTAGCTAGGGTAGTAGGCGCCCGCGCTGCCGTTGTTGCCGTACTGAGCGAACTGGTTGTGGCTTGCGGTTTCCGTGCTCATCCATGGGCCGGCTACGGCCGGCGGCTGATCCGTCATCCACCAGGCCTGTTGTTCGGCCCAGTTGGGCAGGCTGTCGATGCTGCTGGTGCTGCGGCCGATGACGCTGGCCCAGGCAACGTAGCGCCAGCCACCGTTGGCCTGTTCGTTGACCCAGCGTACTGGCTGCATGGCGGCCCAGTCGGCCAGCGTCGAAAGACTGGTCTGAGGCGCGCCGCTGAGCAGTCGGCTGTTGGCTAGCTTGTGGAGTTCCGTCACCAGGTAGTGGTGCTGCCACAGCGCGACGCTGAAGCCAGCTATCCACGGGAAACTGGTCTCCGCCAGCGTCGGCAACGACTCCCAGAAGGTGTTCAGCCTGGCCTTGCTGTCGGTGGTGTACAGCGTCAGGTGGTTCACGTTGGCGGTGATGCTGGCCAGGCCTGCCGCCTTCCAGGGCAGTGCGTCCGGGCTCAGGAAGGTGGCGTGGGCTAGGCTGCGCAGGCACCAGGCCTTGCCGCGCATCTGGTAAGGGCGGCCGAACACGCCGGTCGCGGTGCCGCCCCAGGTGCTCCAGGTGCCGTTCCACAGGGCCACCTTCTGCGCGATCTCGATGAAGATTGGCGAAGGCCGGGCGATGAAGGCCATCAGGCCGGCTGCAGGGTGGTGCGACACCTTCCAGGTCATCGTGTCGTTCGGGCCGTAGGTCACGGGCCAGTTGGTCTGCATGCTGCGGCCTACCACCTGGGCCAGCGTGGGAACGAGACCGGTCCCGGCGTCGCGGTAGTTGACGTTGAAGCCCAGTACGGCAAGTGCGTTCACTTCAGCCGAGCGGGCCGCGCGGCGGTCGCCGGTCTGAAGGAAACGCGCCTCCCACTGCGGCAGCGGCCCGATGCTCGGGTGGTCGCCGGCGCCGCCCATGTTGCTGCCGCGATGGCGGCCCGCCGCCCATGGGGCATAGCCATCGCTGGCGTAGACGCCCATGTCGATGCCGCCGCGGTCGCACTTGAAGAGCAAGGGGTGTTGTTGCAGGTCGGTGTGCGACTGCGTCGCATAGAGCTGCGGGTCACCGCCGATCCACATCGACGTGTACCAGGCCCGGAAAGCCGCGTGCGCGCCTTCGGGCGCGCCCGAGGCCGCCACCGTGGCCACCGAGCGACCGTTGATCGTGACCACGGCCGAATAGCTGGCGTTGCCCGGCTTGGCCGGCGCCGCGCTGTTCAGGCGGGCGTTTTCCACCACCACTTCCACCAGAGCCCGGTTGCCGGCAAAGGCCTGGATGTCGATCACTGCTTCCAGGGTGGCATGGCCGGGCACGGACAGCCGGTAGCGGGCGCAGATGGTCTGCGGGTTGGCCCACCAGACGCGTTCGGGGCTGGCAAAGTTGCTGATCTGGGCCACGCCCAGGCCGCCGAAGTCCAGCCGGACCGATGACACGAGCTGGCCGACGCGCGTGGCTGTGAGTGCAGCTTCGCCGACGACGGGGATGCCCGTCTGCAGGCGCACCACCTGTTCGCTGCTGCTGGTGATGTTGGCCGTGCCTGCCACCACCATCACCGCGGCCGACCCGTCGGGCCAGCGTGACAGGACCGAGGCACGCAGGCCGCCGTCGTCAGGCGACACCAGGGTCGCTCCGCCCGGCACCTGGCCCTGCAGCGGCAGCACCGTGGCGGCATAGGGGAAGCTGCCCACCTGCGTGGCGCTCAGGCGCAGCGTGGTGATGGCGACACCCGGTGTGGGTGCCGGGGTCGGCGCCGGCGGCGGCGCGGGCGCGGGTTCAGGTGCCCATTTGCCCTTGTTGTCCCTGATGGTGGGGCTCGGCAGCTTCGATTGCAGGGCTGTCGCGCGGCCCTCCTCGGCAGCAATGTCGAGAACTTCGGTTTCTTCGCCGCCGCCACATGCGGCCAGGCTCGTGGTGGTGCCGACTGCCAGGGTGCCGTGAACGAAACGACGGCGATTGATCGTGGGTTGCTTCATGAGTACGCCAAGCGGAATGAGATGTCTGCGACGGGAAGGCTTGCGCTCACCGGACCCGTGTCGGGTTGGTGCATGCAGCGGGTGGGGTGTGTGCTGCGCCACGCCCCGGCCCGTTCAGCCGTGCTCGGCTTGGCGATGAAGGGATGCTTTGAATCGGCAGGCAGCACATCGGGTCGAACCTCCTGAACGAGGCCGACGCGATGACTTGTGGTCATCTGACATCGTCGGCCCCTGTGTCCAGAGGAATCGACCCGTTGCCGTTGATTCTTGAGCCGTCGAAGGCTCGGGGTTGTTGCAACCCCGGTGTCAATCGTTACGGGGCGTTCGTGCGGTTTTTCAGGTTTCGACGCGCCATCCCGGCGCGTGCTGCTGCAACCACTGCTCCAGCATCATCAGGATCCAGACCATTTCGCCGTAATACCCCGGGTGTTCGGGCAGCTTCTGGTCGAGCAGCGTGCGAATGAAACCCGGCTGCACCATGCCGCGTGTGGCCAGGCTGCCAAGCGTTTCGCGGGCCAGCGCCTGCAGTGCCGGGTGACGCACCGCCCACACGCCGAAGGGCAGGCCGAAGCCCTGCTTCTTCTTCGTGATGATCTCGTCGGGCAGGAAACCGCGCAGCGCTTCCTTGAAGAACCAGCGCAGCTTCAGGCCCTTCAGCTTGTAATGGGTGGGCAGCCGCATGCTGAAGTCGAGCAGCCGCGTATCCAGCATCGGGAAGGCCACCTCCAGGCCGGCCAGGCGGGTGGTTCCGCAGACCTTGGGCAAGTCGTTCTCGGCCAGCGTGTAACGCCAGTCGAAGGCCAACTGGCGGTCCAGCAGCCCGGCGCTGCGCGGCTGCGCCCATACATCGCGTTGCTGTTGTTGCGGACCCTGGGTGTCCACCTGGGCCAGGAATTGCGTTGTCAGCACCTGGTGCATGCCCAGCCGATGCAGCAGGTTGTAGGTCTGAAGCCGGTCGGGCAGTGGCACGCTGGCCTGGCGGATGTAGCTGCCGCCCTTGCTGAGCAGCGGCAGGCGGTCGACCAGGCCGTTGTCGAAGACTGGGCGCATCACCGCCTTCAGGGCGGCGGGCGTCTGGTCCCAGACATTGAACACGCGCTGCGTGGCATAGCGCTTGTTGCCGCCGAAGAGCTCATCGCCGCCGTCGCCGGCCAGGATGCGCGTGACGCCGTCGTCGCGGGCCATCTTGGCGCAGTAGTAGGCTGGCACGGCCGAAGAATTGCCGAAGGGCTGGTCGTAGGACTGCGCCACAAGCGGGATGTTTCGCACCAGGTCGTCGGGCGTGACGTAGTACTCGTGGTGGCGACTGCCGAAGTGCTTGGCCGCCAGCCTGGCGAAAGCCATCTCGTCGTAGCCCTCGGCCTCGAATCCGATGGAATAGGCCTCGGCAGGCTGGCCTGCAGCCAGGCCCACCATGCCGGCCACCGTGGAACTGTCGGTGCCGCCGCTCAGGAAACAGGCGGGCTTGCCGCCGTCCAGCCGGTCGGTGACGGCGGCGCGCAAGATCTGGCGGAACTCGTCCTTCAGTGCCTTGAAGTCGGGCGCGCCTGGGACCGGCGAGAACTCTGCAGTCCAGTAGGGCGTGATGCTGATGCGACCGTTCTCGAACACCGCGCAATGCCCTGGCGGCAGGCGTTGCACCCCTTGCCAGACGGTACGGGGCGAGGGAATGGCGTGGAAGTACAGGTAGTCGAACAGGGCCTGTGGGTCCAGCGGTGTCGCGGCATCGGCCAGTGCGTCGGCTCGTTCGGCAAAGCGCAGCCTGCCGTTGTCGATGCGCCAGCACAAGCTGTGCACGGCGAAGCGGTCCACGGCCAGGAAGGCGCGGCCGTCTGGCAGGTTCAGGCCCAGGGCGAAGGGCGTTGGCGCCAGGGTGACCAGTCGACGCAAGGCCTCGAGGGTCCTCTCGCGCAGCGGGCCCAGACTTTGGCGGGTGCCGTCGGCGTGCAGGGCGCCCAGCAGAAGATCTTGTTGTTCGAATGGCATCGTGGGTCGTCGTGACAGCTAGGCGCCATGCGCTCGGCGATGGCGTGCGGCCTGATTATCTTTGCCGGCCGCAGGGCCTCGGCCGATCGCGTTCAGCAACAAGTCACGCCCAGGCGCTGCAGGCGCTGTCTGGCCCGGTAGCATGTGCCCCCAATGCGAATCCTGGTCATCTCTCCGTCCTATCCGCCATCGCCGGCAGGTGAAGCCGAGCATTGCCACCAGATCGCCAGCCGCCTGGCGGCCGAAGGGCATCGGGTCGACGTGCTGACCGGTACCCACCCCATGCCGGCCGCACCTTCCGGCTTCGCCCTGCACGCGCAGATGCGGGGCTGGCGCTGGCGTGATGCGTTGACCCTGCGTGCTCAGCTCATCCGCCTGCAGCCTGACGCTGTGCTGGTGCTGTACACGGCCTGGCTGTTCGACGACCATCCGATGGTCTGTTTTCTGGCCACGTGGTTGCGCCGTGTGCGCCCTGGCGTGCGGGTGCTGACGCTGGTCGAGGTGTCGTATCCGGCCCCGCCCGGCAGTTGGCCCGTGCGTCTGGGCCGCAAGCTCGCGACCCTGTGGGCAGGCGGGCAGGGTCTGGACTTCAGCTTTGGTTCATTGTTGCGCGACTCGCACGCAGTCGCCGTGCTCGGGCCTTCGGTGCTGGACGACCTGGCCCGGCACTGCCCTGGCCTGACGCAGCGCACGCTGGTGATTCCGCCGCCGCCCCTGGTTCGGCTGCCGGGAGACCGTTCCGAGCCTGTGCGCCAGCGGGCACGTGCACGACTTGGGGCTGCACAGGACACGCTGCTGCTGGCGTATTTCGGCTATGTCTACAAGGCCAAGGGCGTGGAGACCTTGCTTGCGGCGCTGCAAAGGTTGCGGGCGCAGGGTCGCGATGTCCGGCTGGTGATGGCCGGTGGCGGCCGCGGCCTGCCTGGCGGTGTCGACGAAGCACATCTCGCGTTCGAGTCGCGCATGCGGGCGCTGGCCCTGCAGCTGGGCGTGGCGGAGGCCGTGGCCTGGCCGCCAGGGCAGGCCAGCGAATCCGACGCGATGGGGCTGGACCTGCTGGCTGCTGACATCGCAGTGCTGCCGTTCGACGACGGCGCAGAGCTTCGCCGCAGCAGCATTGCCGTGGTCGCTTCCCTGGGCCTGCCCCTGATCACGACGCAGCCTTCGGGACCCGAAGCCGCCTTCGCCCACGACAGCAATTGCTATCTCTGCCCACCCCGCAACGCCGCCGCGCTGGCCGAGGCCGTGCTGGCTGTGGCCGACGACACTGCGCGCCGGATGAGGCTGCGCGAAGGCGCGATGGGTCTGGCGCGCGACTGGTTTTCGTGGTCTGCGGCCACCGCGCAGCTGCTCGGTGCGTTGCGACCAGCCCCTTGAGCCCGGAACGTCGAACGGGCATGTGCATCGGACAGAATCGGGCGCAGGCTTCTGGAGTGGTTCAGAGATGGCAACGTTGCGCACACTGAAGTCGCTGGCGCGTCGGAGCATCGACGCCACACAGCAACTGGCGGCCTGGTCCCGCTGGCGGCTGCATCGGCCCAGTCGTCCTGCGGGTGTCGCCCTGCGTCTTCACCTGGGTTGTGGCGACATCGACCACCCCGGTTTCGTGAACGTCGACGGCCGGCCGGCCCCGCATGTGCACCACGTGCAAAGCCTGGACCGGCTGGACGCGTTCGCTGACAACACCGCCGAGCTGGTCTATGCCAGCCATTGCCTGGAGCACATGCCGCTGGGCAGCCTGCGCGCCGTGCTGCGCGAATGGCACCGCGTGCTGCGCCCGGGTGGCGTGCTGCGCCTGTCGGTGCCCGACTTCGACCTGCTTGTCGACGCCTACCTGGACACCGGTCGCAACGTGCGCAGCGTGCAGATGCCGCTGATGGGCGAGCAGAACTACCCGCTGAACTTTCACCACGTGGTCTTTACCGAAGGCTACTTGTCGGAACTGCTGCTGCAGACCGGTTTTCAGCCGCCCAGGCGTTGGCAGCTGGGCGAAGACGCATGGAGCCAACTGCCGGACTGGTCGGGCCGTTCGATGGTCTTCGAAGGCAAGACCTACCCTGTCAGCCTGAACCTTCAGGCGGCAAAGTAGCTGACAGTGCCGCGTCGAGCGGAGCGTAGACGGTCTGCGCGTCGAACTGTCGTCGTGCAAATTCATGCGCCTGCTCGGCCAGGGCCTGGCGCCGGGCGGGGTCCTGCAGCAGCGCCAGCACCTGCGCGCCGAATTCCTCGGTGCTGTCGGCAACGACGAAGGCCAGGCCGCTGCCGTCTTCCAGGCCTTCGGCGCCCAGCGTGGTCGTTACCAGGGGCTTGCTGCGGCACAAGGCTTCGACGTTCTTGATCTTCAGGCCCCCACCCAGCCGTACCGGGTTGACCAGCACGGCCAGCCGGCCGTAGACGCTGTCCAGGTCATCGACGAAGCCCAGCAGTTCAGCCCCGGCGGGCAGGGGCGTTCCGGCCAGCGACTGGCAGACGCTGCCGATGATCTGCAGCCGCGCGCTGCCCCCCGTGCCGGCGTGCACCATCGGCCAGATGTGTTGCAGCAGTTCCCGCGCCGCCAATTCGTTGGGTGCCATCTGCGAACCGACGAAGCCCACGTGCAGCCCGGCGCCGGCCGGCGCCTGCGGTGCCTGCAGGGCCTGCGGGTGCATCACGGTGATGACGCGACGATGGGTTACCAGCTGGGACAGCAGCCCTGCGTCGCGCTGCTGGATGGCAATGACCGTATCGAACGCGGACAACAGCCGCGCCTCCTCGGCCGCCGTGATGTCCAGCCAGTGGGGTTCGCCAGCGGCCTGGAAGCGTTGCTGGCGTTCATGCTGCACGTCGTGGGTGTCGATCAGGCGCAGCACGCCTTGCGGTACCACCTGCGCCAGCCAAGCCAGGTGCACGAACTCGACGATCACGGCGCGTGGCCGGGCTTGTCGGCACATGCGCTGCAGCAGTGCGACATGGCGCGGGTCATGGTGCTCGGCGGCGGTGCGCGCCTGGGCCCGCAGCGCCACGGTGCGCCACCATCCGCCGGCAGCGCGCGGGTGTGCGAACTGCGTGGCCGCGGCACGCAGCCAGCGCCGTCCCTGGCTCAGGCGCTGGCGCCAGGACAACCGCCCTGGCCCGGCCTGCGCCGCATCGGCAGCGGGCATCGGCAGCGCGGGCAGTGAGTGCTGCATCTGCAGCGCCAGCTTATCGCAGGCGGCTCCGTCGAACGGGTAGCCGTGTCCCATGAACGCCACCTGGACCTGCCAGCCCTGGGCCTGCAGGTGCTGGACCAAGGTCAGGATACGGCTGTTCGACCCCAGGCGGTTCAGCCAGAAACGGTTGTCGGTGGCGACGATCAGGGACTTCATCGCGGTCGGCTTCAGGGTGCCTGGGTGCGGCGCGGGCGCAGACGTTCCAGCAGCCGCTGCACTTCGCCCGCGGCCGGGTGGGCCAGCCATTTCACGGCAGCACCCCAGGCCATCAGCCCGGCGAGGGCCGTGAAAAGCAGCGTTAGCAGGGCGCCGACCTGCCAGTGGCGAGCACCCTGCAAGGCCGCCACCTGTGCTGCCAGACTGGCCAGGGCCACCGGCACGCTGGCCAGGCTGGCGCCATACAGGGCTCCTGGCCCCACCTGCAGCAGCCTGCACAGGTGCCAGCTGTAGGCTGCCCAGGTCGTCAGCGTCGTCAGCAGCCAGGCCGCCGCCATCGCCAGCAGGCCGAACTGGGCCGTGACGAGCAGGGTCGCGACGTGCACGGGGTTGTAGACCATGGCGACCTTCAGGCGACGTTCGACCTGCCCCATGGCGGCCATGACGCTGCCGCTGAGCGCGAAGAAAGCCGAAGGCAGCATGCCGATGGCCAGCACCGTGACCAGCGGTGCCGCCGCGCCCCACTGCGTGCCGAGCATGATGCGGATGATCTCCGGTGCAGTCAGGGCCAGGAAACCAAAGAACGGCCAGGCGATGCCGCTGAACAGCACCGTGGCGCGCGAGAACGAGTCGACGAGCGAGCTGTTCTCGCGATGCGCTCGCGCCAGGGTGGGCGTGGCTACCCGTGTGATGGCGGTCGTGACGTTGGTCTGGAACATGTCGACCAGGCCCTTGGCACGGCTGAACAAACCCACCGCGGCGAAGTCGAACTGACGGGCGATGATGAATTCATGCGCATTGCCGCCCAGCGTGTCCATCACGCGCGCTGTCATCTGATAAGCGCCGTAGCGGAAGACCCTGGCAGCGCCGACGAAGCTGGGCCAGACCAGGCTGCCCGCTGGCCGCAGCAGCCCGATGACCACCGTTTGGGTGGCCACGCCGGCCAGTGCGGCCCAGGCCAGGCTGGCTGCGCCGTGGCCCTGCCAGGCCAGCAGCACTCCCATGCCCGACTGGGCCACGGTGCTGCTGAACTGGATGATGAAGATCTGGCGGACGGCGACAGCGCGGTTCAGCAGCGCATAGGCTGGCGACGAGAACGGCAGCAGGAGGAAGTTCAGGCACAGGATGCCCAGCAGTTGTGCCACCCGCGGTTCGTCGTAGAACGCCGCCAGGACGTCGCGCGCCAGGAACAGCAGGCCGCCAATGACCCAGGCCGTGGTGAACGCCACTGCAAAGGCGCTGCGCAGCTTGGCCTGGTCGAGCTGCTTTTCCTGGATGATGTACTCGTTCACCCCGAACTCGCGGACCATGGTTGCGATCGCCACGGCTGCAGCGCAGAGCGAAAACACACCGACTTCCGTCGGCGTCAGCAGCCGGGCGATGACCATGGTGGACGCCAGGGTGATGGCGAGGCTGGCGTAGCGCTCGGCCATCGACCAGACCAGCGCCACGCGAACGCTGGTCATGCCGAAGCGGCCGGTTCGTGCAGCAGCCGTGCGACGCGCGTGCGGGCCAGGGCGACCATGTTGCGTTCGACCGCGCCGCGGGCCTGTGCCAGAACGGCTTCGGCGCGTGCTGCGGCTTCGCGAGCGGTCTGGCCGTCCATCGCCAGCGCCTTTCGCCATGCCGGGCCCAACTCCGTAAGGCTGTCCACCGCGTGCAGTGCGTTGGCTGCCAGCAGTTGCTGGTAAACCGGGAAACTGGGGTAGGTGGGTTCCCAGCCCGGGCCGACGAATACCGGTTTGCCGTAAGCCAGCGGCTCCAGCACGTTGTGGTCGTTGCCAACGAAGGCGAGCGTGGCAGCGGCGTAGCAGCCGCGCAGTTCGCCCATGGTGTCGAGCACCAGGACGCTGGTGTCCAGCGCCGCACGGCAGTCCTGTTCGCTGCGCATGCGATGGTCCAGCCCTTGCTGCTTGAGCAGGGCGTGCAGCGCAGCCATTCGCGGTCGGTTCTCGGGATGGCGTGGCGCCAGGACCAGGAACGCCCCTGGGTGAGCGGCGAGAACCTGGGCGAAGGCCTGGAGCAGGTCACGTTGGTCGGCGGTCTCGGTGACGCTGCCCGCCACGATGACCGGGCCTCGGCCCGCGCGTTCGATCAAGTGGCTGTGCAGTGTGCCAGGGCCTTGTGCGCCATTCGGCTGGCCATAGGTGCTGACCATGGCGTCGAACTTGACGTTGCCGGTGACGACCACGCGCTCGCCACTGGCGCCAGCGGCCAGCAGCGCTTGACGCACGGCCTCTGTCTGCACCAGCATCATGTCGAAGGTCTGCAAGTAATCTCTGGCGAACAGCGCATGCTCGATGCGGTCCATCCGGCTGGGTGGCGCATAGCCGTAGAGCCAGCCGTTGACCAGGATCACCGGGGCATCCGCCCGGCGTGCTGCCTGCACCATGGCGAAGCTCAAGCGGCAGGGGGCGTCGTGCAGCCGTGCCGGAATCTCCGCAACCAGCATCAGCAGGGGCGGCCGGCATGCGACCAGGGCCGATGCCTCGGCCTGGGTGCCGCCCAGCGTGGCCAGCAAGGCCTGCGGATACTTCGCCTGGAAGGCCGGGGCGTAGAGCCCGCGGTCGCTGATCAGCAGCATCGCAGGATGCCCCAGCGCCTCCAGCAGTCGGTTCAGGAAGGGCTCGATGGCATTGAGTTCGCCGATGGTCGACACGAACACCCACAGCGTGCGTTCTTCGGTCCTCCCGCGGGCGGTTGGCAAGTGCAATGCCGGCCCTGTGTTGCTGCGCAGCCTGGCCAATTGCTCGAGCAGGCCGAAGCCCGCCTGACGCAGGGGCAACGGCAGCGACTGCAGGAATGCTGCTGGCAGGTGGGATGGCCGCCGAGCCGCTGGCGGTGAAGTCTTCGAAGACATGATGGATTCTCGGCCAGGGCCGTCACTGCACGGCGGGCCCCGAGTGAGCCGTCGCGCTCAAGTCGGTCGGGCTCGGGCGCCACCCCAGGCTGGCGGCCAGCGCCAGTGCCAGTGCGCGCGGCGACGTCGGCCAGCGCGCCCAGGCCTGCCATAGCGTACGCACGCCCAGTGCCCGGTTGCCATACTGCAGGTGGTGGACAGCAAAGGCTTGCTGATACTTGGCGATCAGGCGCGCGAACTCGTTGGCCGACAGACCGCGACCGTCGGCGCTGGTCAGGCCATGCTGGGCGGCCTGCGCCAGCAGGAGCTGGCAGCGAAAGTCGGTTTCGCGGACCTGGCGCGAGCCCTGCACCGCATGCTGCCGGTACAGGACCGGTGGCCAGTTCAGCAACGCGAAGCGATGTCGGTGGGACAGCCGCAGCCAGAGGTCCCAGTCTTCGGAGAAGGGCAGGCTGGCATCGAAGCCACCGCTGGCCTGCAGCAGGCCGCGGCGCAAGGTCGTCGCGCTGGTCAGTGCCCAGCAGTCGCGCAGAAACTGGTGATAGACGAAGCCTGTGTGGCCTTCGTCAAGGCTGGCGGCCACCTCCGGCGGCCACAACTGCCGGGGATCGCGATGTCCGGCCGGCGGGGCAAACCAGTGCAGATAGGGGCTGACGACCACGTCGATGTCGGGTCGTTCGGCAAGCACCTGCGCTTGGCGGGCCAGGTGCTGTGGGTGCCAGATGTCGTCCTGGTCCAGGAAGCACACCGCGTCGCCTTCGGCCGCGCCCCAGCCTGCGTTGCGCGCGGCGGCCACGCCCTGGCGGCTTTGGGTGATCAGCCGCAAGGGCAGCCCGGAAGTCGACGCCGCAGACCTCGCCACGCCGGCCGAGTCATCGGGCGAGCCGTCGTCGACCACGATCAGTTCGTGCACGCCATGTGTCTGCGCTGCCACCGCCTGCAGAGTCTGGCGCAGATGCACCCCCCCTGCGTGCACTGGCACGACGACTGAGATGCGCACGTTCCTGCAGCGCCCTAGCGCAGGCTCGCGGCCTGGGCCTTGTCGGTGGTCGCGGCCCGGTCTGCCGCCGGTGTCGCCAAGGGGGTGCTCATGCGCCCGGTTGCCGTCTCGATTCGCCGCAGCAGCGAAGAAAGATTGGGTTCGCCGGGCATCAAGGCCAGGCCTTCCTGAGTCAGGCGCCTGGCCGGTTCCCATTGCTTCAGGTCGATCAGCACCTCGACCCAGCGGTCATAGGCCGGCCAGTAGTCCGGCTTGAGCCTGCGCGACTGCTCGAAGGCGGCCTGCGCCGCACCCAGGTTCTTCTGCAGCAGATAGACCTCGCCCAGCTTGACGTAGACCTCGGGCATCAGGGGCATCGTCGGCGCGCAGTTGTTGATGATGTAGAAGAACTCGTTGATGGCTCTTTGCATCAGGAAGTTGCGATCCAGCACGGACAGACCGGCGCGCTGCAGGCGCAGCGTGTCACGCAGGCCGCGGCAGTAGTGGTGCATGTGCCAGAAGTCCTGCCCCATGAGGCTGACCCAGGTCCTGGCGCGTGGCGACTTGTTCATCCAGTCGGCACCTTCTGGCGAGCCATAGGGTCCATCCTGGCTGTCGATGCACCATTCGGGCAACAGGGCAAGCTCGCCTTGGGTGTAAGCGCGCCCGCGAATGTCCTGCAGCTGGGCCGTGGCGGTGCTTGCGCAACAGGCCAGCACCAGGACGCAGACCAGTCGCGCGTGAAAGGGAAGAACGGCAGGCCGGGATTGCATGTCAACTTGCTCCATTACCAGTGGATCCGAAAGTCTTCAATCGCAGGGTTCGGATGGCCGAACCGAGCTCGCCGATGATCGGGTGCCGCAGTACCCAGCCGGCCAGCAACCAGGCCAGGAAGCCCGTCGCCGCCGCAAGCAAGAGCCTGCCTGGAACCGACATTTCAGCATCGCGCAGCATGATCACTGTGGCTGCGACTGCCGAAACGGAAAAAAGTGCCAGCACTGCACTGCCCAGGCTGGGCAGCACCAGCGCTTTCCAGCCCAGCCCCAGCGCAGCCTGAAGCTGGGCCCTGCAAAGCAGCAGCATCACCGTGCTGCTCAACAAGCCCACCGCGGCCACCGCCTGCAGGCTGTGCTGGGCAGCGAGTATCACGCCGACGATGTGAACCGGCGCCACCCAGGCCGCCAATCGCAGCCGGCGTCGTACGTGGCCGGTGGCCGAAAGCAGCTGCGGGACCAGTTCGTACAGCGCGGCTGGCAGTGCTGCCAGCGCCAGCGTGCTGGCCAACGGTGCCGCCGCCAGCCATTGATGGCCGAACAGCAGCGAGATGATCTCGGGCGCGCACAAGGCCACGAAACCGAAGAACGGCCAGCTGATGCTGGTGTACAGCGCCGTGGCCCGGGCCAAGGCCAGCCCGACCGGCTGGCCGGCGCGATGGGCTTCGGCGAACATCGGTGTGCTGACACGCACCACCGCATCGGCCACGTGGCTGTGGAACATTTCCACCAGTCCATAGGCGCGACTGAAAAGCCCGACGGCTTCGAAGTTGAAACTTTTGGCGATCACGGGTTCGTGCACGTTCTTGGCCAAGGTTTCGATCAGGCGTGACCCCATGTAGGCCAGCCCGTAGCTCAGCACTTCCCGACCGTGCCGCAGTGCGGCCTGCGGCGATGGCAGCACGAAGCTGCTGCGCGGTGCAAGCCAGGCGATGAGCAGCGTCTGTGTCAGCACCCCTGCCAGGGGCCCCCAGGCCAGCGCCAGCGTGCCATGACCACGCATCGCCAGCACGACCGCAACGGTTGCGCCCACGCTGTTGTTGGCCGTCTGCAGCCAGAAGATACGGCGGAAGGCCATGTCCCTGTTCAGCAAGGCGAATGCAGGCGACGACAGCGGCAGCAACAGGAAGTGCATGACCATCACGCTGAGCACCTGCGCCACCATGGGCTCGCCGAACCAGGCGGCCACGGCGTGCCGGGACAGCCAGATCAGCCCGGCCAGCAGCCACGCGGCTGCCAGGGCGACGCCGAAGGCTGCCTGCAATCGCTCGCGGCCCAGCTCCTGCGCCTGGATCAGGTACTCGCTGACCCCGAAGTCGCGCACGATCGCCGCCACGGCCAGCAAGGCAGCGCACAGCGAATACACCCCCACCTGGGCGGGTGTCAGCAGCCGCGCCAGCACCAAGGTGCTTGCCAGCGTCACGACGAAGCTGGCGTGTCGCTCGGCGAACGACCAGGCCAGCGCGCTGCGGGTCGAGAGTTTCATCGCACGGGGTCTGCATGGGCGCGCAAAGTCAGGCAGTCCCGGAAGCAGAAGCCGACACGGGTGTCGCGACGGCTGCTCCAGCAGCGCGCGAGGACCCTGCACGCAACCCGCGCAACCTGTCATGCAAGCTGCGCACCAGCGGCCACCGGTACGCCGTGGCGTGAAACAGCCGCCGCTCCTGCACCGTCCAGCGCGTATGCCATTCCAGCGTCTTGCCGTAGAACTCGATGCGGCGGTAGCGCCCCTCGTCCCACCAGGCCTTGAACTCGTCGTGGCGCATCAGGGTGCTGGGCGACAGGTTCTTGTGGGCCTCGTCGTAGGCGGTCTTCAGGATGACGACGAGCGGGCCGTTGTCGATGCACAGGTCCATCGCCACCACCTGTTCGCCAAACCAGTAGCGCACCACACGGCCCTGGCCGGCGGCGCAGAAGTTCTGCAGCATCTGCGTGTAGAACCGGCCCTGGTCGTTGTCGGGGTGGATGGCGGTGCCGCCTTCGGCTTTCCAGCCGGCAGTTTCCAGCGCGCCGTATTGCGCGATGGCGGCAGGCACGTGCGCAGCATCGGTGACCGTGTCCAGGCGCGCCGGGCGGCCTTCGGCAGCCAGCTTGTTGTGGGCCTTGCGCGTGTTCTGGCGCAGGTTCTTGCCTCGCCCTTCCCAGTAATCGGCCCAGCTCCCGGCGATGTCCACCCAAGACGTGTCGATGTAGTCCAGCGTGCGCAGCGCGCCGCTGTCGGCGGGGCGCTGCAGCAGCCGCGGGTCCAGCTGGGTCAGCCCCAGGCCCAGCGTCAGGCCCGGCAGGGCCTGCATCAGGGTGCTGCTGCGTGCTGCAAGGTCGTCTTCGGCGTGGCACAGCCATGGCCCCAGCGGCAGCTGCGAAGGCTGGAAGGTCTGCCACATGCCGCGGCCTGCAGGCTGCAGCAGCGCCGCGGCGTCCGGCCGGCCATCCGTGATGTGAACTGCCAGCAGTTCGCGGCCGCTGCCAAAGACCTGCAGCAACGGGCCGATGAAGGCCGACTGAAGGAAAGGCGTGTCGGTGCTGCTGCGCTGCAGGGCATCCCAGGCGTGGGCATGCTCTGCAAAGCGGGCGGCGGGGGCGAACTGCCAGGTCATGGGTGTCGATGTCTGCGCAAGGAAAGGGGGAAGGCGGTGGCGCCGATGGTAGGCGCCGCTAGAGGTTGTACAGGTCGACCAGGGCGGCGACGAAGTTGTCGATGTCGGCGTCGCTCATGTCCTGGTGGCAGGCCAGCTGCAGCACATGGTGCGACCAGCGCCGGCCATGGTCGCCCGGCAGGCTGGGCACCTCGGGCCACATCCGGTCCCAGCGAAACACCGGCATGCGGCGGCGCAGATCCACGTAGCCCGGGTCGGGCTGGTCGACCCACAGCGGGAAGACATAAGGCGCACAGTCGGCAGGCAGATGCGGCCGCAAGGGCCGCAGGCCGGTGTGGCCGGACAAACCGCGCGCCAGCCGCTCGTAGTGCTGTCGGCGGCGCGCGACGATGCGTTCACGCGGCATCACCCGCCCCAGCCAGCGGCTGGCGGCGCTGAGCCGCCGGTGCGCCAGGGCGCTGTCGATGGCCCGTTCGGCGCTCGACAGCGGTGCTGCCGGCGCTGGTATTTCGGCAGTGCCGCCCAGCGTGTCGACGAAGCGGCTGCCCCCGCTGCGCAGGTAGCGCAGCAGGCCCAGGCTGCCTGAGATGAGGCCGTTGAATCCGGTCAGCCGCCCCTGTACGGCGCCGACCTCGATGATGTCCATCGCAGCACGCAACTGCGGCCCCAGGCCGCAGGCCGCCAGCGCAGGCACCCGTGCCGGCAACGCCAGGCCGCGGTTGACGACGAGGCAGCCCCCTTCGGGCACGGGCAGGAACTTGGTCAGGCTGGCGATCGCCACATCGCCCCAGGTGCCGATGGGACGGTCGCCACTGCGGCCGAAGAGGGCGTGGGCGCAGTCCTCGATCAGCGCGATGCGGCGTTCGTTGCACCAGGCGCGAATCCGGGCCATGGGCTGTGGTAGACCGAAAAAGTGCGCCGCCAGCAACACCCGCACGCCTGTCAAGTCTTGCTGCTGCAGCCAGTGCAGCTGCGGCGTGCCGTGTTCGTCCAGAGGGTAGAAGGCGACCCTGGCGCCCAGGTTGGCGGCCGGGGCCACCATCGTCGGGCAGTGGTAGCTGGGCAGCAGCACGGTGTCGCCGGGCCCCACGCCCAGGGTTTCAAGCGCCAGCAGGATGGCAGCTCGGCCGCTGGTGCTGTAGTGCAGGCCGGGCAGGCTCAACAGGCAAGGTGTGCTCGAAGCGCGGGCGCCGTCGAACGACTGCCAGCCGAACACCGGCAGGCGGGGAATGGGCTCGCGGTTCATGCAGCCGCTACCCGTGGCGGGGTCGGGAAATGCCGCGCCAGCCAGTCGGTGGTGGCGATCTCGGCGGCGCGCTGGGCGTCCGGGTGGCTGCAGGTGTGGTCGGCGCCGGCCAGGGTCACGCGTTCGGGCGGGCGCTGCCGCAAGGCCTGCTGCCAGCCGGGGTCAGAGGCACAGAACTCGCCGAATTCCTGCGCGGTGGCGTCGCGCTCGCTCAGCAGCAGCAGCACCGGGCCGCCAAAGGCCGACCAGGCCCTGGCCATGCGCTGCTGGAAGGGCAGGTCGGTCGCGCCTGCCGAGGCCGCGGCCTCGGCGTCAGCCTGGCGGCCTGCACGTGCCTGGCGCAGGTTGTCCAGCAGGTCTTTCAGCGCTTTGCCCGCGACGCCGCCGCTGAGCAGCTTGCGCCAGAAGGCCGGTTCCATCAAACGCTGCCGGTAATAGTGCTTGACCTGCACCTGGGCCAGGCTGGTGGCCGACCGCACCCAGGGGTTCAGCAGGCACAGGCCGGCCACAGGCGGGCGGGCCAGGCCGGCGGGGCCCGGCTGCAACGACAGCAGCGCTGCCGAGGCGCCGTCGCACAACCCCCACAGCACGACCCTGCGAACGCCGGGAACGGCCTGCAGCAAGGCGGCGCTGGCAGCCTGGACATCGGCGTCCAGGGCTTCGAAGCTGCGAGGCGCGCCGGCGCTGTCGCCCATGCCACGCACGTCGAAGCGCAGCACGGCGTATCCCGCGCGGGCCAGGCAGCGGGCGAGCAGGGTGAACTGGCGGTGGGCGCCGGCGCGGTACTGCGGGCCTCCGACGACGACGACCACGCCCGTATCGGCCAGCCCTGCCGCCGGGCGGGCGACGATGCCCAGCAGCGCCTGTCCGGCGCAGTCGAACGACAGCGCCTCTTCGACGACGCCGTCTGCGCGCGCGGGGACGGCGTCGGCCCCGGCGGTCATGACAGCGGCTCGGCCATGGCGCGCGGCTGCGCTTCGGTCTGGTCGCTCAACGCCGCCAGGCTGGCGCTGATCAGGGCTGGCGCGTCTTCGATCTCCACCGTCTGCCAGAACGCCGGGCCGGCAACGACCTGGGTCTGCACGGCATGGCCCGCCGCCCGCCACTCATCGACACGCGGCGTGGAAGCGGGCAGCAGTGTCGCCTCAAGCCGGGTCGAGAGCTCCAGCCACACCACCCGGCCGGGCGCGTGTCCCGGCTGTTCCGGGGGTGGGGTCAGCGCTGCCTGTTCCAGGCCTTGCGCCAGTGCTGGCGACAGGGGGTAGCCGGCGATGTGCTGCACCTGGCCGGCGGCCAGGCCACGCCGCGCGGCGTCGATCACGCCCTTGGCGTCGCCTTGCAGTTCGGCGGCACCTTTCAGCCGCAGGAACTGCTGCAGCAGCACCCGGCCGCTGGATGCGGGTTGCCAGAACAGAAAATGGCAGCGCGGCGCGAGCCTGGCAGCGGCCTGCACCGCCACCAGGGCACCGGCGCGCAAGCCCCACAGCCAAAGCTGGCCCTGGGCGGCGGCCGGATAGCGGGCCACGAGCCATTGCGCAGCCAGCACGGCATCGTCGACCCAGCCGGTCCAGCTGGCTTCGGCCCAGGTGTCGCTGCTGTCGCCGCAGCCGTGCAGGTCGACCTGCAGCACCGCGTGGCCGGCTTCGGCCAGCGCACGCGCCTGCAACGCGGCCATGCGCCGCGCCTTGTTCATCTCCTCGGCCCAGGGGTGCAGGTACAGGACGGCGCCGCGCGCCCGCCCGCCTGCAGCAGCGTGGTGGATGCACAGACGTTGCCCATGGGCCGCGGGCAAGAAGAAGGCTTCGGCGGCCACGTTGGCGCGGTGCTCAGTCGCCGAGCTTGGCCTGCACGAAGGCGACCAGCGAGCCCACGCTGGCGAAGGTGTCGCCGTCGATGTCGTCGTCGTCGACGATCAGGCCCAGTTGTTCCTCCAGCGAGGTGATCAGGGTCACTACGGCCATCGAGTCGAGTTCGGGAATCGCGCCCAGCAGCGGGGTGTCGTCGGTGAACGTGGCCGCGCGTCCGCCCAGGCTCAGTACTTCGTCAAGCAGGCGTAGGACGTCGTCTCGCACAGTCATGTGGGCTCCATGGCCTTGGTGGCGTGGGGGGTCGGGAAAACGCCAAATTCTAGGCGGCGGTCCCGCGCGTGCCGCTGCCCGGTTCCGTGCCGGACTGCGCAGGCGCGGGGGCTCGAGCGCCGCAGCGCGTGGTCTTGCAGCGACCCTGTGACATACTTTTTTTTGGCAGCGTCGCGCTTTGGCGCGCCATTGCCCCCCACGCGGCCTTGCGCCGCAGCCTCGCGCCCCGGCGCCCCCATCCATGGCCGAATCGACATTCCTGCACGAGCTTCTGCGCGTGGCCGCCGCGCGCTGGCCGGCGGCCCCGGCGCTGACTCATGGCTCGCAAACCCTGAACTACGCCCAGCTTGACGCGGCGGTGACGGCCTTTGCCGCCGGCTTGATGCAGCAACAGTTGCCGCGCGCCGGGCGGGTGGGCATCTATCTGGAAAAGCGCGTGGAAACGGTGGTGGCCAGTTTCGGGGCTCCGGCTGCAGGCGGCGTTTTCGTTCCGATGAACCCGCTGCTCAAGCCCGAGCAGGTGGGTTTCATCGCCCGTGACTGCGGCGTGTGCGTGCTGGTGACATCGCCCGAACGCCTGGCCTTGCTGGCTCCTGTGCTGGCCGAATGCCCGGCCTTGACCCATGTCGTCACCACTGAGCTTTCGGCCCGCCCGCCGGGCTGGCCCGCCGGGGTGGCGCTGCACAGCTGGGCCGACTGGTGCGCAGCGCCTGCGACCCCGGGCCACAGGGTCATTGACACCGACATCGTGGCCATCCTCTACACCAGCGGCAGCACCGGCCGACCCAAGGGTGTGGTGCTGAGCCACCGCAACATGGTTACCGGTGCGAAGAGCGTGGCCAGCTACCTTGGAAACCACCCGGACGACACCCTGCTGGCGGCGCTGCCGCTGTCCTTCGACGCCGGCTTCAGCCAGCTGACCACGGCTTTCCACAGCGGCGCGCGGGTGGTGCTGCTGAACTACCTGCTGCCGCGCGACGTGCTCAAGGTGATGGAACGGGAACGGGTCACCGGCCTGACGGCGGTGCCACCGCTGTACATCCAGCTGTCGCAGCTGGCCTGGCCCGAGGCCATCGGCCAGCACCTGCGTTACTTCGCCAACACCGGCGGGCGCATGCCGCGCGAAACACTGCAGGCCTTGCGCCAGCGTGTGCCGCAGGCCAGCCCCTTCCTGATGTACGGCCTGACCGAGGCTTTTCGCAGCACCTACCTGCCGCCCGAGGAAGTCGACCGCCGGCCAGATTCCATCGGCCGCGCGATCCCCAACGCCGAGATCCTGGTGTTGCGTGAAGACGGCAGCGAATGCGGCCCCGACGAGCCCGGCGAACTGGTCCACCGCGGCGCCCTGGTCGGCCTGGGCTACTGGGGCGACGCCGAAAAGACCGCCGAACGCTACAAGCCGCTGCCCCCGGCCCTGGCCGGCCGCGAAGCGGCGCTGCAGCTGCCGGAATTTGCGGTGTTCTCGGGGGACACCGTGCGGCGCGACGCCGAGGGCTTCCTGTACTTCATCGGCCGGCGTGACGAAATGATCAAGACCTCGGGCTACCGCGTCAGCCCGACCGAGGTCGAGGAAGTGCTGTACGCCACCCAGCGTGTGGGCGAATGCGTGGCCTTCGGCGTGGACCACGCCGCGCTGGGCCAGGCCATCCAGGTGATTGCCACCGCGCCCGACGGCAGTGCGCAGCTCGACACCGCAGCGCTGCTGGCCGACTGCCGCCAGCGCATGCCTGCTTACATGGTGCCGGCCGGCGTGGCGCCGGCAGCGGGCCCGCTGCCACGCAACCCCAATGGCAAGATCGACCGCAAGCTGCTCGCCACCCAGTGGGTGGAACGGAACACCTGAATGAACACATCTTCGAAGCCCGTCCATGCCACGATGGACCAGTTTCTCGTCGATCGCGGCGAACTGCAGGTGGCCGGCATGCCGCTGCGCCTGCTGGCGGCACGCGTCGGCAGCACGCCCTTCTATGCCTACAGCCGCCAGCTGCTGCAGGCGCGGGTCGCCCAGCTGCGCGCGGCCTTGCCCGCCGCGGTGAAGCTGCACTATGCGATGAAAGCCAACCCGATGCCCGCAGTGGTGGGCTTCATGGCCGGGCTGGTGGACGGCATCGACGTGGCCTCGGCCGGCGAACTGGCGGTGGCGCTGGACGCCGGCGCCGACCCCGCCGAGATCAGCTTCGCCGGCCCCGGCAAGCGTGACCCCGAACTGGTGCAGGCGGTGGCCGCCGGTGTGCTGGTGAACGTGGAATCCATGCGCGAACTGCCCGTGCTGGCCCGCGCGAGCCAGGCGCTGGGCCTGCCGGCGCGGGTGGCCGTGCGCGTCAATCCCGACTTCGAGCTCAAGGGCTCGGGCATGAAGATGGGCGGCGGGCCCAAGCAGTTCGGGGTGGATGTCGAGCTGGTTCCCGAATTGCTGGCCTTCGCCGCGCGCGAGGGCCTGGCATTCGAGGGCTTCCACCTTTATGCCGGCTCGCAGAACCTGAAGGCCGAATCGATTTGCGAAGCCCAGGCCAAGAGCTACGAACTGGCCTTGCGCCTGGCCGAGCATGCGCCGAGCCCGGTGCAGTTCCTGAACCTGGGTGGCGGTTTCGGCATTCCCTATTTCCCTGGCGAACAGGCGCTGGACCTGGCACCGATCGGCGCCAACCTGCAGGCCATCTGCGAGCGTGCGACACGGGAGCTGCCGCAGGCGCACATCGTCATCGAACTGGGCCGCTACCTGGTGGGCGAGGCGGGCGTGTATGTCGCCCGCATCACCGACCGCAAGGTCTCGCGCGGGCAGGTCTACCTGGTCACCGACGGCGGGCTGCACCACCACCTCTCGGCTTCGGGCAACTTCGGACAGGTCGTGCGCAAGAACTACCCTGTGACGCTGAGCCCGGGTCTTGCAGGCCGCGCACTGGGCGTCGAACTCGAAAGCGCCAGCGTCGTCGGCCCGCTGTGCACGCCTTTGGACCTGCTGGCCGACCGCATGGAGCTGCCGGTGGCGCAGGAAGGTGATTTCGCCGTGGTCTTCCAGTCGGGGGCGTATGGCGCCAGTGCCAGCCCGCAGCGGTTCCTGGGGCATCCGGTGTGCACGGAAGTGCTGGTCTGACGACCTGGGTGTTCGTCTCCTGCAGCCCGTGGTGTGCAATTCAAGGCAGCCCGGCTTGACGGCTGAGCTCCGCGCGAAAAACCTGCTGTAGGCAAGGGCTCTGCCAGCGTCTGCTGCCACCTGCCAAGCAGGGCGCCAGGGCGCATGGCGCGAAGCCCCGGCCGCAGACGGCTGCGGCCCGGCAGCCCGCGGGCGGTGGCCAGGGCCTAAAATGCGCGGTTGGCTCGGGTTTTACCCGCGCCCCGAACGCGTGGGCTTGCCGAACATTGCTTCAGCCCCACTTCCGAGACCACCCCGTGTGCTGGCGCACCTTTGCCGGCCCGAAACCTTGCCAACAGGACCGAACGCCGTGTTCATTTCGTCAGCCTACGCCCAGACCGCCACCGCCAGCAGCACCGAGTCCACCCTGATCAGCCTGCTGCCGCTGGTGCTGATGTTCGTGGTGCTGTACTTCATCATGATCCGCCCGCAGATGAAGAAGCAGAAGGAGCACAAGGCGATGATCGACGCCCTGGCCAAGGGTGACGAAGTCGTCATCGGCGGCGGCGTCGTCGGCCGGGTGGCCAAGCTGGGCGAAACCTTCGTCCACATCGAAGTGTCGAACAACGTCGAACTGCAGGTGCAGCGCGCCGCCGTCATTCAGGTGCTGCCCAAGGGAACTTTCAAGTAATCCCTGAGCCCCGAGCCCTGCGCCCCGAGGAAACTGCATGAACCGCTACCCGCTGTGGAAGTACGCGATCCTGGCCATCGCCCTGCTGATCGGCCTGCTGTACACCGTCCCCAACTTCTACGGCGAGGCCCCCGCGGTTCAGGTTTCCAGCGGCAAGGCCACGCTCAAGCTCGATTCCAGCTTCGCCCCACGCGTGCAGAAGGTGCTGGACGACGCCCAGCTGAAGGCCGACTTCGTGCAGTTCGAAGGCAACAGCGTCAAGGCCCGCTTCGCCGACACCGACACCCAGCTCAAGGCCAAGGACGCGCTCAGCAAGGCGCTGAACCCCGACCCCAGCGACCCCAGCTACATCGTCGCGCTGAACCTGCTGTCGCGCAGCCCCGAATGGATGGGTCGCATCCATGCGCTGCCCATGTACCTGGGCCTGGACCTGCGCGGCGGCGTGCACTTCCTGATGCAGGTCGACATGAAGGCGGCGCTGACCAAGCGCGCCGAGAGTCTGGCCGGCGACGTGCGCACAATCCTGCGCGAGCGAAACATCCGCCATGGCGGCGTCACGCGTGACGGCAACAACGTCGACGTGCGTTTTCGCGACGCTGCCGTGGCCCAGCAGGCCCTGGGCGTGCTTGCCGAGCAGTTTCCCGACCTGCAGTGGGAGCAGTCCACCGACGCCGGCGACCAGCGCCTGCGCGGCAGCCTGAAGGCCGAGGCCGCGCGCCTGGTGCAGGAACAGGCGGTGTCCCAGAACATCACGACGCTGCAGAACCGCGTCAACGAACTCGGCGTCAGCGAACCCGTGATCCAGCGCCAGGGTCTGGACCGGGTCGTCGTGCAGTTGCCCGGCGTGCAGGACACGGCCAAGGCCAAGGACATCATCGGGCGCACGGCCACGCTCGAGATCCGCATGGTCAACGAAACGGCCGAGGCGCGCGCCGCGGAGAGCGGCAGCAGCCCCGTGCCCTTCGGCAGCGAACGCTTCATCGAACGTGGCCAGGCGCCCATCATCCTGTATCGCCAGGTCATCCTGACCGGCGAAAACCTGACCGACGCCCAGCCGGGTTTCGACAGCCAGACCCAGGAACCCACCGTCAACCTGGTGCTCGACGCCAAGGGCGCGCGCGTCTTCCGCGACGTCACGCGTGAAAACGTCGGCAAGCGCATGGCCATCGTGCTGTTCGAGAAGGGCAAGGGCGAAGTCGTCACCGCACCCGTGATCCGCAGCGAAATCGGCGGTGGCCGGGTCCAGATCAGCGGCCGCATGACGACCCAGGAAGCTGCCGACCAGGCCCTGCTGCTGCGCGCCGGCAGCCTGGCTGCGCCGATGGAGATCATCGAGGAACGCACCATCGGCCCGAGCCTGGGCGCCGAGAACATCGCCCAGGGCTTCAACAGCGTGCTGTACGGCTTCGTCGCGATCGCCGTGTTCATGTGCGCCTACTACATGCTGTTCGGGGTGTTCAGCACGGTCGCGCTGGCCTTCAACCTGCTGTTGCTGGTGGCGGTGCTGTCGATGCTGCAGGCCACGCTGACCCTGCCGGGCATGGCCGCCATCGCGCTGACGCTGGGCATGGCCATCGACGCCAACGTGCTCATCAACGAACGTGTGCGCGAGGAACTGCGCAACGGCGCGGCGCCGCAGGTGGCCATCAACGCAGGCTACGACCGCGCCTGGGGCACCATCCTCGACAGCAACGTCACCACGCTGATCGCCGGCCTGGCCTTGCTGGCCTTCGGCTCAGGGCCGGTGCGCGGTTTCGCCGTGGTGCACTGCCTGGGCATCCTCACCAGCATGTTCTCGGCGGTGGTGTTCTCGCGCGGTCTCGTCAACCTCTGGTACGGGCGGCAGAAGCGCCTGAAGGGCGTGTCGATCGGGCAGATCTGGAAGCCGGGGTCGAAGCCGCCACGCCAAAGTGCGGCCGACGAAGGCAACGAACCCGTCGTCAAGGCCTGAAGGGGAGCAGAACATGGAATTCTTCCGCATCAGCAAAGACATCCCCTTCATGCGCTATGCGAAGGTGATGAACCTCATCTCCTTCGTGACTTTCGCATTGGCGGTGTTCTTCATCGTCACGCGCGGGCTGCATCTCTCCATCGAGTTCACTGGCGGCACGGTGATGGAGGTCGAGTACGCACAGACCGCAGACATCAATCGCACCCGCGCCACGGTCGAGGCCATGGGTTTCGGTGAAGTGCAGGTGCAAAAGTTCGGCACCTCGCGCGACGTGCTGATCCGTCTTCCCGTTCGCGAAGGCGACAAGCAGACGGAGGTGGCAGGGCGTGTGTTCGCCGAGCTGTGCAAGGCCGAGACCGGCACCCTGGGCACCAAGGAATACATCACGCCGCAAGGCGAGGCCGTGAGCCGGCCGTCCTGTGCCGTGGCCGGTGGGGTCGAGCCGGTGAAGCTGCAGCGCACCGAAGTCGTGGGCCCGTCGGTGGGTGCCGAACTGGCGCGGGACGGCGCCATCGCGCTGGCCGTCACCATCGTGGGCATCATGGCCTACCTGGCGATGCGCTTCGAGTGGAAGTTCGCGGTTGCCGGCATCGTGGCCAACCTGCACGACGTCATCATCATCCTGGGCTTCTTCGCGTTCTTCCAGTGGGAGTTCTCGCTGGCGGTGCTGGCGGCCATCCTGGCCGTACTGGGCTATTCGGTGAACGAATCGGTGGTCATCTTCGACCGTATTCGAGAGATCTTTCGCAAGTACCGGAAGCTGACGTCGGCGCAGACCATCGACAACGCCATCACCAGCACCATCAGCCGCACCGTCATCACCCACGGCAGCACACAGATGATGGTCCTGTCGATGCTCATCTTCGGCGGCCCCACGCTGCACTACTTCGCAGTGGCCCTGACCATCGGCATCCTTTTCGGGATCTATTCGTCGATCTTCGTCGCCGCCGGCATCGCCATGTGGCTGGGCGTGAAGCGCGAGGATCTGATCAAGAGTGGGGGCAAGGAGATCGACCCGAACGATCCCAACGCCGGGGCCGTGGTGTAGAGTGGTCTGAACACTCCACCTGAACGCCTCTGAAATGGCCCTGAGCGCGTCGCCCGAAACCATCGCCAGCCAGGCACGCAGGCTCTATACTGAAGAACTGGTCAAGGGCCTCATCGACCTTGTACAGGCGGCCCTGGATGGTGCGCGCAGCCTGCTCGACAAGCCCAGCGAACACGCCACCTTCCACCGCCGGCGCGACCTGCTCCAGGGTCTGAACAGCGGCGCACAGGCCTGGCACCGCGGCATCGTCACCGGCTTGCGGCAGGTGCTGGTGAGCGGTGTGTCCATGACCAAGGCCGCTGAATGGCCGCAGGCCGGCTCGGCCCGTGACACGCTCACGCTGGTCTCCGACGACACGATCGAGCTCGAAATCGTCACCTCGCGGCTGGCCCTGGCCATCATGGACCGTGCCAGCTGGGAGTTCTCGGATCTGCGTTCGCGCGTGGCCTGGCTGGAAAACCGCAGCGAACTCGACCCGCACGACATGCTGCGCGCCCATGTGCTGGCGCGCATCGTGTTCGAAGCCTGGTGCGGATCAGGCCAGACACTGGACAGCTGGCGTGAACTGCAGACCGTGCTGCACGAGGAGTTTGCGCTGCTCGTCGAAGAGGCTTACCACGAGACCAACCACTGGCTGGTGGCGCAGGCCGTGCTGCCTGAAGTGGACCTGCGGCCTTTCATCAGGCGCTCCCGCACTCACCCCAATGCGCCTCTGGGCTGGCAGGCCGGCGCCGGCCTGAACCGCGGCGGCGCCGCCATGGGCATCAGCGACAGCCAGTTGTTCGGGCCCTCCGGTTATGGGGGTGTCAGCGGTCAGTCGGGCGGTGCCGGCAGTGGCTATGGCGGCCCGGAAGGTTTCACGCCCTTGCAGACCGGGCAGGCTGGCGGCGGGGTCAGCGATGAAACCCGGCTGATGACGCGTGCCGCGCCGCTGGCGCGAAGCCGCGACCATGCCGAGGCCGTGCTGGGCCGGCTGAACCGCCTGATCGGCCGCCATGTGCCGCAGTTCGGCGCCTCGACCCGGTCGATGCGCCTGCAACAGGCCGGGGGGCCACCGCCAACGGTGCCGCTGTCGCCGGGGTTGGCGCGCGCCATCGAAACGGCACAGCAAGGCATCCGCCAGCGCCTGGCGCCCACGTCCAAATTCGGCGAGCCCCTGGTCACCACCCCGGTGATGCTGGACGAACTGCACCAGCGCAAGCAGGTGCTGAAGAAGGCGGCCGCGACCCCGGAAGAGCGCGCCACCATCGAGATCGTGGCACTGTTGTTCCAGAGCCTGCTGACCGAAGAACGCATTCCGGCCAGCGTACGGGTGTGGTTTGCGCGGCTGCAGATGCCGGTGTTGCGCGTGGCGGTGACCGAACCCGACTTCTTCGCCACCATCGACCACCCCGCACGGCGCCTGATCGACCGCATGGGCGCCTGCGTGATGGGTTTCGACAGCATGGCGCAAAGCATGGCCGGAACCTCTTCAGGTGCGCTGGAGCGCGAGATCAAGCGCGTGGTCCAGGTCGTCGAGGCCTACCCGGACACCGGCCGCCGCGTCTTCCAGACCGTGCTGACCGAGTTCGAGAAGTTCCTGGAGCACTACTTCAAGAACGAGAACGAGGCCACGCGCAAGGGCGTGTCGCTGGCCCAGCAGGTCGAGCAGCGCGAGACCATGGCCATCCAGTACACGATCGAGTTGCGCCGCATGCTCAACGAAGTGCCAGTGCAGGAAGGCGTGCGCCAGTTCCTGTTCCATGTCTGGGCCGACGTGCTGGCCACCACCGCCGTGCGCTACGGTGGCCAGGGCGACCAGACCAAGACCATGAAGCGCGCCGCCGCCGACCTGATCTGGAGCGCCAGCGCCAAGGTCACGCGCGAGGAACGCGCCGAGGTCATCCGCCGGCTGCCGCTGCTGCTGAAGAGTCTGCGCGAAGGCATGGTCTCGGCCGGCATCGACACCGCGCGGCAGGACGAACAGATCCAGCAACTGAACAACTCGCTGGCCGCCGCCTTCACCGCCAAGGCGGCCGTCATTCCCGACGACCGCCTGCGCGAACTGATGGAACGCCTGGAGACGCTGGAAGAACTGTTGCCCGAGGCGCAGGACGTGGACATCGACGAGTCGATGGTGCTGGACCTGTCAGGTCACCAGAGTTCCGAGCTGGAAGTGGTGCTGGACGGCGGCAGCATGCCCACGCCTGCGATGGTGGCCTGGGCGCGGGAGCTGCAGGTGGGCAGCTGGTACATGCTGGACCGCGGCGGCCACAGCGAAGCCGTGCAACTGGCCTGGCACGGCATGCGCAAGCAGCTCAGCCTGTTCGTCACGCCGCAGGGCCGCTGCGTGCTGTTCCAGCAGCACCGGCTGGCGGCCTATCTGCAGGCCGGGCATCTGCTGCCGGCGCAGGACGAGGCCCTGACGGTGCGCGCCACGCGCAGCGCCCTGGCCAAGCTGGACGTCGACGCCTCACGTCTGCTGAACTGATCGCTGGCCGAAGGCCGCGATCACATTCCAGCGGACGCTGCGGCACTGGACCTGCCAAGCCGCTGGCATCGCCCCCTTTGAGGGGGAGCGGCGCAGCCGCTGCGGGGGTGGTCAATGAATCAGACGGTCTTCCGGGTCGACGAAGAGCTCGTCGAGGATCAGGGCGTCGGGTTCTTCGCCCAGGCTCCAGAACACCATCAGCACGATGACCTTCAGGTCGTCCAGGTCGATCGGGCCGCCGCCCACGGCCATGGCCCGGTCGACCACCATCTCGCGCATGGGCGGGGGCAGCACCGCGGCCGATTCGAGGAAGCTGATGAAGCCGATGGAGTCGTCGCCCAGGACCTCGCGCTCACCGTCGGTGTAGATGCGCAGGCTGGCCGGACCCTGGGCGCCTGTGACACCTTCGGCGGAACTGGCCAGGCCGTCGAGCCAGCGCAAGGCGTCCTGGATCTCGTCGGTCTCGAAACCCACGGCCGAAAGCTTGCGCCGCAGCTGCAGGGGCTCGGGGCAGGCGTCGGGGCGCCAGTAGTTCTCGTAGAGGTAGACGAGGACATCAAACATGAATTCACTATACCCCAGCGGGTCGACGCGGCTGCCTGCTCAACCTGTCTTGCGGCGTTGGAAAAGCCCGCCAGGCAGTCGAGCGATCTCGCCCAGCAATTCCAGCTCCAGCAGCTTGGCATTGAGCTCGGCCGTCGGCCAGCCGGTGCGGGCTTGCAGGGCGTCCAGGGTGGTGGCGTCGTAGCCCAGGGCGGCCAGCAACGGGTCGCCTTCGTCGGCGGGTTCCCCGGTGCCGGCCAGCCCGGGCAAGGGGGGCTGCCGACCGGTCGGACCGCGCAGTTCTTCAGTGACGTCGCTGGCCGACTCGACCAGCTTCGCCCCCTGCTTGATGAGGGCATGGCAACCCTTGGCCTGGGGTGAATGGATCGAGCCCGGCACGGCAAATACTTCGCGTCCCGCTTCTACCGCCATGCGCGCCGTGATCAGCGAACCCGAGCGCAGCGCGGCTTCCACCACCAGCGTGCCCTGGGCCAGGCCGGCGATGATGCGGTTGCGCAGCGGGAAGTGTTCGGGCAGTGCCGGCATGCCCGGCGCGAACTCGCTGACCAGGGCACCCTGCGCGGCAATGCGGCGGGCCAGTTCGCGGTGGGCCGGCGGGTAGACGCTGTCCAGCCCGGTACCGACCACCGCCACCGTGCCCGCACCGGCTGCCTGCAGCGCACCTTCGTGGGCGGCGCCGTCGATGCCCTGGGCCAGTCCCGAAACCACCACCCATCCCTGTTCGCCCAGCGCCCGGCCGAAAGCGCGCGCGGTGTCCAGGCCCTGCGCGCTGGCGCGGCGGCTGCCCACGATGGCCACTGCCGGCTTCGACAGCCAGCCCGGGTCGCCTTGCACGTAAAGCAGCAGCGGCGGGTCTGCCGTGGCCAGCAGCGGCGGCGGGAAACGCGGGTCGCCCAGCACCAGCACATGGTGGTTGGGCGCGGCCTTGCGCCAGGCCTGGGCGGCGGCCAGGCGCTGGTCGAATTCGGGCGGCACCTGACCGAGCGCGGCGCTCAGGTCGGCGCCGACGATCTGGCGCAGGGTTTCTGGGCGCGCGTCGAAGACCGCGGCAGGCGAGCCGCAGGCGGCCAGCAGCACGCGCGCGCTGGCACGGCCCAGCCCGGGCGTCTGCAGCAGCCTGAACCAGGCGCGGAAGTCGGCGTCGCTCAGCACGCGCTGGGCTGCCCGCGCCGGGGTCAGGGCTGGGTGAAGCGGTCGCCCGGCACCACGGGGTCGGCCACGTTCAGGATCAGCGCATAGGACACGCGGTCGAACACGCGGAACACGAAGAGCAGGCCATGCCGTTCGTCGGGCAGTTGCATGGGGGTGCGCACGGCGCCCTGGGTGGTGTCCACCGCCGGCTTGCCGGCGCGCCACAGCGCCATCACGTGGCCGCGTTCGATGCCGTCGCGCTGGCCGCGGTTGATCGAAACGACCTGGTTCTGCCCGGCACGCAGACCGTCGCCGTAGATGGCGATGATCCGGCCGTCGACCGGCTTGGCCGGCGGGCGCGGCACGTAGGCGGCCAGTTCCTGCTGGGGCACCGGCGACAGGCGGTCGCCGACCACGGCTTCCAGCCGGGTGCTGGTGACGTTGAACGTGGCCGGCACGACGGCGGCCTTTTCGCCGCTGCCTTCCACCCCTGCGCGCGTGTATTCGGCCGTCCCCACGTAGCGGCCTTCGTAGCCGAGCACTTCGCGAGTGACCGGGTCGAGCAGCGGCTTGAGTTCGCGGAACAGGCGGAAGTCGCGTGCTCCGCCCAGGTCGCCGCGCACATAGGCGGTTTCGCCGCGCGAGACCATCACGCGGCCTTCCTGGGTGGCGACGATGCGCGGAGCGGTGGCCAGTTCGTTGCTGTCGAAGACGACGGCCTCGGTCAGGAACGGGCCGATCAGGTTGAGCGGAATCGAGGCGATGGCGCCGTTCTCGAGCAATTCCGAGCGCACCCGAGGCGACAGCTTCACGGTGCCGCCGGGCTGACCGTCGCCGGGCTGGGCCACGCGCAGCCGGGCACGGCCGTCCGACTTGTCGAGCACCAGCACCTGGCCCGGGAAGATCAGGTGCGGATTGCGGATCTGCTCCAGGTTCATGCCCCAGAGTTCGGGCCAGCGCCAGGGCTGCTTCAGGAACAGGCCGGAAATGCCCCAGAGCGTGTCACCGCGCTGCACGGTGTGCGAGTCGGGTGCGTTCGGGGCCAGGTCGGCCAGGGCCACGCCGGCCTGTGCGACCTGCTGGGCGGTGGCGCGTTGGCCCGGCGTGATGGGGAAGTTGGGCTGTGCCAGCGCGGCCGTGGCACCCAGGCCCAGCAGCAAGCTGCAACTCAGGCCGCACGTCAGACCGCGAAATCGGGCCGGCGCGCTGCGGGCGGTTCGGGGGGTGGGAAGCATGTCGATGTCTGGTCTCCGCATCGGGCCGTGGCCACTGTGGGCGCCGTGTTCGCGCAGGGGGTGGGGCGATGTCAAAATCGGGTCTCGGCATGCCGTACTTGGAAAGCGCGGCATGCGCCTCACCTACCTCGCTCCATTCTGCCCCCAAAACTGCCCGCAAAGGCCCGGCCCAGGCCCCGTGAACGCCCGCTCAGGCCCCGGCCTGTGCATGCTGTCACGGCAGCGCCTTCTGCCGGCGCCAGAACGCAACGCTGATCCATGGCCCAACTGCCCATCCTTCGCTATCCCGACCCCCGCCTGCACACCGTGGCCCGCCCCGTGGCAGACGTGAACGAACGTATCCGGCAACTGGTCGACGACCTGATCGAGACCATGTATGCCAATGAAGGTGTCGGCCTGGCCGCCACGCAGGTCGACGTGCACGAAAGGGTCATCGTCATGGACACCTCGGAGGCGCATGACCAGCCCTTGGTACTGATCAACCCCGAGATCATCGAGCGCAGCGCCGAGCTGGCGCTGGGCGAGGAAGGCTGCCTGTCGGTCCCCACCATCTACGACAAGGTCGAGCGCCATGCCCGGGTCACGGTGCGCGCCCTGGGCCGTGACGGCCAGCCTTTCGAATTGCAGGCCGAGGGCCTGACCTCGGTGTGCGTCCAGCACGAGATGGACCACCTGCTGGGCAAGGTGTTCGTCGAATACCTCAGCAATCTCAAGCGCGACCGCATCCGCACCAAGATGATCAAGAAGACCCGCGACGAGCAGCGTGGCTGAGCGCTGGCCATGACGGCACTGCGCGTGGCCTATGCCGGCACACCGGAGTTCGCACGGGTGGCCTTGCAGGCCATCGTCGACGCCGGCTGGACGGTGCCGCTGGTGCTGACCCAGCCAGACCGGCCGGCAGGCCGCGGGCTGAAGCTGCAGCCCTCGGCCGTGAAACAGCTGGCGCTGGAACGTGGTTTGGCCCTGGCGCAGCCGCAGGGCCTGAAGCTGGACGGCCGATTTGCTGCCGATGCGCAGGCCGCGCAGGCTGCCCTGCAGGCCGCGGCGCCCGATGTGATGGTGGTGGCGGCCTACGGCCTGATCCTGCCGGCCTGGGTGCTGGCCTTGCCGCGCCTGGGTTGCCTGAACATCCACGGTTCGCTGCTGCCGCGCTGGCGCGGCGCCGCCCCCATCCAGCGCGCGATCGAGGCCGGCGACACCCAGACCGGCATCACCCTGATGCAGATGGACGCCGGCTTGGACACCGGAGCCATGCTGCTGACCGAAGCCAGCGCCATCGGCCCCGACGACACCACCACCACCGTGCATGACCGTCTGGCCGCCATCGGCGCGCGCCTGGTGCTGCAAGGCCTGCAGGCGGCGCAAGCCGGACAGCTGCGGCCGCAGAAACAGCCCGATGCCGGCGTGAGCTACGCCCACAAGATCGACAAGGCCGAGGCCGCCATCGACTGGCAGGCCGACGCTCGGGTGATCGAACGGCGGTTGCGGGCTTTCGATCCTTTTCCCGGCGCCACGGCGGTGCTGGCCGGGCAGACCGTGAAGCTGTGGCGCGGCCGCGTGGTGGCCAACGACGCCGGCGTTGCGCCCGGGTGCTGGCTGCCCTGCGCCGAAGGCCGGCTGGTGATGGCCTGCGGCAGCGGCGCGCTGGAATGGCTGGAACTGCAGCTGCCCGGCGGCCGGCGCATGCCGGTGCGCGACTGGCGCCAGCGTTTTCCTGGCGCAGTGCCTTGAACAAGCTGCGCTCAATCCGGTAGTTCCGGCGTTTGCCGTGTCCGGTGGGGCTTCAGCTGGGGCCGGCTCGGGTCGATATCCCGGACGTCGCACTTTGTTTCGAGGCCACCCGTGCCGAACGCCCCGCTTCATCTTCGCCATGCTCGCCTGCTTCTGGCCTTGCTGGCCTGCCTGTGGCTGGCTGCTTGCGACCAGCTCGGCATCGAGTCGGCCACGGCCGTCGCTGCCAAGCGCGAGGCCGACGGCAAGGCCATCGGCGCCGGCTGCCGCCATGCTGCACGCTCCATCGAGCAGTGTTTCGAGACGAACAAACGCGCCGACCGCGCCGCGGTGTTTGCCGGCTGGCGCGAGATGGAAGACTACATGCGCGAAAACAAGATCGAGGCCGTGCCCGCGCCCGTCGAGCCCGTGAGCACCAAAGCCGAGGAGGAATCCGAGGCTTCGGCCGACAAGCCGGCCAAGGTCGGCAAGGCCGACCCTGCAAACCCTTCCGACAAGTCCGATAAACCCGAAAAGTCGGCAGCCGCCAGGCCTGCCGCGAAGTCGGGTACCTGAGCGGGCACCTGAGGTCGCGGCGGCCGCATTCCGTCGGCCCGGCCTGCATTGCGTCGCGCGGCACTCGCCGCAGAACGCTTGCTGCTGCACATTCGCGTCATTCCCCACCTGCCCCTGGAGTGCCGCATGACCCGCCATCGACCTTTTGCCACCGCCCTGTTTGCCGTCCTGGTCGGGCTGGCGGCCCTGCCCCAGGCCAGCCAGGCTGGCACCGAGAACCGCGAGCTTCCGGCGTTCAGCGAAATTTCGGTGCGCAACGGCGCCACCGTCCAGGTCAGCCAGGGTGAACAGGCCTCGGTCCGTGTGACCGCCGACGACGCCGTGTTGCCGCTGCTGGAGACGGTGGTCGAGAAGGACCGGCTGGAAATCCGCTGGAAGCGCGGCGAGAACGCCTACGACCTGATGCGGCGCCATGGCCGTGTCACCGTGGCCGTGGTGATGCCCCGGCTGACCGCTCTGTCGGTGGCCGGCTCGGGCGACGTCGAGGTGGCCGCTTTCAACACGCCCAAGCTCAGCGTGTCCGTGGCCGGCTCGGGCAGCGCAAGGCTGGACAAGCTGGTCGGCGACGAACTGGGCGTGCGCGTGGCCGGCAGCGGCGACATCCGGGGCAGCGGCCAGGTCTCCAGCCTGACGATCAGCGTCGCTGGCAGCGGCGACGTCGGCCTGGCCGAACTGAAAGCCGATGAAGTCTCGGTGCGCATCGCCGGCAGCGGCGACGTGAAAGTTCACGCCGACAAGACCTTGAAGGTCAGCATTGCCGGCAGTGGCGACATCGTCTACAGCGGCGACCCGGTGGTGACGCGTTCGGTCGCCGGCAGCGGCAACATCAGCAAACGCTGAACCGTGCCTGAAACCGATCTGAACCCGATCTGAAGCCGGGCTTCGGCTGGGTTGCGGCCAGGCGGCGACAATCGGGCAGTGTCTGTTTCCTGCCCCCCTGTTCCTGCTGTCGGCCCGCTGTGGCGCCACCCTGAGTTCGCCCGGGGTGCGCGCGAGATGGTGGGCACTGCCCTGGGCATTGCCGCCTGGGGGCTGATCACCGGCGTGGCCATGGGCAACAGCGGGCTGGGCGTGCCGCTGTCGGTGATGATGTCCTTGCTGGTCTTTGCCGGCAGCGCACAACTGGCCGTGCTGCCTTTGTTGACCAGCGGCGCGCCGATCTGGGTGGTGTGGGCCACGGCCTTGTGCGTGAACCTGCGCTTCGTCATCTTCAGCGCCCAGTGGCGCCCGTACCTGATGGGCTACACCCGGCTGCAGCGACTGCGCATGGGCTACTTCACGGCCGACCTGAACTACGTGATGTTCATGCGCCGATTCCCCGAACCCAAGCCCGCGCCCGAACAGGCGCCTTACTTTTGGGGCGGCGTGGCCACCAACTGGTTGGCCTGGCAGGTGCCGTCGCTGCTGGGCATCTTCCTGGCCGACAGCATTCCCGTGCACTGGGGCATCGGTTTCGCCGGTACGCTGGCGCTGCTGGGCATCGCGGCTTCGCTGCTGGCCGACCGGGCCACGGCCGTGGCCGGTGCCGTGGCCGGCTGCGCTGCGGTGGCGGCTTACGCGCTGCCCTTGAAGCTGAACATCGTGGTGGCCATTGCCGCGGCCGTGGCCATGGCCCTGCTCATCGACCAGGGCGCGCGCCGGCGCGCTGCCTGAAGCGCCATGGGCACCTGGGAAGCCGTTCTCGCCATCATCGGCCTGACCGTGATCACGGTGGTGACGCGCTCCTTCTTCTTCATGTCCGACCGGGAATTGCCCATCCCGGCCTGGGTCCATCAGGGACTGCGCTTTGCCCCGCTGGCAGCGCTGGCCGCGGTGGTCGTCCCCGAGATCGTGATGACGGACGGCCAACTCATCGACACCTGGCAGGACGCACGCCTGTTTGCCGCCGCCGCCGCGCTGGGCTATTTCTTCTGGCGCCGCGGCATCCTGGGCACCATCCTCACCGGCATGGCCGTGCTCTTGCCGCTGAAGCTGGGCCTGGGCTGGTAGCCCCGACCCGCTGTTGGCCCGCACACCGTTTTTCCCTTTTTCATTCCATCCTGGAGGCGACGATGAACGTGAAGCGACTGGCAGACCTGATCGAACGTGGCGAACTGGCGGGCAAGCGTGTCTTCATCCGCGCCGACCTCAACGTGCCGCAGGACGACCACGGCCAGATCACCGAAGACACCCGCATCCGTGCCAGCGTGCCGGCGGTGCGCATGGCCCTGGACGCGGGCGCGGCGGTGATGGTCACCTCGCACCTGGGCCGGCCCACCGAAGGCGAATTCAAGCCTGCCGACAGCCTGGCCCCGGTGGCGGTGCGGATGGCCGAGCTGCTGGGTGCGCCGGTGCCGCTGGTGTCGAACTGGGTCGACGGCGTGTCCGTGGCGCCCGGCCAGGTGGTGATGCTCGAGAACTGCCGCCTGAACAAGGGCGAGAAGAAGAACGACGATGCGCTGGCGCGCAAGATGGCCAAGCTGTGCGACGTGTTCGTGCACGACGCCTTCGGCACCGCCCACCGCGCCGAGGCCAGCACCTACGGTATCGCCCAGTACGCGCCGGTGGCCTGCGCCGGGCCCCTGCTGTCGGCCGAGATCGACGCCATCACGAAAGCCCTGGCCCACCCGAAGCGGCCGCTGGTGGCCATCGTCGCAGGCAGCAAGGTCAGCACCAAGCTCACCATCCTGAAGGCCTTGTCGGAAAAGGTCGACGGCCTGATCGTCGGCGGCGGCATCGCCAACACCTTCCTGCTCGCGATGGGCCTGCCCATCGGCCACAGCCTGGCCGAGCCCGACCTGGTGGCCGAGGCCCGCGCCGTCATCGACGCGATGAAGGCGCGCGGCGCCGCGGTGCCGATTCCGGTCGACGTGGTCACCGCCAAGAAGTTCGCGGCCGACGCGCCGGCCACGGTCAAGGCCGTGGCCGATGTCGCAGCCGACGACCTGATCCTGGACGTGGGCCCGCAGACCGCAGCCCTGCTCGCGGCGCAGCTGATGGCGGCCGGCACCATCGTCTGGAACGGTCCGGTGGGCGTGTTCGAGTTCGACGCCTTCAGCCATGGCACGGAAGCGGTTGCGCGCGCGGTGGCGGCCAGCCCGGCCTTCAGCATTGCCGGCGGCGGCGACACGCTGGCGGCGATTGCCAAGTACGGCATCGAGGACGACATCGGCTACATCTCGACCGGCGGAGGCGCCTTTCTGGAAGTGCTGGAAGGCAAGACCCTGCCGGCCTTCGAGATCCTGGCGCGGCGCGCGGCGGCCTGAATCTGCCGCCCCGGCGGCCTTACTGCCCCGGCTTGCGGATCATCGTGGCGCCGTGAGCGTCGTCAGGCGCGTCCATGGCCGGGCCGACCAGGCGCAAGGTGAGCGTGTCGGCCACGCGGATGCGCGAACCGCTGAGCACCGGCGCGTCGATGCCTTTCTGGATGCGCTGGCCATCGATCGAGGTTTCGCTGTCGGACAGGGCACGCAGGCGCAGGCCGTCGGCCACGCGGCGCAGTTCGAAGTGCCAGCGGCTGATGAGCCGTGCGCGCTCGGGATCGGGGTGCACGAGCACGATGTCGTTGGCGCGCGAGCCTTCGTGTTCCGGCAGGCGACCGAAGCTGACGATGTCCTGCTGGGGCAGTTCCATCCACTCGCCGGTTTCCTCGATCAGAAGGCGGCGCGGGAAGGCCGCCGGGTCGCGCCAGTCCAGTTGCAGCAGTTCCACGGGCTGCGCCAGCCCCTTCAGTTCACGCTTGCCCAGGGCGTGGCAGATGAGGCGCTGCGTCGCGTCGAGTTCCTTGAAGACCTGTCGCGTCAGGCAGGTGGCGCCGGCCTCGGCCACGCGCGCCACCCGCGCCGCCACGTGCACGGCGTCGCCGGTGACGGCCTGGCCGTCGGTCAGCACCATGCCCCAGTGCAGGCCGATGCGCACCGACAACTGGTGCGCACGTGCGCGCACGGCGTTGTCGCGTGCCATGGCCTGGTGGAAGGCAATCACGCCGCGCACCCCGGCGCCGGCGTTGGGGAAGACGCAGAAGGCGCCGTCGCCCACGGCGTCCACCAGGCGGCCGCCATTGGGCGCGAAACCCTGGTTCAGCAGGTCGAAGTGGCGCTGGTGCATCTGGCGGCCCATCGCGTCGCCATGGCGTGCGAAATAGGGCGTGGAGCCGACGATGTCGGAGAAGACCATCAGCAGCGGCCGCTCGAAACGGCGCGAGAGCTCCTGCTGCAGTTGGTTCTGCAGCCTGATGATTTCCGTGAGCGTGAGGTTGCCGAGTTCGAACATGGGTTTGCAGCCGCAGGCCAAGACGGATTGTGTACGCAGTGTGGGCCGCTGCCACTGCGGGCCATCCTCACCTTAACGGGCAAGACCGGGGTCGCGCCCATAATCTCCGTGCGCAATTCGCTTATTCCCCCGGAGCCTGTTCATGACCCGTGCCACCAAGATCGTCGCCACACTCGGTCCGGCTTCCAGCGACCCCGTCGTGCTGGAAAAGCTGCTGCGGGCCGGCGTGGACGTCGTGCGGCTGAATTTCAGCCACGGCACCGCCCAGGATCACATCGACCGCGCCACCTTGGTGCGCGAAGTGGCGGCCCGCGTGGGCAAGCCGGTGGCGCTGATGGCCGACCTCCAGGGTCCGAAGATCCGCGTCGGCAAGTTCGCCGAAGGCAAGGTGATGCTGGAAGCCGGCGCCGCCTTCATCCTGGACGCGCAGCGCAGCGAACCGGGCGACCTGCAGGGCGTGGGCCTGGACTACAAGGAACTGCCGCGCGACGTGCGTCCGGGCGACACGCTGCTGCTCAACGACGGCCTGATCAAGCTGACCGTGGAGGCGGTGCGCGGCGAACAGGTGCACACGCGGGTGGTGCTGGGCGGCGCGCTGTCGAACAACAAGGGCATCAACAAGGCTGGCGGCGGCCTGACGGCGCCGGCCCTGACGGCCAAGGACATGGAAGACATCAAGACCGCGGTGGCCTTCCAGTGCGAGTACCTGGCGGTGAGCTTTCCGAAGAACGCCACCGACATGGAGATGGCGCGCAGCCTGGCCAACGTGGCCGGCGAGGCTGTCCGCCACCGCCCGGCAATGATCGCCAAGATCGAACGCAGCGAGGCCATCCCGAACCTGGAGGCCATTCTCAAGGCCAGCGACGGCATCATGGTGGCGCGTGGCGACCTGGCCATCGAGGTCGGCAACGCGGCGGTGCCGGCCTTGCAGAAACGCATGATCCGGATGGCGCGTGAACTCGACAAGGTCGTCATCACCGCCACCCAGATGATGGAAAGCATGATCCTGGCGCCCGTGCCCACGCGCGCCGAAGTCAGCGACGTGGCCAACGCCGTGCTCGACGGCACCGACGCGGTGATGCTGAGCGCCGAGACCGCGGCCGGCCGCTACCCGGTCGAGACCGTCGAGCAGATGGCGCAGATCGCGCTGGAAGCCGAGCGCGCCGAGGAAGTGCTGCTCGACGCCGACTTCACGAGCAAGCGCTTCGCGCGCATCGATCAGAGCATCGCGATGGGCGCGCTGTTCACCGCGCACCACCTGGGCTGCAAGGCGATCCTGGCGCTTACTGAGTCGGGCAGCACGGCCTTGTGGATGAGCCGGCACAACATCAAGGTGCCCATCTACGGGCTGACCTCGCAGGTGCAGAGCGAACGCCGAATGACGCTGTATCGCAACGTGAGCCCGCTTCTGATGCCGAAGATGGGCGACCGCGACGAGGCGCTGGCCAAGGCCGAGTCGCTGCTGGTCGAACTCGGCGTATTGATGCCCGGCGACACCTACGCCATCACCTGCGGCGAGCCGATGGGCTATCCCGGGGGCACCAACATGCTCAAGGTCTGCCAGGTGCGCTGAACCGCGCGGGACCAAGCCCCCAAACCGATGCCCGCTGTCGCTCAGGCGGCGATGCTGCCCACCATGGCGCCCACGGCTGGCGCCATCTTCGTCGGCAGCAGCTGAACCTGCGGATGACTGCGGCGGAACACGCGGAACAGCTCGTCGGCGAAGCCATGGCCTACCGCGGGCACGCCCGAAAAGTCGATCTCGGCCTGGCCGAAGCTGCTCAGCCTGGCGGCCACGCGCCGGGCGTCGGCGCGCGACATCAGCATCTCGCTGCCGCCCAGCAGTTTCAGCGGCACCTGGGTGCGTTCGAAGCCGTAGCCGGCGGCGTCGCGGCTGTGGGCGCGCAGCACCTCGTCGAGCGTGCGCGTGGTGTCCAGGGCGATGGCCAGGTAGATGGATGTTCCGCGGCGCGGCGTCGGCCGCGTGCTGCGCCAGGCTTCGTCGCCCCAGGCGCGATGCTGGAAGGCCGCGTGGTTGGCGTGCACGTCGAAGATGTCGGCCAGGCGTGACGCGAAGAACAGGCCGTGGCCGCTGTGGCGTTCGGGCTGGCTGGTCAGCTTGCCTTTGCTCAGTTCGAACATCGCAAGCTGCGGGTCGTCGATCGCGAAGCTCTGGGCGATGCGCTCGAACAGTCCGCAACCGTCGTCGGACACCAGAAGCTGCAGGTGCAGCGGCGTCTGCCGCAGCGACACCGTGACCTGGCTGCCACCGCTGTGGTCGATGGCGTTGTTCAGCAGTTCGGTGAAGGCATGCTGGGCCAGTAGGCGGACGGGTTTCGGCAGGTCGAAGCAGGGCGCGAAGTCGCGCCGCCAGGGCAGGTCTTCCTGCAGTCCGGCCAGGGGATAGTGCTGCACCACCTGGCGCAGGGCACCGGGCCGGTACGAAGGCTTGCGCGGCGTGCCCTCGACCAGCAGCCATTGCGCCGCCGCCAGCTGGCGGATGAGCGCGCCGGCGCGGCGGCGGCTGATGTCCAGGCGTTGCATCAGGTGTTGCGGCAGGTCCTGGGGGTGCGCGAGCGCGGCCGCGGTGACCCAGGGTGTCACGGTGGCAAGGAGGCGGACGCGGGTGGGCTGGACCATGACGGGTTTCCTGGCAGGAACGGGTTTCCAGTGTCGGCCGCAGGCCCGGCCGCTGAAGCGGGAAAAAGGACGCAAAACCCCCCCATTCATCCGCCCGGTCCGGGGCCCTCGAGCCCCCGGGCCGGGCGGGGTGCCAGGCAGCGTCGGCGCAAGGCCCGCCGCTAGAATGCTTTCAGTTTCGAAGCGGTTACGAAGCGCTCGCGAGTGCCGTGCCCCGCTGGTCGTTCTTCCTCGCCCCAGACTCCAGAAAGCCCGCCATGCCACTCGTCTCGATGCGCCAACTGCTCGACCATGCCGCTGAAAACGGCTACGGCATTCCCGCCTTCAACGTCAACAACCTGGAACAGGTGCAGGCGGTGATGCAGGCCGCGGCCGAGGTCGACGCACCGGTGATCCTGCAGGCCAGCGCCGGCGCCCGCAAGTACGCCGGCGAGCCCTTCATCAAGCACCTGATCCAGGCCGCGGTCGAGGCCTTCCCGCATGTGCCCCTGGTCATGCACCAGGACCACGGCACCAGCCCCAAGATCTGCGAAGGCGCCATCGCCCTGGGTTTCGGCTCGGTGATGATGGACGGTTCCCTGCGCGAGGACGGCAAGACCCCGGCTTCGTTCGACTACAACGTCGAAGTCACGCGCAAGGTGGTGGACATGGCCCATGCCGTGGGCGTCACGGTCGAGGGTGAGCTGGGCTGCCTGGGCAATCTGGAAACCGGCGAAGCCGGCGAGGAAGACGGTGTCGGCGCCGAAGGCAAGCTCGACCACAGCCAGATGCTGACCGACCCCGAGGAAGCAGCCGTGTTCGTGAAGGCCACGCAGCTGGACGCGCTGGCCATTGCCATCGGCACCAGCCATGGCGCCTACAAGTTCAGTCGCAAGCCCACGGGCGACATCCTCGCCATCGGCCGCGTCAAGGAAATCCACCGCCGCATTCCGAACACCCACCTGGTGATGCACGGCAGCTCCAGCGTGCCACCCGAACTGCTGGCCATCATCAACCAGTACGGCGGCAAGATGAAGGAAACCTACGGCGTGCCGGTCGAAGAAATCCAGGAAGCCATCAAGCACGGCGTGCGCAAGATCAACATCGACACCGACATCCGCCTGGCCATGACAGGGGCGGTGCGCAAGTTCCTGGCCGAGAACCCCGAGAAGTTCGACGCCCGTGAATGGCTGAAGCCGGCGCGCGAGGCCGCCTACCAGGTGTGCAAGCAGCGCTATCTGGAATTCGGCTGCCAGGGCCAGGGCAGCAAGATCAAGCCGATGCCACTCAGCGCGGTGGCCCAGCGCTACGCCAGCGGCGAATTGCGGCAGGTGGTCGCCTGAATCCGGGGCCGTCAAGCCGATCAGCGACAACAGGGCCTGCGGGCCCCTTTTTTTAGCGACGCGGTCGAAGTCGCCGCCCCAGGGGCCGTGGGCCAATGTCCGCAAAATCACTTGCCGACCGCACCTTGTCGGCTCGTTGCGGTCATTGGTTTTGCGGTGCGCTTCGTGCCTGCATGGTCCCCTTGCAAAGGCGGGCCGGGGCTGGCTGTGGCGCTTAGCTGAGGCGGTCTCCGCTGGCGCTCCGACTGCCCTGCGGTGCTCGG